>CBDHEC010000025.1:0-53404 GCA_965261975.1 Alphaproteobacteria bacterium
GACAGACCGGTGAACTTCTCAGCGAAGTCGAGCCCGAGGATCTCCTGAAATTCGGTCTCATTCCCGAGTTCGTCGGGCGCCTGCCGGTGCTTGCGACGCTTGGTGATCTTGATGAAGACGCCCTGATCCAGATTCTGACCCAGCCAAAGAACGCGCTGATCAAGCAGTATCAGCGTCTGTTCGAGATGGAGGGTGTCGAACTGTCCTTTGCCGAGGATTCGCTGCGGGCCATCTCGAAGAAGGCGATCGCCCGCAAGACCGGTGCACGCGGCCTGCGCTCGATTATGGAAAACATCCTGCTCGACACGATGTTTGACTTGCCGGGCATGGACGGCGTCGAGGAGGTCGTGATCAACGGCGAAGTCGTCGATGGCAACGCGGCCCCGCTGCATATCTATGCGGACAAGCGCGAGGATCTGGGCACCAGCGCCTGATCCGGTTTGGACAGCCATCCGGCTGTCAGCCAACCTTGTCTTCTGCGAGAGTTCCCGCCGGCTCGTCAATCCGGGTAATTTTCACAACTTGTTCCATCCCCTTGATTGTCGGGACGCTTTGGACCAAATAATTGGTCATGGCGCGACTCGCCAAATCGGCGTTCCCTGACTTCAGCCGTAAACCCATGCGCAAGGTTTTTTGGTTAATCTGAAAACCGAAATTGCGAAATCGGAATGCAAAATGACTGATATTTCCAAAGGTAGCTTGTTCCCGGTCCTGCCGTTACGCGACATCGTCGTGTTTCCGCACATGATCGTTCCCCTTTTCGTGGGGCGCGAAAAGTCTGTGCGGGCACTCGAGGATGTGATGAAGGACGACAAGCAAATCCTTCTCGTGACCCAAAAGGACGCCGGCGAAGACGATCCGGCACCCGAGGACCTCTACAAGGTCGGGACAGTGGGCACGATCCTGCAGCTCCTCAAGCTCCCGGACGGCACGGTCAAGGTTCTGGTCGAAGGAAGCGCGCGCGCATCGGTCGTCGAGTTCACCGACAATGAGGATTTCTTCCAGGCCTTCGCGGAAGTCAGCGCCGATGCCCCGGAAGACGAAAGCGAGATCGAGGCGCTCGGCCGCTCGGTCGTCACCCAGTTCGAGCAGTACATCAAGCTGAACCGCAAGGTGCCGCCCGAGGTGCTCGTCTCGATCAACCAGATCGACGAGCCCAGCAAGCTGGCCGACACGATCGCGTCGCATCTGTCTCTCAAGATTCCCGAGAAGCAGGAGCTGCTCGAGGCCGACACGATCCACAAGCGTCTGGAGAAGATCTACAGCTTCATGGAAGGCGAGATCGGTGTCCTTCAGGTCGAGAAACGGATCCGCAGCCGCGTCAAACGCCAGATGGAGAAGACGCAGCGCGAGTATTATCTGAACGAACAGCTCAAGGCGATCCAGAAGGAACTTGGCGAGGCCGAGGACGGCCGCGACGAACTCCAGGAACTCGAAGACCGGATCAAGAAAACGCGCCTGACCAAGGAAGCGGAAGAGAAGGTCGGACAGGAGCTGAAGAAACTTCGCAATATGAGCCCGATGTCGGCCGAAGCGACCGTCGTGCGCAACTATCTCGACTGGATCCTTGCGATCCCGTGGAAGAAGCGTTCGCGGGTCAAGAAAGACATCATGGCGGCCCATGAGGTTCTCGATCAGGACCATTACGGTCTCGACAAGGTCAAGGAGCGTATCCTCGAATATCTCGCCGTGCAGCAGCGCATGTCGAAGATCAAGGGACCGATCCTGTGTCTGGTCGGGCCTCCGGGCGTGGGCAAGACGTCCCTCGGTAAATCGGTCGCACGCGCGACCGGGCGCAAATTCGTGCGCATGTCCCTGGGTGGCGTTCGCGACGAGGCGGAAGTCCGCGGGCACCGGCGTACCTATATCGGCTCGATGCCGGGCAAGGTGATCCAGGGCATGAAGAAGGCCGGGACCTCGAACCCGCTCTTCCTGCTCGATGAAATCGACAAGCTGGGTGCCGACTGGCGCGGCGACCCGTCTTCGGCCCTTCTCGAAGTACTCGACCCGGAACAGAACCATACGTTCCAGGATCATTATCTGGAGGTCGATTACGACCTGTCGGACGTGATGTTCGTCTGCACGGCCAATTCGATGCGCATGCCGGGGCCGCTGATGGACCGGATGGAGATCATCCGGATCCCGGGCTACACCGAGGACGAGAAGGTAGAGATTGCCAAACGTCATCTGATCGCCAAGCAGGTGACAGAGAACGGCCTCAAGGAAGAGGAGTGGTCGATTTCCGACACCGCGTTGCGCGACCTCATCCGCTACTACACCCGCGAAGCCGGCGTCCGCAGTCTCGAGCGCGAGATTGCCAACCTGGCGCGTAAGGCGGTCAAGGAAATCGCGGTCGAGAAGGATGTCGACGCCGTGAAGGTGACGGTCAAGAATCTCGACAAGTATGCCGGTATCCGGAAGTTCCGCTTTGGTGAGACCGAAGCAGATGATCTGGTCGGCGTGGTCACCGGGCTTGCCTGGACCGAGGTCGGCGGTGAATTGCTGACGGTCGAAGCGCTCCTGATGCCGGGTAAGGGCAAAGTTACCGTCACCGGCAAACTCGGGGACGTGATGCAGGAATCCGTGCAGGCAGCCAACGCCTATGTGCGTTCACGCGCGATCGAGTTCGGTATCGAACCGCCGTTGTTTGAACGGCGCGACATTCATATTCACGTACCCGAAGGGGCCGTGCCGAAAGACGGTCCGTCTGCCGGCGTGGGGATGGTCACATCCATGGTCTCCGCGCCTACCCAGACCCCGGTTCGCAAGGATGTCGCCATGACCGGCGAGATCTCGCTGCGCGGCCGTGTTCTGCCGATTGGCGGGCTCAAGGAGAAGCTGCTTGCCGCGTTGCGTGGCGGGGTGAAGACCGTGATCATTCCACAGGACAATGAAAAGGACCTGGCCGACATTCCGGACAATGTCACGAAGGGGCTTGAAATCATCCCGGTGACCACCGTTGATGAAGTCCTGGAACACGCGTTGAGCCAGCCTTTGGTGCCTATCGAGTGGGACGAATCGGAACACGAGTCGGGCTCTGTTTCGGGCAAAGATGACGATTCCGACACCTCTGGTGTGGTGCGTCATTAGGGTTGACGAGGCTACAACGCCGAGTCGCAACACAATTTTCGCTAAAAACCCCGGAATTCCGGGCCGTTTTGATTGACGGCTCGGAATCCCGGCTTCTAGACTCCCCGGACTGTTTGGTGTGGGACTTCCCGATCCAGACTTCAGATCCACTGAACCAACCCATAAGGGGGTCAATTGTGAACAAGAACGATCTCGTCGCATCCGTTGCTGACTCATCCGGCCTTTCCAAGGCTGACGCCGGTAAGGCGGTCGACAGTGTGCTCGACAACATTACAAGTGCTCTCCAGGCCGGAAATGAAATCCGCCTCGTGGGTTTCGGTACCTTCTCCGTCGCCCAGCGTAAGGCCACGACCGGTCGCAATCCGCAGACGGCGCTGCCATCCAGATTCCGGCCTCGAAGCAGCCCAAGTTCAAGGCGGGCAAGGCTCTCAAGGACGCTGTGAACTAAACTGAAGCGTTTTCGCGTTTTGCGCGGGCCGGCCGTAGTTTCTGCGGCCGGCCCGCTGCATTTGCGGGTTTGGTTTTCCTCCAATTGTTAGCTGGGGCTGGCCCGCAACATGGCAATTGGGATAGAACCCCGACACCGGGCGGTTAGCTCAGCTGGCAGAGCATCTCGTTTACACCGAGAGGGTCGGCGGTTCGATCCCGTCACCGCCCACCATTCTCTTCGCCGAACGGAGAATTGCGATGTCCGCGACCGACACTATGCGGGCCGTCTATCTGGACGGGCATGAAGGCCTATCATCGGTCGTCGTCGGGGAGCGGCCCAAGCCGGGCTTCGGCGCCGGGGATGTGCGCATCCGGATCGCGGCCGCGGGCATCAATCGTGTCGATCTCTACATGGCGAATGACGGCAGCGGGTTTCGCCACGAATTGCCGCTGATCATGGGCGTGGACGGCGCCGGGGTCATCGATGCCGTCGGCCATGGCGTGTCGCACCGCAAGCCGGGCGAGCGCGTGGTGATCTATCCGTCGCGCTTTGGAGATGACGAGTTCAGCCGTCGCGGCGATCAGATGCTGTCCTTCGAGCGTTCGATCCCGGGTGAAAATTTCGATGGCACCTTCGCCGACTACATCGTCGTCCCCGCGGCTGTGCGTTCCCGATTTCCGACGCGTTGAGTTTCCGCGACGCCGCCGTGCTGCCGACGGCCTACCTGACGGCCTGGCGCATGGTCACGACGGCCGGGCGGGTGACCCAGGAAGATACGGTCCTGATCCACGGGGTCGGTGGCGGCGCGTCTTTGGCGGCCTTGCAGTTTTGCAAGATGCGCAACGCGCGCGTCATCGTGACATCTTCATCCGACGAGAAACTCGCCGTGGCGAAACAGTACGGCGCCGACGTGCTGGTCAATTACCGAAACGACGACGTCCTGGATGCCGTTCGCGCCGCGACGAACAAACGCGGGGTCGATGTCGTCATCGAGAATGTCGGCGAGGCGACCTGGGACACGTCGATGCGCGCTGCCGTGGGTGGCGGACGGATCGTCGTGTGCGGCGCGACGTCGGGTCCCAATCCCAAGGCCGACCTGCAACGCCTGTTCATTCGGCAATTGCAGGTCATCGGGGTGACCATCGGTAACTTCGAAGAGTTTCGAACCCTGATCGATGCGGCGGAGCGCAAGCTGTTCACGCCGCATTTCGACAGCCTCTACGCCCTGGAAGACGTGCCTGCGGCACTGCAAAAACTCGAGAGCGGCGAGCAGGTTGGCAAGATAGGCATTACGGTCAATGCGGACCTGGGTGAATAGGGACTGAATCATGGGACAGCTCGACGGCAAGGTTGCGATCGTCACCGGCGGCGGCAGGGGTATCGGCCGCGCTTATTGCGAGGCGCTGGCCACTGAGGGGGCCGGCGTCGTCGCGGCGGATATCCGTGATACGGGCGAAACGGTTGCGGCTGTCGAGGCCGCCGGCGGCAAGATCATTGGTGTGCCCCTCGATGTAGCCGACATGGACAGCTGTTCTGCGATGGCGGATGCAGCGCTGGCTGAATTCGGCCGGATCGATGCGCTGGTCAACAACGCGGCTCTCTACGGCGACATATCCGGCGGGCGTTTCGACAGTCTTTCAGACGACCAGTGGGACCGGGTGATGGCCGTCAACGTCAAGGGCATCTGGCAATGCTGCAAGGCATGTGTGCCCGCCATGCGCGAGGCGGGAGGCGGTTCGATCGTTAATATCTCCTCACTCGCGGCCAAGTACGGCATGGCCTACGCGGTGGATTATGCGACCTCCAAGGCGGCGGTCATCGGCATGACGCGTTCACTCGCGCGCGAACTCGGCCGGGACTGGATCCGGGTCAATGCGGTCGCACCAAGTGCGGTACAGACGGAAGGCACGGATGAGTTCATGGGCGAGAAGCGGGACGGCATAATGGATGCCATCGCCCGGAGCCAGAGCCTGAAAAGCAACCTTGAGCCGACAGACATGACCGGTACAATTATCTATCTCGCATCTGATGCGAGCCGCTTCGTGACCGGGCAGACAATCATGGTCGATGGCGGCACGGTGATGTTGTAGTGGGCGACTTGCCGCGGCGCGTTCGCCGACATATCTAGATCGAAATCTTCAGAGCAAGCGCGCGGATCAATCCGTGCTGAAAATAAAACAAAGGGCAGGACGATGAGCATGACACCCCTCGAAGAAATTGGTGAACCCCTCTACTACATCGCGGCGAATGCCGCCGAGGCAGGATTCCCGACACCGCCGAACCCCCATGGCCAGTCCCTGCGCACCTGGGTTCGGTCCCTGGGCGGCATGCAGAAAGAGGCGCTTGTCGTGAACGCGGCCACCGGCACCGCGTGGCGTTTCGCATGCGATGAGGGTGAGCATCTGGGGGGGTTCAACAAGGCGCCGAACCCGCTGACCTACCTCAGCGCGGGCATGATCGCGTCTTATATGAACGAGATCGTCGCCCTTGCCGAACAGCGCCAGATCGAGCTGCGCGACCTCGAACTCGTGCTCGAGAACAAATATTATCGAGAGGGTGACTTCCGCAAAGGCACAATGAACAGCGGCGCGATGGCGCCGGAGCTGACGGTCAATTGCGAGGCGGATTGCGACGACGCGGAACTGCAGACATTGCTCTATGAGGCGGTTGCAGCAGCGCCCCTCAACGGCCTCGCACGTGGTGAACATCCAAGCCTGTTCACCCTCGTCCACAACGGCAAGGTCCTGACCCCGAGCGCGGTAACGCCGCTCGACATGGAACCGTTCCCCAACCCGGGCGACAATTTCCCCAATCTCGAACGCCTGGCCGACAGCCCGGCCGTCGACGATCTCGTGCTCTTCATGCGCGAGGAAGGGCCGGCCTATGAAGCCTTCCTCAAAACCCGTATCGCGACGGACGCGGAGCGCGGTGACATTTCCAATCTGCACATGCACACGAGCTGCGTGCTGCGTGAGGATGGCGTGAAGCACATCATGAAGGAACAGTACGGCCCCGAAGCGCCGAGCTGGGAATTCCTGTCATCCGAAGACGGGCGCGCACCGGATGCGGCCTCGCTGATCTCGGGCGGGATTGGCCTGTGCTTCATGACCCAGATGGGCCGTTTCTCGAAGATGGCGAAATTGCCGCTGACGGGTTACTCGGTCATTCAGGACACCCATTTCTCACTCGGCGGCGCGTCGGGCGGCACGGGGAAGGCAGCCGTTGCCCAGCCGGTGGAAACCCATGTCTATCTTGAAACGGATGCGGATGATGACACGGCCCAGAAGATCCTGGAGGTCGGCGAGCGGACCTGCTTCCTGCACGCCTTCTGCCGGGATGACCTGAAGCCGAAGGTGCGCGGCAGCAAACGGTCCCGCGCGGCCTAGTCGGAAGGGCTACTCCGCGGCGGCGACGAAGTCCGGCGTCTCGAGCTCGGGGACGACCTTCTCCATGAAGAGCTGCAGCTCTTCGAGCATCTCGTCCTTGGGCTGCTGGGCCCAGTGCCAGATCAGGGTGATGTATTCGCACGGAATGCGCGAATAGATATCCTTCCAGTCGGCGATCGCATCATCAATCGTGCCGCCGAGGAAGAACTTATGCTCCTTCATCGCGCGGAACGCGGCCTCGGCATCGTTGTTGACCGGGTCCACATTGTGGTTGCCGAACACCGAGTAGAAATTCTTGAAGATGTCGAGGTCATAGGCCCGCAGCTTGCGGTCGAAATCCTCGGCTGATTTCCCGATCCGGGTGTGGCGCACGATGTTTTGCATCTGCCCATATTGGAGCTGGCGCCCATGCTTGGCGGCCTCCTCCTGATAGACGCCGGCAAGCTCGACGACGCCATCGGTCGGGTTGAAGTAGCTCGGCCGGAACCCGTGCTTGGCGGCAAACTCGATCGTGGCGCGTGAGCGGGCAACCGCACAGAACACTGGCGGGTGCGGGTCCTGGAACGGCTTCGGCACGACGGAGATGCGGCGGAGCACGCCGTCATCGTCGATCTCACCTTCGGCACCCGCCTCGCGCGCGATCTCGTAGCCCTCGTAATCGGCGATGCCCGTGTCATGGGGGTAGGGGGCTTGGCAGAACTTGCCGTTGAGCTCGACCGAATCCTTGGTCCAGCAATCGAGCACCATCTCGACGCGCTCTTCGAAGATCTCCCGGTTCTTGGCATCGTTGGAGCTGCCGTCAGACACCGTCGCGACGGCGTCGTTGGCCTGGCCCAGGATATTTGCCCAGCGCGACTGGTAGCCGCGCGCGAAGCCGACGAAGTATTTGCCGTTGGTCAGGTGGTCGATGATCGCGGTTTCTTCGGCGACGCGGATCGGGTCATGAGTGGCCATGACATAGCCGAAAGCCCCGACATGGATGTTCTTGGCGTGAGACGCCCAGTGCGCATTCATGACGCCCGGGTTCGGCCCGACCTCGTAGCCTTCGGAATGCAGATGATGCTCGATCGTGGACATGCCCCATACGCCCATCTCGTCGGCGGCCTTGAGGATGTCGGTCCACTCATGGACGATCTTGTTGTACAGGCCGGCGTCACGACCGATCGGTCGTTTGGCGCGGCGATCATGTTCGTCCTCGGCCGGGATGACCGGGTACAGCTGGACAATGACTTTGGGCGTTCCCATGGCGTGCTCTCTCAGAATTCCATTATTGGTAACATTCTGGCACCGACCTGCGCCGATGAATAGTCACCCCGCGCGGGCCATCACGCGCTTGCGATAGTCCCAGGTGCCGTCGATGAACAAATCGGACGTGAGAAACGCCTTTGCGTTCTCGATCTCGCCTTCGCGCATGGTCTGGATGGTTCCGGCTGCCATCGCCTTGAGTTGAACGCCCATGGAGCGTTCGAGTTCGATGGTCGAGATAACCGTGTCGCGTACCGACCGCCCGCCGACCAGGACCCCGTGATATTGCAGGATGAGTGCACGCTTGCCCGCGAGCTTGTCGACGATGGCGTCACCCTGTTCCGCGATCTCCTGGGCGTTGTCGTAGTCCTCGATAATGTCGATGTCGCCGTGGAAGCGTGCCGCGTTGCGATCGAATGTCTGGAGGTTTGCGCCGATGGCACCCATGGCGACGCAATTATCGCCGTGATGATGGGCAATGCACATGATGTCGGGCCGTGCGGCATAGACCATGCCGTGAATGCGCAAGGTCGGGTTGACCGTGCCGTCCGGCCCCTGAAGGTTCAGTTCGTAATCCACTTCGCGGAGATCGTCGTAGGCGACTTCTTCCACGCTCTTGCCAAGTTGGTAGGTCCAGAACGTATCGCTGCCAGGCGTGCGCATGGTGAGGTGTGCGAGGAGACCCAGTCCGAGCCCCGCATGCCCCAGCATGTGATAGCCGTCGACGAGTTCGTGCTTGAGAGTTTCGATGGAAAGTTCGCTAGCGTCGGGCATGGCCATTCCTCAAGGGTGGATTGTTTGGCGACCGGTGTGTTTTGTATCATCCGCCGGGCCGCATTCCGGCGCAACTTTTCACCAGAGAGACAAGCATGGCACTTCACCCTCAAATTGTTGCGTTGATCGAACGCGCCGCGGCTGCCGGGGTGCGCCCGACCCATGAGCTCACGCCCGAGGAGGCGCGGGTGCAGATGGACGAGATGTCGCGCGAACGCGATCAGGATCGCACGAAGGTGCGCATGGTCGCCGACACCGTAATCGACGGGGCGGGGGGCGACGACATGACCATGCGGGTCTATTGGCCCGACCTGGTGCAGACCGATATCGCGCCGGCCATCATGTTCTTCCATGGCGGCGGCCACGTAATCGGCAGCCTGAATTCCCACGATCAGGTGGCGCGTAATTTATGTGCAGATACGGGCTACCTGGTGGTCTCGGTCGATTACCGCATGGGCCCCGAGCACAAGTTTCCCGCAGCCCCCGAAGATTGTTACGCCGCGACCAAGTGGGTCGCGGAGAATACCCGCCAGCTCGGCGTGGACCCGGCCCGCATCGCGGTGGCCGGCGACAGCGCGGGCGCCAACCTCGCCGCGGTCGTGGCCATGATGGCCCGCGATGCGGGCGGCCCGGACATCGCGTTCCAGCTGCTGGTCTACCCGGTGGCGGACTATGCCTTCGACACGCCGTCTTACGAGACCTATGCGGAAGGTGCGGGTATTCTCACCGCCGCCGGCATGAACTGGTTTCGCGATCACTACTTGAACGGCCCTGAGGACCGGGAAGACTGGCGGGCCGCGCCGTTGCGAGCCAAGGATTTTTCGAATCTGCCTCCCGCAATGGTGATCACCGCGGAATGCGATGTCCTCCACGATGAGGGTGTTGCACTGGCCAAGGCACTGGACGCTGCCGGGGTGCCCGTCGAGCACCGGGATTACCCGGGAATGATGCACGGTTTTTACTCGTTTGCACCCGTGGTCGATGACGGACGCGCCGCGCAAATTTACGCCGCCGAGGCGATGCGCAAGGTTCTTTCCGCCTGAACAAGCGGAATCATGTCCCCTTCGCTTGACATCAGGTGGGGGCGGCAGTACATCCGCTCTCGGCTTGGGGGTGTAGCTCAGTTGGTTAGAGCGCCGGCCTGTCACGCCGGAGGCCGCGGGTTCGAGTCCCGTCACTCCCGCCACTAAGCCCACAGACGAAGAATTGCGCCAGGACCCTCGCGGGTCCTGTTTTGCATTCGAATCGGGTGTCAGGTCCGACGATTTCAAACAAGCGAAAATACTTGCGCTACAACGCCTCACGCGCGTGTTCGTAGTCTTGCACGGCCGTGCGCGCTGGTGTAAGCCTGAGCCCGCTTGATACGGGGTTTTCGGGCGTGCGATTCGGGGCCGATCCAGATCGGATAACGCACGCTTCCGAGGGCCGAAACCAAGGTTTTATCGATGGAAGAACTCCTCCTCGAATACCTGCCGATTTTGATCTTTCTCGGCCTGGCCGTCGGTCTGTCGGCCCTGATGATCATGGCATCCGTGATCGTCGGCGCACGCAAGCCCGACCCTGAAAAGAATTCCGCCTATGAGTGTGGCTTCGATGCCTTCGACGACGCGCGCATGAAGTTCGATGTGCGTTTCTATCTCGTGGCGATCCTGTTCATCATTTTCGACCTCGAGGTCGCCTTTCTCTTCCCCTGGGCCATCACGCTCTCGGATATCGGTGAATTCGGCTTCTGGTCGATGATCGTGTTCCTGGGAATCCTGACGGTCGGATTTGTTTATGAATGGCGCAAAGGAGCGCTCGAATGGGAATAACCGTTCGCGACCCCGCCGAAGCCGTCTTCCAGCCCGGTCCCGATCAGGACGCGGCGATTGAAGCGGTCTCCGCGGAGCTGGCCGACAAGGGTTTCGTGCTGGCCAACGCAGACAAGCTGGTGAACTGGGCCCGCACGGGCTCGCTCTGGCCGATGACCTTCGGTCTGGCCTGCTGCGCAGTCGAGATGATGCACACGGCGGCATCGCGCTACGACATGGACCGGTTCGGTTTTCTGTTTCGGCCGAGCCCGCGCCAGTCCGATGTGATGATCGTCGCCGGCACGCTGACCAACAAGATGGCGCCGGCGCTCCGCAAGGTCTACGACCAGATGCCCGAGCCGCGCTGGGTGATCTCCATGGGCTCCTGCGCCAACGGCGGGGGCTACTACCATTATTCCTACTCGGTTGTGCGCGGATGCGACCGAATTGTTCCCGTCGATATCTACGTGCCCGGCTGCCCGCCCACGGCAGAAGCATTGCTCTACGGCATCATGCAGTTGCAGCGAAAGATCCGGCGTACCGGAACCATCGCGCGCTAGAACGGGCACCGAGCAAGGTATTACGGACACCGGCATGGACGAAGCACTCACAGATCTCGGCGAATATATCGCCGCTGCGTTGCCGCAGGAAGTGATCGGCACCGAGGTCGCCGTCGGCGAGCTGATGGTGACGGTGCGGCCGGCGTCGATCACCCGGGTGCTGACATTCCTGCGCGACGACAGTACCTGCCTCTTTAAGGTGCTCATCGATATCTGCGGTGCCGACTATCCCGAGCGCGAGGCGCGGTTCGATGTTGTGTACACGTTGCTGTCGATGAGCCAGAACCAGCGCGTGCGCGTGAAGCTGAGTGTCGGCGAGGACGAACCGGTACCATCTGCGACCAGCGTCTACAGCGCGGCCGGCTGGTGCGAGCGCGAGACCTGGGACATGTACGGCATCTACTTCGCCGATCACCCCGACCTGCGTCGAATCCTCACCGACTACGGGTTCGAGGGTCATCCGATGCGTAAGGACTTCCCGCTGACCGGGCGCGTGGAGGTGCGTTACGACGAGACCCAGAAGCGCGTTGTCTACGATCCGGTCAAGCTGACCCAGGATTTCCGCAGCTTTGATTTTCTCAGTCCCTGGGAGGGCATGAACGAAATTCTCCCCGGTGATGAAAAGGCCGAAGTTGATGAGGAAGAGGGGGCCGAGAGCACCTGATGTCCGAAGTCGCGATCAAGAATATGACCCTCAACTTCGGGCCGCAGCATCCCGCGGCCCATGGCGTGCTCCGCCTCGTCCTCGAAATGGACGGGGAGGTTGTCGAGCGCGCCGATCCGCATATCGGGCTGCTCCATCGGGGCACCGAGAAGCTGATCGAGTACAAGACCTATCTGCAGGCGGTGCCCTATTTCGACCGGCTCGATTACGTCTCGCCGATGTGCCAGGAGCACACTTACGCCCTGGCGGTTGAAAAGCTGCTCGGCATCGAAGTGCCCGAGCGCGGCCAGTATATTCGGGTGCTGTTCTCCGAGATCACCCGCATCCTCAACCACATCATGAACCTGACGACCTACGCGCTGGATGTCGGGGCCATGACGCCATTGCTGTGGGGGTTCGAGGAACGCGAGCGGATGATGGAATTCTACGAGCGGGTCTCGGGCGCACGGCTGCATGCGGCCTATTTCCGTCCGGGCGGTGTGCATCAGGATCTGCCCGCGGGACTGGTCGAGGATATCTACGCCTTCTGCGAGAGCTATCCGAAGTTCATCGACGACATGGAAAGCCTGCTCACCGAGAACCGTATCTTCAAGCAGCGCACCGTCGATATCGGCGTGTTCTCGCCCGAAGAGGCGATGGACTGGGGCATGACCGGCCCGACCCTGCGTGCGAGTGGCGTGGCGTGGGATTTGCGCAAGTCCCAGCCCTATGACGTCTACGACCGGATGGATTTCGATGTGCCGGTGGGCAAGACCGGTGACTGCTATACCCGTTATCTGGTTCGGGTCGAGGAGATGCGTCAGAGCCTGAGGATCATCAAGCAGTGCCTGGACGAGATGCCCGATGGTCCCGTCATGACGCAGAACCACAAGCTCACCCCGCCGCGCCGCGGCGAGATGAAGCATTCGATGGAAGCGCTGATCCATCATTTCAAGCTCTACACCGAGGGTTATCACGTGCCCGCCGGCGAGACCTACACGGCCGTCGAGGCGCCGAAAGGCGAATTCGGCGTCTATCTCGTGGCCGATGGCAGCAACAAGCCCTATCGCTGCAAGATCCGCGCGCCGGGCTTTGCCTTCATGCAGGCCGTCGAGGCCCTGACGAAGGGCCATATGCTGGCGGATGTGCCGGCGGTGATCGGCAGCCTTGATATCGTGTTCGGAGAGGTCGACCGATGAGCGACACGTTTGCTTTTGACGACACCTATCGCGCCCGTGCCGAGACGATCGTGGCGCGCTATCCCGAAGGCCGGCAGCAGAGCGCGGTGATCCCGCTGCTCGACCTGGCCCAGCGGCAGGCCGGTGGCTGGTTGCCGACCGAGGCGCTGGAGCATGTGGCCGCCTATCTCGATATGCCCAAGATCCGGGTGCTCGAGGTCGCGAGTTTCTATTCGATGTTCAACCTGGAGCCGGTCGGCAAGAATTTCGTGCAGCTGTGCCGCACGACGCCATGCTGGTTGCGCGGGTCCGACGACCTGCGCGCGGTGGCCGAGGAAGTCACCGGATGTGGGCTCGGCGAGACGAGCGACGACGGCGCCTTCACCGTGGTCGAGGTCGAGTGCCTCGGCGCCTGTTGCAACGCGCCCATGGTTCAGATCAACGACGAGTATTACGAGGACCTGACGGCCGAAAGTTTCAAGGATGTCCTGGAAGCGCTCAAGCGCGGCGAGACACCGAAGCCCGGGTCCCAATCGGGGCGGGCGGGGTCCGAGCCGACCGGTGAACGCGCCAGCTTGACCGGCGCCGGGGAGGGTGCGTGATGCTTCAGGACAAGGATCGTATCTTCCAGAACCTCTATGGCCAGGATGACTGGCGGCTCGAGGGCGCGAAGCGCCGGGGCATCTGGGACAACACCAAGGCGCTCATCGAACGTGGCCGGGAAACGTTGGTCAACGAGATGAAGGAATCCGGCCTGCGCGGACGCGGCGGGGCGGGTTTCCCGACGGGCGTGAAATGGTCGTTCATGCCGCCCGAAGAACGTCGCGACGGACGACCCCATTATCTGGTGGTCAATGCGGACGAGTCGGAACCGGGTACCTGCAAGGACCGCGAGATCCTGCGCTACGACCCCCACACGCTGGTCGAGGGCTGCTTGGTGGCGGGCTTCGCGATGGGGGCGAACGCGGCCTATATCTATGTGCGCGGTGAGTTCTATTCCGAGGCCTCTCATCTGCAGCAGGCCATCGACGAGGCCTATGAGGCCGGACTGATCGGCCCGAATGCGTGCAATTCGGGCTGGGACTTCGACGTCTATCTGCATCGGGGTGCGGGTGCGTATATCTGCGGCGAGGAAACGGCACTGCTCGAAAGCCTCGAAGGCAAGAAAGGCCAGCCGCGGCTCAAGCCTCCGTTCCCGGCGGCCTGTGGCCTGTATGGCTGTCCGACGACGGTCAACAATGTCGAGACCATCGCGGTGGCGCCGACCATATTGCGTCGCGGGCCGTCATGGTTTGCGGGCTTTGGCCGCGAGAACAACACCGGCACCAAGATCTTCTCTATATCCGGCCATGTGAACAATCCGTGCAACGTCGAGGAAGAGATGAGCATTCCCCTGAAGGAGCTCATCGAGAAGCATGCCGGCGGTGTGCGCGGCGGCTGGGAAAATCTCCAGGCCGTGATCCCGGGCGGGTCCTCCACGCCGTGTTTGTCGAAGAACATCTGCGACAACGTGCTGATGGATTTCGACTCCCTGCGCGAGCACAGCACCGGGCTTGGAACCGCCGCGGTGATCGTCATCGACAAGTCGGCCGACATGGTCGAGGCGATTGCACGGCTGAGCCATTTTTACCGCCATGAGAGCTGCGGCCAGTGCACACCGTGTCGCGAGGGCATGGGCTGGGTGTATCGGGTTATGCAGCGGCTGGTGACCGGCGATGCCGAAATCGAGGAAATCGACATGCTCTGGGAAGTGACCAAGCAGATCGAGGGCCACACCATTTGTGCGCTCGCCGACGGCGGTGTATGGCCGGTCCAGGGCTTGATCCGGCATTTCCGGCCGGAACTCGAGCGCCGCATTCTCGAGCGCAAGACGGGCAGTGCACCCGCTCAGGCCGCGGAATAGGGAGCGGATAGATGCCAACAGTGACCGTCGACGGCGTCGAGATCGAAGTTCCCGATGGGGTGACCGCGTTGCAGGCCTGCGAGATGGCCGGCAAGGAAATTCCGCGATTCTGTTACCACGAGCGCCTCTCGGTCGCCGGTAACTGCCGCATGTGCTTGGTTGAAGTCTCGCCCGGTCCGCCCAAGCCCGCCGCATCCTGTGCGCTGCCGGTCGCGGACGGCATGGAGATCAAGACCGACAGCGAAATGGTCAAGAAGGCCCGCAACGGGGTGATGGAGTTCCTGCTCATCAACCACCCGCTGGACTGTCCGATCTGCGACCAGGGCGGCGAATGCGACCTCCAGGACCAGGCCATGGCCTATGGCCGCGACGGCTCGCGCTTCGAAGAGCATAAGCGCGCGGTCAAGGACAAGCATATGGGGCCGCTGGTCAAGACGATCATGACCCGCTGCATCCACTGCACCCGCTGCGTGCGGTTCGCGACGGAGATTGCCGGTGTGCCGGAACTCGGCCTGCTGGGCCGCGGCGAGCATGCCGAGATCACGACCTATCTCGAGAAATCCCTCGATTCCGAGTTGAGCGCAAACGTCATTGATCTGTGCCCGGTCGGTGCGCTGACGTCCAAGCCCTATGCGTTTGTCTCGCGGCCGTGGGAATTGTCGAAGACCGAATCCATCGATGTGCTCGATGCGGTCGGTGCCGCGATCCGGGTGGATGCACGCCAGACAGAGGTATTGCGCGTTCTGCCGCGCCTCAATGAGGACGTGAACGAGGAATGGCTCGGCGACAAGTCACGCTACGCCTGTGATGCGCTGTCGCGCCAGCGCCTCGATCGACCCTATGTTCGCCGGGACGGAAAGCTCACCGAGGCGAGTTGGGACGAAGCCTTCGCGGCGATCGCGGACAAGATGAAGGGCCTCGACGGCAGCCGTATCGCGGCCATCGCCGGAGACCTGTGTGATGCCGAATCCATGTTTGCTCTCAAGGGGTTAATGGACGCTGTTGGTTCGCCGAACTTGGATTGCCGCCAGGACGGCGCGAAGCTCTCGACCGGTGCGCGCGCGGGTTATCTGATGAACACGACCATCGCCGGGCTCGAGACGGCGGACGCGGTGCTCCTGATCGGCAGCAACCCACGCTGGGAAGCACCGCTGGTCAACACGCGCCTGCGCAAGGCCTGGCTCCAGGGCGGTGCAGCGATCGCCGCCGTCGGTCCGCAGATCGACCTGACCTATCCGTGTGAAAACCTGGGTGCCGGACCGGACACGCTGAAGGCCATAGCCGATGGTTCCCATCCGTTCGCCGAGACCCTCAAGAGTGCCGAGCGGCCGGTCGTGATTGTCGGCATGGGTGCGCTTGCCCGCAGTGACGGCGACGCGGTGCTGGCGAGTGCGCGGGCGCTGGCAGAAAGCTGCAATGTCGTGCGTGACGGCTGGAACGGCTTCAACGTTCTGCATACGGCCGCCGCGCGCGTGGGTGGCCTCGATCTCGGCTTCGTGCCGGGCGAAGGCGGTCGCGATGTGGCGGGCATCGTTGCCGGTGCCGCGGCCGGTGACATCGAGCTTGTTTATCTGCTGGGCGCCGATGAGATCGACACGTCCGGCCTGGGCGATGCGTTCGTCGTCTATCAGGGCCACCATGGTGATACCGGTGCGCACCGCGCCGACGTGATTTTGCCGGGGGCTGCCTACACCGAGAAGAACGGCACCTATGTGAACACGGAAGGCCGGGTGCAACTCGGGCGTCAGGCGGTACAGCCGCCAGGCGATGCCCGTGAGGACTGGAGCATTCTGCGCGCGCTGTCGGACGTGGTGGGCGCGAAACTGGACTATATGACGCTGGGCGACGTGCGCGCCGCGATGTCGGCCGCAAACCCCGTCTTCGATCAGGTCGACGAGGTCCCGGCGGCGAGCTGGGAGACGTTCGGGACCGCCGGAGAGATGGATGCGGCACCGTTCGAAAGCCCGGTGGCCAACTACTATATGACCGACCCGATCAGTCGCGCGTCCGAGACGATGGCCGAATGCACCCGTGAGTTCGTGACGGGCAACGGCGAGAGGACCGGCACGGATGGTTGAGTTCTGGTGGTCATATGCCTGGCCGACGGTCTGGATCGTTATCCAGATCCTGTTCATCGTCGTGCCGCTGCTCATTGTGGTTGCGTACCTGACATACGCCGAGCGCAAGGTGATCGGGCTTATGCAATTGCGCATGGGGCCGAACGTGGTGGGGCCATTCGGCCTGCTGCAGCCCTTTGCCGACGCGCTCAAGCTGATGACCAAGGAACTGATCATTCCGACCGGCGCGAACCGGGTGGTCTTCCTGCTGGCGCCGATGTTGACCTTCATCCTTGCCATGGTCGGCTGGGCGGTCATTCCGGTCGACGATGGCTGGGTCCTGTCCGACATCAATGTCGGTATCCTCTACCTCTTCGCCATCAGCTCGCTGGGTGTCTACGGCATCATCATGGCCGGCTGGGCGTCGAACTCGAAATACCCGTTCCTGGGTGCGCTGCGCTCCGCGGCTCAGATGGTGTCCTACGAGGTTTCCATTGGCTTCGTGATTATCACAGTGCTGCTGGCCGTCGGTTCGCTGAACCTGACCGATATCGTCCTGGCGCAGCAGGATGTCTGGTTCTTCATTCCATTGCTGCCGATGTTCATCGTGTTCGTGGTGTCGGCGCTGGCAGAGACCAACCGCGCGCCGTTCGACCTGCCGGAAGCGGAAGCCGAGCTCGTGACCGGCTACAACGTCGAATATTCGGCGATGGCCTTTGCGCTGTTCTTCCTGGGTGAATACGCCAACATGGTGTTGATGAGCGGGATGACCGTCATCCTGTTCCTGGGCGGCTGGCTGCCGCCGCTCGACATCGCGATCTTCAACTGGGTGCCCGGGATCATCTGGTTCGCTCTCAAGGTCTCGGCCATGCTGTTCGTGTTCCTTTGGGTGCGCGCGACTTTGCCGCGATATCGATATGACCAGCTCATGCGGCTGGGCTGGAAGGTGTTCCTGCCGGCCTCGCTGCTTTGGGTTGTGGTGACCGCGGGCGCGATCGTCGTGTTCGACTGGTATCCCGGCGTTGTGAATTAGGAGGAACGATATGGCTATGCTCGACCGTACCGCCCGTTCGCTGCTCCTGCTGGAGATCGTCGCCGGCATGTGGCTCACCTTGAAGTACTTCTTCAAGCCGAAGGTCACGATCAACTATCCCTACGAGAAAGGGCCGATCAGCCCGCGCTTTCGCGGAGAGCATGCGCTGCGCCGTTATCCGAATGGCGAGGAGCGCTGTATCGCTTGCAAGCTTTGCGAGGCGATCTGCCCGGCCCAGGCGATTACGATCGAGGCGGAACCGCGTGACGATGGATCGCGCCGCACGACCCGCTACGACATTGATATGACGAAATGCATCTATTGCGGCTTCTGTCAGGAAGCCTGCCCGGTGGATGCCATCGTCGAAGGCCCGAACTTCGAGTTTGCGACCGAGACCCGTGAGGAGCTGATGTATGACAAGGAAAAGCTTCTCGTGAACGGCGATCGGTGGGAATCCGAGCTCGCGTCGGCGCTCGCCGCTGACGCGCCGTACCGGTAGGCGGGGGACGAGACTTTGGTCATTCAGGCACTCGCATTTTACCTCTTCGCCGCTATCGCCGTTGCATCGGGTGTGATGGTCATATCCGCCCGCAACCCGGTGCATTCGGTCCTGTTCCTGATTCTTGCCTTCTTCAATTCCGCCGGGCTCTTCGTCCTGATCGGTGCGGAATTCCTGGCGATGGTTCTGGTCATTGTCTATGTCGGCGCGGTCGCGGTGTTGTTCCTCTTCGTCGTCATGATGCTCGACATCAACTTCGCCGAGCTGCGCGAAGGCTTCCTGCAATATCTGCCGATCGGGGCCCTGATCGGGCTGATCCTGGCCGCCGAGCTGATCCTGATCTTCGGGACGTGGATCGTCGCGCCGGATTCCGGGCAAGCCCTGACGGCGCCGATCCTGCCGCCGGATCAGGTGACCAACACCCATGCACTCGGCCAGATCATCTATACCGACTACATCTACCTGTTCCAGGCATCGGGCCTGATTCTGCTGATCGCGATGATCGGTGCGATTGTCCTGACGTTGCGGCACCGGCCCGGCGTGCGGCGACAGAAGATCGCCGATCAGGTCTCGCGCCGTCGCGAGGACGTGGTCGAAGTGCGTGATATCACCACGGGGAGCGGCGCCTGATGCTTGAAATCGGTCTTTCCCATTATCTGACGGTCGGGGCGATCCTGTTCACCCTCGGCATCTTCGGTATCTTCCTGAACCGCAAGAACGTGATCATCATCATGATGTCCATCGAGTTGATGCTGCTCGCGGTCAACATCAACTTCGTCGCCTTTTCCGCCCATCTCGGAGACCTGGTTGGCCAGGTGTTTGCGATGTTCATTCTTACGGTCGCCGCGGCGGAAGCCGCGATCGGGCTGGCCATTCTTGTTGTCTATTTCCGCAACCGCGGATCGATTGCGGTCGAAGACATCAACATGATGAAGGGTTGATCGGGAGATGATCGAACTCGCCGTCTTCTTGCCGCTCATCGGCGGCCTTATCGCCGGAATCTTCGGAACCCGCATGGGCGATCGAGCCGCGCAGCTCGTCACGGTCATTCCCATGCTAATCGCCGCGGTGCTTTCAAGCTACCTGCTCTGGTATGTCGGCATTCAGGGGAACGAACGTACGGTCGAGCTGTTTACCTGGATCGATTCAGGAACGCTTGAAGTGAGCTGGGCTCTGCGGGTCGACACATTAACGGCCGTGATGATGTTCGTGGTCAACGTCGTGTCCTCGATGGTCCATGTCTATTCCGTCGGTTACATGTCCCACGACCCGCACAAGCCGCGTTCATGGCCTATTTGAGCCTGTTCACCTTCTTCATGCTGGCGCTCGTGACGGCGGATAATTTCGTCCAGATGTTCTTCGGCTGGGAAGGCGTCGGGTTGATGTCGTATCTGCTGATCGGATTCTGGTTCGGGCGCCCGTCGGCCAACGCCGCGCCATCAAGGCGTTCGTCGTGAACCGGGTGGCGATTTCGGTTTCATGCTGGGCATCTTCGGCGTTTTCTTCGCCTTCGGAACCCTCGATTTCGACACGGTCTTTGCTGCCGTTCCGGACTTGGCGGGGCGGACCTTCAACTTCCTGTCAATGGAAGTGGATATCGTCACCACGCTCTGCCTCCTGCTGTTCGTGGGTGCGATGGGCAAGTCGGCGCAGATCGGCCTCCACACATGGCTGCCCGATGCGATGGAAGGCCCCACGCCGGTCTCGGCGCTGATCCATGCCGCAACGATGGTAACGGCCGGCGTGTTCATGGTTGCGCGCCTGTCACCAATGTTCGAGTTCGCGCCCCTGGCGCTGACCGTCGTTGCCTTCGTCGGCGCACGACGGCTTTCTTCGCCGCGACGATCGGGCTGACCCAGTTCGACATCAAACGGGTCATCGCCTATTCGACCTGTTCCCAGCTGGGCTACATGTTCTTCGCCATCGGGCGTGGGCGCTTATCCGGCCGCGATTTTCCACCTGATGACCCACGCCTTCTTCAAGGCCCTGCTGTTCCTCGGGCGCCGGCAGCGTCATCCATGGCATGGATGACGAGCAGGACATGCGCAAGATGGGCGGCCTGTATCCGAAGATGCGCAAGTACACCGCGGTCCTGATGTGGATCGGCAGCCTGGCGCTCGCGGGAGTCGGAATCCCGCTGCTGGGGATCGGCTTTGCCGGCTTCTACTCGAAGGACATCATCCTTGAATCCGCTTTCGCGGCCCATACGGGGATGGGGCAATATGCTTTCTGGGCGGGTATTGCGGCGGCGTTGATGACGGCCTTCTACTCCTGGCGCCTGCTGTTCCTGACCTTCCACGGCAGGACACGCGCGGACGACCACACCTTCGACCATGCGCATGAATCTCCGCTCGTGATGATCGCGCCGCTTTTGGTGCTGGCGGCCGGGGCCCTCTTCTCCGGCGCACTCGCGTTTGAGTACTTTGTCGGCCATGACATGGATGATTTCTGGCGGTCACTTCGATCCTGATGACGTCGAGCAACATCATCGAGGACGCCCATCATGTTCCCAAATGGGTGAAGTTCTCCTGCCGATCGCCGTCGGGGTTATCGGTATCCTGGGTGCCTTGGTTCATGTACATGGCCAAGCCCGAACTGCCGGCACGCGTTGCCGGCGCGATGCTTTCGGCCGATTTACCGCTTCGTCTTCAACAAGTGGTATTTCGACGAGCTCTATGACCGCATCTTTGTCCGCCCGTCCTTCGTTCTGGGACGCGGTCCTCTGGAAGTCGGGCGATGGCGCGGTCATCGACGGGGTCGGCCCCGACGGTATCGCCGCACGCGGTACGCGATCTTGCCGGCCGGGCATGAGCCGGCTGCAGTCGGGTTTCGTGTATCACTACGCCTTTGCCATGCTGATCGGCCTGGTGTTGTTGGCCACCTGGTTCCTGCTTCGGGTTCTTCCGGTAGGGGCGGCGGCATCATGGATTCGGGTTCCCAATTCTCTTCGCTCGTCACCTTCCTGCCGCTGGTCGGGGTCGCTGTTCATCCTGGCCATACGCGGCGACCGAGGAGCATATCGTTGCATCGCGCAACGCGCGCTGGGCGTGGCGCTGTGGACGTCGCTCGATTACCTTTTTGATCAGTCTGCTGCTCTGGATTCAATTTCGATCCGACCACTTCGGACTTCCAGTTCGTCGAGAAGAATCGAATGGCTGCCGGCCTTCGATATTTCCTATCACATGGGCATCGACGGGATTTCGCTGTTCTTCGTCATCCTGTCGACATTCCTCACGCCGATCTGCGTGTTGGCCTCCTGGAAGGCCATCACGTCGCGGGTGAAGGAGTACATGATCGCGTTTCTGGTGCTCGAGACGTTGATGATCGGCACCTTCGTCGCGCTCGACTTCCTGATGTTCTACATCTTCTTCGAAGCGGTCCTGATCCCGATGTTCATCATCATCGGTGTCTGGGGCGGCCCGCGACGGGTCTATTCGGCCTTCAAGTTCTTCCTCTACACGCTGGCCGGGTCGGTGCTGCTGCTGGCTGGCGCTCCTGGCGCTGTATTTCGAAGCCGGCACAACCGACATCCCGACCCTGATGGCCTTCGACGTCCCGGCCGAAATGCAAACATGGCTGTGGCTCGCCTTCTTCGCATCCTTCGCCGTGAAGATGCCCATGTGGCCGGTGCACACCTGGCTGCCCGATGCCCATGTGGAGGCCCCGACGGCCGGGTCCGTGATTCTGGCCGGTGTGTTGTGCTGAAGATGGGCGGCTACGGGTTCCTGCGTTTCTCGCTGCCGATCCTGCCGCTGGCCTCGGAACAGTTCGTCCCGCTCATCTACACGCTCTCGGTGATCGCGATCATCTACACCTCGCTTGTGGCGCTCGCACAGGAGGACATGAAGAAGCTGATCGCCTATTCGTCCGTGGCCCATATGGGCTTTGTGACCATCGGCATCTTCACCGCAACCCAACAGGGGATCGACGGTGCGATCTTCCAGATGCTGAGCCACGGCGTGATTTCAGCGGCGTTGTTCCTGTGCGTGGGTGTCGTCTATGACCGCGAGCACAGCCGCGAGATCGCCCATTATGGCGGGCTCATCGAACGAATGCCAAAATTTGCCTTCGTGTTCATGGTGTTCATGCTCGGGTCTGTCGGTCTGCCTGGAACCAGCGGATTCGTCGGCGAATTCCTGATCCTTCTGGGGGTCTTCCAGGACAACACCTGGGTAGCCTTCTTTGCCGCGACCGGCGTGATCCTGGGGGCGGCCTACATGCTGTATCTCTACCGCAGGGTGATCTTCGGCAAGCTCGAGAAGGAATATCTCAAGAAGATCATGGACCTGGAACCACGCGAGGTCGCGATCTTCGCACCGCTGGTCGTCCTGGTTCTCTGGATGGGCATCTGGCCCGACCCGTTCCTCAGCGTGTTCGATGCGAGTGTCTCGAACCTCCTTGCCAATTATCAGTCGGCCCTGTCCTCGGTTGAGCCGCTCAACCTCGCAGGCCGTTAGGCGGAAGGCGCAGAAAATGAATATTGCCGTCGATATTTCTGCCGTTTGGCCCGAGCTTTTCATCGCGATCGCTGCGATGGTGATGCTGATGTACGGCGCGTTCCGGGGTGAGGATTCAACCCGTTTCGTCACCTGGGCCGGTGTTCTCGTGATGATCGTGGCCGCACTTCTCGTGCTGGCTGGGCCGAGCGGTCAGACCACCGCCTTCAATGGCCAGTTCATGGTCGATGCATTCGCGGTCTTTACCAAGGTGCTGCTGATTACCGGTGCGGCACTGGCCCTGATTCTGGCCCAGCCCTACAACATGCGCGAGGGCATCAAGCAGTTCGAATATCCGATCCTCATGGTCTTTGCCGTTCTCGGCATGATGATGATGGTGTCCGCCAACGATCTTCTGTCCCTGTATGTCGGCCTGGAGCTGCAGAGCCTTTCGCTCTACGTTCTGGCCGCGATCCGACGCGATAATCTGCGTTCGTCCGAAGCCGGTCTCAAGTATTTCGTGCTGGGTGCTTTGAGTTCGGGAATCCTGCTTTACGGCATGTCCCTGATCTACGGTTTCGCCGGGACCACCAGCTTCGAGGGCCTGGCCACGATCTTTGCCGCCGAAAGCGATGCGCCCGTCGGGGTGATCGTCGGATTGGTCTTCATTGCCGCCGGGCTCGCCTTCAAGGTCTCCGCGGTGCCGTTCCATATGTGGACGCCGGATGTCTACGAGGGCGCACCGACCCCCATTACGGCCTTCTTCGCCGTGGCACCCAAGATCGCGGCCATGGCCCTGTTTGTTCGAGTGATGCTCGAACCGTTCGGTGACCTGGTTGGTGAATGGCAGCAGGTGATCTGGTTCATCTCGCTATCCTCGATGATCCTCGGTTCCTTCGCTGCCATCGTGCAGACCAACATCAAGCGCCTGATGGCCTATAGCTCGATCGGCCATATGGGGTTCGTGCTGGTGGGGCTTGCCGCGGGCAACGAGCAGGGCGTGCAGGGCATCCTGCTCTATCTCAGCATCTACCTGTTCATGAACATGGGCACCTTTGCCTGCATTCTTGCGATGCGCCGGCAAGGTCGGATGGTCGAGGAAATCGACGAACTCGCCGGCCTTAGCAAGACCAACCCCTATCTGGCTGCGGCTTTGGGGATTTTCATGTTCTCGATGGCCGGCATTCCGCCGCTCGCGGGTTTCTTTGCCAAGTTCTACGTGTTCCTGGCAGCGATCGAGGCGGGGCTTTATGTGCTCGCCGTGGTCGGCCTGCTGACCAGTGTCGTGGGCGCCTACTACTACCTGCGGATCGTCAAACTGATGTATTTCGACGAGCCCGCCGAGGCGTTTGACCGCGCGCCGGGTCGCGAAATCACCGTGATCGTGACCGTCACCGGCCTGATCACCGTCTTCTTCTTCATCGGCATGGCACCGGTCCTGAGCGGCGCCGAGGCGGCCGCGGCGGTTCTGTTCGGGGCATGACCGCTCACCCGGATGTACCGCCGGGTTGCCAACTGATTGTTCGAGACAGCGTCGGCAGCACCAGCGAGGATGCCAAGCAACTGGCCGCTGAGGGCGCGCCGGGCCTCACAGTCGTGTGGGCGCAGGAACAGACCGCGGGGCGCGGGCGACACGGCAGAAGCTGGAATTCGCCGCGCGGAAATCTATACCTGTCGATTTTGCTGCGCCCGGATTGCGCGATTGCGGAGGCGCCGCAGATCGGTTTCGCCGTGGGAGCCGCGATGGCCCGCGCGATACGGGAAGCGGCGGGCGCAGATGTCGAACTGAAATGGCCCAATGATCTGTTGCTCGGCGCTGAGAAGATATCCGGCATACTTCTGGAAAGTTCCGCACAGCCCGGTGGCCGCCTGGACTGGGTGGTGGCCGGTATTGGGGTCAATGTCGACAGCCAGCCCGATATTCCTGGTGCGACCTGTTTGCGCGCCCGCGGTCACGGCGTCGCGGTCGAGGCGTTGCTTGAGGCGTTCCTGCCGCATCTCGTTGATTTGCTCGACATATGGGCGCGGGACGGGTTCGGGCCGATCCGTGCGATATGGTCGGCGCTGGCGTTAGCAACGGGTACGGAACTCACGGTCAAGTTGCCCGACGGGGTCCGCGCGGGCGAGTTTGCCGGGATTGATGGCCAAGGTAACCTGATGCTCGAGACGGCCGATGGCACCGAACATATTGCGGTGGGGGACGTTTTCCCGGTAAGCACGGTCTCCCGAGATGATGGGGCAGGAGCCAACTGATGCTGCTTGCGGTCGATTGCGGCAATACCAATACCGTCTTTGCGGTTTTTGAAGGCGATGTGCAGCGCGGACAATGGCGGATTGCCACGAACGCGCAGCGGACGTCGGACGAGTATGCGGTCTGGTTGACCCAGCTCATGTCGCTCAGCGGGCTGAATGTCGACGACATCAATTATGCGATCGTCACCACAGTGGTACCGGGCACGCGCCGGAACCTCGACGACCTGCTGGAATCCCATTTCGGGGTCACGCCGCTGGTGGTTCGCGACCCGGACGTCGAGCTTGGCATCGAGGCCCTGATCGACCGCCCCGAGCAGGTTGGCGCCGATCGACTGGTGGCGGCTGTGGGTGCGCATCTCAAGCATCCCGGTGATCTGATCGTGATCGATTTCGGCACCGGCACGACGTTCGACCTGGTCGACGATGCAGGAAACTTCCGCGGTGGCGTGATCGCACCGGGCATCAACCTGTCCGTCGAGGCGCTGTATATGGCGGGCGCGTTGCTGCCGCGGGTGAATATAGAAAAACCCGACAAGGTCATTGGCGGGGCCACGGTACCGGCCATGCAGTCGGGCATATTCTGGGGCTATGTCTCCATGATCGAAGGCATGGTACCGCGCATCGCGGCGGAATACGGAAAACCCGTGACAGTGGTCGCCACCGGCGGTCTCGCCCCGTTGTTTGCCGATGTCACCGATGTGATCGATGCCACCGAGCCTGATTTGACCCTGGCCGGATTGCGCGAAATCGCCCGGCGCAACGGAATCGCCTGACGGCGACCCCCCAAAGGAAGAGCATGATACCCGGTTCCGACGAAGTCCTCTTCGTGCCCCTTGGCGGCACGGGCGAGATCGGTATGAACTTCAATCTCTACGGCCATGACGGCGCGTGGATGATCGTCGATTGCGGCGTGACCTTCGGCGACCCCTTGTATCCGGGGGTCGATGTGATGACGGCCGACCCGGCATTCATTGAAGACCGGCGGGACAAACTGGCCGGCCTGCTGGTCACCCACGCCCATGAAGACCATGTCGGGGCCGTCGCCCACCTCTGGCCGCGGCTTAAGTGTTCGGTCTATGCGACCCCGTTCACCATGGCGGTCCTGCGCCGCAAGCTCGAGGAGGCGGGGCTCGCCGGCAAGGTGCCGGTGCATGAGATTCCGCTCAGCGGGGACGTGTCGATCGGCCCGTTCGATCTGACCCTGGTCACCCTGACCCATTCCATTCCCGAACCGAACGGGGTGGTCATAAAGACCGGCGTGGGAACCATCTTCCACACCGGTGACTGGAAGCTCGATCCCGACCCGCTGGTTGGCGACACCACCGATGAGGCAGCCTTGCGGGCGGTTGGCGATGCCGGCGTGCTTGCCATGATCGGGGATTCCACGAATGCGACCGTCGAGGGCGAGGCTGGTTCTGAAGCCGAGGTGCGCGACAGTCTGCAGGAGCTCGTCGGGAGCTTTAAGGAACGCGTCGCATTCGCCTGCTTCGCCAGCAACATCGCGCGGGTGCAAACCGTCGCCGAGGTGGCCCATGCCCATGGCCGCGCGGTGGGGCTGGTCGGCCGTTCCCTGTGGCGGATGACGGAAGCGGCACGCGCCACGGGCTATCTGCGCGACCTGCCGCCCTTCGTGCGCGAAGACGAGGCGATGCTGCTGCCGCGCGACAAGGTCGCGCTGATCTGTACCGGCAGCCAGGGCGAACCCCGGGCGGCCCTGTCGCGGATCGCGCGTGACGATCATCAGAACATCACGCTCGACAGCGGCGACACGGTCATCTTTTCCTCCCGGATCATCCCCGGCAATGAGGTGCCCATCGGGCGTCTGCAGAATCAGCTGACGGCGATGGGCGTCGATGTGATCACGGAGAAGGATCACTTCGTCCATGTGTCCGGGCATCCCGCCCGCGATGAGTTGCGCCAGATGTACCAGTGGATCAGGCCGGCAATCGCGGTGCCGGTGCATGGTGAGGCGCATCATCTGCGCGCCCATGCCGAGCTGGCGCGGGAATGCCAGGTACCCCATGTGCAGATTATCGAGAATGGCGATGTCCTGCGGCTGCATCCCGACGGGCCGGAGATCGCCGGCCAGGTCCAGGCCGGTCGCCTCGCGGTCGACGGGCGGGACCTTATTCGTCTGGACGATTCAAATCTGCGCGAGCGCAACCATATGCTCTGGAACGGCGCGGCGACGTTGACGATTGTCGTTGACGGCAAGGGCCGGGTGGTGACGGAGCCGCAATTGTCCGCGCAAGGTGTGCTGGGCGACACGGATGATGACTTTGACCTGATGGACGATGTGATCGACGATGTCCTCGATGCGCTCTCCTCGGCCAAGGCAAACGCGCGGCGCGATGATGAGGCGCTGAGCGAGCATCTGCGCCGGGCGGTGCGTAAGAGTTTTCGGGCGCGACGGGGCAAGAACCCGTCGACCGAGGTACATTTGGTGCGCCTGGACGACTAGCCGTCCGGGTTGCGTAACAAGGAGGCGTTGGCAAGTGATCGGGCGTTTGAATCATGTGGCGATCGTGGTGTCGGACCTGGCGGCCGCGGCCGCGATCTACCGGGACACGCTGGGCGGGTCCGTGTCCGAGCCTGTCGATCTGCCGGCGCACGGGGTAACGACCGTCTTCGTGAACCTGCCCAATACCAAGATCGAGTTACTGCACCCGCTGGGCGAGGATTCACCCGTCGCGCCGTTCCTGGAGAAAAACCCGTCCGGCGGCATGCATCATGTCTGTTACGAGGTGGATGATATCTACGCCGCCCGCGACCGGCTGGTGGCCGAGGGCGCGCGGGTGCTGGGCGACGGCGAGCCCAAGCCCGGCGCCCATGACAAGCCGGTGTTGTTCCTGCACCCGAAGGATTTCTGCGGCACGCTCGTGGAACTCGAACAGGTCTGATCCGCCATGAACTCCGTCACAGCCGTCGTCCTATTCATCATCATCTGGTGGCTCACCCTGTTCATCGTGCTGCCCTGGGGCGTGCGGCGGACGGAAAACCCTGAAGAGGGGCATGACCATGGCGCCCCGGCGCGGCCCATGCTCATACGCAAGCTGCTGATCACGACCGGCATCACCATCATTCTGTTTGCCGCCGTGTATGGGGTCATCGAGTTCAGCGGTATTTCGTTGCGTGAACTGTCCGACAAGTACCGCCTCTAGACGCCGAAAAACCCGGCCACCGCCGCCAGCATGACCACCAGCCAGGGCGGCAGGCGCCAGAAGGCGAGCAACACCACGGCGACGACCACGGTCGCGAAGTCCGATGAATCCCGCACGCTCGATGTCCACACCGGCGTGAACAGCACCGCCAGCAACAGCCCGACCACGGCCGCGTTCACGCCGCTGAGCGCGGACCGTATCCGGGCGCGGGAACGTAACGCGTCCCAGTAGGGCAGGGTCGCACCCAGCAACAGGAATGACGGCAGGAACACCGCCACGATCGCCAGCACCCCGCCGGTCCAGCCGCCGAGATAGCCGTTGCCCGGATCGATGATATTGCCGAGATAGCCGGTCAGCGCGAACATCGGCCCCGGGATCGCCTGGGCAGCACCATATCCGGCCAGGAACGCGTCCGTGGATGTCCAGCCGGTGGGCACCACTTCTGCTTCCAGCAATGGCAGCACCACATGCCCGCCGCCGAAGACCAGCGAGCCGACCCGGTAAAACCCGGTGAAGGCATCGAGGTTGCCCGACTGCGTGCTCTCGGCAAGGATCGGCAGGCCGAGCAGGAGCAGCAGGAACACCGCAAGCAGCAACAGGCCAACGGAGCGGTTGCCCGAGGCGGGGGTCGCGTTCGATGTGTCCAGCGGCGCATCGCGCAGGATCAGGCTGCCTGCGATGGCCGCGGCCGCGATCACCAGGAGCTGGAACCAGGCGGCACCGGCAAACAGGATGACCACGCAGGCAATGGCCGCGAAGCTGACGCGCAGGGCGTCACCACAGGCATTTCGCGCCATGCCCCATAATGCGTTGGCGACGACCGCGACGGCGGCAAGCTTGAGGCCGTGGACGACGCCCTGGCCGGCGGCGGTCTCGGCGAAGGACAGGCCGAAGCCGAGGCCGATCATGATGATCGCCGCGGGCGTCGTGAAACCCAGCCAGGCGGCCACCCCGCCCAGCCAGCCGCGCTGGATCATGCCGATGGCGATGCCGGTCTGGCTCGAGGCCGGGCCGGGCAGGAACTGGCAGAGGGAAACCAGGTCTGCATAACCGCGCTCGTCGATCCATTTGCGGCGATCGACGAACTCGGTCCGGAAATAGCCGAAATGGGCGACGGGGCCGCCGAACGCGGTCGCGCCCATCACCAGAAAGGCCCAGAAAATGCCCCCAAGGCTCGGCTGCTCGGCAGGCTGCACTGGAGGTTGCGGTGGCGTGGAAATCGGTATTCTCTCTGTCGGACGAAACGGTAAGGGAATTTTGACGTGTCAGGATACTGCGATATTGCGCCGGGTCACGAGTGGCACGGACCCTATCATGATACCGAATACGGGTTTCCAACGGACGACGAATCCGCCCTGTTCGAACGCCTGATTTTGGAGATCAACCAGGCAGGGTTGAGCTGGCTGACGATCTTGCGAAAACGCACAGGTTTCGTGGCAGCGTTCGAGGGTTTCGATGTCGAGACGGTCGCCAATTATGGCGCGAAGGACCGTGAGCGCCTGCTTTCCGACGCGCGCATTATCCGCAACCGGCTGAAAGTCGATGCGGCGATCCACAATGCGCAATGCATCGTTGCGATGCGGGACAGCCATGGCGGTTTTTCTCAATGGCTCAATGAACAACATACCCATATCAAGCTCGATAAGGACGCTTGGGTGAAGCTGTTCAAGAAGACCTTCAAGTTCACCGGCGGCGAGATCACCGGCGAGTTCCTGATGAGCACTGGGTATCTGCCCGGCGCGCACCGGGAGAGCTGCCCGGTCTTTGCGGAGATCGCTGAAAGGGAGCCGCCCTGGATGACGGTGGGTTGAACGAAAACGGGCCGGGAAAATCCCGGCCCGCTTTGCATTTGTATGGAGTTCGTCGCTAGATGAGGCCGAACCCGTATAGCGCCACGAACAACACCGCCATGGCATACAGGACAGGGCTGGCTTCGCCCGCCCGGCCCGTCAGGAGTTTGCCGGCCGCATAGACGATAAAGCCGAACGCGATACCGTGGGCGATCGAGAAGGTGAACGGCATCACCACCGCGGCGAGAACCGCCGGGGCATACTCGGTGACGTCTTCCCAATCGATCTCCGTCAGACCACGGACCATGAGCACCGCCACGAAGATCAGGGCGGGAGCCGTCGCGAAGCGCGGCACCAGTCCGATGATCGGGGCCAGCAGCAGCGCCAGGATGAACAGCACGCCGACCGTGACCGCCGTCAGGCCGGTACGTCCGCCTTCGCGAACACCCGACGCGCTCTCGATATACGAGGTGACGGTCGAGCTGCCGACCATGGAGCCGGTGATGGTCGCGATACTATCGGCGGAAAGGGCGCGGCCCATGCGCGGGAGCTTGCCATCCTCGTCGAGCAGGCCTGCACGATGGGATACCCCGATCAGGGTGCCCGCCGTATCGAACATGTCGACAAACAGGAAGGCGATGATCACCGAGATCATGCCGACCTGGAACGCGCCGGCGATATCCAGCTGCAGGAAGGTCGGTGCGAGCGACGGGATGGAGAAGTCCATCGACGTGCCGCCGCCCAAGCCCACGATATGGGCCAGTATGGTCGTGCCGATGATGCCGAGCACGATGGCACCTGGAACGGCGAGCCGGTCCAGGACGATGATACCGATAAAGCCGATGGCAACCAGAACCACCTGCGGAGAGGCGACCTCACCGAGGGTGATGAGCGTCACCGGGTGGTCAACGGTAATGCCGGCGATCTCCATCGCGATGACACCGATAAACAGGCCGATACCCGCTGAAATCGACATTTTCAGCGACTTTGGTATCGAGTTAATTATCGCGGCCCTGATCGGCAGGATTGTGATGATCAGGAAGAACACACCCGATAGGAAGATCACGCCGAGCGCGGTCTGCCAGGGCACGCCCATGCCGCCGACAACGCCGAAGGCGAAGAAGGCGTTCAGGCCGAGCCCCGGTGCGAGTGCGATCGGGTAGTTGGCCCACAGGCCCATGATCAGACAGCCAACGGCCGCAGCAACACATGTGGCGACGAACAGCGCGCCCTTGTCCATGCCCGCCGCGGACATGATGTCCGGATTGACGATAATGATGTAGGCCATCGTCAGGAACGTCGTCAGGCCCGCCATCACCTCGATGCGGACTGTCGTTCCATTCTCCGACAGCTTGAATAGGTTTTCGAACATTTGAGAAAGTCTCCCGTGGTTCCCCATGAAATATCGACGCGAGAGTGGAAGGTGCACAAAAACTGTGCACATGCCTTACGTAAAAACTGGCGATTCCCCTCTTGCTGGAAAAACGTTAGCCCGATTCCCGGATATTCGTTACCGCTTTGTTAAGAATGGTTCGCTACATGTGCACCATGCGAAATACACCGTTATTCGTGGGTTTTGTTCTGATTTGCGCGGTTTCCGGGCCTGCGCAGGGGCAGACGATCGTGCAGATCACTGAATCCGACTGCAGCCAGCTGGTGACCCATGTGGCGGCTGGCGACGTCGCATACCGCCCGGGGGTCGATGTAAACGGCAATGCCGTCGCCCCGGCAGATTTGAACGCACAGCCCCAGATTTCCGTCCCGGACGTGATTTCGATCCCCGTGACGATCGATCTGGCGACGAACCTCGGCATCAACACGCCGTTCCTGGCCCCCCCGACGGTGGGCGAGGTCCAGGTCACCCGTGACGGCCGCGTGAGCTTCAACGGCCAGCCGATCGGGGACGCCGCACAGCACGAGCTTGCCAAACGTTGTCAGCAGGTCGGCGTTACGAACTAGCCGACCGGCACCCGCCGGTTTCTTTCCCTACGGGCATGTCGTAAACCCCGGTCATACGAACCCGGAGGGGTGTGATGACGGATCCGAGTTTCGATCCCGATGCCACCGCGCGTCTCGATGCGCGGCTGAGCGCGGCATTGCAGGCACATGAGCGCCAGGGCCTGCGGCTCGCGGCGCATCTTCGGGGCGGCGCCAGTGTCGCGATATGCATCTGGCTTGTTATCCTGCTTGGCACGGCCGGTTGGTTTTATGTGCCGGTTATCGCGCTGTTCGTCGCGAGTGGGTATGGGCACTACCTGTTGGCGCGCCGCGGGTTTCGGAGCGACGCGCACGCTTTCGCTTTTTTCCTGTTCGACGTGGTGATCATCACCTTCGCGTTGCTGGCACCAAATCCGTTTCTGACCGGCTTCGAACTCTGGCCGCCCCAGGCGTCGTTCCGCTTCGGCAGCTTCAATTACTATTATTTGCTGGTCTCGCTGTTCCTGCTCGGCAGTTACTCCGTCCGCGCCATGCTGTTTGCGGGGCTTGCCTGCATCATCGCCTGGGTGGGCGGCATTTTCTGGGTCGCGGTCTTTCCCGAGACCCTGTTCGCGATTCCCTCCTTCGAGGAACCGCTGCTGCGCCTGGAACGCTTTCTTGACCCGCACTTCGTCTCGCTCGACGTCCGCACGACCGAGATCCTGGTAATGATCCTGTCGACGTCGGTACTGGCGACGGCGGTTTTGCGCAACCGGCGCCTGATCCGCCAGCAGGTGATGGCGGCGCGCGAACGCTCGAACCTCGCGCGCTACTTCCCGCCGAATATTGTCGATGAACTGGCCGGCTATGACGGCGCTTTGGAGACGGTACAGTCGCAGGAGGTCGGCATTCTTTTTGCCGATCTCGTGGGGTTCAGCCGGTTTGCCGAGATGGTTACCCCGGAAGAGCTGATCGAGATGCTGCGGGCCTTTCATCTTCGTATGGAGCGCGCTGTGTTCGAGCACGGCGGTACCCTGGACAAATTTCTCGGAGATGGCGTGATGGCGACCTTCGGTACCCCGCGCACCGGCCCGCAGGACGCGGCCAACACGCTGCGGTGCGCGCGGGCCATGCTGGCGGCCGTCGATGAGTGGAACACCCGGCGTGAAGCGGCAGGTTTCCCCGTCGTGCGGCTCTCCGTAGGGGCGCATTTTGGGCCCATCGTCATGGGCGATGTGGGCAGCGAGCGCCGGCTCGAGTTTGCGGTTGTCGGCGACACGGTGAATGTCGCCTCACGCCTCGAGGAGAGCACCCGAACGGTAGGCAGCCGCCTGATTGTCAGCGATGCCCTTATGGGGGCCGTTCAGGAGGCGAAACCCGATGACCTAGCCGAATTGCGCGCCGGTATCGCCCCGCATGGTGGCCTGAACCTGCGCGGGCGTGACGGCACCGTGGATGTATGGATGCTTGGCGAAGGCGACGAATCAGACGAATGAACATGGACAGGCGTGCGCGGATTTTCATACTCTCCCGCGCGCCTGGACCGACCAGTGCCAAGTCCCTGTTGGAGAACGTGAATGCGGCGTACCCGTTTGTTTTTGCCGACCCTGAAGGAAACCCCCGCCGAGGCGCAGATCGTCTCGCATCGGCTGATGCTGCGCGCGGGCATGGTGCGCCAGTCCGCCGCCGGGATTTACACCTGGCTGCCATTGGGGCTGCGGGTGTTGCAGAAGATCGCGCAGATCGTACGAGAGGAACAGGATCGGGCAGGTGCCCAGGAGGTCCTGATGCCGACGATCCAGTCTGCCGAGTTATGGCGCGGATCCGGACGATACGAGGATTACGGCAAGGAAATGCTGCGCATCACCGACCGCCATGACCGTGAATTGCTCTATGGGCCGACGGCGGAAGAGGTGATCACTGACATCGTGGCCAACGAGATCACGAGTTATCGCGACCTGCCGAAGAATCTCTACAACATTCAGTGGAAATTCCGCGACGAGGTGCGTCCCCGGTTCGGTGTGATGCGCGGGCGGGAATTCCTGATGAAGGACAATTACTCCTTCGATCTGGACAAGGAAGGCGCGGTTCATTCCTACAACAAGATGTTCCTCGCCTATCTGCGCACCTATGCGCGTATGGGGCTTAAGGCGATACCGATGGCGGCGGATACGGGCCCGATCGGCGGAGACCTGAGTCACGAGTTCATCGTTCTGGCCGAAACCGGCGAGAGTGCCGTGTTCTGCGATAAGGCGCTTCTCGATCTCGATACGCCGGGTGACGACCTGGATTACGATTCCGATCTGCAGCCGCAGGTGGACGCGTGGACGGCGCATTATGCGGCGACGGATGAGATGCACGATCCCGACAAGTGCGAAGTCGACGAGGATCAGCTGGTCACGGCGCGCGGGATCGAGGTCGGGCACATATTCTACTTCGGGACCAAATACTCCGAGCCGCTGGGCGCCAAGGTGCAGGGAACGGACGGCCAGCAGATCACGCTCGAGATGGGCAGCTATGGTATCGGCGTGTCGCGGCTGGTCGGGGCGATCATCGAGGCATCCCACGACGATAACGGCATCATCTGGCCGGAATCCGTGGCCCCATGGCGAGTAGGCCTGATCAACCTCAAGGTCGGCGATGCGGATTGTGATGCCATGTGCGAGCGCATTTATGCCGAACTGGGCGCGGCCGGTGTCGAGGCGCTCTATGATGACCGCGACGAGCGCGCCGGCGGCAAGTTCGCCGATATGGACCTCGTTGGCGTGCCCTGGCATCTCACGGTCGGCCCGCGCGGGCTCAAGGACGGCAAGATCGAGGTCAAGCGACGTGCGGATGGTGAGAAATCAGAGATTTCGGTCGATGGGCTCGCCGACTGGATCGCGGCCCGGGCGGCATCATAGGGTGGTTGCCATCGAACGTCAGTCTTGTCGCTCCATCGACATGCAATCCGATTCCCTTAACAGGCTGTAAGCGCGATGTTTTCTCCTGTCGAATGGATGATCGCCCTGCGCTATATGCGGGCCCGCCGGGCCGAGGGGTTCATCTCGGTCATCGCCGGTTTTTCGCTGATGGGCATCGCGCTTGGCGTGGCGACACTGATCATCGTGTTGTCGGTGATGAACGGATTTCGCGGCGAACTGCTGGACCGCATCCTGGGCCTCAACGGTCACATTGCCGTCGTCAGCACGTCGGGGACGCTGACCGACTATGACCCGCTCGCCGAACGGGTGCGCATGGTTGATGGTGTTCACTCGGTCACGCCGCTGGTCGAAGGCCAGATTCTCGCGACCAATGGCGGTCGCTCGGCAGGCGCGCTGGTGCGTGGCCTGACGCCGGAGGCGCTGGCCGCCCGGCCGTCGATTGCAGGCAACATTCGTTTGGGCTCGCTCAGCCAGTTCGGTGCCGGCGACGGGGTGGTGATGGGCTCGCGCCTTGCCCGCACACTGGGTGTCCGTGCCGGCGACAAGGTCACGCTCGTCTCGCCGCGCGGTACCGTAACGGCATTTGGCACGGTCCCGCGCATGCAGGCCTATCGGGTGGCGGCGACCTTCGAAGTCGGCATGTTCGAGTTCGACAGCACGTTCATATTCATGCCACTTGAGGCCGCGCAGCAATATTTCCGGCTCGGCGACACGGTCAACCAGCTGGAAGTCTTCGTCGACGACCCGGATGCATTTCAGCAGCAGCGTTTCGATATCGCCAGGGTCGTTGGACCCGGTCATCGCTTGTTCGACTGGCAACAGGCCAACAGCAGCTTTTTCAATGCCTTGCAGGTCGAACGCAACGTCATGTTCCTGATCCTGACGCTGATCATCCTGGTGGCGGCATTCAACATTATCTCCAGCCTGATCATGCTTGTGAAAGACAAGGGCGCGGCGATTGCAATCCTGCGCACCGTGGGGGCGTCGCGGGGCATGGTGATGCGGGTATTCTTCATCGTCGGCACCAGCATCGGCGTTGTCGGTACGGTCGCCGGCGCCATTCTGGGGCTGGTCTTCTCGGAGAATATCGAGGTGATCCGGCGCTGGCTGGAGACCCTGACCGGCACCGAGCTGTTTGCCGCGGAAATCTACTTCCTGAGCCAGCTCCCCGCGGAGGTCGATCCGGGCGAGGTCATGATGGTGATCTGCATGGCACTCGGCCTGTCGATCCTGGCAACGTTGTATCCCAGCTGGCGGGCATCGCGGCTCGATCCGGTGGAGGCGTTGCGCAATGAGTGACGCGGCGCTGGAATTACGCGGTGTCGGCCGCACCTTTCATCAGGGCGGGCGGGATATCGAGGTCCTGCGCGATGTCCAGATGTCGCTGGTTCCTGGTGAAATCGTGGCCCTTGTGGGGCCGTCGGGGGCCGGCAAATCGACCCTTCTGCACATCGCCGGCCTGCTGGAGCGCCCAGACACCGGTGAGGTGATCGTCGGCGATGAGGCCTGTTCGGCCCTGCCGGAGGCAGACCGCACCCGGCTGCGGCGCGGCACGCTGGGTTTCGTCTACCAATTCCATCATCTGCTGCCGGAATTCTCTGCTCAGGAGAACATCATGCTGCCCCAGATGATCGCGGGTACCAGCCGCGCGGAGGCACGCTCGCGCGCCGGTGAGCTTCTGGAGATGATGGGGCTTGCGGATCGCGCCACCCACCGCCCGGGACAACTCAGCGGCGGTGAGCAGCAGCGCATCGCGATCGCGCGCAGCGTGGCCAATGCGCCGGCAGTCCTGCTGGCCGACGAACCGACGGGGAACCTCGACCCTGAAACCGCCGCCGGCGTGTTTGACCAGATGCTCAAACTGGTGCGCGGCGCCCAGTTGGCCGCGCTTATTGCGACCCATAACCTGGATCTGGCGGCCAAGATGGATCGCACACTCCAACTGCGCGACGGGCGGGTCGAACCGGCCTGACTTGTCCCCGGATTGCACGTGATTGGAGGGGCTCTCCGGCCCTCGAATCGGGCTAGTGTCTTCGGGCTATGACACATGCCGATTTCGTCCATCTCCGCGTCCATTCCGCCTATTCCCTGGCCGAGGGTGCGCTGCGCGTGCCGCAACTCGTCGAGTTGTGCCGCGAGCGCGAGATGCCGGCGGTGGCGATCACGGATACGGGCAATCTGTTCGGGGCTTTGGAATTTTCCATGGCCGCGGCGAAGGCCGGTATTCAGCCGATCGTCGGCTGCCAGTTTGCGCTCGCATCAGCGACCGACGAGGCCCGCGGCGGCTTTCGTGGTGGGACCCGCGCACCGGCCGACGACCAGATCGTGCTTCTGGCGCAGTCCGAAGCGGGCTACGGCAACCTCCTGCGGATTGTCAGCCGGTCCTATGTCGAAATGGCCGATGACCGGCATCCGGTGATCACGCTGGACGAGCTGGAGGGGGCAACCGAGGGGCTGATTGCGCTGACAGGCGGCGTGGCGGGCCTCGTGGGGCGCCTGATCGCGGGAGGCCAGATGGAAGCCGCCGATGCGGCGGTCGTGCAGCTGAAATCGCTGTTTCCCGGCCGCCTGTATATGGAACTGCAGCGTCACGGCCTTGAGATCGAGGATCGGCTGGAGCCGGCCTTTATCGACCTGGCCTATGAACATGATATTCCGCTGCTCGCGACCAATGAGGCCTTCTTTGCGGACGAGGACATGTACGAGGCCCATGACGCGCTGTTGTGCATCTCCCAGAGCGCCTATGTCTCCCAGTCCGAGCGACGTCGGGTCACGTCGGAACACCGCTTCAAGTCGGCGGCCGAAATGCGTGCCTTGTTCGCCGATTTGCCCGAAGCCATCGAAAACACCCTCGTGGTGGCGCGGCGCTGTGCGTTCATGCCGACCGAAACCGCGCCAATGCTGCCGCCTTATCCGACCGAAGGCGGGCGCACCGAAGAGCAAGAGTTGCGGAGCGAGGCGGAGGCAGGCCTCGAAGCGCGGCTGGTCGCCCACGTCTACACCGAAGACATGGACGAGGCCGCCCGGGAAGCAGCGGCCGGTCCTTACAGGGAACGGTTGAAGTTTGAGCTCGAAACCATTGTTAATATGGGATATCCGGGATATTTCCTGATCGTTTCGGATTTCATCAAATGGTCCAAGGCGAACGGCGTGGCAGTGGGCCCGGGCCGCGGTTCGGGCGCCGGGTCGGCAGTGGCCTGGGCGTTGACGATCACCGATCTCGACCCGTTGCGGTTCGGCTTGTTCTTCGAGCGTTTCCTGAACCCCGAACGCGTGTCGATGCCTGACTTCGACATCGATTTCTGCCAGGAGAGGCGCGACGAGGTCATCCACTACGTGCAGCAGAAGTTCGGCCATGACCGGGTGGCCCAGATCATCACCTTCGGCAAGCTGCAGGCGCGCGCGGTGGTGCGTGATGTCGGCCGTGTTCTGGAGATGCCCTACGGTCAGGTAGACCGGATCGCCAAGATGGTGCCGAACAACCCGGCCAACCCGATGACCCTGCAGGAGGCCATCGACAGCGAGGAAGCGCTGCAGAATATGCGCGGCGAGGATGAGGCGGTGGCGCATCTGCTCGATCTCGCGCTCAAGCTCGAGGGGCTCTACCGCAACTCCTCGACCCACGCCGCCGGCGTTGTGATCGGCGACCGGCCGCTATCGGACATTATTCCGCTGTTCCGCGACCCCCGCGCGGCGACATTGTCGACCCAGTTCAGCATGAAATATGTCGAGGCGGCGGGCCTTGTGAAGTTCGACTTCCTGGGCCTGAAAACCCTCGACGTGCTGCAGAAGGCCGTCGAATTGCTGGCCGACCGGGACATCGAGCTCGAGCTCGAGACCTTGCCGCTGGATGACGAGCGCACGTTCAAGATGCTGGCGCGCGGCGACACGACGGGCGTGTTCCAGTGTGAATCCTCCGGCGTGCGGGATGTGCTCCGCAAGCTGGGCCCCGACCGGTTCGAAGACATCATCGCCGTTGTCGCGCTCTACCGGCCCGGCCCGATGGACAACATTCCCAGCTACATCTCGCGAAAGCACGGCAATGAAGAGGTCGATTATCTGCATGACGACCTGGAGAGTTGCCTGAAAGAGACCTACGGCATCCCGATCTATCAGGAGCAGGTGATGCAGATGGCCCAGGAACTGGCGGGTTATACGCTGGGTGGTGCCGACCTGCTGCGCCGCGCCATGGGCAAGAAGATTCAGGCCGAGATGGATGCCCAGCAGGAGACCTTCGTCGCCGGGGCGAAGGAACGTGGGGTCGATGAGGCTACGTCTACTCGCATTTTCGAGACCATCGCCAAGTTCGCCGGCTACGGCTTCAACAAGGCCCATGCCGCGGCCTACGCCCTGATCGCCTACCAGACGGCTTACTTGAAGGCCAACTACCCGGTCGAGTTCTTCGCGGCTTCGATGACCCTGGACATGGGCAACACCGACAAGCTGGCGATCTACAAGCAGGAACTGGCGAAGCATCGCATTGATCTGCTGCCGCCGGATGTGAACCGCTCGGGCGTCGATTTCACCGTCGCGCATATCAATGCCGATGCACCGGCCCCGGAAGAGGCAGCGAAAAAGACGGCCGAAGACGAAGATACGGAGATCGCCCCGATCGGCGGCATTCACTATGCCCTTTCCGCCATCAAGGGGGTGGGGCGCGGCGCGATGGCCGATCTGGTGCAGGAGCGGGACGCAAACGGCGTCTTCGATAGCCCTTACGAGGTGGTGAGCCGGCTCGACGCCCATGTCATGAACCGCCGCCAGCTCGAACAGCTGGTCCAGGCAGGTGCCTTCGACAGCCTGGATGGCAACCGCGCACGGACGTTCGATTCCATTGACCAGATCCTCGGGCACGCCCAGGCCATTCAGCGCGAGCGCGAAAGCGGGCAGTTCAGCCTGCTGGGCGACGTCGGCGAGGAGGGCGGCCTGCCCGCACCCGTGCCGACGGACCGTGCGGACTGGCCTCAGGCCGACAGGTTGCAGCGCGAGCTCGACGCGGTCGGGTTCTACATGTCGGCCCATCCGCTGGACGATTACGGGACGTTGCTGGACAGGCTGGGCGTGGTCGGCAGTGCGGAGCTCGAACAGACCATCGAGCGCCAGGGTGGTGCAGCCAATGTTGTGCTTGCAGGCTCGGTGATCGCGGTACAGCAGCGCACCTCCCAGCGGGGCAGCCGATATGCGTTTGTGCAGCTTTCAGACGCTGCCGGCACGTTCGAGATCACCATGTTCGAGGAAGTTCTCAACGCGTCGCGCGAGATCCTGGAAAGCGGCAAGCCCGTGCTGGTGCAGACGGCGGCCCGCTTCGAGGAAGGCCAGCTTCGCCTGACCGGCCAGAGTGTACGCGAACTCGAGACGGCGGCGGCGAATGCGCCGGTGGCGATCAAGATCTGGGTGGAGGGTAGCGAGCCGATCGGATCCTTGAAGTCCCTGATCGACCGCGAGGCACGCCCGGGCGAGGGCAAGCGCGGCAATGGACGTATCCGCATCGTCATTCCCGATGGGGAGCAGGATGTGATCGTGCGTCTCGATGGCGGCTACCTGTGCACGCCGGAGCTGAACCGGGCCATGCGCGCTATTCCCGGCGTCGTGGATGTGCGGGAAATCTGACCCGACAGCCCCACAGTCAGCCTTTACGCACCCCTGTATTTGCGGTGTATTTACAAACGAATTTCTCAGGAGCCAGAGTATGTCCACGAAACTGATGGAAAAAACTGCCAGTGAGGCTGGCGACCGGGAGGTCGGCAATTTCGAAATCCTCGTTGACGACGAGAAGACCCGGGTCACCCAATGGCATATCAAGCCCGGGCAACAAACCGGCTGGCATCTCCACGAATTCGACTATCTGACGATCCAGCAATCCGAGGGACGATTGCATATGGAACACGCCGACGGCAGTCAGCGCGATATCGACTATGTGCCGGGCAAGGCCGTGATGATCAAGGCGCCGGTCGAGCATAACGCCACGAACGCAGGCGATGTGGACATCCGGGTGCTGGAGATCGAGTACAAATTCTAGGCAACGGAGGGGCCTCATATGTCTGAAAAGCTTGAGGAAAAGACCCGCGCAGAAGTGCCGGCAGACAAGCTCGGGCATTACGAGGTCCTGATCGACAACGAAACCACCCGGATCACCTTTCATCACATCGAAAAAGGCCAGTCTTCGGGCTGGCACAGCCATGATCTCGACTATGTGGGCTACCATTTCGGCGACAGCGATGTGCAGATCGAGCGCGGTGGCGGTGACGCCCCGTCGACGATGGCATCGAAGAAGGGTGCCGCGACCTTCTACGAGGTCGGCGACGGCTTCGAACACAACGTGACCGTGGTCTCCGACAGCCCGTTGATCGCGCTCGAGATCGAATACAAGAAGTCTTAGTCGAGATTGCGCCGATAAGGCTTGTAATCGGGCTGGCATGGGGGTATCACCCCCGCGATCTCGCATTTGCGGGACATATTCCACACGCAGACCTGCGGCAGGCGGACAGACATCCCCGCTCGTCGATCCGGTGCCCCTCGGGGCGGCAGTCTGCGGAGGCACAACCGGTAAAGGAGAGAGACCATGGCGGTCCCGACATTCACGATGCGCCAGCTGCTCGAAGCTGGTGTTCACTTTGGTCATAACACCCGACGCTGGAATCCGAAGATGGAGCCGTTCATTTTCGGCGTCCGCAATGGAATCCACATCATCGATCTGCAGCAGTCGGTGCCGATGCTCTATGCCGCACTGAACGCGGCGCGCAGCGTGGCGTCCGAGGGCGGCCGCGTGCTGTTCGTGGGCACCAAGCGTGCGGCCAGCGATATCGTCGCTGAATCGGCGCGCAAATGCGGCCAGTATTATGTCAATCAGCGTTGGCTGGGCGGCATGCTCACCAACTGGACGACGATTTCCCAGTCGATCAAGACCCTGAAAGAGCTCGAAGAGCAGCTTTCGGGTGAGTCCGCCCTTGGCCTGACCAAGAAGGAAACCCTGCAGCTCACGCGCAAGCGCGACAAGCTGGAGATGGCGCTTGGCGGCATCAAGGAGATGGGCGGTCGCCCGGACCTCGTGGTCATCATCGACACGAACAAGGAAGATATCGCCATCAAGGAAGCCAAGAAGCTTGGTATTCCGGTCGTGGGCGTGTGCGATACCAACTCCGACCCGTCTGACATCGATATGCCGATCCCGGGCAACGATGACGCGATGCGCGCCATCCATCTGTATTGCGATCTGTTCGCCGGTGCGGTGATCGACGGCCTGCAGCAGGACATGGCGGCGGCCGGCGTCGATATCGGTGAAGCCGAGGCGCCGCCGGCGGAAGCCGCGGTTGCGGAAGAGCCGGCTGCGGAAGCGGCTGTCGAACCCGCCGTTGCCGCGGCCGAGGCAGCACCTGCCGCCGAGGCACCTGCCGAGGTGCCGGCAGAGCCCGCGTCTTAAGGCATTAACGTCGTAATATTAATAAGTTAGAACGCTATATTCGAGTGGAGAATCAGCATGGCTGAGATCACGGCTGCTGCCGTCAAGGAACTGCGCGAGAAGTCCGGCGCGGGCATGATGGATTGTAAAACGGCATTGACCGAGAACGACGGCGACATGGATGCCGCGGTCGACTGGTTGCGCAAAAAAGGCCTCGCGGCTGCCGAGAAGAAGGCTGGCCGCGCTGCGGCTGAGGGCCTGGTCGGCATGGCAACCGATGGGTCGACGGGGGCGCTGGCGGAGGTGAACTCCGAGACGGATTTCGTCGCCCGGAACGAGATATTCCAGAGTTTCGTCACCAAAGTGACCGGATTGGCGTTGGAGCATGGCGACGATGAAGCCGGCTTGCGGGCCGCGTCGGTCGATGGCGGCGGGTCTGTCGATGAAACCGTTGTCGAGTTGGTCGGCACCATTGGTGAGAACATTGGCTTCCGCCGGGCAACCAGCCTTTCGGTCGGCTCCGGCGTGGTCTCAGGATATGTCCATAACCAGGTGGCGCCGGGTCTCGGCAAAATCGGCGTGCTGGTGGCGCTCGAATCCACCGGTGATACAGCCAAGCTCGATGAACTCGGCCGTCAGCTCGCCATGCATGTGGCCGCTGCACAACCCCAGTTCCTCGATATCGCTTCCGTTGATGCCAGTGCACTCGATCGTGAGCGTGAGGTGTTGGCCGAACAGGCGCGCGCTTCGGGTAAACCGGAAGAGATCGTCGAGAAAATGGTGGAAGGGCGTCTGCGCAAGTTCTACGAAGAAGTTGTGCTCAACGAGCAGACATTCGTCGTTGACGGCGAAACCAAGGTTTCGAAGGTCATCGAGGCGGCGGCGCAGGAGGTCGGTGCACCGGTCGTACTGGCCGGGTTTGTGCGCTTCACGTTGGGCGAGGGTATTGAACGCCGGGAAGACGATTTCGCCGACGAAGTGGCGAAACTCGCCAACTAAGTCGCGAACCGGCCGAACGGAACGGTAGTCCGATGGCAGGCACATCTGAGTTCAAGCGGGTTCTCCTGAAGGTTTCAGGTGAAGTGCTTATGGGGGACGGGGAATTCGGTCTCGATCCCCAGATGGTCAGCCGTATCGCCAACGATATCGCGGAAGTCCAGAAAACCGGGGTCGAGCTTTGCCTGGTCGTCGGTGGCGGCAACATCTTTCGGGGCGTGTCCGTGGCCGCCCAGGGGATGGAGCGCGCCAGCGCCGACTATATGGGCATGCTCGCCACGGTGATGAACGCCCTGGCGCTGCAGAGCGCGCTGGAAGAATGTGATGTCCCGACCCGCGTGCTGTCTGCGATTCCGATGGCGACGGTATGCGAACCCTATATTCGCCGTCGTGCGGTGCGGCATATGGAGCGCGGCCGGGTGGTGATCTTCGCCGCCGGCACGGGAAACCCCTATTTCACAACCGATACGGCCGCCGCGTTGCGCGCGTCGGAGATGGATTGCGATTGCCTGCTCAAGGGCACGAAGGTCGATGGTGTCTACAGCGCCGACCCGGAAAAGGACCCGGACGCGGAGCGGTTCGACCGATTGACCCATTTCGACGTGCTGCAGCGCGATCTGAAGGTCATGGACGCGGCGGCGATCACGCTTTGCCGCGAGAACGATATTCCGATTCTGGTGTTTTCGATCCAGAATGCCGGAGAGGTGAAGCGCGTGCTCGAGGGCGAGGGCCGTTTCACGATAGTCAGGGGAGAGAATTAGGTGTCGGCTGATGAAACTGATCTCAAGCGCCGCATGGACGGCGCACTGGATGCGCTGAAGCGCGAATTTAGCGGCCTGCGTACCGGCCGCGCCTCGACGTCGCTGCTGGAGAATGTCCAGGTGGATGCGTATGGCGCCGCGATGCCCATGAACCAGGTGGCGTCCGTCAGCGTTCCCGAACCCCGGATGCTGAGCGTCCAGGTCTGGGACGACGGCAACGTCAAGGCGGTGGAGAAGGCGATCATCGATTCCGAACTGGGGCTGAACCCCCAGACGGAGGGCAATCTGATCCGCGTGCCGATCCCTGAGTTGAGCGAGGAACGCCGCGAGGAAATGACCAAGGTCGCGGCCAAGTATGCCGAGCAGGCGCGTATCGCCGTTCGCAATGTTCGTCGAGACGGCATGGATTCGCTCAAGAAGCTCGAGAAAGATGGCGAAATCTCGCAAGACGAGCACCGTGCGCGGGGTGACGATATCCAGCAGCTGACCGACGGACATATCTCCAACATCGACACACTGCTCGAATCCAAAGAGCAGGAGATCATGCAGGTCTGACCGGATGGCGGACACCGGCGACGAACAGGACCGGGTGCCCGCGCATATAGCGGTCATCATGGACGGCAACGGCCGGTGGGCACGCGCCCGCGGCCTGCCGCGAACCGCCGGGCATGCGAAGGGGGCGGAGGCGGTCAAGCGGACCCTCGATGCGGCCGAAGAACTCGGCGTGAAGTACCTCACCTTGTTCGGGTTCAGTTCGGAAAACTGGAACCGCCCCAGCGATGAAGTCGGCGACCTCATGGGTTTGCTGCGCCGCTATCTCCAGAGCGAAACGGCCGATCTGCACAAACGCGGGATGCGAATTCGGGTGATCGGAGACCGGGCACGGTTTTCTGACGACATCGTGACCCTGATCGAGGGTGCGGAGGAAATGACAGCCGGCAATACCGGGCTCAACCTGACGGCGGCACTCAGTTACGGCGGACGCCAGGATATCGTCGCGGCAACCCGTGTTCTGGCGCAGCGCGCCGCGGACGGTGACCTTGACCCCGCGACCATCGATGATGAGCTGGTCTCGCAACATCTTTGGACCCGGGGCCTGCCGGATCCCGACCTGCTTATCCGGACGAGCAATGAGCAGCGGATCAGCAATTTTCTGCTTTGGCAGTGTGCCTATACCGAACTGGTGTTTGTCGACGCGCTCTGGCCGGATTTTGGCCGTGGGCATCTTGAAGAATGCATCGACGAATTTAACCGGCGAGAACGCCGGTTTGGCGCGGTGGCCGGCTAAAGCCCTTGACCACGCCATCCGAACATCCCGCGCCGCCGGCAGTGCCTGCACAGGAAAAGAGCAACTTGCTGTTGCGGGTTCTTTCGGCGCTGGTGCTCATACCGGTGGCGCTGTTTTGCGTGTGGCTGGGCTCACCCTGGTTTGCGGCAATGCTGGCCGTTGTGGTTCTGGCGGCGGGGGCGGAGTGGCGGTCGATTGCGGTTATTGAACGCGCCGGGCTGCGTATGCAGTCGATCATGGTCCCGTTGTTCGTGCTGGTCGTGGGTGAAGTCGCAGGACCATCTGCCGGGCTGTTGGCGCTTATTGTGGGCCTGGTCCTGGCTGCCGGCACGTTCTCGGCGCCATTGAACGAGAGGGCCTGGGCCCTGGCCGCGCATCTTCATCTCGGCCTGGCCGTGGTTGCGCTGCTGTTTTTGCGGCTCCAGCCCGAAGTCGGCCTCGATCTCGTGGTGTTCCTGTTTGCGATGGTCTGGATGTCGGATATCGGCGGCTATGTTGCCGGGCGTCTTGTCGGCGGGCTTCGGCTGGCACCGCGCATCAGCCCGAACAAGACCTGGGCCGGCGCGATTGGCGCCGTGGTGTTCGCGCTAGCGACGGCTGCGGTGATGGCGCGTGTTGCAGGCGTGTCCTCAGAACCTGTCCTGGGCATTGCGGTGCTGCTGTCGCTGGCAACCCAGTGTGGCGACCTGTTCGAATCCTGGGTCAAGCGTCACTTCGATGTGAAGGATTCCGGCTCGCTCATACCCGGGCATGGCGGTGTACTCGACCGGGTCGACGGCCTACTGTTCGCCGCACCCGCCCTGGCCCTGATTGCCCTATTGTTCGAAACGGATTTCATCCTATGGCGTTGAACGAAATCGAAATTCCGTCGCCGGATGTGGCGCGCCGGATATCCATTCTCGGCGCTACAGGCTCGATCGGCAAAAGCACTACGGATCTTATCCGCCGCAACCGGGATCGCTTCGATGTGGTGGCACTGACGGCGAATACGAGCGCGGCGGAACTGGCGGTGTTGGCCCGTGAATTCGATGCTGAACTCGCAGTTGTCGCCGACCCGTCGGCCTATGATGCGCTGCGTGACGGCTTGGCCGGGAGCGGGATCGAGGCCGCAGCCGGCCCGGAGGCGTTAAGCGCGGCAGGCGGTGTATCGGCCGATCTCATCGTTGCCGGGATCGTTGGCGCAGCGGGCCTGGAATCGACCCTGTCGGCCGTCGAACAGGGCACGCTGGTGGCGCTCGCGAACAAGGAGAGTCTGGTTTGCGCCGGTGATCTGGTGCTGGCGGCAACCGAACGTTTCGGTACGCGCCTTTTGCCGCTCGATTCCGAACACAATGCGATTTTCCAGGTTTTCGAGACTGAAAATGCCGGTGACGTCGAAAAATTGATCCTTACCGCGTCCGGTGGGCCGTTCCGGACCTGGTCGCGCGAACGAATGGCGGCGGCAACGCCGGACGAGGCGATCGCACATCCAAACTGGGATATGGGACGCAAGATATCGGTCGATTCAGCGACGATGATGAACAAGGGCCTGGAGCTGATCGAGGCCGCCTATCTGTTCCCCGTCGGCGCGAGCGACATCGAAGTGCTGGTGCACCCGCAATCCGTGGTTCATTCGATGGTCGCCTATGTCGACGGCTCGGTTCTGGCGCAGATGGGGACGCCGGACATGCGTGTGCCGATCGCGCACGCCCTGGCCTGGCCGGCACGTATGGAAAGCCCCGCGGCGCGCCTGGATCTTGCAGCGATCGGCGCGCTGGAATTTGAGGCGCCGGACCATGAACGTTTCCCGTCGATCGCACTTGCCCGAAGCGCTCTTTCGGCAGGCCGTGGCGCGACCGTGATCTTGAATGCCGCCAATGAGATTGCCGTCGAGAGCTTCCTCGATGGCCGGATCGGCTTCCTCGATATTGCCGAAACGGTGATGCGGGTGCTCGAGGCGGTCGACGGCCACGAAATCTCCTCGCTTGAAGATTTCAGGGCGTTGGATCGTGAAAGCCGACATATCTCGGAAAACCTTGTAAAATCCGCTTCTTAACGCCACCTCAAGCATTGCTCGCCATGCTATTGGCGCGCAGGTGATAAGGGATTGAATCCGCATGAGCGGTCTCGTGGTTACAATTTTCTGGTTTCTGGTCGTTCTGACGCCACTCGTGTTCGTTCATGAGTTTGGCCACTACTGGTTCGCACGGCGTGCAGGCGTACGCGTGGAAGTCTTTTCCATTGGTTTCGGCCGCGAACTGTTCGGTTACACGGACAAACACGGCACGCGCTGGAAATTCAGCCTCATCCCGTTCGGCGGTTACGTCAAAATGTTCGGCCAGAGCGATCTCGGCGCCGACGATGACGGCGCGGAAATGACGCCGGACGAACGTGCCGTCGCCTTTCATCACAAGAAATTGTCTCAGAAGACGGCGATCGTTGCGGCGGGTCCGCTGGCGAATATTCTGTTCGCAATCGCCATCTTTACGATCCTGTTTGCCACCACCGGTCAGCCCTTCACCCTGGCCCAGGTCTCGGAAGTCGTCCCCGGTTCCGCTGCGGAAGCGGCGGGGTTGGAGACAGGAGATGAGTTTCTCCAGGTCGCCGGACGCTCGATTGCGCGATTTGAAGAGGTGCAGCAACTCATCAGGCTGCATCCGGGAATTCCCGTCGATATTGTTGTGGACCGTGACGGCGCGCAGCTGGACCTGGTGGCGACGCCCAGCGTGAATGTCATCCCCGACGGCCTGGGAGACGAGGCCCGCATTGGCGTTCTGGGCGTTCGGGGGCTGGAGAGGGCGTTCGAGCGCCACAGCGTGCCGGTGGCTGCCTGGCAGGGCGTCCGGGAGACGGTTCGCCTGGTTTCGGTCACGGTGACTGCGATCGGGCAGATGTTCGGTGGTGAACGCAGCGCGCAGGAATTGGGCGGACCGGTGCGAATCGCACAGATGTCCGGCAGTGCTGCGGACGCGGGAATCGCGACATTGGTGATCTTTGCGGCGTTCCTGTCGATTAATCTCGGGCTGATTAATTTGCTCCCAATTCCTCTGCTCGATGGCGGACATCTGGCGTTCTACGCATATGAAGCGGTGTTCCGCAGGGCGCCGGGGCGTTGGGCACAGGAGCTCGGTATGAAAATCGGGCTGGTTTTCGTGCTCGGGCTCATGCTATTCGCCACATTCAACGATATCGTCCGTCTTCCGGTTGTGCAGCGATTGGTAGCGCTGTTTACTTGACCCTAAGGGTCTGACCGGAAAGCAGAAACGGGCAATCGAAAGGACAGGGGCGAGCGCGTGTTTTTCCGCACTTGTAAGAATGTTGTAGCGGTCTTGCTGACAGGAGGCGTTTTCGTCCTGTTTGCTTTGGCGCAACCAGCGAGTGCACAGACACGGTCTGGCGTGGTTGTTGAGGAAATCCGGGTTGTCGGAACCCAGCGGATCGATCCCTCGACGGTTAACGCCTACATGCAGATCAAACCGGGCGATAACTATGACCCGGCCAAGGTCGATGACTCGCTCAAGAATCTGTTCAATACCGGCTTGTTCGCAGACGTCACATTGCGGCGTGAGGGCGATGCTGTCGTCGTCCAGGTGGTGGAAAACCCGATCATTAACAGGATCGCGTTTGAGGGAAACCGCAAGATTGACGATGAGGCACTCTTGAGCGAAGTGTCCTTGCGTCCGCGCGTCGTTTACACCCGCACAAAGGTACAGGGCGACGTTCAGCGGTTGCTGGATATCTATCGGCGCTCGGGCCGGTTCGCGGCCACGGTGGATCCCAAAGTCATTCAATTGCCGGAAAACCGTGTCGATCTCGTGTTCGAAATCGAAGAAGGCGGCAAGACGGGTATCCGCGCGATCAATTTCATCGGGAACAAGGCGTTCTCCGACGGGGATCTGCGTGAAACCATCCAGACCACCGAAACGGCTTTCTATAACTTCCTTTCGAGCAACGATACCTACGACCCCGACAGGCTGTCGTTCGACCGGGAGCTGTTGCGCCGTCTCTATTTGTCCGAGGGCTATGCGGACTTCCGGGTGGTCTCCGCGATCGCGGAGCTGACCGAAGACCGCGATGATTTTATCGTCACGTTCACCCTGGACGAGGGGCCGGAGTACAGCTTTGGCACGCTCGATGTCGCGAGCGAGCTTCGCGGCGTCGATGGGGCCGAACTCCGCGGCCTGGTTGCCGCGGACACAGGCGACACCTACGACGCCAACGAAGTTGAAGAGACAGTTCAATCGATCACAGATTCCCTCGGTGAGAGAGGGTTCGCGTTTGTCGATGTGCGCCCGCGTGTGGACCGAGACCGTGAAGAGCTGACGATCGACGTGACCTACGAAGTTCGTGAGGGACCGCGTGTATTTGTTGAGCGGATCGATATCGCGGGCAATGTGCGAACGCTCGACGAGGTAATCCGACGCGAATTCACGATCGTCGAAGGTGACGCGTTTAATACGGCCAAGCTTCGTCGAACACGCCAGCGTTTGCAGGATCTCGGATTCTTCTCCCGTGTCGACATCAACAACACGCCGGGAAGTGCGAATGACCGCACGATCGTCAGTGTGAATGTTGAAGAACAATCGACCGGTGAGCTCTCAGTTGGCGCCGGTTTTTCGTCTAACGCAGGCCTGCTGACCGACATCGCGTTGCGTGAGCGCAACCTGCTCGGCCGAGGCCAGGATCTGCGCGTGAGCACCACGCTGGCGACGAAACAACAGCAGATCGACCTGAGCTTCACCGAACCCTATTTCCTCGACCGGGACGTCGCTGCGGGATTTGATCTGTTCCTTCGAAAAACCGATTTCACTGACCGAAGTTCGTTCGAGCAGAACGAGGCCGGTTTCGGATTGCGAGCCGGCTATCAGATGACGGAACGGCTTCGGCATACGGCGCGCTATCGTTTTGCGCGCGATAGTATTGACGATATCCAGGACGACGCATCGGATGTCGTGAAGGCACAGTCGGGCACGTTCACGACATCATCGATCGAGAACGATTTTTTCTTCGATGCTCTCGACAGCAGGTTTAACCCGACTGATGGTTATTCCCTGAACTACAGCATTGATGTTGCCGGGTTTGGCGGTTCGGAAAAGTTCGTCCGCAACGAAGTCGGCGCGGGCTACTTTACGCCCCTGTTCGGGACGTCAATTATCGGCAGCCTGCAAGGTGAGAGCGGGAACATCACATCGTTGGAGGATGACGAAGTTCGTCTCTCCGAACGGTTCTTTCTCGGTGGTTCCCGGTTGCGTGGCTTCAAGGTCGGCGGGGTCGGGTCGCGTGATCTGAGAACGGATGATTCTCTCGGTGGTTCTAACTATTATCGTGGCTCGGCGGAGCTTGGTTTTCCGCTTGGCCTGCCGGACGAGTTTGATATCAGGGGCGCCGTGTTCAGTGACGTGGGCAGCGCATGGGGCATTGACGATCCGTTTCCCGATATTGCCGACGACGCCAGTTTGCGCGGTTCTGTCGGCATCGGATTGGGATGGGGATCACCCGTCGGTCCTGTTCGCATAAATCTGTCTCGGGCCCTTCTCAAGGAAGATTATGACAAGACGGAGTTCTTTAGTTTCAGCTTTGGAACCCGGTTCTAACGGAGTGAAAACCATGCGCATGCAACTGCTCGCCGCTGCCGCAATGATGATTGCGAGCGTGGTTCTGGCGGGACCGATTCAAGCGCAAGACATTGAGAAGCCGCCGGTCCCGCTGATCGCGATCATCGATGTCGACAAGATCATGAGCGAATCTCTCGCGGTCCAATCGGCAAGAAAGCAGATCGACAAAATAGCGAGCGATTTGCAACAGGAGATCGTGTCCAAGGAAGAGAGTCTGCGGGCCGAAGAGCAGCAACTTCAGCAACAACGCGCGATATTGACACCTGAGGTCTATGGCGATCGTCGCCAGGCGCTCCAGGAACGCGCCGCGGCGTTGCAGCAGCGTGCCCGCTCGCTGCGGCAGACCCTGGATCGGGGCATGGCGCAAACCATGCAGCGCATCCAGCGCGTGCTGTTTGAGGAAGTAGGAAAGCTGTCGGAAGATCTCGGCGTTAACCTGGTCCTGCCAAGATCCCAGATTGTGGTCGCTTTGGACTCTTTTGACATCAGCGAACCGGCACTCAAACGCCTGAACGAGCGCTTGTCAGAAATTGAAATGTCTCTTGATCGCAGGGACGAACAGAAGCCCGCGGGAAACTGATCACTCCTGATGGCTGACCCGCGCTTTTTCGAGAACAAGGGCCCCCTTTCGATAGGACAGCTCGCCGAGGTTGCCGGTGCGACGTTGTCCGAGGGTGCAGATTCCGATCTGCTCATCGAAGACGTTGCGCCGCTCGATACTGCAGGTCCCGGCCATGTCAGTTTTCTCGATAACCGAAAATACATATCGACATTCGAAGCTTCGAAGGCTGCCGCTTGCATCGTATCGCCCGCGTTCGCAGACCGCGCCCCCGAAGGCATGGTTCTGTTGTTGAGTGAAACGCCTTACCGCGGATACGCGCGCATAGCGCATGCGTTTTATCCGGATGTCTCGGGCAGCGCGCAAGTTCACCCTACGGCGTTTGTTGATTCCACGGCCGTGCTGGGGGAAGGCGTTTCAGTGGGGCCCAATGCCGTCATTGAGGCTGACGTACGCGTGGAGGCAGAAGTCCGGGTTGGTGCCGGCGCGGTGCTGGGCTCAGGGGTCACCGTAGGCGCCCGAACGGTGATTGGCGCTGGTGCGAGCATTTCCCATTGCGACATTGGTGCGTCATGCGACTTACATCCCGGTGTTCGCGTCGGAACGCGTGGTTTCGGGTTCGACATGTCCGCTGAAGGTCATCTGAATGTGCCGCAACTCGGGCGCGTCATTGTTGGTGACAATGTCGAGATCGGCGCGAACTCGACAATCGATCGCGGTGCTGGTCCGGACACCGTGATCGGCGACGGTTGCAAGATTGATAATCTGGTACAGATCGGGCACAACGTCCGCTTGGGCAAGGGCTGTGTCGTCATCGCACAGGCCGGTGTGGCCGGAAGCGCGACGCTTGAGGATTTTGTGATCCTGGCCGCGCAGTCAGGCGTAGCCGGGCACATCACGGTGGCGCCGGGAACGCAACTCGCGGCGCGCAGCGGACTGATGCGTGACTCCGAGCCCGGGGCTAAGTTGGCGGGAAATCCGGCCATCCCGGCCAAGGAATATTTCCGCCAGATGGCCGTACTTGCCAAGGTCACGAAGGACCGTGGTCGCTAGATTTTGACGAAACTTGCCGGTTAGTGAATATGGATACGAAACTCGATCACTCCCAAATGAATGAGAACGCCCGCGAGGCGGTCGATATCCTCGAGGTAATGGAGATGATCCCGCATCGTCAGCCATTCCTCATGATTGATCGCGTTGAGGATATCGTTATTCGCCAGAGTGCGACGGGTATCAAGAACGTCACGATCAACGAGCCCTTTTTCCTCGGCCATTTTCCGGTCCGGCCGGTCATGCCCGGCGTTCTGATTATCGAGGCGATGGCCCAGACAGCCGCGGTACTGGTCGTGGAGACCCTGGGCGAAGAAGCGCTTGGCAAGCTCGTCTATTTCATGACCATCGACAGCGCGCGATTCCGCAAGCCGGTGGTGCCGGGCGATCAGTTGAAACTGTTCGTCTCCATTCAACGCAACCGCGCGAACGTGTGGAAGTTCAGCGGCGAGGCAAAGGTGGGTGACACCGTCGTCGCCCAGGCGACCTATTCCGCGATGATTATGGATTCCTAGATGAGCGACATTCACCCCACTGCGGTGATCGAGGACGGGGCGAGCCTCGGAACTGATGTTCAGATAGGTCCATACTGCGTCGTCGGCAGCGAGGTCACGCTCGGAGACGGCGCTAAGCTCCTCAGTCACGTGGTTGTCGGTGGCCGAACGGAGATCGGAGCGGAAACCGAGAT
>CBDHEC010000026.1:0-55008 GCA_965261975.1 Alphaproteobacteria bacterium
CGGGCGAAACAGTCCAGATGCCGGTCACCTTCTTCGTCGACCCCGCCATTGCGGAAGACCAGAACCTCGACGATGTGACCGAAATAACCCTGAGTTACACTTTCTTCCGCGACCGTGACGCCGATGCCGAACGCAAGGCGGCGGCGTTGCAGAAGACCGAAAACACACGAGTGAACTGATACCTGTCAAAAGTCCGGACCAGGAATATCCGGCGCAATAGTGAGACAAGCATATGAGTGATCACGCACACGACGAATCACACGGCAACCACCCCTACCACATGGTTGAACCGAGCCATTGGCCGATTGTCGGGTCGATTGCCGGACTGCTGATGGCCTTCGGCCTCGTGTTTGCCATGCATCCGGGGTCTCTGGGCGCCGGGCTGCAGCCGTTCCTCGAGACCCTGGGTTACTGGACTGTCGCCCCGGGTGGCATCCTCGCCATGATGACCATGATGGGCTGGTGGCGTGACGTCATCGACGAAGCGCATGTGCAGAAGATGCACACCAAGGTCGTGCAGCTCAGCCTGCGTTACGGCATGATGCTGTTCATCATCTCCGAGGTGATGTTCTTCGCGGCCTGGTTCTGGGCGTTCTTCGGCGCGGCTCTGTTCCCGAACGAGGCGATCGGCATGGTCTGGCCGCCGGACGGTGTGGAGGTCTTCAACCCGTTCGACCTGCCGCTGCTGAACACGCTGATCCTGCTGACATCCGGTTTCACCGTCACCTGGGCGCATCACGATATCCGTGAGGGCAACATGCCTCACGCGGCCAAGATGCTGGGCTGGACGGTTTTGCTGGGCATGTTGTTCACGGCCGCGCAGATCTTTGAATATGCCCACGCGCCGTTCGGTTTCACCGACGACATTTACTCCTCGACGTTCTTCATGGCGACCGGCTTCCACGGTTTCCACGTGATCGTCGGTACGGTGTTCCTCGCCGTTTGCTGGTGGCGTACCGCGAAGGGCCAGTTCACGAAGGACCACCATTTCGGCTTCGAGGCGGCCGCCTGGTACTGGCATTTCGTTGATGTCGTCTGGCTGTTCCTGTTCTCGTTCGTCTATGTCTGGAGCACCTTCGGCGCCTGATCGGGCAGATGATCGGACCACCGGCTTGACCGAGTATTATCCACGGCAATCCAGCGTGAAAACCGGTTTGCGCTGCGCCTGTCCGCATTGTGGGCAAGGCAAGCTCTATGTCGGGTTGCTGACGGTTCGCGAAAGCTGCTCGGTTTGCGGTTTCGACTATGGCCGGCTGAACACCGATGACGGGGCCGCGTTCTTCATTATCGTTCTGTACAGCGCGCTGATCCTCCCGCTGGCAGCCTGGTTCCAGTTTGCCGTCGCGCCGCCGGTCTGGGTTCATTTCCTGGTCTGGATTCCGGTGATCATCGTGGGGGCGATTGCATTGATGCGCCCGTTCAAGGCCTGGCTGATCGCGCAGCAGTTCAAGCATAATGTGGACGACGCGGATATCACGCGCTGAACCGGGGCGGCGGCCGCCCAGTTGAAAGATAACGATGCGCTTCCAACCGACATTCTGGGCCACCGCCCTGGCATTGCCGATGCTGATCGTCCTGATCGCGCTTGGCACCTGGCAGGTGCAGCGTCTGGAATGGAAGAACGATTTGATCGAAACCCGCACGGCGCGCGTGGGGGTCGCACCCGTCGAGATTACCGAAGCTCTGGCCTCGGCCGATGACATGGCCGATATCGAATACCGGCCTGTGACGGTATCGGGGGCATTGCGCAATGACCGTGCGATGATCCTGCTCAACCGGGTCCACGACGGTGGCGTCGGTGGCCACCTGATCGCCCCGCTCGAGCTTGCGAACGGGCTGGGTACGGTGATGGTTGACCGGGGATGGATGCCTTTGCCGGATCTGCGGGCATTCACGGCGGCCGCGGGTGAGCCCGTCACCCTCGATGGGTTCGTGCGCCTATACGCGGAGCCGGGGTTCTTCGTGCCGGAGAACGAGCCGGGTGCGAACAACTGGTTCTACATGGATGAAGCCGGAATGCTGGCGACGGCGAACCTGTCCGGGCCGGTGGGGTTCTACATCCAGGCCGGACCGAACGCGACGCCGCCGGGCGTCTACCCCCTGGGGTCTGTGCCCGACGTTAACCTTCGGAATTCACACCTTGAATATGCCGTGACCTGGTATGCGCTGGCGGCGGTGTTGATCGTGATCTTCATTCTATTTCACTGGAAGCGAAACGAAGATGGGTGACCGCGCGGCCTATGACGGCCTGAAAGAGACATATCGGCGTCGCGCCTTGATCGGTGATGCGCTTGGCATTCTCGGTTGGGACCAGGCCACGACCATGCCCGAGGGCAGCGCTGACGGACGCGCGGAGCAGATCGCGACCCTCAGTGTCATGCGCCACGAACTGGTCGTCGACCCCGAGGTAGCCGACGGAATCGCGCAGGCGAAACAGGATTTTGCCGCACAAGACACCGATGATTGGGATCGCAGCAATCTGCGTGAAATGGAACGCGCCTACACGATGGCCGCGGCGGTCCCCGGTGATCTGGTTGAGGCGGCGGCGCGGGCGAATGCTGTGTGTGAGCTGCAATGGCGCCGTGCGCGCGCCGAGAATGACTATGCCGGCCTGTTGCCAACGCTGCGAGAGGTACTCAACCTCGTGAGGCAGACGGCGGATGCACGCGCCGATGCACTTTCGCTGGCGCCCTATGATGCGCTGCTTGAGGAATTCGAGGCCGGCACGCGAACGACCCGCCTTGACCCGCTTTTCGACCGGCTGGCGTCATTCCTGCCCGATTTTCTGCCGCAGGTTCTGGAACGCCAAAAGGGACGACCGGCGCCGGTTCGCCCGGAGGGCCCGTTCGCCATCGCCGAGCAACGCGCCCTGGCCGCGGAATTGATGCAAGGGCTGGGTTTTGATTTTGACCGCGGCCGGCTGGATGTCAGCCATCATCCATTCTGTGGCGGGGCCACGGGCGATGTGCGAATCACGACCCGATACAATGAGGATGATTTCACCGAATCCCTGATGGGCGTTCTGCACGAGACGGGCCACGCGCTCTATGAGGCCGGGTTGCCCGTGGACTGGCGCTTCCAGCCGGTGGGCAATGCGCTTGGCATGGCGATCCACGAAAGCCAGTCGCTGTTGATCGAGATGCAGGTGAGCCGATCACGGCCGTTTCTGAGCTACGCGCTGCCGCGCATGCAGACCGCGTTTGCCGGCACCGGCACGGCTTGGGATGTCGACAATATCTACCGGCTCTACACGCATGTTGAGCCCGGTTTTATTCGGGTGGATGCCGATGAGGTGACCTACCCGTTGCACGTCATCCTGCGCTACCGCCTCGAGCAGGCCATGTTGTCGGGCGATCTCGATCTGGCCGATCTTCCGGGAGCATGGAACGACGGCATGCGCGATTTGCTTGGAATCACGCCACCGGACGACCGGCTGGGTTGTCTGCAGGATGTTCACTGGCCGTCGGGCGCGTTCGGTTATTTCCCGACCTACACGCTCGGTGCAATGGCGGCGGCGCAGTTCTACCGCGCCGCACGTCGCGACATGCCCGATCTCGAGACGGACATCGCAACGGGCGACCTGGCGGGCCTTGTGTCCTGGTTGCGAACCCATGTCCATGGCCGGGGGTCATGTCACACCGCGGACGAATTACTGACCCGCGCGACGGGAGAAGCGCTGAATTCCGAGATCTTTCTCGCGCATCTACAGTCGCGCTATTTGGATGATTCCTGACGCGCGTCGCCTTGTATCCGCATTTGGCGTTGGATAGGTTAGCGCGCTTTTCGTCGAAGGAACCGATATTGGAATATGTAAGCACCAGGGGTACTACGCCGGCGTTGGCTTTCGAGGACGTTCTGCTGAGCGGGCTTGCGCGCGACGGCGGCTTGTTCGTGCCGGCATCCTGGCCCACGGTCGATGAAGCAGACATCCGCGCCTTGAGGGGGCTGGACTATGCCGACATCGCGGCGCGGATCGTGCGCCCGTTTGTTGCGCATGAGGTGCTCAGCGACGCAGCGCTGAAACAGCTGACGCAGGAAACCTATGCCGGGTTCGACCATCCCGAGGTGGCCCCGCTGCGCCAGATCGACGACGACACCTGGCTGCTGGAGCTCTTCCACGGCCCCACCCTGGCATTCAAGGATTTCGCGCTCCAGTTGCTCGGGCGGCTGTTCGAGCATGCACTGGCACGCCGCGGTGCGCGCATCACCATCGTTGGTGCGACGTCGGGCGACACGGGGTCGGCCGCGATCGAGGCGTGCCGGGACCGCTCCAACATCGACATCTTCATGCTCCACCCGCAAGGCCGCGTGTCCGAGGTTCAGCGGCGCCAGATGACGACCGTCGTTGCGGACAATGTCTACAACATTGCGCTGGGCGGGACGTTCGATGACTGCCAGGACCTTGTAAAGGCGCTGTTTGCGGACCACGAACTGCGTGATGAAGTTGGGCTTTCGGCCGTCAACTCGATCAACTGGGCCCGGATCATGGGCCAGACCGCATACTATTTCGCGGCCGGTGCAAAGCTCGGCGCACCCGACGAGGCGCTGACCTTCGTGGTGCCGACGGGGAATTTCGGGAATGTTTATTCGGCCTATGTCGCGCGCCAGATGGGGCTGCCCATCTCCCGGCTGATCGTGGCGTCCAATCGCAATGACATTCTTTATCGCTTCTTCGCCCGCGGCGACATGTCCATTTCGTCCGTCGAGCCGTCCTACTCGCCGAGCATGGACATCCAGGTGTCGAGCAATTTCGAGCGGCTGATGTTCGACCTGCTGGATCGGGACGGTGCCGCCGTCGAGGAGGCCATGCGCGTGTTCCGCCGGGACGGTGTCCTGCCGGACGCGCAGAAACTCAGCGATGACGCGCGCGGCCTGTTTGAGGCGCATCGCCTGGATGACGACGAAACCCTCGAAGTCATACGCGATGTGCATGCGCGCTCCGGGGTCCTCGTCGATCCGCATACGGCAGTCGGGATCGGGGCCGCGCGCAAGGCGCCGCGCGACGGGCATAAACGGATTGTGCTTGCCACTGCCCATCCGGCGAAGTTCCCGGATGCGGTGGAGAAGGCGACGGGGGTGCGGCCGGAATTGCCGTCACATCTGTCGGACCTTTTGCAACGCCCCGAGCAGTCGGAAGCCATCGACAATGATGTTGCGGCGGTGCGTGCATATGTCCGCACCCATGCGGCCGCCCGAAAGACAGGCTGAGAGCGCTTATGAGCGATGTCCAGATAACCACGCTTGCCAATGGCGTCCGGGTGGTCAGCGACGAGATGCCGACCGTTGAATCCGTATCCATCGGCATGTGGGTGCGGGCCGGAGCGCGTTTCGAGGCCCCCGAGGTGAACGGTGTCGCACATCTGCTCGAGCATATGATGTTCAAGGGTACGTCGCGCCGGACATCCCAACAGATCGCGGAGTCGATCGAGAGCGTCGGCGGGCACATCAATGCCTATACCGCCCGGGAGGTCACCGCGTACTACGCCAAGGTGTTGAAAGATGATGCCGGGTTGGCGATCGATGTGATCGCGGACTTCATGCAGAACTCCCTCTTTGACGAAGACGAGCTGGGCCGCGAACGTTCGGTGGTGTTGCAGGAAATCGGGCAGGCGCGGGATACGCCCGACGATGTTGTGTTCGACAATTTTCAGGCCATTGCGTTCCCCGAACAGCCTCTGGGGCGGCCGGTTCTGGGGCGCCCCGATGTTGTCGGACAGATGTCGCGGGATGCCATCGTGGGCTTCCATGGACGTCATTATCATGGCGGTTCGATCGTCCTCGCCGCCGCCGGTGGCATCACGCATGATGCGCTGGTGGCGCTGGCGGAAGATCATTTGTCCGAGGTTCCCGCAGGTTCGTCGCAGACCTTACCGCTGGCCGAGTATGGCGGCGGGGAAAGCCGTGAGTCGCGCGAGCTTGAGCAGGTACATTTCGTGATCGGGTTTCGCGGCGCACCGGTCGGGTCGGACGAGTATTACGCCTTGTCGGTTCTCTCCAACCTCTTCGGTGGGGGCATGTCCTCGCGCCTTTTTCAGGAAATCCGCGAGCGTCGCGGCTTGGTGTACTCGGTCGACACCTTCCTTTCGGCCTTCTCGGACGAAGGCGTGTTCGGCATTTACGCCGGGACGGGACCGGAACTCATCGGTGAGTTCGTGCCGGCCCTGTGCGATGAAATTTCGCGCTTGCCTTCGACGTTGGGCGAAGATGAAATTGCGCGCGCGCGCACGCAGTTGAAGGCCAACCTGCTCATGGGCATGGAATCCACCGGTGCCCGGGCCGAACGGGCGGGCCAGCAGATGCTATTGTATGATCGGGTGGTATCTGTCGGTGAACTTGTTGAAAAGATCGAGAACGTGACAGCCGAAACCCTCGCGATAAGTGCGCAGAAATTGCTCGAATCCACCCCGTGCCTGGCCACGATCGGGCCGGCGACGACAATGGAATCCTTCGACGCGATCCGACGCCGGCTGGCAGCCTAGGACGCGACGCGATGCGGCTGTTTCGTACCTTCTCGGGCAATGCCTCCAGCGTGCGGCTGGAGGGCCGGCGCACGTTCCTGCGTCCGCCCGTCGAACGCGATTGGCGCTCCTATGCCGAGATTCGTGCCGCGAGCCGACAGTTCCTGGAACCCTGGGAGCCGACCTGGCCGTCGGATGCGCTGAGCCGGGATGCATTTTACCGGCGCCTGAACCGCTATGCCGGCGACTGGCGTAACGATACCGGCTACAGCATGTTCGTCTTCGAGCAGCAAAGCGCCGCACTTCTTGGCGGGATCAGCCTGTCCAACGTGCGCCGCGGCGTCGCCCAGTGCGGCACCCTGGGCTACTGGATCGGCGAGGCCTATGCCGGCCAGGGTTACATGCGCGAGGGATTGGAGCTTCTGCTCGGGTTTTGTTTCTCCGAACTGGGCCTGCACCGGGTGGAGGCGGCCTGTCTGCCGACCAATGCGGCCAGCCGGGGTCTGTTGATGGCCACAGGTTTTTCGGAAGACGGGTTTGCCCGCAAATATCTCAAGATCAGGGGTGTCTGGCAGGACCATTTGCTGTTCTCCAAACTGGCAGAGGATCACAAGGCCGCCGCGTCGCGCGCACCGGCTTCGAGATAATGCCGGTATCGCATCTTCGATGACCCGGGCTGTCGTTTCCAGCGAGGTTCTCGCGCGAAAGCGCCTGCGTGTCTGGACCATCCTGCTCACCAGCGGTCTCGCGTTTCTGGCGCCGTCGGCCATCGCGCCCGGCCTCCCGGCTCTTCGCGCCGAGTATGCGCATGTCGAACATGCAGCGCTCCTGTCGCCGCTTGTGCTGACGATGCCCATGCTGTTCATCGCCCTGGCGGGTCCGTTTGCCGGCTATGCTGTTGATCGGTTCGGGCGCCGTAACATACTCATCGCATCGACACTGCTGTATGGCCTCGCGGGTGTTTCCGGGCTGGTGATCGAATCGATCGTCTGGCTGCTGGTCAGTCGTGCCCTTCTGGGTGTCTTCCTCGCCGGGATCATGACCGGCGTGACGGCGCTGGTCGGTGACTATTTCGCCGGCGATGAACGCAATCGGGTCGCGGGGCTGCAGGGTGCGTTCATGTCGCTGGGGACGCTCACCTTTGTGGTGATTGCGGGTTTGCTTGCCGAAATTCACTGGCGCGTCGGTTTTGCGCTGTTCGCGACGGCGTTTGCGCTGCTGCCGCTGATGTTCCTCAGCCTCTATGAGCCCGACCGCAGTGGCGATCTGGAATCGGGAGCACCCGAACCGCCGCCGACCATGCGGCAATGGATGGGGATCGGGCTGATTTGCGCGTTGACGTTCGTGACCATGATCATGCTGTTCATGATTCCGTCGCAGACGGCGTTTTTCCTCGTCGAGATTGGCGTCGATGATCCGACGCGCGCGGGACTGGCAATCGGTCTTTTCAATCTTTCGGCGGGCGTGGCATCGCTGTCTTACAGCCGCGTTCGCAAGCACCTCAGTTCGGAAACAATCTTTGCGCTGCTGTTCGCCATCGGTGGCGTCGGGTTTGTCATGACAGGGCTTGCCGACAGCTTCACGGCCACGATGATCGCCATGGGGGTCGGCGGGTTTTCGGTCGGTGCATTCCTGCCGAATATCAATCTGGCCATTATCTCGCGCACGTCGATGGCGGTTCGAGGCAGGGCGCTGGGCGCACTGACCACCATGTTTTTCCTGGGCCAGTTCTTCTCGCCGGTTTACGCCGTGCCGATCGCCAGCGTGAGCAGCGTGGGGAATGTATTCGTTGTCAGCGGATACATTCTGCTCGGGCTCAGCGCCGTATTTTGCATCATCGTGATGAGCCGCCGCCGCGACGTGGCGGCCGTAAGTTAGGCGCGGCCGGAGGTGCCCGACAGCACCGAGAGGTCGACGCCGATACTGTTGAAGGCGCGCTCCCATTTGTCATCGTCGCCGACCTCGAACATCAGGCTTTCGTCGTAGGGGACGGAAAGCCAGGCATTGTCGTGGATTTCGGATTCGAGCTGGCCGGCGCCCCAGCCGGCATAGCCGAGCGCGAGTATCGAGCGATCGGGCCCTTCACCCTGGGCCAGGGCACGCAGGATATCGAGGGTCGCGGTGAGGCCGACTTGCTCCGTCACCATCAAAGTCTCGGTGTGGAGGTATTCGCCCGAATGGAGGACGAAGCCGCGTTGATTTTCGACGGGGCCTCCGAAGTGAACCGTGACATCGCGCGCGCTGTCGGTGGCCGGGATGTCCAGTTGCCCGAGGAGTTCGTGAAAATCGATTGAATCGAGACGCTTGTTGATCACCAGCCCCATTGCGCCTTCGTCACTATGTGCACACATGTAGATGACGGCGCGCTCAAAGCGCGGATCGGTCATCGCGGGCATCGCCAGGAGCATCTGCCCCTCGAAATACGTCCCTGTCGCGGATTCGGTGTCGGTCATGTTTTCCTGGTTTCCTGATGCCGGTGCCGAGGCATTATTCCGACACGTAATTGTGAGGGCTGTTGAGCAGCGAGCCGGTATATTCCGGGCTAATCATTCCTATATTTCAAGCGTTAGAATTCTTTATCACCGTCACAGGCACTCCAGCCGGGGCATGAACGATATGGTACCGCGTTTCCGGAAAATTATGCGTCTGGCCGCAATTGTCGTGGTTATTCCGGCGATTTTATGGCCGAGCCTGGCCATGAGCGATGTCGCGACCGATTGGCTGGAAGGCCCGAAGGCCGATATTCGACTGGTTTCGGCGACGACCGCGGTGGGGGACCTGGAATCCATCCCGTTGGGTATCGAGGTCCGCCTGGACGAAGGTTGGAAGACCTATTGGCGCTCGCCCGGCGATGCCGGAATCCCGCCCCATGTTGAATGGGGAAAGTCGGGAAACCTCGAGACGGCGGCATTCCAGTGGCCCGCGCCGGTGCGGTTCATGTACTACGACCTCGAAACGTTCGGCTACGAGAAGCAGGTCGTGTTCCCGGTCGAGGCGCGTCTGCAGAATGTCGGCGAGGCGGTCTCGTTGCGTGCCACCGTCGATCTGCTGATCTGCGACGACGTCTGTATCCCCCATACATTCCAGGCGTCGCTCGATCTTCCTGCCGGCCCGGCCAATCCGTCGGAATTCGCGAACATGATCGACCGCTACCAGAATCAGGTACCGGGCGACGGTAGTCGCGCCGGTCTTGTCTTCGAAGGGGCCGACGTTTCGGGAACCAATGTGAACCCGCTCATTCGAACGGCCTTTCGCGCCGACACGCCGTTCGAGACACCGGATCTTCTGGTCGAGGGATCCGGTGACGTGATCTTCTCGAACCCCGAGTTCGAGTTCCTCGAAGGTGGTCGCGTCGTCCTGGCATCGGTCACGGCTGAAGATATTTTTGGTGAGGGTGCGCCTGTCGACCTCGAAAGTGACCCGCTGATCTTTACCCTGATCGATGGTGCGCGAAGCATCGAGACCAGTGCCATGCCGCTGGCAGGTGGCTTGGCCCATGTCGATACGGGCGGACTGGCGCTGACGACCCTGTTGTCGATCATGGCGCTGGCGCTCGTCGGCGGGCTGATCTTGAACCTGATGCCCTGCGTGTTGCCGGTGATATCGATCAAGCTTCTGTCGGTGGTCAGCCATGGCGGTGGTGATCCCAGGGAAGTTCGTCTCGGCTTCCTGGCCACGACCGCAGGTATTGTTGTGTCTTTCCTGGCGCTGGCGAGCCTTGCCGTGGGTGTGAAATCGGCGGGCTTGGCCGTGGGCTGGGGAATACAGTTCCAGCAACCGATCTTCGTCGTCACCCTGGTGGTGATCCTCACCCTGTTCGCCGCCAACATGTGGGGCCTGTTCGAGGTTCGCCTGCCGGGCAAGGTGTCCGATGTGGCGGTCGCGGCGGGCAACAAGAGCTCGCTGGGAGGACAGTTCTTTCAGGGCGCGTTTGCCACGATACTCGCGACCCCCTGTACCGCACCGTTCCTTGGCACCTCTATCGGGTTTGCCCTCAGCCGGGGTGCGCTCGAGATCTATTCGATCTTCCTTGCACTCGGGATCGGGATGGCCTCGCCGTTCATCCTCGTCGCACTCTTCCCCGTGCTGGCCACCAAATTGCCGCGCCCGGGACCATGGATGAATGGTCTCAAGAAATTCCTGTCGCTCGCGTTGATTGCCACGGCCGTCTGGCTGCTGACGGTCATGGCAGTGCAGGTCTCGGTCGAAGCCGCACTGGTCGTCGCGGCCCTGATGGCGGCGATATTTGCGCTCTTCGCGCTGCGTAGCCGGGTGCCGGAAAACACCGGCCGGATGCTCGGCGCGGGGTGTGTTCGCCGCGGCGATCGTTGCCTTCGTTGTGCCGACCGCGTTACCTGCGTTGGGAATTGGCGTGCGCGACCAATCCCGGATTGCAGCACTTGATGAAGCTTGGGTTCCCTTCGATCAGGCCGCCATTCCCGAGCTTGTGGCACAGGGCAATGTGGTCTTTGTGGATGTCACGGCGGATTGGTGCATCACCTGTCAGGTCAACAAGAAGCGGGTTCTGGATACCCAGGCCGTGAACGACGTCTTCGAGCGCGGTGATGTGGTTCTGATGCGCGCCGACTGGACCAGGCCGAGCGATACCATCGCCCAGTATCTCGCCTCTTTCAGCCGGTTCGGCATTCCGTTCAACGTCATTTACGGGCCGGAGTCCCCCCGCGGCGTGGTGTTGCCGGAATTGTTGTCGGATAGCGCAGTGTTTGGCGGGCTGACGGAAGCCGGTCTGACGACGGCGGTGGCCGAACGGTAGATCCCCAGACCGGATTTTCCGGTGAACGAAGACTGGAACTTTCCGCAATTCAGACTATGTTGCGAACCGATATCAATAACGAGTTCGGTCCCGACGTTCATGTTCGCGCGGCCGGCGACATAGTCGATCGAGGAGAGACAGATGGCTATCAATGTAGGCGACAAGATCCCGGCGAGTGCGCTCGCTCACAAGACGGCAGATGGAATCGATCAGGTCTCGACCGACGATCTGTTCAGCGGCAAGAAGGTTGTTCTGTTTTCGGTGCCCGGCGCCTTCACGCCGACCTGCTCGGCTCAGCACCTGCCCGGTTTCGTGCAGAAGGCGGACGAGCTCAAGGCCAAGGGTGTCGACACGATTGCCTGCATGGCCGTGAATGACCCGTTCGTCATGGAAGCCTGGGGCAAGGATCAGTCGGTTGGCGACAATGTGATGATGCTGGCCGACGGCTCTGCTGCCTTCACCAAGGAACTGGGCATGGAGCTCGATCTCGTGGACCGCGGGCTTGGTGTTCGCAGCCAGCGTTTTGCCATGATCGTCGACGATGGCACGGTGACCGAGGTTCTTCTGGACGATGCCGGTGCCTTCGAGAAGAGTTCGGCCGGGAGTGTCCTCGAACATCTCTAGGCGTACAGCCTTTCGATAAGATTGCGGGGGCCTTCGGGCCCCCGTTTTCGTTTGTCGCGATCGAGGTTGGGCGCGCGTCAGTAATTGGGGATGATCGCGCTGCGGGCGAGTTCGTCGGCGCGCTCATTGTCCGGGTGCCCGGCATGTCCCTTTACCCAATGCCACTCGATATCGTGGGGTTCCATCACCTGCTCCAGGCGTTTCCACAAATCGACATTCTTTACCGGTTTCTTGGCGGCGGTTTTCCAGCCATTGCGCTTCCAGTTATGGATCCACTTCATGATCCCGTCGCGCACATAGGTCGAATCGGTGAACAGGTCGACCGCCGAGGCTTGCTTGAGCTCCTCGAGCGCCGCGATGGCCGCCATGAGCTCCATCCGGTTGTTCGTCGTTTCGTCCTCGCCGCCCGACAATTCCTTCTCATGCGCGCCGGCGCGCAGGACGACGCCCCAGCCGCCGGGCCCGGGATTTCCCGAGCAGGCGCCGTCTGTGTAGATCTCGATCCGGGCCTTACCATTCATCCGCTGACATCCTCGAAACTGACGCCATAGGCGCCCGGGCCGTCCACCTGCTGATGAAACCGCAGGCGGCCCAGAAATTGTTTGGGGTCCTTCGGCTGCACGAAGGCCGCCGAGTCGTGATTGATCCAGTCATACAGTCGCGTGAGCAGGAACCGCAGGGCGCTCCCGCGTGCCAACCGGGGCAGGGCATCGAACTCCGGCCGGGTGAGGGGCCGTACAGAGGCATAGCCGCGCAACAGCGCCCGTGCCTTGGTGACATTCAGGCTGTTATCGGGCTCGAAGCACCATGCGTTGATGCAGATCGCGAGGTCATAGGCGAGCGCGTCGTTGCAGGCGAAGTAGAAATCGATGAAGCCCGACAGGTTTTCCCCGAGGAAGAACACGTTATCGGGGAACAGGTCCGCGTGAATCACACCGGTCGGCAGGTCGTCGGGCCAATTGATTGCGATCTCGGACAGCTCCGCATCCAGCACGTCCTTGAGGCCGGGGACGACACTATCGGCCTGGTCGCGTGTCTGGGCGACGAGGGTCTGCCAGCCCGCAACCGACATGTTATTGGGGCGATGGCCGTCGAAATTCTGCCCGGCTTCGTGCATCTGTGCCAGGGCGGCGCCAAGTGCCGCGCAGTGCTTCGGCGTGCTTTTCTTGGGCCAGATCCCCGACAGGAAAGAGACGATGGCGGCCGGTCGTCCGGCAAGCTCGCGCAATGCCGCACCGTCACGTCCGTGGATCGGGGTCGGACATGTAAATCCGCTTTCCGCCAGATGGTCCATCAGACCCAGGAAGTAGGGGAGATCGTCCCGTTCGACCCGTTTCTCGTAGAGGGTGAGGATATAGCTTTGCGGCGCGTCGTCGTCGCCCGTCACGGTCTGCAACAGATAGTTGGTGTTCTCCACACCCTCCGCGATGCCCTTGAGCGATACGACTTCACCGATGTCGTAGTCGTCCAGAAAGGCGATCAGGTCTTCGTCGGTTACGTCGGTGTAGACGGCCATCGCAGCACGCTAGCCAATCAGGGCGCGGGGGAGATTGAAATGTACATTCTCCTCGCGCACCGAGATTTCCTCGATGGTGACGTCGTAGCGTACACGGCAGGCCTCGACGAACTCCTCGACCAGCGTTTCGGGCGCCGAGGCCCCGGCGGTCAGCCCGAGCGTCTTGCAGCCGTCGAACCGGTCCCAATCCATGCCGCTCGCCCGTTCGACCAGGGCCGCGTCCTGGCAGCCTGAACGCATCGCGACCTCGACGAGGCGGTTGGAGTTCGAAGAGTTCGGTGCGCCGATCACGATCATGGCGTCGCATCGTTCGGCAATGGCCTTCACCGCCTCTTGCCGGTTCGTTGTCGCATAACAGATGTCTTCCGAACCCGGTTCCGCGATGTTCGGGAACTTCGTGCGCAATGCCTCGACGATCGCCGCGGTATCGTCGACCGACAGGGTTGTCTGGGTCACATAGGCAAGCTGGGTTTCCAGGGGAAGGTCGAGCTTCTCGACATCCTCGACGGTTTCCACCAACGTCATCGAGCCTTCGGGCAATTGTCCCATGGTGCCGATCACCTCGGGGTGTCCTTCATGTCCGATCAGCAGGATATGTCGGCCGGCGCGTTGCTGGTGCTGTGCCTGATTGTGCACCTTGCTGACCAGCGGGCAGGTGGCGTCGAGATAGAACAGGTCGCGACGCTCGGCTTCCACGGGCACGGACTTCGGCACGCCGTGGGCTGAAAATATCACCTTCGCGTCATCGGGAACTTCCGCGAGCTCGTCTACGAAGACCGCGCCCTTTTGCTCGAGATTCTCGACGACGAACCGGTTATGGACGATCTCGTGGCGGACATATATGGGGCGGCCATAGCGTTCCAGCGCCTGCTCGACAATCTGAATGGCCCGATCGACACCCGCACAGAAGCCGTGCGGTTGCGCCAGCAGGATCGTTAGAGGTGATTTCGCCATCGAGCATTCCCGAAACGCGTTGTGGAGCCATGACTGACCTTGTTCTCGGTCCGCCGCTCTCGTAATGTTTTCGCGCGGTTAGTTGCCGCGTACCCGTAATATCTTAGTGGCGCTGCACGGTGCAAGGCACGGGGCAATGCGTGGAGAAAAGTGATGGCGGATCCGGAGATCGCTCAGAAGGAACCAATCGCCGTGGATGTGATCCCGGGGCGAAAATATTGGTGGTGTGTATGCGGCAAAAGCAAGAAGCAACCTTTCTGCGACAGCGCCCATAAGGGCACCGACTTTGTGCCGGTGATGTTCGAAAGCGACGAGGCCAAGACCATCTGGTTCTGCTGTTGCAAACAGACCGGCGACAAGCCGTTCTGCGACGGCACACACAACACGCTTTGAACGGGCAATTGCTGATCTCATGAGATTCTTGCAAACCGCAGGTGTTGGTGGCGGACGGGCCAGGGCGGGCTGGGCTGCGCTTGCCCTGTTTGTTCTGGCCGCGTGTGAACAGGGGCCGCCGGCGCCGCCGCCGCCCTGTCCCGACATCGTCATTGTTCAGGATGCTGCCGAGCTGACCCAGTTTCTGTCGGGCCCGGGGCGTGACCTGACCGATGTCACGCTGGAGGCGCAGGTCGCAGATTTCCGTGGTTTCTGTGATACCGATATCGAGGATGACCGAACCGGGGTTGTCGATGTCGACCTGCAGCTTCTCATGGTCGCGACACGCGGTCCGGCCGCGACGACGCGCACGGCGACGGTCAGGTATTTTGTCGCGATCGCCGACAAGGATGAGAATATTCTGGCGCGCGAGGAGTTCGATACGAGCATCTCCTTTGAGGGAAATCGAAACCGTGTCGGGTTTTCCGAGGAGCTGGCGCAAACGATTCCGCTGCAGGCCGGCCAGTTCGGCGACGCGTTCAGTATCTTTGTCGGCTTCGTGCTTTCGGACGAGGATCTGAAATACAACCTCAACAAGCGTGGGCGTTAGTCCACAGCCGCATCCCGGCGCCGGTTGACTCCTCCCCGGTGAGGCATAATGTCGAGGGTGGAGCGCGACCCGAGTCGCGCCCCATGTTGGGTAAAATGTCATGTGACCCCAGCGGGAGAGACCGGCCTGTTCGCCGGCGCCGAAGGAGCAACCGCCCCGGAAACTCTCAGGCATCCAGGACCGCAAGGGGGATGACACTCTGGAAAGCAGGCCCGGCCGGGTATTTACGGTCCCGGGCCTCACCGAAGGCGTAAACCGAGATCGGACGAGTTCCGGGAACGGTGAATCTCTCAGGTCTGACGACAGAGTGGGGCAGGCGGCGCAACGGGTGCGCTGTCCGGCTTGGCTCGGACCGGGAGAGCGGCGTGACGTCAGTTCCTGATACGGATACTCAAAGAACCCCCCTGTACGACCTGCACATGTCCCTGGGCGCACGCATGGTGCCCTTTGCGGGCTATGCCATGCCGGTGCAGTACCCGGCGGGCATCATCGCCGAGCATAGTGCGACGCGCGGTGCGGCGGGCCTGTTCGATGTATCCCATATGGGCCAGGCGATCCTGCGTGGAAGAGATCCTGCGGCGAGTTTTGAGCGGCTTGTGCCGGGTGATATTGCGGGTCTTGAGACCGGTCGCATGCGCTACACACTGTTGCTCAACGAACAAGCCGGCATCCGCGACGACCTCATGGTCACCCGGATCGAAGAGAATGGCGTCCCGGCCCTGTTCCTGGTGGTCAACGCCGGTTGCAAGGATGCGGATTTCGCCCACATCGCAGCGCAGCTGGCGGGCGATACGGAACTGCAAATTCTCAATGACAGTGCGCTGCTGGCACTTCAGGGCCCAAGGGCCGAGGACGTGCTGGCCGTGCTGGCACCTGAATGCCGTGATCTCGTCTTCATGCAGGGTGCGGAGATGACCCTCGACGGGGCCGCCGCCTATGTGACCCGCTCGGGTTATACCGGCGAAGACGGGTTTGAAATATCCGTGGCGAATGACGCGGTCACCGGCCTGGCGCAAACGCTGCTCGCCCATGATGATGTCGAGCCTGTCGGGCTGGGTGCGCGGGATTCGTTGCGGCTGGAGGCGGGGCTTTGTCTCTACGGCCATGATATCGATGAAACCACCTCGCCCATCGAGGCCGGCCTGGCCTGGGCGGTCGGCAAACGCCGGCGTGAGGCCGCGGATTTCCCGGGCGCCGAGACCATCCTGCAGCAGTTGGACGAAGGGCCGATGCGCAAGCGTGTCGGGATCAAGATCGATGGCCGCGCACCGGTGCGCGAGGGCGCGGTGATCCGCGATGACCATGATGGCGAGATCGGGATTGTCACCAGCGGCGGGTTCGGCCCGACGGTCGGCGGGCCTGTGGCGATGGGATATGTGAATGCGGCCAGTGCCACACCGGGCACGGCGTTGAAAATCGAATTGAGGGGCCGGACGGTACCCGCCACCGTGGCGGACTTACCTTTCGTGCCTGCCAACTACAAGCGCGCAAAGATCTGAGAGGAGAAGGGCAATGGCCAATCGGAAATACTCAGAAGACCATGAATGGGTCGAAGTGGAGGGAGAGACCGGCATGATCGGGATTTCCGACTATGCACAAGAACAACTCGGCGATGTCGTGTTCGTGGAGTTGCCCGATGTCGGCAAGACGCTCGATCGCGGCGACGAGGCGGCGGTGGTTGAATCGGTGAAGGCAGCGGCCGAGGTCTATGCGCCTGTCGGCGGCGAAGTGGTCGAAGTCAACGACGCCCTGAACGGAGATCCATCGCTGGTGAATACCGACGAGTGCCGAAGGTGACGGCTGGTTCTGCCAAGATGCGAACTGTCCGACGCGGCGATGAAGTCTGAGGCGATCTGATGGACGAAGCCAGATCAGTACAAGGCATTTCTGCGAGGAGCCTCGACTGAGATGCGTTATCTGCCGCATCACGGCACAAGGACCGACAGGCCGATATGCTGTCGGACAATCGGCGTGGGCGCGGTTGACGACCTGTTCATCGATGTGCCGCGATGCGGCACGGTCCTCGACGGCGACCGGTCGATCTTGCCGATCGCATGCCGGCGAGTATCGAAGTGGAAGCGAAAATGCGCTTGGGCGCCTGGCGCTCGCGCAACGTCACGACGGCAGGCTCTGTACCCATTTTTCGTCGGTGCAGGTGCCTATCGCCATCACGTGCCCGCTGCACGGTCGATCATCTGATCCAGCGTAGCGAGTTCCTGACGGCCTATACGCCCTACCAGCCCGAAGTCAGCGCAGGGCACTCTGCAGGTCCTTTTCGAATTCCAGACCCATGGTCGCGTTGCTGACCGGCATGGATGTCGCCAACGCCTCGATGTACGACGGTGCAACCGTCCTGTGCCGAGGCGGTGATGATGGCGCAACCGCGTCACCCGACGGCGGCAAGGACCGCTGCATGTCCGGGGGCTTGCATCCGCAGTATTGCGAGGTGACCGAAGACGCAGGCGCGGTATCGTGGACGCTCGAAATCGATGTCGGTGCGCCGGTCGATGCCGAGCGGCAAGGAGGACCTTGCCGGCCATGATCGATGACGACACCGTCGTGCGTCGTGGTGCAGAATCCCGACGTTCTTTGGCCATCTGCACGACCTGAATTCGGCCCTCTTGCGGAGGCCTGTCACGCGAAGGGCGCGCTGCTTGTTGTAGCGGTGACGGAAGCCGTGTCGCTCGGCGCTGGTCACCCCGCCGGGTGAGATGGGTGCCGACATTGTAGTCGGCCGAAGGCCAGTCGCCTCGGCAACGCCTCAGGGATTTCGGTGGCCCCTACCTCGGCCTGTTTGCGGCGCGCGAAAAGTATCGTCCGGCAGATGCCGGGGCGGCTTTGCCGGCGAAACGGTGGACGCCGACGGCCGACGCGGCTTCGTGCTCACGCTGTCGACGCGCGAACAGCATATTCGTCGCGAGAAGGCGACGAGCAATATCTGCACGAATTCGGGCCTGTGCGCGCTGGCCTTCACCATCCATCTGTCGTTGCTGGGGGAAGATGGATTCCGGAAGCTGGCGGCGCTCAACCATGCGCACGCGGTCGCCCTGGCCGAACGGCTGGATTCCGTGGACGGGGTCGAGCTGCTGTCGGACACGTTTTTCAACGAGTTCGCGGTCCGGCTGAGCGGCCCCGCCCAGGATGCCGTCGATGCGCTGGCCGCGCGGAACATTCTGGCCGGTGTGCCGGCCTCGCGCCTGTATGGGCGTGAGGCGGGGTTGGACGATATTCTTCTGGTGGCCGTGAGTGAACTCACACAGGAAGAGGATATGGACGGCTTGTGTGCGGGCCTGGCGGAGGTGCTGGCATGAGCGGGCATTCGAAGGATTTAAGCCGGTCTTCTTCTCCCAAGACAACGGGCGGGATCGATACCGTACATGGCCATCAGGGTTTGCGCCTCGAAGATCCGCTGTTGTTCGAGATCGACAACCCGGGCGCGGTCGGGGTCGATCTGCCCGATCCCGGTCCGGTGGCGAACCGGTTGGGCGGGCTCGAACGCAATGCACCGATCGGGCTGCCGGGCGTGAGTGAACCCGAAGTCGTGCGACATTTCACCCGCCTGTCGCAGAAGAACTACGCGATCGACATGGGGACCTATCCGCTCGGTTCGTGCACCATGAAGCACAACCCGCGGCTTAACGAGAAAGTGGTCCGTTTGCCGGGCTTTGCGAACCTGCACCCGATGCAACCCGAGGCGACCACCCAGGGGGCGCTCGAGCTGATCGATGATCTGGCCCACTGGCTCAAGGAGCTGACCGGGATGCCGGCGGTGGCCATGTCACCGGCCGCGGGCGCCCATGGCGAACTGTGTGGCGTGATGGCCATCCGCGCGGCGTTGGATGACCGGGAAGGTGGGCCGACCACCCGGCGGCGCATTCTCGTGCCGGATTCGGCCCATGGGACGAACCCCGCCACGGCGGCCGTGTGTGGCTTTGCCGTCGATGCCATCCCCTCGGATTCGCGCGGACGGGTCGATGTGAAGGCGTTTGCCGACAAGCTGGATGACGACGTCGCGGGCATCATGATCACCAACCCCAACACCTGCGGGTTGTTCGAGCCGGACATGATCGAGATCGCCGGGCTCATTCATGATGCCGGGGGGTATTTCTACTGCGACGGGGCGAACTTCAACGCCATTGTCGGACGTGTGCGACCGGGCGATCTGGGTATCGACTGTATGCATATCAACCTGCACAAGACCTTCTCGACCCCCCATGGGGGCGGTGGGCCGGGCGCGGGTCCGGTGGTGCTCTCTGACGCGTTGGCACCCTTCGCGCCGACCCCATGGGTCGTGCATGGCGACGACGAGTTCTCTCTGGTCGAGCATCGTGCGGATGCAGGCAATGCGAAGCCGTTCGGTCGCCTGAAAGGCTTCCATGGCCAGATGGGCATGTTCGTGCGCGCCTACGCCTACATGCTCAGCCATGGCCGCGATGGCTTACGCCAGGTTGCCAATGACGCGGTGCTTAACGCGAATTATGTGATGGCAGAACTGTCAGACGTCATGACCGCCGCTTTTGACGGTCCGTGCATGCATGAGTGTCTTTTCGACGACCGTTTTCTGAAGGATTCCGGGGTCACGACACTGGATTTCGCCAAGGCGATGATCGACGAGGGGTACCACCCGATGACCATGTATTTCCCGTTGGTGGTGCATGGCGCAATGTTGATCGAACCGACCGAGACCGAGTCACGCCGTGAGCTCGACAATTTCATCGCGATGGTCCGATCGCTGGTCGCGAAGGTGCAATCAGGCGACAGCGACATGTTCGCGGCGGCCCCGCAGCTCACGCCGCGGCGGCGCCTCGACGAGACGGCTGCGGCGCGGAGCCCGATCCTGCGCTGGAAGCCGGAGATGCCTGCGGCGGAGGCCGCGGAGTAGCGACACACTCCTTGGCTGCGGACATGAAAAAGGCCCCGCCGGACGGGGCCTCTTCGCGCTCGGATCTGGCGTCTCAACCTAGTTGAGTTTGCCCGGTACTTCCCGGATCGCGTCGTCGACCAACTCGTCGCCTTTCTGGCCCTCGACCGTCTCGGTCAGGATTTGCCGGGTGGCGTCGATCGCGATATCCGCGGCCAGTGCACGCACGTCGGCGACCGCGCGCGCTTCGGCTGCCGCGATCATGTCCAGGGCCTGCTGTTCGCGGCGCTTGAGCGTTTCGGTCGTCCGCTCCTGGACATTTGCCTCGATGCGCCGGGCCTCTTCGCGTGCCTCGGCGACGATGCCTTCGGCTTCCGCCAGCGCGTCGCGTTGCTTGCGCTGATATTCGGCCAGAGTGTGTTGCGCTTCTTCACGCAGACGCTGTGCCTCATCGAGCTCGGACTTGATGGCCTCCGTTCGGCCGTCGAGCTTGCCCGTGATGGCTTTTGACGCAGGGCGATAAACCGCCGCGATAAAGATAATGAAAGCGACGAGAATCCAGGTTTCCGGCCTTTCGAGGAACGGCACATCGTCGCCGGCCGCCAGGGCCGGCGCGGAGGAGGCCAGGAGGGCCGAGGTGGCAATGGTCAGCCGTAGCAGCATTACGAACGCCCTCCGACGGCATCATCGATGGCCTTCCGCACGGCACCGCTGTCCGGCGTCACTCCGATCAGGCGTTCGACGGCCTCACTGGCGATATCTTCCACGAGATCCGCCACGTTTGCCGTCGCGGCTTGCTGGGCGTCGTTGATCCGCTTGCGCGCCGCATCGGCATCCGCCGACAGCTTCTCGGTGAGTGCCGCATTGTGCTTTTCAGCTTCATCTGTCGCCGCTTCAGCAGCCTGATGAAGCTGTTCCTGCGCACCGGCGCGTGCCGTGGCCAATTCCGCCTCATAGGCGGCGAGCACCTCTTCGGCCTCGCTCGCCAACTCCTCCGCGCGTGCGATGTCGCCATCGATCCGCTGGTGGCGGTTGTCGATCGTTGCCGATATCCGTGGCAAGGCGATACGCCAGGCGAACAGGAATACGACGGCGAAGCAGACGACCAGCCAGAATATCTGGCTCGCGAATGAGGAGGGTTCAAACTGAGGCATCTTGGCGCTCTTCCGCTTTCGATCCGGTCACCGACCGGGCGTGCCCTGGGGCAGCCGGTCAGGTGGCCTTAACCGTTGCGTCCGGTTTCGACTAACCGGCGAGGATGATGAAAGCCATAATCAGCGCGAACAGCGCGATGGCTTCCGTGACCGCGAACCCGATCCAGATGAACGCGCCAATTTCTTCCTTGGCGGCGGGGTTGCGACCGATAGCTTCGATGTAGCTGGCCCAGATGCGACCGACACCGACACCGGCACCGACCATGCCGATGGCGGCCAGACCGGCACCAATCAAACGCGCGAACTGCGTTGCGACTTCGAGTTCCATCATAAAAGGCTCCTTCAAGCTTTCTCGTATTGGGGACTAATGTAGGTGGAGTGCGTCATTGAGATAGACGCATGTGAGGATGGCGAACACGTAGGCCTGGATGACGGCAATCATCACCTCGAGCAACGTGATGGCGATCAGGAAGGCCAGCGGCAGCAGGCCGGGCAGAACCCAGAAGCCGCCAAGCGCGACAACGCCGCCGCCGATCACTTTGAGTAGGACATGGCCGACGGTCATGTTGGCGAACAAACGCACCGACAGGCTGATCGGACGTGAGAAATAGGAAATGATCTCGATCGGAATCAGGACCGGCGCCGAGACGATCGGCGCGCCGTGGGGGAAGAACAGCGAGAAGAATTTGAAGCCGTGCTTCACCAGGCCGATGATTGTGACCCCGACGAAAATGAATGCCGCCATCGCGAAGGTCACCGCGAGATGGCTGGTGAATGTGAACGCGCCGGGAATCAGGCCGAGCAGGTTGCCGAACATGATGAACATGAACAGGCTGAATATGAACGGGAAATAGGGTCGACCCTGGGATCCCACATTGTCGCGCACCATGTCCGCGATGATTTGGTAGAAATATTCCGCCGAAGCCTGCATGCGCCCGGGCACCAACGCGCGACGCTGGGTGCTGACGATCATGAAGATCACCAGAACCGCCGCTGTGATAGCCATCCAGAGCGATGAGTTCGTGAACGAAATATCGATATCGGCAACTTCGATATCGACGATCGGTACGATTGTGAATTGTTCGAGAGGGCTAGCCACCCGGGTACTCTCCAGTCTTCTTCGGCATATTGCCGACGCGTTTGTAACTATGCGTCGGTATCACCGTTTGTCTTCGGTTTGCTTGCCTGATTTGCGGTTCTAACGACGTTGAGTAATCCCGCCGCAAATCCAAGCATTAAGAACACCACCAACAACCAGGGCTTCGTGCCCAACCACCAATCCAGGCTCCAGCCGATTCCACCGCCAAAACCCACTCCGGCTACCAGATCGACGGCGACTTTGATGCCGACACCCATGTCCGAAGCACTTCTCGACCGCACCGAGGCCTTACGTTCTGCCCCCGCGCGACGGTCGCGAACCTTGCCAAGGCGCCGTTTGAGTTCAGGCAGTTCGGGCGGTTGGTCCGGATCTGTCATGGACCCCATTTCCCCCGAAAAGCTGTTCCCGCCGTCCAACAGGACCGGCACCCGAAAGCGAGCGCAAAGTAGCGAGCGCCCTTGGGCAAGTCAAGGCGACTTTCCGCACATGCGAAGAGGGGCGGAAGCCCCGGAAAACCGGGCCAAAATCGGTTGAAAAATGAAACTTGTTCGCAACCAAAACCCTAGGCGATGGCGCGAATTTCCTCAGCCCCGCGAAGGTCGACCGAGACGAGTTGACTGATGCCACGTTCGGGCATCGTCACACCGTAGAGACGATCCATACGGGCCATCGTCATGCGGTGATGTGTGACGATCAGGAAACGGGTCGTGCCGATCGATGAAATGTGGTCGAGCAGATTACAGAAACGGTCGACGTTGGCGTCGTCGAGCGGGGCGTCGACCTCATCGAGCACACAGATCGGGGCGGGGTTGGTCAGGAACACCGCAAACAGCAGCGCCGTCGCAGTCAGTGCCTGTTCACCGCCCGACAGGAGAGACAGGGCCTGGAGCTTCTTGCCCGGCGGGCTGGCAAAGATTTCGAGCCCGGCCTGGAGCGGGTCTTCCGCCTCGGTCAATTCGAGATGGGCCCGCCCGCCGCCGAACAGGCGCACGAACAGATCCTGGAAATGCTTGTCGACTTCTTCGAAGGAGGCAAGCAGCCGTTGCCGGGCCTCGCGGTTGAGGCTGGCGATGCCGCGCCGCAGGCGGTCGATCGCCGATACGAGGTCCTCGCGTTCGGTCTGGATCGTCTCGATCTTCTCGGTCAGCTCTTCCGATTCCTGTTCCGCACGCAGGTTTACCGGCCCCATATTGTCGCGCTCGCGCAACAGTCGCTCGAGGCGACGGTCGGATGCCTCAAGGTCCGGCAATTCCTTGCCCTCGGCGATCTCCGCCAGGGCCAGCACGTCCTCGGGCTTGCACTCCAGCCGCTCGGTAATCCGTTCGATGACGGTTTCCAGCGTTTGGGTTGCCTGGGCGACGGCGGATTCCGTACGGACCTTGTTCTCGCGGACGTTCCCGAGTTTCGCTTCGGCGTCCCGCATTGTCCGCTCTGCCTGGGAGAGCTTTTCATCGGCCCGCGCGACCGCGTCAGCCGCCTCGTTGCGCCGTGCTTCCGACGCGGTGAGACGGTCCATCAGCGCGTTGCGCTGGGTCTCGATTTCGGCCGGCCGGGTGGCGAGGGTCTGCAACTCGCCGCGTGCCTGTGCGTCGCGGGCCTCGAGCTCGCCGATGCGTTCGCCCGCACCGTTGTCGCGGGCCTGCCAGGATGTTTCCTCGGCGGCGAGCGCGGTGATGCGGCGATGGCGTTCTTCGGATTCACGTACCAGCCGGTCGTGCTCGCCCTGTGCGGCGACGGCGGCAGCGCGGGCCTCGTTGAGTTGGCCGCGCAGGGCCTGGGTGTTGCTGCGCAACGTGTCGAGATCGCCGACGTCCTTTTGCCGCGTGCGGGCATCGTCCAGCCGGGAATCGATATCGGTAATGTCGGTTTGGATGCGGGCCAGGGTTTCCCCAAGGTTTTCATGGCGCGCGATCCGGGCCGCAAACTCACGCGCCAGGCCGGCATGCGCGCGCCGCGAATCTGCGGCGGTGTCGTCGGCGGCTTCGAGTGCCGCGCGAGCGGTCCGTGCGGCTTCGCCGGCCCGGTCGGCGGCCTCGCGGGCATTCCGGTGCTCGGCCTCGACCTTCTCGAAACTGGACTCGGCTGCGGTGATGCGCCCGCCCAGTTCGTTCAGGCGGTTGCGCTGGCGCAGCCGGGTCGATGTGGTCGAGCGTGCGTCGTTGCGCGAAGTGTAGCCGTCCCAGCGCCAGAAATTCCCGGTGGTGTCGACGAGCCGTTGCCCGGTCTTCAGGTCCCGCGCGAGCCGGTCACCGGTCTCGACATCCCGGACCACGCCGATCTGTGCCAGGCGGCGGGCCAGCGGCCCGGCCTTGCTGACAAACTCGCTGAGCGGGCGGACACCCGAAGGCAGGCCGGGGTCTTCCGCCGGTACGCCCATGATCTGCCAGTGGCGCGGGGCCCGGTCGTCCGACGGCGCGTCCAGATCCTCGCCCAGCGCGGCCCCGAGCGCCGCCTCATAGCCGGCGGTCACCTCGACCGCATCGATCATCGGCGTCCAGTCGGCATCGAGGGTTTCTGCCTCGGTGGCCAGCAAATCCTCAAGCGCGCCGGCTTCCGCACGCAGGCGCGACAGGGCTTCATCGGCCTGTGATCGGGCGTCGCGTGCCTTGTCGCGTTCGACGTCCGCAAGTTCGCGTTTCTCTTCGGCGGTCTCCAGGGTCGCGCGGGCGCTCTTGAGATTTTCCTCCGCACCGTTCAGGCGCGTTTCCGCGGTCTCGAGTTCGTCCGAGGAGAGTCCCTGTTCCTCGATGGCCGTGCGCTCGGCCTTGGCCTCGTCCTGTTGTGTTTCGAGCCTGCGGCGGCGGGCGGAAAGTTCGCCGACCTCGCGTTCGAGGGCGACGATCTGCGCTTCGCCGGTGGCCAGGCGTTCCATCAACTGGGTGAGTTCGGCCTCGACGGCCTCGACGCGGCCAGCCCGCGCTTCGAGGGTGGTGCGGGTCTCGGCGATGAGTGCGTCTTCGCCCGCACACGCGCGTTCGATTTCGGCCTTTTCCGTCCCCAGCCGGGTCAAGGCATTGCGCGCTTCCGCGGCGAGGCCGCGTTCACGGCCCAGATCGGCCTCGATCTGCGTCAGGCGGGTTTCCCACTGCTCCGTCGCCGCGCGGTTGCGCTGCTCTTCGGCGTCGAGCTCCTCGCGGGCGAGGTTGAGGGTCTGCAGTTCTGCCGCGGCCGCAGCCTCGGTCTCGCGCAGCGGCACCAGTTCTGCCGCGGCGGTCTCGCGCAGGCGCGTGGCTTCCGACACCACCCGTGTCTGGTCGGCCACCAGGGTCTCGGCACCGCGCAGAGCTTCTTCTGCCTCGGCGACGTCGGTGCCGGCCGCAGACCAGCGATGATGCAGGACGGTGGCCTCGGTGCGGCGGATATCGTGTGAGATGTTCTTGTAGCGCCGGGCCTGGCGGACCTGTTTCTTGAGGCCGTTCAGCTGGGCGTCGAGGGTCACCAGGACATCGTCGAGCCGTTCGAGATTGTTCTCGGCGGCGCGCAGCCGCAGCTCGGCCTCGTGGCGGCGTGAGTGCAGCCCGGTGATGCCGGCGGCTTCTTCGAGCAGGATGCGGCGGTCGGTTGGCTTGGCGTTGATCAGCGCCCCGACGCGGCCCTGGCTGACGAGTGCCGTCGAGCGTGGCCCGGTCGCCTGATCGGCGAACAGGATCTGCACGTCGCGCGCGCGAACGTCGCCGCCGTTGATCTTGTAATTCGAGCCCTTCTCTCGCTCGATGCGACGCGAGATTTCGATGTCGTCGGTATTGTTGAACTGGGTCGGCGCCGAGCGCTCGGAATTATCGAGGCTGAGCACGACTTCGGCGGCGTTGCGCGCCGGGCGGTCGGAGGTGCCGCCGAAGATGACGTCATCCATGCCGCCGCCACGCATCTGCTTGGCCGATGTCTCGCCCATGACCCAGCGCAGGGCTTCCACGAGGTTGGATTTGCCGCACCCGTTGGGGCCGACAATACCGGTCAGGCCGGGCGCGATATCGAGATCGGTCCCGTCAACGAACGATTTGAAGCCTGTCAGTCTCAGCTTGTTGAACTGCACCGGTACGTAACCCCCAAAAAAGAACTCTGCCTATAAGCTGTCGCGCATTGTGAACACCGAATCACTACTTCGCCAGAAGCGGATCGATGATTTCCGAGAATTCCTCCATCGAACGCGATCCTGCATAAAGCTGACCGTCGATCGCGAATGTCGGTGTGCTCTGAACCCCCTGAGAGCTTGCGTTCTGGCGCTCGGCGAGCAGCCCGTTCGCGAGTTCCTCGTTGGCGATGCAGCTCTGGAATGTGGCGTCGTCGATCCCCGCCAGGCGGCCGATCTTCGCCAATTCACCCACAGGGTCATTTGATTGTGCCCAGCTGGACTGATTCTTGAACAACACCTGGATCAGGCCCGCATAGCGGCGCGGATCGGCGCAGCGCGCCATCATTGCCGCGCGAAGGTCCACGCCGTTGAGCGGGAATTCGCGATACACGAAGCGGACCTTGCCCGTGTCCACGTATTTCTTCTTGAGGTCGCCATAGACGTCGTTTTGAAAGCCCGCACAATGGGGACAGGTGAGCGAGAAATACTCGATCACCGTCAACGGTGCGTCGGCGCTCCCGATGGAGCGCTCCTGCAGCGCCGCGGCCGGATCGATGGCCTGCTGCGCGGGGGCAGCCGTGGCCGCAAATGCGAGCGCAATCACGCCGGCCAGGGCGGTACCAATTCCTCTATATAGGCGCACAAAGTCCTCCAAACACAAGATGTAGCGAGTATACGGACCTGCCTTCGCATGGCACAAGCGCGGAAAAACAGCGTTTTACCAATCGGTTAGTAGGCCTGTGGGTGATCCTGGCAGGCAAATGTGACGGAAAGGAGATGATTATTGCGCCGCGGTAGGCCGCGGGCGCGGGTTATTCGGTGCTGTCCGGCTTGTTTCGCGCCAGCACGGATTCTCCGAAATCCCGCAGCGCACGGCGCAACTCGGGGTCATCGACGGCGGCTAGATTCTCGTCGAGTTGTGCCATGTCCGCGGCATTTGCCTGCACTGGCTTGACGGGTTTCGGGCGTTCGGGCGCGGTGATCGGACCCTGATGCAGGCGCAGGGCCGCGACCGCCCGGTAGCCGTAGAAGGAATTGATCCGTTCGATGACTTGAGGCTCGAGATGCTGCAGTTCGAGCGCGAGTGGGCCCGTCACCTTTACATGCAGGGTACCGCCTTCGCCTTCCGGTCCGCGAACCAGGCGCATCGGCACGCACTGGCTGGCCAGGTCGTCGCCGACGATATCGCGCCAGTCCGAGAACACGCTGGCTTCGAAAAAACCTCGCTTGCGCCGGATCGATGCGGTGGCGCGGCTGCTCTCCGCGCCGATAGCGCGTAGCCCGCCGGCGCGCTTGTTCGCCTTATTGTCGGTTTTCGAGGCCATGGTGCATGGTAGAAGGCGGGGCCGAACGCCACAATGTTTCTCAATGATGCCCGATCCATCCGCTGCGACAATTCTTGAATGGTATGACCGCCATGCGCGGCGGCTCCCCTGGCGGGTGCCACCCGCAAAGTCGCGCCGCGGTGTGCGGGCGGACCCCTATCATGTGTGGCTCAGCGAGGTGATGTTGCAGCAGACGACGGTGGCGACCGTCGGGCCGTATTTTCGGGATTTCCTTGCGCGCTGGCCCCGGGTCGAGGATCTGGCAGCGGCGGAACTGGACGAGGTCCTCACTCAATGGGCGGGGCTGGGCTACTACGCGCGGGCACGCAATCTTCATAAATGCGCCCGCCGGGTCTGCGACGACCATGGCGGGCGCTTTCCCGACACCGAGGCGGGCTTGCGCGAATTGCCGGGCATCGGTCCCTACACGGCAGCTGCGATCGCGGCCATCGCCTTCGGTCGCGCCGCCACGCCGGTGGACGGCAATATCGAGCGGGTGATGGCGCGGCTGTTCGCCGTCGAGGCGCCGATGCCCGATGCCAAGCCGGAGCTGAAGTCCCACGCGGCGCGCCTTACGCCCGACGCGCGCGCCGGCGACTACGCCCAGGCGGTCATGGACCTGGGGGCGACGATCTGCACCCCGCGCGCACCGACCTGCGGGCTTTGTCCGTGGCAATCGGGCTGCCATGCCCATGCTGGGGGCCTTACCGAGGTCCTGCCGCGCCGCACCCCCAAGGCGCCACGCCCCGTGCGCCGGGCCGTCGCCTACTGGATGACGCGCAAGGACGGCCAGGTCCTGCTGCGCCGGCGCCCGGAAACAGGATTGCTCGGCGGCATGATGGAGGTGCCGTCGGGCCCTTGGGAGGAGACGCCGGAGTTCCGTGACAAGCCGCCGGTGGCGGCAGATTGGACGTCGCTACCGGGTGTGGTCGAACACGGTTTTACCCATCTGCAGCTCGAACTTCAGGTCAAGGCCGCGCGCATCGACGGGCGCACCACGCTGGGCGGCGTGTGGATTCCGCTCGAGGCTTTTGGCGATCACGCGCTACCCACCCTGACCCGCAAGGTGGTGCGACATGTGATGGCCCATCTGGGAAAAGGAACTAGTTGAGTTCGGCGCGCAGTTTCTGACGCAGGACATCGATCGGGACCAGCTTGCCCTCGACATCCACATGCCAGAACGTCCAACCGTTGCAGGCCGCAGCACCCTGTACCTCCGCGCCGATCTTGTGGATCGAGCCGCGGTTCTCGGCGGCCACGATCGTGCCGTCGGCGCGAATCTTCGCCGCGTGGCGGCGCTTGGGCGCATAGAGCTTTTCGCCCGGCCGCAGCATGCCCCGTTCCACGAGCCAGCCGAACGGAATGCGCGGCTGTTCTCGTTTGGACGGGGTCTCGAGCAGTTCGGTCTCGGAGATGCGCCGCGTGTTGGCGATTCTTTTCTCGGCGACCGCGATGTAATCCGGGTCGCGTTCGATGCCGATGAAATCACGGCCGAGCTGCTTGGCGACCGCGCCCGTGGTGCCGCTGCCGAAGAAGGGGTCGAGGATCACGTCGCCGACCCGGGTCGAGGCGAGTACGACACGGTGCAGCAACGCTTCGGGCTTCTGGGTCGGGTGCGCCTTGCGGCCGTCGTCACCCTTGATCCGTTCGTTCCCGTTGCAGATCGGCAGCAACCAGTCGCTGCGCATCTGCAGGTCTTCGTTGAGGCCCTTCATGGCCTCGTAGTTGAACGTGTATTTCGAATCCTGGCTCTTGGCCGCCCAGATCATGGTCTCGTGGGCGTTGGTGAAACGGCGTCCACGGAAGTTGGGCATCGGATTGGTCTTGCGCCAGACGACATCGTTGAGGATCCAGAAACCGAGATCCTGCAGGGCCGTGCCGACGCGGAATATATTGTGATAACTGCCGATGACCCATAGCGACCCATTGGGCGTCAGGACGCGGTGCACCTCGGCCAGCCAGGCGCGGCTGAATTCGTCATAGGCGGCCAGGTCGTCGAACTTGTCCCATTCGTCATCGACCCCGTCGACCTTGGAATTATTCGGTCGCGTGAGTTCGCCCGACAGCTGCAGGTTATAAGGGGGGTCGGCGAAGACCACGTCGATGCACGCGTCCGGCAGCGCGGACAGCTGCTCGATGCAGTCGCCTTTCAGAATCACATTGCGCGCAGGCACGTCTGTGCCTTTGCGATCTTGGCCAGGGGTTCGCATGGGCGCGGACGATGACCAACTCGGGACTCACCGTCAATCGGAAAATCACCAGGAAGCCGATTTAGTGTTTGGAGTCAGCCGGTTAACGAGATGTTGGGGTGTCTTCGAGCAATTTGCGTATGGGTGCGAAGCTGCGCCGGTGATGAATTGTGACCCCTAGGGATTCCAGCGCGTTCCGGTGCTCCGCCGTGCCATAGCCGGCGTTGCGCTCCCAGCCATATCCGGGATGGTCGCTTGCGAGAGCCGTCATCATCCGGTCGCGCGTCACTTTTGCCGCGATCGATGCGGCAGCAATCGCCAAAATCTTGGAATCACCCCGTACCACCGTCTCGCCGGGGCAGGGAAGTTCCGGCAGCTGGTTGCCGTCGATGAGTGCACGCACCGGTGCGACCGGCAGCGCGGTCACGGCCCGGGTCATGGCCCGCAACGTCGCGTGCAGAATATTGTGTTCGTCGATTTCGGGCACCTCGGCGGCCTCGATCGACAACCATAGCGTTCCTCGGTCTTCCTCCGCACGGATGATCTCGAAGCAGCGTTCGCGCGCGGCCTTGCTGAGGGCCTTGGAATCATTGACCCCGGCGCGCTGCAGGGCCGCACTGCTCTCGGGGCTCAGGATCGCAGCGGCCGCGACGACCGGCCCGGCCCAGGGGCCGCGGCCGGCTTCATCGACCCCGGCGATCATTTCGTTGGTGCCAGCATCGAGCATGGGTGACGGTCAGCCCGAGCCATCGCCGGGAGGCTTGCGCCGCCCCAGCCGTTTCACGCCGTCGGGAACCGACAAACGTTTGACGCCGTCGGGAACGGAGATTCGAACCCCCGAGGCCTTGCGCACGGCCGACCGGGTCCAGTCGGCCTCCCGCCCGAACGCGACGCGGAAGACATAGCGGATCGAGGCGCGCTGGTACTTGGCGACACGGTGCAGGCGCCGGATCGCGCTCATGTAGAGCGGCGAGATAATCAACGACAGGGCCGTGACCGAGAGGATGATCCGAAATTCGTCGATGGTAATGATGCCGCGCTGCAGCCCCACATTGCCGAGCAGGAACGAGAACTCGCCGACCTGGGCGAGGATCAGGGCCGTCAGGAGCGCCTGTCCCCAGGGCAAACGAAGGGCCGCAAAAATCGACAGGTTGATCGCGGTCTTCCCGACGGTGACGATCAACAACATCAGGATAATGATGCCGAGATTTTCCCAGATCAGCGACAGATCGATCAGCAGTCCGACGGACAGGAAGAACACCATCATCAGCACGCTCTGGATCGGCATCACCATGTCCAGCATGCCGACGCGGAGGTTGCTGTTGCCAATGGTGAGCCCGGCCAGGAACGCGCCATAGGCAGGCGAGAGGCCGAGCAGGCCGGATATGGTAGCGGCGCCGAAACAGCAAACCAGCCCGAGCAGCGGGGTCAGGTCCTTATGACCTTCGGTCGTGCTCAGTACCGGAATGTTCAACCGCTGGCGCCGGCTCAGGAAAAGGATGAGGCCCAGCAACAGCGCGACCGACAGGACGATCCTGCCGACGGCGAAGATGCTGAAGGCGCCGACCGCAACCACATCGAGGAGCAGGATCATCGGTACGACGGCAAGGTCCTGAGCGATCAGGATGCCGACGGTGATTCGGCCGGTGCGGGTGCGCAGTTCCCCGATATCCTCGAGCATCTTCACCGCGACGGCGGTGCTCGACAGCGCCAGGACAAAAGCGAGCAGGACCACCGCAGCGAGGGGCCAGGCCTGTCCCTGGCCGATCAGCCAGACAAGCCCCATCGCGCCTGCGGTCTGCAGGACGACAGTCGTGACGGCTATTCTCCATATCTGGCGGAATGCCCGGAGGCTCAACTCCATGCCGATCACAAAGAGCAGAAGCAGCATGCCGAGTTCGGCGAGCAGGCCGATGCTCTCTTCGTTCTCGACGAGTTCGAAACCGGAGGGCCCGAGGACCAGTCCGGCAAGAATGTAGCCCACGACGGCGGGTTGTTTCAGGCGGGTGAGAAAGATGCCGCACGAAAGGGCGACGAGCGCGACGACGGCAAGCGGTAACAGTTCGTCATTGGAGAGCATCTTGCGGGCAAACTAGCACAACGCCCGCGTCGTACACCGGATTTCAGTTTGAAATTCAGGCCTGATTTTCGGCGAACAGGTTCAACTGACCGGTGACGCCGGGGGGCGGGGTGCTTCGCTGGAACCGCTGTGCATCCAGCAGGGTCGGCTCGGTTGAATAACCCTGTTGTCGAACCGCAAGCCGGAAGCGTTCCCGGAGCAGCTTTGCCGTCTCGCCGCGGCCGCGCATGCGCTCACCAAACCCGCTCTTGTATAACTCGCCGCCGCGCATCTCGCGCAACCGGCTCAGCACGCGCTGTTTTCGATCGGGGTAATGCATGGCCAACCATTCTTCGAACAAATCCTTCAACTCGAGGGGCAGACGCAGAAGGATGTAGCTGGCATGCGTAGCACCGGCCTGGCGGGCGCGAATAAGAATGGCCTCGAGTTCATGGTCGTTCAGGGCCGGGATCATCGGCGCGGCCATGACGGTGACCGGCAGTCCCGCGGCCGCCAGCATCCGGATGGTTTCGAGACGGCGCTCGGGCCGGGCAGCGCGTGGTTCCATGTTCTGTGCCAGATTGCCGTCCAATGTGGTGACCGAGACCCCGACGGTCGCGAGCCCCTTGGCGGCCATCGGGGCGAGGATGTCGAGGTCCCGGGTGACCAGCGCGCTTTTCGTTACGATGGAGACGGGGTGGTCGTGGGCAGCGAGAACCTCGAGGATCGAGCGCGTGATCTTTAGCCGTCGTTCAACGGGCTGATAGGGGTCGGTATTGGTGCCCATGGCGATGGCGCGCGGCTTGTATCCCGGGCGTGCGAGTTCGCGGGTCAGCAGTTCTGCGGCGTTCGGCTTGGCGAAGAGCTGCGTCTCGAAATCCAGACCGGGCGACAGGCCGAGCCAGGCATGGGTCGGCCGGGCAAAACAATAGACGCATCCATGTTCGCAGCCCCGATAGGCGTTGATCGAGCGATCAAAGGGGAGGTCGGGCGAATCGTTCCGCGCGATGATCGTTTTCGTTCGGTCGAACGTGACGTTCGTGTCGCGCCGCGGGGTCGGGTCTTCGTCGAAATTTTCGCGCCAGCCGTCGTCGGCAGCCTCGGCCCGCAGCCGTTCAAAGCGGCCACTGCGGTTGGAGACGGCGCCGCGCCCAGGGTGATGGCGATCGGGGATTCGATCCGGCGATCCATTGTGTATGCCGCCCAGATGCTCGGGTTCCGGGGTGATGTGTCGGTCGATGATCTTGTTCATGCATCAATGATAGGATGCAAAAAGAACAAAACAAGAACTTTTAGCCGAATGCAGGCGAGTATCAAGAATTCGTATTAAAAATCAGTGGGTTAACCGGTGTCCGTGAGCCAGTCACGGCGTATCTCCGCGACGGTTCTCGACTCAAAACAACGGGCCACATGAGCGCGGATGTGCGCTGACATACGCGAATCGCGCATGGCCGCGTGATCCGTATCAGACCATTCGGCCCGCCAGCGTGCGAACCAGGTGATGGTGCGCAGCCATGTGAGCCGGCGCAACGGCAGGAGCCACGGTTCGAGTTCGGCGGCCCGTTCCCGGCCAACCAGATCGAGATAGTGGCGGTAGAAGTTCTCGACGTCCGCGGCGGACGGATCGCCCTGGCAATCCGGGTCCCACCCGGTGGATGTCAACAGCGTGACATGCGCCAGGTCGATCGGGACGGCGCCATATAATGTCTTTTCGAGATCGACAAACCAGGCCTTGCCATTTTCGTCGATCAAAAAATTGCCCGGGTGCGCGTCCGTGCAGACCAGACAGCGCGCGAAGTCGGGTTCGCCCTGGCCGGCGAAGCCGCGGGCCCATTCGAGGTCCTCGCGAATATCCGCGACCGTCTCGGCCGGGATGTTTGCCGCGGCCAGGAAGGCCGCCTGTTCCTCGATTGTCTGAAGGGTCGAGGATACGGGATTGCGGTGGACCTGAAGTGGCGGGAGTTGATCGTCGGCGGGAACCGGCAGGCTGTGAATCGCGGCCAGCGCGTCGGCGATTGCGGTCAGGTCGCCTGGCAGGTGGGGGGCCCGCCCGGCGATTTCCTCGACGAGCAAGGCACCACGCGGGAGCGCCTCATCGGGCGATATTACGGCGATACAGCGCGGCGTGTGCCCGCTGGCGGCGGCGCGTTCAAAAGCGGCGGCCTGGTAGGCGAGTGCGGTCTCGGCGCGTTGGCCCCATTGGTTCATGCGGGGGATGCGCAGCACCAACCCGGCATCGGCCAACCGCCAGTGATCATGTGAAACGCCCTTGGTCGAGAGGACCGACAGATCATCACCGGTCATCTCCGGGGCATGCCCGGATTGCCGCAATCGTCTGGCAATTGCGTCGGGATCGAGTTCGTCCGTCATGACGCTAGAGCGGTTCGCGGCCTTCATGCTCGCGCAAACGAGGCAACAACTCGGCGAAGTTGCACGGCTTGTGTCGAATATCGAGTTGGTCCTTGAGGATCTCGTCCCAGCCGTCGCGGCACGCGCCGGGTGAACCCGGCAACACGAATATATACGTACCCGTCAGCACCCCGGCATCGGCGCGTGACTGGACCGTGGACGTTCCTATTTTCTGGAAACTGATCCAGCGAAACAGTTCGCCAAATCCGTCGATCCGCTTCTCCGCCACATCGGCGAGCGCCTCGGGGGTAATGTCATTTCCTGTTACGCCGGTACCCCCGGTCGAGATGATGACTTCGATCTCCGGGTCGGCGGCCCATTCACGGAATTGTCCCGCGATCGCCGCCCGGTCGTCCTTTACGATCGCGCGGTTGGCCAGCACATGTCCGGCGGTCTGCAGGCGTTCGCACAACGTATCGCCGGATTTGTCGTCATCCAGTTCGCGGGTGTCGGAGATCGTCAGGATCGCTATGCGTACCGGCTTGAACTCCGGGTCGGGCTCAGTCACCGGGGTTGGAGTCCTGCGGCTCATATCGTGGCCAGCGGCCCGCGACGATATCGTCGAGGGAGGGAGATTCTTGTCCCAACCTGTCGCGGTAGATCCAGAGATTGGTCAGGATGCGCTCGACGAAGGCACGTGTCTCGCGCGACGGCAGGCTTTCGATGAAAAGTAGAGGGTCGTCGCCATGGGGCACGTTGCGTTCCCATTTGCGCAAATTGCCCGGTCCCGCGTTATACGCCGTGGCCGTCCGGAACAGGTCGTCCTTGATGCCGCGTTCGGACATAAGCAACTCGATATATTGCTGGCCGAGCGCAAGATTGAACTCGGGATCGAAGAGTTTGTATTTTCCGCGACCGCGCAACGCACTTTCGCGAGCGACGTAGCTGGCGGTCCGCGGCATCAGCTGCATCAGACCCCGCGCACCGGCATGGCTCTTGGCGCGACGATTGAAGGCCGATTCCTGCCGCACGAATGCGAAAACGAGCGCCTTGTCGACGGCGTAGCCGTCGGCGGGCGTCCAATCCGGCACCGGGTAGGCGGCGGCCAGCTTCGCCTGTTGTTCGGCGAAACCCGACAGCTTCAGCGATACCGCCGGCAGATTCGCGTTGGCCGCGAGCGCGAGCACGTCGGGAAGCAGGGCCGGTTGCGCGGCGGCGAGATTGAGCAGTTCGAGTTCGGCGCCATGTTCCTGGCCGACCTGCAACAGGGCAATGGCGCGTCCGCCGATCCGGGTGTCGGCGATGTCGCGGAAGTCACCGAAATGAAGGTCCGGTTTCTTCCATCCGAATTCGTCCGTGACGCCCAGCGCACGTCGCGACAGCAAGCCATAGAAATGCCGTTCATGAACCGCGCCGATTTCCAGGAATGCCGTGACCCTATCCGGATGTCCATTGCTGAGTGCCGCGCGTGCTGCCCAGAAACCGCCCGCCGAGACGAGTGAATCCGCCGCGCGCGGCGATTGCGCCAGGGTTGAGAAGAGGGTCTCGGCATCCTGGGTTTTACCCAGGCGCCAGGCGGCCAATCCGCCCCACCAATAGGCCAGCGGGGCAGCACCCGGGGCGACGACGTCGGCCGCCCACGCCGCGCTGAGCGCGGCGTCATCCTTGCCGGCGCGGAAATAGCCGCGCGCGATGTCACGCCACACCTGTGCGATCTGGACGTTGTTGAGTAGCCGTTGGGTCGCGCGTTGTTCGAGGAGCTGCTTGGCACCTGTTGGCCAACCACGCGAAACGCGCCGGCGCATATCGCTCTGGAGATTTCGGCCCTGGCGCGATGATGCGCGCGTATAGAGCGGCCGGCCTTCCGACGCCTTGCGCACGGCCTCGCCGCTGATCGCCAGGGTGTTTGTGATCGGTGCCTGGGCGGCGCGCGCGCCCTTCGGCTGGCGCAACACCGCGAGACGGTGGATGCGCCGCGCTTGCGGGTGGTCGGCATGCGCCGCCATCCAGGCGCGCAATTCGGTGAAGCGGGATCGGTATTTCGTCGGGTGCAGATAACGCTGGGCGTCGACATGGCCCATCAGGCGTCGGTCCTGGATCCGCGAGATGATCGCGTTTGCGGCCTTCCAGTCGCCGGTTTCCTGTAAGTCAAACACCCGCTTGTAGCGCGCGGTGTCCGCGGTGGACAGCACACCCTCGACGGAACCAATGCCTGGAATCGTCATTATTCCTGGCCCAACCAGAGCGGTCTCGAGGGGGCGCGGCTTGGGCTGCTGGGCCTGCGCGACGCCCGTCCAGGCGAGCAGGGCGGCGGCGGCCAGAGAGATGACGACCCGATAATTCAAGATGCTACCGTCTCCGTTGAAAGGAAGGGCATACATACAACCCGGTCGGCGCTTCCGGCAAGTTTCCGCGGCGCGCATTCACAATTCGTTAACGTTCGTGAACCGCCGCGGCCTCGTCCAGTTTTTCCCGCACGGCGATCAGATCGAGCCATGCGGCGCGTTTTTGCGCCGGTTGGCGAAGCAGATAGGCGGGGTGGAGGGTTGCCATCGCGGGAATGGGTGCCTGGCCCGCGGCTTCCATCGCCGGCGAGGCGTAGTCGTACCATTTGCCGCGAAGCCGGGTGATGCCTTCGGTGCGATTCAGAAGTGTCTTGGCCGAGGTGCCGCCGAGGAAAACCAGGAGCCGCGGTGCGACCAGCGCGATGTGGCGTTCGAGGAAGGGCAGGCAGGCTGCGATCTCGGCGCTTGTCGGTTGCCGGTTTCCCGGGGGGCGCCACGGCAGGATGTTGGTGATGTAGACATTCGTGTCGCGTCCCAGATCGAGGAAGCCAAGCATCCCGTCGAGGAGTTGTCCGCTGGCACCTACAAAAGGGGTGCCGTCCCGGTCCTCGTCGCGGCCGGGCGCCTCGCCCACAAGCATGATATCGGCGTCTGGCGCACCGGTGCCGAACACCAGGTTCGTCGCCGTCGCCTTCAGGGGACAGCCGTCAAATGCCGCAAGCGCGGTTTTCAGGGCGGCCAGGTCTTCGCAACCGGCGGCGAGATCGCGCGCGGTTTCGTTAACGGCATCGGCCGGCTCCAATCGGGGCGGCGCCGGGCTTGCCGGTGGCGCCTCGGGAGATGCCGCTGGCGGTGTCGCCTCGACGGGCGCGGCGACCGGGGCTGCATTTGCCGCCGCGGGGTCGGGTTTGGGTTTTGGCGGCGTGGCGGCGAAATGGTCAATCGGGGTTTCGACGATGGCTTCGTCCGCACCCGCCTCGACCTGCCAGCGCAGAGCTGCTGCCAGTTCCTGGCGCGTATCGAGTGCGTCGCTCATTTTTGTTCACCACGCAGATCAGGCACGTTTCGTCCGCTAGCCGCGGCAAACGTTCGGTAGTTGAGAGCGTTGCAATCGCCCGGTTGTGATTCGCGATGGGTCATGGTTCTTTGACGATAGAGCATATCTGGTCGTGGAGATTCTTAACATGAGCGAGCAAGCCGCCGAACGTGAATCGATGGCCTATGACGTGGTGATCGTGGGGGCCGGGCCATCGGGCCTGGCTGCCGCGATTCAGCTAAAGCAACGCGCCGCCGAAGCGGATGCCGAGATCGGTGTCTGCGTGCTGGAAAAGGGCTCGGAAGTGGGCGCCCACATCCTCTCGGGCGCGGTGCTCGAGACCCGCGCGCTCGATGAACTGATTCCCGACTGGCGCGACCGGGAGGCGCCGATCAACACGCCGGTCAGTGACGAGAAGTTCCTGTTCCTGCGCGAGACCGGAGCGACGTCGATCCCGACGGGCCTGTTGCCGCCGGCGCTGAAGAATCACGGCAATCACATCATCTCGCTCGGCAACCTGTGCCGTTGGCTCGGCGAGCAGGCCGAAGCGCTGGGCGTTGAGATCTATCCGGGCTTTGCCGCTTCGGAGGTCCTGTTCGACGACGATGGCGCGGTGCGCGGCGTTGCGACCGGCGATATGGGTATCGGTGTCGATGGCGAGCCCACGGCCAACTACACGCAAGGCATCGAGCTGCACGCGCGCTACACCTTTTTTGCCGAAGGTTGCCGCGGCCAACTGGGTCGCCAGTTGATGGAGCGGTTCGATCTGCGGGCCAGTGTCGAGGCCCAGACCTACGGGATCGGCATCAAGGAGCTGTGGGAAGTTGACCCGGCGCAGCATAAGCCCGGCCTCGTGATGCACACCGCGGGCTGGCCGCTGGATACGAAGACCTATGGCGGCTCGTTTCTCTATCATCTGGAGGACAACCAGGTGGCGGTCGGTTATGTCATCGGGCTCGACTACAAGAATCCGTATCTGTCGCCGTTCGATGAATTTCAGAGGTTTAAAACCCACCCGTCGGTGCGTTCCGTCTTCGAGGGCGGCAAACGCATTTCCTATGGCGCGCGGGCGCTGAATGAGGGTGGGGTGCAGTCATTGCCGGAAATGGTGTTCCCCGGAGGCGCACTGATCGGGTGCGAGGCCGGCACATTGAATGTGCCGAAGATCAAGGGCACCCACACGGCGATGAAATCGGGAATGCTCGCGGCGGATGCGGCCTTCGATGCCCTGACCGGAGACGACGCCCCGCCGTCGTTGCTTGCAGGGTTCACCGCGGCGTTCAAGGCATCATGGGCCTATGCGGAACTCAGGAAGGCCCGAAACTTCCGCCCGTCCTTCAAATTCGGCCTGTTCATGGGGACATTGTTGTCGGGCCTTGATCAGGTTGTGCTCCGAGGTCACGCGCCATGGACCCTCAAACACGGGCATGCCGATCACGAGACACTGGAACCGAAGACCAGGCACACGCCGATCGATTATCCGAAGCCCGACGGTGAGGTTAGTTTCGACAAGCTCTCATCGGTGTTCATCTCGAACACCAACCATGAGGAAAACCAGCCCGCGCATCTGACCCTGAAAGACCCGGACGTACCGATCACGGTCAACCTGGAACTCTATGATGCACCGGAGCAGCGCTTCTGCCCGGCTTCTGTCTATGAAATCCTGACAGACGATGACGGCGGGAATCCTCGCTTGCAGATCAACGCCCAGAACTGCGTTCACTGCAAAACCTGCGACATCAAGGATCCGACCCAAAATATCGTCTGGGTTGCGCCAGAGGGTGGCGGCGGGCCGAATTATCCCAATATGTAAACGACGTTCGGGTCACAACAAGTTGTGACAACCTGATCGTCTGGTCCGGCTAGATTCGACATGGCTTCGGGACAGGCATACATATTTTGGATCGGTTCGGAAAAGTGGTGCTCATGAATATCTCCCTCTCGGCTGGCCTGACGCTCGCGGCACTGCTCGGTGCCTCTGTACTGACGGCGGAGGCAGCGACATCCAGCCGTTCCGGGCCACCGGGTCTGCAAGCCGATATCAACGGTGATCCGTTTGATGCCGGCTTGTCGGTTTCCGGGCGTTTCCTGGCCGCCCGGCACGCCGAATCCGTCGGCAATCTGGTGGCGGCGGCCGATTTGACGGCGGGTGTTCTCAACGAGGTTCCAAACAGCGAACTCATGCGCCGCCGCGCCCATCTGGTGATGGTCGGCGCAGGACGTTTCGATGATGCGGCGGCGATCGCCGATGAACTGATCGCCACGCGATCCGAGGACCCTCTGATCGTCTACACGCTGGTCGTGCGCGCCGCGCAGCAGGGCGACCACGCCAGGTCCCTGGCGCTGCTTGAGGCCATTCCCGAATCCGGAGTGAACGGCATTATCGCGCCATTGCTCAAGGCATGGTCTCATGCGGGTTTGGGAGAGCTCCCGGACGGCCTCGCTGTGCTTGACGCCATGGCACAAAATGCGGGGCTCGGGCCGCTTGCCGGTTTTCATCAGGCATTGATCGCCGATATTGGGGGCGACACTGCGGCCGCGGAAGCGGCGTTCAGGCGAACACTTGCGGCATCCGCGGATCGGCCGTCGCTTCAGCTTGTCGATGCATTTGCACGTTTTCTTGTTCGCAACGGCAAGCCCGAGGAAGCCAAGATTCTGGTCGCCGACTTTGTCGCGCGCAATCCGCAAACATTGCTGATTAGACCGACCCTTGACGTGGTTGAAGGACGTGCTGAGCCGGAGCGGATTATCCGAGATGTTCGCACGGGCGTGTCGGAGGTGTTTCGGAACGTTTCGAGCTTGCTGAACCGGGAGCAACTGCGGAGCGAAGCATTGCTCTTTATCCGCATGGCGCTCGACCTGGCGCCCGATGATGCGGCGGCCAAGTTCTCGCTGGCGCAGCTTCTCGAGGCGCGCGAACGCGCCGATCTCGCGATTGAGGTCTATGAAGAGGTCGACCCGCGTTCGCCCTATGGCTGGTACGCCCGGCTCGGGGTCGCCGATGCGCTGCATGCCCGCGGCATGAGCGACGACGCCATTCGTTTGCTGCGCGGCATGTCCTCCGAACGCCCCGAACGCGCCGATGCGGCACGCGCGATGGCTGACCTGTTGCGGGTGACGGAGCGTTTCGATGAGGCGGTGAGGGCCTATGATCTGGCGATCGAGCGCCTGGGCCGTGAACCCGATTGGGGGTTGCTGTACACGCGTGGGATCGCGCTGGAGCGCGCCAAGCGCTGGGACCGGGCGGAAGAGGATTTCCTGAACGCCCTCGAGAAGTCTCCGGACCAACCGCTGGTTCTGAATTATCTTGGCTACAGCTGGGTCGAGCAGGGGGTGCAGCTTGAGCGCGCCCGCAAGATGATCGAAACGGCCGTCGAGAAGCGCCCGCGCGACGGATACATCACAGATTCACTCGGCTGGGTTCTCTACCGTCTCGGGGATTTCGAGAATGCGGTTGTTCATCTTGAACGCGCCGTAGCCCTGGAGCCGGGCGATCCGGTGATCAATGATCACCTGGGAGACGCCTATTGGGTAGTTGGGCGCAAGCTTGAGGCTCGCTTCCAATGGCTGCGGTCGCTTTCCCTGGAGCCGGATCGCGAGGTCGAAGCCGAGCTTCGCCAGAAGCTGGACGGCAAGAAAGTTCCCAAGCCGTTGCCTCCGGGCAAGAAGGGCGGCCTTTAGAGGCGTGGCGGGGGTCGCTGACACGGCGTCTGGAGCAGCGCGGCGGTGCGAGGACGCGCCGGCGAAGTTAAACCTGTTTTTGCATGTTGGCGCCCGCAGGGCCGATGGCTATCACGCGCTTGAAAGCCTGGTCGTGTTTCTGGAGCTGGGCGATCGATTGCGCCTGGAGCCTGCGCAGGGTTTCGAACTTGTCCGCACCGGCCCTTATGCGGCAGCCCTGCCGAACCGTCCGGATGAAGATCTGACCGCGCGGGCCATTACCGGTCTGGCGGAGATATTTGGGCACAGGCCTGACTTCACGGTTACCCTTGAGAAAAATATTCCCGTGGCCGCCGGCCTGGGCGGCGGATCGGCCGACGCGGCGGCGGCGATTCGCCTGCTTTGCCGTGAATGGGATGTTGACCCCAGCGACATGCGGGTACGTGACCTGGCGCAAGCGCTGGGAGCCGACGTCCCGATGTGTCTGCAAAGCCGGCCGGCCTGGATCGCGGGCCTGGGTGAACAGGTCACCCCGGTCGACGATTGCGCGGAACTCCATCTTCTGTTGGTTAATCCGCGCGTCCCGCTGAGCACGGCGCAAGTGTTCGGTGCCTATGCCCCGGGCGAAGCCATGGCGGCTGATTCTTCGCGCGCCGACCTGGCAACGACGGCGTCGGTTCTCGCCTTTCTCGAACATCAGCGCAATGACCTGGCCGCCCCTGCCGAGATGCTCTGCCCGGTGATTTCCGATGTACAGCGGGGACTCGCGCAATCGGGTGAATGCGGCCTCGTACGGATGAGCGGCAGCGGGCCGACCTGCTTTGCAATTTTCGATGACGGGGAAACATGCGATCTCGCCGAACGTGAACTCGGCGTGCGGCACCCGGATTGGTGGGTGTCCTCGACACGGACAAAACACAAGAACCTGTAAATCCGGACGGGGTGTCGTCCGACCTAATTCTTGACCCCCGAGATCTGACGTAAATGCGCCAGCAGGGCCTCGGAGGGCTCTCCGTCAATGTCCAGGCCCAGTGCGCGCTGATAGTTGCGGATGGCCTCGCGTGTCTGCGCGCCCATGGAGCCGTCGGCCGGGCCGGTATCAAAACCAAGTTTGTTCAACAGGGTTTGGATTGTGCGAACCCGTGCCGTCTTCGACGCAGATCCCGTGGCGGTCGCGGCGGCCTGTGTTGGGCCCGGTGAGGGTGCCGCTTTAGCCGGGGCGGCGGTCGGTGGCGAAGGCGGTGCGGGCGGCGCGGGGGATGAAGTCGGCTGGCGTTTGCCGGTGATATTGGAGGCGATGAATGCCGAAACGCGGCGATTGACGCCGGCACGTTCTTCCGGGGTCAGGCGGGCCGCGACCAGATCCGCCTTGTCGGCGGCCTTGCCGTCTCCGTTCGCGTCGGCCAGCCGGTACCAATAATAGGCCTCTTCGAGGCTGTCATGTGACACGGGCGATGTTGCCAGGATGTTGGCAAGCGAACTCTGGGCCTCGAGGATGTTTTCGGTCGCGGCCCGTCGCAGCCACTTCAGCGCCATGTCGGAATCGCGCTCGATGCCGCGGCCTGCGGCATAGGCGGCGGCGAGCGCGTATTGCGCGCGGCCATGGCCTTTTTCGGCCGCGCTGTGGAACCAGATCAACGCCTCGACGGCATCCGCCTCGACGCCGCGGCCGGAATCATAAAGGACGCCGAGATTATATTGCGCGCTGACAACGCCGCCGGCTGCTGCTTCCTGGAGCCACTTGGCGGCTTCCTCGTAATCCTGCTCGATACCGCGGCCGACCAGGTATCGAATAGCAAGCTTGTACTGCGCGTCGGAATCTCCGGCGTCCGCGAGATTGAGCAGCTTGTTGAATTCGTTGTCTGTGGTCGCGGGTTTCTCTGCGGTTCGCACGTCGCCGGGCGGTGTCGTGTTTTCTTCGGCGCGTGGTTTGACCTCGGCGGGTGCCGCCGCAGCAGGAGAGGGAGTCTCGGCCGGCTCTTTGGCCGATGTCGTGTCGGCGGCGGGCTGCGGACGAGGCAGTTCTGCCGTTTCGTTCGGCGCGTCCCCGGTGGATTGCGATGGCGTGGATATGCCGGGTTTTGCCGTGATCGTGTCGGCAGGTGGTTCCGGCGCTGCCGTTGGTGCGACCGTCGGTGTCGGTGTCGGTGTCGGTGTCGGTGTCGCTGTCGGCGACGGGGCGGGAGGTGTCACCGGCGTCGTCGCCGCGGTCGAGGTTTCGCTCGGTTCCCCTTCTTTGGAAGCGAAAGGTAACTCGGGTGATGTGAGTTCAAACCAGATGAAGCCGCCGATGCCTGCGCTGGCCACAAGTAAGATCAGCGCGACCACCAACAGATAAATGGACCGCGACCGGGTCGGGGCCGGTGCTGTTGGAAATGGCGTGGGCGTCACGCCTTGGTCGACCGGCGTCGGTTTCCGGTCTGCATATTCACCGTCGTCGAACAATCCCTCCAGATCGGACTTGAGGGTCTTGTTGGCGAGGTTCAAATCCTCGTCCGATGCAACCTCGTTCTCGAACGGAAGGTCGGCCCGGTCTGGCGCATCGATCTCCGTGTCGTCGTGTCCGGGGTGATCTTCGACATTGTGGGCATCGCGAAGCGGTGCGTCGTCATTTCCCGATTCAGGCACCGGGAAGTCTGCGGGCGCTTCGCGCTCAGGTTCGACCTGTTCAGGTTCTTCTGGTTCCGGTTCTTCTGGTTCCGGCGCGTCGATGTCCGGCGTGACGATTTCCGGTTGTTCAGGTTCCGGCGCTTCCATTTCCCGATCCGCCAACGCCGGCGCTTCCGGCTCCGGTGTTTCGATCTCCGTGGCTTCCGGCGTTGCGGTTTCGAAACTCGGCGCTTCCGGCTCCGGAATTTCTGCCGTGGGTTCGGGTGTATCGAATTCGACGTCGTCGGATTCGTCGATTTCGCTGACCGGCTCCTCGGGCCGTGGCGCTTCGTAACTGACCGGGTTGGTATCCGGTGTTATGCGAGGCCGATACCGCTCATGCGGTTGCGCGGGGTCGCCGCGTTCATAGCCGAGAATGCGAAGTTGTTCTTCGATTGCAGAGACGGATTTCTCGACCGGTGCCAGCTGCTCGGTTAGTCGATCGGCCTGCGAATCGATTCGGCTCCCGAGCTCTTCAAGAACCCGCGCGATTTTCTCTTCGGCGGATAATGAGGATGTGTCTTCGCGGTCGGACATGGTCTGTTTGTCGGGATTAGTGTTCGTTGGTGCCGATCGTAGTTTGGACCCAGGCCCGCTCTTGCTTCTTCAATTCAATGTGACGCAACCGCGTGCCGGGCCCGGGGAGATTGTGCCGAAAGACGCCGGGCAGAAACCGGTCTAGTCGCGCCCAAAAATCCGGCCCAAGAATCCGGCGCCATCGTCCGACGTGCGGCTCGGGCGGCTCGGTCCCTTGGAGGTGTCTTCCATTCGATCGAGGCGCTCCGACAAGCGCATCATGGCGCGTTCGACCGGCGCCGAGGAGGCGCCACCAGATTTCGATTTGATGTCCTCGATCTGCTCGCCGAGTTCGCCAACCTTTTCCGCGATTGGTTTGATCGCGTTGGTCGTACGTTGCTCGGATTCTTCAATTCTGCCGGCCAGCTTCTGGATGCTTTCGAGCACCGCCTCAGCCGTCAATGCCGGCGGGCCGCTCGTCGCATTGTCATGACGCGGGGGGGGCGTCATAGGCGGGTTCTTCGCGACGGACTTCGCGCGGGCGGTTCGCATCATAACCACCATTGTCGCCGAACCGCTGATCGGGATCGTCGCGCTTCGTGCGCAGTTCTTCCGATGCCGCCGCCAGGATTGTTTGGGACAGCCAGCGACCGACATTGACACCCTGCTTGCGAGCGGCAATTTTTGCGGCCTCACGCGCTTCGGGGTCGACGCCCTTAACGCTCCAGGGTGAATTCGTAGCCATTGGAAATTATTTAAACCCGCTCGCTCAGTCCGTAGTGCCCGAATAGGGCCATGTATTGCGCATTTAGAACCCGGTCATACGCGCCCCAAATATGGGGTATGTGCTGCTGAATTCCATAAATCAATTCTACAGCGGTATTGATGCACTTTTTTCATACTGTTGAAAACATGAAAAATCACGACTCCGCGATTGGAATCAACGGGTTCGCAGCAGGGCGTACCAAGTCATACCACGGGAAGACACGATATTCGCGGTCACAAAGGAAGCGTGTTCTTCAGAAACCTGAGGGCGTCGATCTTGTGCTGCCATACATTCGGGTATACGCGGGATGCCCGGTGGGCACTACGGTAGGGCGGGTCAAAAACCCCCGGATTTCGGGCGTTCCGGATTCCGGTCGTGCCATTCGAACGGTTCGTGAACCGATCGTCGTACCGCTGGAGTATACCCTGAAATATGCCCCTCCGGTGTGTCCGGAAACCAGACCGGTGCCAGCAGGTATTCGAAGTAAATCCATGGCCTGTTTTGGGCGCCGCGGCGGTCATCGCAAATGGTGCGGGGCTTAAAAAAATGGTTCGGGGAAAGGGCCGATCGTTGGCCGAACCGGGCTTGTCGGGGCTTCGGCGCGGCAAGTATAGTCGCGCCACCTAAGCGACAATCGCATACATAAGTATGTTGAATTCCATCTTTTGCGGAGCCTCGATATGGCCAAAGACGTTGCCCTCATAACCGGCGTGACCGGACAGGACGGGGCCTATCTGGCTGAACTCCTACTGGAAAAGGGTTACGAGGTGCACGGCGTCAAACGCCGTTCATCATCCTTCAATACCGGCCGTGTCGATCACCTGTATAGCGATCCCCATGAGGTGGGGATGGGCTTCCATCTCCACTATGGAGACATGACCGATGCGACCAACCTGATCCGCCTGATCCAGGAAGTACAACCTACCGAGATCTATAATCTGGCGGCGCAGAGTCATGTGCAGGTCAGTTTTGATACAGCCGAATACACGGCCAACGCGGATGCGATGGGCGCGCTGCGATTGCTTGAGGCGATCCGTATTCTGAAGATGGAGGATACAGCGCGTTACTATCAGGCATCCACGTCCGAACTTTACGGCAAGGTGCGCGAGACTCCCCAGAGCGAGACGACCCCCTTCTATCCTCGCAGCCCCTATGCGGCGGCGAAATTATACGGCTACTGGATCACGGTGAACTACCGCGAGGCCTATGGCATGCATGCCTCGAACGGCATCCTGTTCAATCATGAAAGTCCGATCCGCGGTGAGACGTTCGTCACCCGCAAGATCACCCGGGCGGTGGCGGCGATCGAGCTCGGTCTGCAGAAGCAATTGTTCCTCGGGAACATGGATGCGAAGCGCGATTGGGGGCATGCGCGCGACTATGTCGAGGGCATGTGGCGGATCGTGCAGCATGACGAACCGGATGATTTCGTCCTCGCGACCGGCGAGACCCATGCGGTCCGGGAATTTGTCGAGCTGGCGTTCAAGGAGGTGGGCCGGACCATCGTCTGGCAAGGCGAGGGCGTCGACGAGGTCGGCGAAGATTCCAAGACCGGTGAGACACTCATCGCCATCGATCCGCGCTATTTCCGCCCGACCGAAGTGGACCTTCTGCTGGGCGACCCGACCAAGGCGAAACAGGTGCTTGGGTGGGAACACAGCACGCCGTTTCCGCAGCTCGTCAAAGAGATGGTCGCGGCGGACCTCGAGCTCATGCGGAAAGACCGCGATATTCATAAAAGTTTCGATTAAGCCGGGTGGCTTGCAGATCGTGACGGCAAGGGCGATATAGAGCCTGCAGTCGGCCTTGGGGCGTAGCCAAGTGGTAAGGCATCGGGTTTTGATCCCGTGATCGCAGGTTCGAACCCTGCCGCCCCAGCCAACTTCCTCAGATGATAAATTCTTTTCAGGCGCCGTCGGCGGCATCCAGACGTGCACGCACAAGACGCTGCAGGCGGAACAATTGCCGGTCGTGGATGCCGACCTCGCGCATATGCGCGACCGTGTTCTCCAGATACTCGACACAGGTACCCAGATATCCCTCGGCCGTTGCCAGCTGTTGGACGATTCTGTCTTCGGGCAGGCGTCCGACATAGCGTTCGGTGTCACGGTTCATCACGAAGGTAACCGCGTTGACCGGACCGTCCGGTGTCATGGCGCGAACCCAGACGGCGGCATAACTGTCGAGCGCCATTTCCCGGTCCCAGACAATCGACAATTCTTCCTTCTCGCGACCGGCGGGAAGCTTGAAGGCCATGCCGTTGCACGACCCGCCCTTGTCGAGGGCCAGGACCAGGCCGGGCGTTTCCGGTGAGCCGCGACCCAGATTCGTCTCCAGGCAGAATGACCGGTGATAGCCCCAGACGCGGGCCGTGCGTTTTTCGCTGAAGTGGATTGCCGGGTTCCAGATCAGCGACCCGTAACCGAACACCCACACATCGCTTTCGGGCGAGGCGTCGAAGAATTTCGACAGAGATGCCGCGCGCTCTGCATCGGTCAGCGGGCGGATGTTCGTCACATGCTGCTGTTGCTGCAGCATGCGAAACACTTCGCCGTCGCGGATCGATTCCCGGTTGAGCTTGTTGGTCATTTCAATTCTGATGCGAATAACATGCTGCGTGTATATCAATCGCGGCCGTGGAACTGAACCTCGGCGACGACGAGAGAGTGGTGATGGATGTGACGGCGGACAAGGTTCTGGACTTCTGGTTTAACGAAACCGACCGACAAAACTGGTTCGAACGCAGCGACGCCTTCGATCTGGTTATTCGAGACCGCTTTGCGGATGCGATCGAGACGGCGCGTGGGGGTGGCTTCTCGGGCTGGCGCGACACGCCGCAGGGATGCCTCGCGGTGATCATTCTGATCGATCAGTTTTCGCGAAACATCTATCGGGACTCGCCGCTCGCCTGGTCGGCCGACGATGTGAGCCTGGCATGCACGCGCGAAGCGCTCGCGCGCGGCTTTGATGCGGCTCTCGGGTTCGACGAGCGGACCTTCCTCTACATGCCGCTGATGCACAGCGAGACGCTCGCAGACCAGGACCAATGCGTGGAATTGTTCCGGGGGCTCGCGGCGGATCGTGGGGACGCCGACGATGTAAGCCTGGACTTTGCGATCCGCCACCGGGACATCGTCGCCCGTTTCGGGCGTTTTCCCCATCGAAACGAAACCCTCGGCCGTGAAAGTACTGCCGAGGAGCTCGAGTTTCTTAAGGAGCCCGACTCGTCTTTCTGATGCTCGGGTAAGCTCTAGGGAAGGTCGGCGAGGACGAATTCCGCATCCCCGCGTGCCGTGATGGTGATATCGCGCTCGCCGGCGATGGCCGCGCCCGCGCGTTCACCGATTTCCGTGCCATTCACCAGCAACGTGCCCCGCGACGGCACGAGATAGCCTTTGCGGTAGCCGGAAAATATGTGGGTCACGCTTTGACCGTCGGCCAGGGTGGCACCGAACAGCGCGGCGTCCTGATGGATCACCGGCGCGCCCAGGTCCTTATCCTCGTCACGGCCAGAGGCCAGCATCACCAGCGCGCCGGCATGTTCGCCGCGCGGGAAGGCCTTGGTTTCCCAGCGCGGCTCGTGACCCTCGCGATCCGGGGTGATCCAGATCTGGAATATCCGCGTGGTCTCGTCTTCCTCGTTGAACTCGGAATGCTGGATGCCGGTGCCGGCACTCATGATCTGGACGTCGCCGGCGACGGTGCGACCGCGATTGCCCAGATTGTCCTCGTGGGTGATCGCGCCGTGGCGGACATAGGTGATGATTTCCATGTCCCGATGGCCGTGGGGCGGGAAGCCCCCCTTGGCGACGATCGTGTCGTCATTCCACACGCGCAGCGGTCCGAAGCCCATGCGGTCGGGGTTCATGTATCCGCCGAAACTGAAATGATGATGGGCGTCGAGCCATTCGTTCCGGAAATGGCCGAGATCCTCGAGAGATGTCACGTCGATCATGCCGCGATATCCGCGCGGTTATGCGGGGCAAGGTAGTCGATCTCCGGGCCTGCCGGCACGATCCCGGTCGGGTTTACGTTCTCGTGACTGCCGTAATAGTGGATCTTGATCTGCGGGTTGTTGATTGTCGAAGCGACGCCGGGCACCTGGTAGAGGTCACGTGTGTAGTTCCACAGGCTGGGATAGTCGATCAGCCGGCGGATATTGCATTTGAAATGCCCGTGATAGACCGGGTCAAACCGCAGCAAGGTCGTGAACAGACGCCAATCGGCTTCCGTGATCTGATCGCCCACGAGGTAGCGCTGCCTCGAAAGTCGCGCCTCGAGCCATTCGAAGGTGTCGAACAGATTTGTCACCGCTTCGTCGTAGGCGGCCTGTGATTGCGCGAAGCCGGATTTGTAGACCCCGATATTGACCGTGCTGAAGACCCTATCGTTGACGGCGTCGATCTCGTCCCGGAGCGGCGCGGGGTAGTAGTCCCGTTCGGGATGTCCCGCGAAGGCATCGAAGGCGCTGTTGAACATCCGGATGATCTCGGACGATTCGTTGTTCACGATCGTGCCCGTCTCCAGGTCCCAAAGCACCGGGACCGAAACCCGGCCGGTAAAGTTGGCGTCGGCGGCAGCATATATCTGATGCAGATAATCGGCACCGAGCACCGGGTCGGGGACGACCTCGTCATCCGGTTTGAAGGTCCAGCCGTCGTCGCCCTTGTGCCAGTGCACGACCGAGACCGAGATTGCGTCCTCCAGCCCCTTCAGGGCGCGAAAGATCATGGTCCGGTGCGCCCAGGGGCAGGCGTGGCAGATATAGAGATGGTAACGGCCCGGTTGGGCCTTGAAGCCGCCGACGCCGGTGGGGCCCGGGGATCCATCAGCCGTGATCCAGTTGCGGAACGCCGTCTCGGGATTGTTGAACTTGCCGTCCGCGTCGTTACGCGCCGGTTCGACCACATGCCAGGCACCGTCGATCATCACGCCCATCGGCCAATTCCTTCATTGAATGCAGAATTCCGTTCACGCCTTAGGTTGGGCGCTTGCGGCGGAAAGTCGAGGCCTCGATGTTCGAAATTCGAACAGATGTTCGTTATTCGGCCAGAAATTCTTTCAGGCATTCCAGCGCGCCCTGCCAGCCATCCGCGTGGGCTTCGGCCATTTCGTCGTTCGGTAGCGTGCTGTGGGTGAGTTGCAATTCGGATCCGCCGTCATCGGTCGCGACGAATTTGAGATCGAGAACAGTCTCCAGGCCCTGCATCTGACCCTCGTGCTGCCAGGTCCACGACATGGTCAGTCGGTTGGGCGGATCGATCGTGCCGAAGACGCCGCGGGAGCCATGTTCCTTGTTCTCCGATGACACCAAAACGATCTCGTAATGACCGCCTTCAAAGAAGTCCCAGCGGTCGACCCGGCAGCTGACAGTCTTGGGGCCCATCCACTGGCAGGCCTGTTCGGGGTCTGCCCAGGCCGCGAACAGCCGTTCAACGGAGACGGTGAAGCGACGAGACAGTCTGAGCGTGCGGGTCGCGTCGGGGGCCTCGGCGATGTCCGGGGCGTCGGTCATGGCCGGTCCTTGGTGTCTTCGTTTTCCAGGAACTGCGCGAGTGAACCGAGACTGCCGTCCCAGAATGCCCGGTATCGGGCCAGCCACGCATCGGCGTCCTGCAGCGGGGCTGCCTGGACCGCGCAGATTTGTGTGCGACCGTCCCGGCGGCGTTCGATCAGGCCGGCCTGTTGCAGCACTTTCAGATGCTTCGATACCGCGGGCAGGGACATTTCAAACGGTTCGGCGAGCTCGCCGACGGTCGCATGGCCATCACTCAGTCGGGCGAGGATTGCCCGCCGCGTCGGGTCGGCCAGCGCGGCAAACGTCTTGTCGAGATTATATTTAACCATTCGGTTAATTTAACCGGGATCGGAAGCTGCTGCAAGTGGACTTACTTGCCCTCGCGTCGCCACGCAGCGACCAGGAATGCGCCGATCGCGAGCAGCAGAATAAGGGCGGGCAGAAACGGTAAATTCCGCACGCCGATGACAGCGGCGGCGTCGTTGCGCTGGAAGGCAAGCCAACGGGCCGATGACCGTAGTTCCGAGGAATCGCTCATGGCCCGGCCCGGTCTTGCGCGTCGCAGGTCCGGGGTGCTGTTTTCGCTCAGCCAGTTGAGCCCGCCGCCGGTCGCGACGGTGACCGGGCGCAGCAGCATGTCTGTTGCTGTCACGTCGGCGAATTCGATGGGGTTGATTGTGCCGACCCCCGCAACTGCCGTGCGGCTGCCATCGTCCAATCTGTAGATGCCGGTTTCGGTGACGCCGATCGTGCCGATCGCGCGTCCGTCTCCCTGTTCTTCCAGGGTGACGGCCCGGGTGTCTCCGGTCGGTCCGGTGACCGAAACCGGGGCGGGATCGGGTGAAAGGCTGTGGCGGACAATCTCGATTGAATCGCCGCGGGCGACGGCGGTAAGCCGGTCTTCCTCGAGCTCAGGCTCCTTCATCAACCAATGTGCGAGGCGGCGAAGCAGTTCGTTGTGGGGGCCGCCGCCTTCATAGCCGCGCGCCCACAGCCAGATATGGTCGCTCAAGAACTGGCCCACCCGGCCTTCACCCACCCGGTCCAGGATCAGCAGCGGTCGCGCGTCGGGGCCGTCCATGACCACGGTGCCCGATTTGGGCCGCGCGTCGACATGGCGGAACCAGCGTCCCCAGTTGGGGACGGATTCTGCATCCGGGCCCAGACCGGGCAGTGTCGCGGTTACCGGGTGGCGCCGCCCGATCTCGTTGATGTTGGCCACATAGGGGGCATCGGTGACCCGACCGGTCGGTTCTCCCGGCAAAACGGTCGCCAGCGCCGTGCGGTATAGGCTGGTGGCGGGGGTGACCTCGGGGCCGGTGGCTTCCAGCAACGCGCCGCCGGATTCCACATAGTTGGCGATGTTTCGCAGATAGATGGAGGGCAATACGCCCATGCGCCGGTAACGGTCGAAAATGATCAGGTCGAAATCGTTCAGCTTCACCTCGAACAATTCACGATAGGGAAACGCGATCAGGCTGAGTTCGCGCGTCGGCGTGCCGTCCTGTTTCTCGGGGGGCCTGAGGATGGTGAAATGTACGAGGTCGACCGACGGGTCTGCCTTGAGCAGGTTGCGCCAGGTCCGCTCCCCGGGGTGAGGGGCGCCCGAGACCAGCAGGACGCGTAGCCGATCCCGGATGCCGTTGAGGGTCACCACGGCGCGGTTGTTGGCGCGGGTGAGTTCCTCGCGGCCCGGCCCGACCGAAAGCTCGAACACGCTGGCACCCCCGCGATCCACGACCAGTTCGATACTGTGATCGACGCCGACCGGGGCCAGAATTGTCCGGCCTTCTGCCGCGCCGTCGCGCCGGATCGTGACTTGCGCCTGACGCGCGCGCACCGCCGCTGGCTCATCGATTCGAATCGTCAGGCGGACCGTTTCGCCGACGATACCGAAGCCGGGGTTCTCGACGATTGTCAGCCGCCGGTCGCCCGCGTCCCGGTCGCCGGTCAGCATGGCGTGAACGGGCCCGCCAAGGTCGAGGGCCGCGATGTTCTCGGGCAAGTCATGAATCCGGCCGTCGGTGATCAGGACCGCGCCGGCGAAGCGATCGCGGGGAATGTCGATCAGTGACCGATCAAGCGCTTCATACAAATGTGTGCCGTCGCGCAAGCCAGATGTGCCGCCGTCGCCGCTCTGGGTTCCGGCGGACGGTGACTCGACGATCCGCAGCTCGAAATTGGCCTGTTCGGCAGCCCACGCGGTGACGCGTGCGAGTGCGGCATCGGCCTGTTCCTCGCGTGCGCCGATCGACTGGCTTTGTGATCGGTCGACGACGACCAGGCCGATATCCGAAAGGGGCGTGCGATCCTCGACGATGATCGAGGGGTTCGCCAGCGCGGCCAGGATTGCCGCGGTCGCCGCGATCCGCCAGATCACACCCGGGGCCGGGATGCCCGGACGGGGGGCAATGAAGCCGGCGAGCATCACCAAGGCTCCCAGCGCGGCCATCGCGATCAGGATGCCGGCGGGAAGCAACGGGTCCCAGATGATCGAGGATGCGCCCATGTCTATTGCCCGAGCCGCTCGAGGATTTCGTCGACATGGACCTGGTCGGCCTTGTAGTTGCCTGTCAACGCGTACATCACCAGGTTGACCCCGAACCGGAAGGCGAGCTCGCGTTGGCGCGCACTGCCGGGCATGACCGGGAACATCGGGCGGCCCGTGGCGTCGATGGCCCAGGCGCCGGCGAAATCGTTGGCGCCGATGATCACGGACGACACGCCGTCATTCACCCGCTCATCGGGCTGCTGGACGAACAGGCGTCCGCCCTCCCAGCGTCCGGGGAACTCGTGCAGCAGGTAGAAGGCTTTGGTCAAGACATGCCCCGGCGGGATCTCCAGCAGCGCCGGGATATCCAGGCCTTCGACCGTGGCGCGCAATATCCGGGTGCCCGGGCCGACGCCGCCGATCCCGGACAGATTCTGATCCCGAGTGTCGAAGAGAATCGTGCCCCCATTGCGCAGGAAGGCATTGATGCGCGCGCGCGCGCCGTCGGAGAGGGGTGCCTGACGTTCAGTCATCGGCCAGTAGATCAGGGGGAAGAAGGCTAGTTCGTCCCGCTCCACATCCAGGCCGATGGGCGCGCCGGGGACGACCGAGGTCCGCCGCGCGAGAATTTGCCCCAGCCCGGCCAGTCCGGCCCGGCTCGTCTCGTCGATCTTCGTATCGCCGGTCAGGACGTAGCCGAGGCGTGTGTCCTTTGTCGCCTCGAGGGCGAACTGATCGCTCGATTGCGCCCAGCCTTGTGTCGGGCTGGCGCCAAGCAGACCACCGGCCAGCGCCAGGCATATTGCCGTTGTGGCGGCGGCCCGCGACAAACGCGGGGTAAGACCGCGCAGGATCAGCGAAATGATGAAGTCGGCCAGCAGCAACCCGAAGGCCGCAACGAGGAACCAGACGCGAAGCTCGCGCTGCAGCGCTGGTCCGTAGGCCGCGGTCTCGACTCCCGGCGCATGTGTATCGAACAATCGTGGTGCCAGGCTTGGACCCAGATTGACCGCCCGGCGTGATTGCGCGAGGCCGTAAAACCCGGGTGGTGTTTGCGGGCCGGGCGTTACGTTATCGCCCACGCCGGCTGGCAGCGGCCGGCTCGTGCTGGCCGGTTCGGATAGCTGGCCGAAACCGTCCAATGTTGAAAGTGGCGGGAGCGGGCGCGTGGCGATGCTGTCGACGGCAACGCCCTGGCTCAATGCGACGAGGCGCCGGAGCATATCGACATACAGGCCCGAAAAGGCGAGGGAGGACCATTCGGCGTTGGCCGTGGTGTGAAACAGAACGAGCCAGCCATCGGCGCGTCTCTCGCCTGTGACCAGCGGGGTTCCGTCTTCCAGCCGTCCCCAGGTTTTCGATGCCAGTTCGGGTGACGGTTGTGCGAGGACCTGGCGTCTGACGATGATTTCATCCGACGGAACCAGGCCGGCGAAGGGCGATGTTTCCTCGAATGCGGCCAACCTGGAGGGCTGCTCCCAGCTCATCACGCCGCCGAACACCCGGCCGCCACGCCGGAGGTCGACCGGCAGCAGCCGGTCGCTGCCATCCGCCAGGTTGGGGCCGGCAAAACGAACCAGCACACCGCCATCCGCGATCCAGGTTTCGAGGCGGCTGATTTCGGTTTCGGTGAGGGTGCCGATATCGGAGAGAATCATCACCGCGAGGCGG
>CBDHEC010000027.1:0-37176 GCA_965261975.1 Alphaproteobacteria bacterium
GACAGATCGAACGGCGGATCAGACGGGAGGGACGGGTTTTGCAGATCGAACACCCATATCTGATGTTTCTCGGCGACGCGGCCGACCAGCTGGCAGCGAAGACCGCGGCAGGGCATCGTGCATTGGCGGGGCGACTGGTGCCTGGGCCAGCTGCGCCTCGAAAACTGCAACGCCGATCTCGGCCTGCCGGACATGACCATCGATGATGCCGCGGCGGCAGGGGTGCGAACCCTGGTGATCGGGGTGGCCAATCGCGGCGGTGTTGTCGGCGAGAGTTGGATCTCCACCATTTTGCGCGCCATCGAAGTCGGTATGGATGTCGCCTCGGGCCTGCACACACGAATAGCCGACATTCCCGAGGTTGCGGCGGCGGCGGATACGCACGGCGCGCAGCTGTTCGACGTGCGCCATCCCACGCAGAGTTTCGACGTCGGGACCGGTGCGCGGCGGCCCGGCAAGCGCATGCTTGCGGTCGGGACAGATTGTTCTGTGGGCAAGATGTACACCGCGCTGGCGGTTGATGCGGAGCTGCGTCAGCGTGGCGTGGATTGCGATTTCCGCGCGACGGGGCAGACCGGCATTTTCATCGCCGGGTCGGGTGTTTCGGTCGATGCCGTGGTGTCGGATTTCATTTCCGGGGCGACCGAATGGCTCGCGCCGGCCAACGCGCCGGATCACTGGGATCTCGTCGAGGGGCAGGGGTCGCTGTTTCACCCCTCCTATGCCGGGGTCACGATGGGGCTGGTGCACGGGGCCCAGCCCGACGCGCTGGTGCTGTGCCACGAGCCGACGCGCACCCATATGCGCGGCCTGCCACACCAGGCCTTGCCGGATGTAGGGGCCTGTATCGAGGGGCATCTGGCCGCGGCACGGTTGACCAACCCGGATGCCGAATGTGTCGGGATCGCGGTGAACAGCTCCGGGATGAGCAGCGACGAGGCGCGGGTCGATTTGATGCAGCAATTGTCGGACCGCTACGAAGTTCCCGCACTCGACCCTGTCCGCGACGGCGTCGGGCCGATTGTGGACCGGATGATGCAGCTGTAAGGCGATGCGCACGCTGACCGCAAAGATCGAGACGTTTGCCCTGCGGCGACATTTCACGATCTCGCGTGGGACCAAGACCGAAACGATCGTGGTGGTTGCAACTATTTCGGACGGCACGACGACCGGGCGCGGCGAATGCGGCCCGAATGCTCGCTATGACGAGACCCCGGAAAATGTTGTGGCCGATATTCTGGCCATGGCGCCGGCGCTGGAAGACGGGATGACCCGCGCTGGTCTTCAGGATGCAATGCCGCCGGGTGCGGCACGTAACGCAATCGATTGTGCGCTTTGGGATTACGAGGCCCGCATCTCGGGCACACCGGCATGGCAACAGGCCGGATTGCTGAAACTGGATCCGGTCGTTACGGCGTTCACATTGAGTGCCGACGGAGCGGCCGAAATGTCGCGCGAGGCCGCTGCGCATGCAGGCCGCCCCCTTGCTCAAGCTGAAGTTGACAGGGGAAGACGATCTCGCGCGTGTCCGCGCTGTGCGAGCCGCAGCGCCGGAGGTGTCCCTGATCGTGGATGCCAACGAGGCCTGGGATGTCGAGACCTATCGGGTGTCGGTGCCGGCGCTGGAGGCGCTTGGCGTGGAGATGATCGAGCAACCCTTTCCGGCGGGCGACGATGGCGCGCTTTCAACATTGTCACGGCCCATTCCCGTTTGCGCGGACGAGGCGTTCCACGACCGAGCGAGCCTCGCGCGACTGAAGGGTAAGTATGACCTGGTCAACATCAAGCTGGACAAAACGGGCGGATTGACCGAGGCGTTGGCTGCGGTCACAGCCGCCCGTGCGGACGGATTCGGCGTGATGGTCGGCTGTATGGTCGGAACCAGTCTTGCCATGGCGCCGGCCATGCTGGTGGCCCAGGGCGCCAATTTCGTGGATCTGGACGGCCCGCTGTTGTTGGCCCGGGACCGCACGCCGGGTCTGTCGGTCGATGGCAGCAATCTGACGTTGCCGGTGTCCGGATTGTGGGGCTGACTTGCTCAAGTTGTTGTTCTTCAATAGCTTAGTTCCGCTCGGCGCACCCGCCCGCACCGCCTGACAGGTCACGCATGTCAGTATCGCAGAACAAGGATTCTCAGACCGTTAGTCCGGATACGGAATACTCGTATGCCGCGCGTTTGACGCGGTCGCAGATGATCGCGCTGACCCGCCAGGCACGCCTGAGCAATTTCGTGCCGCCGGTTAACAGCATCATTCTCGGGTTCTTGCTGTGGGGTAACGTCCCCACGATCACGCTGGTTGTTTGGGTCGGTTTCGTGTGGGCCTCGTCTTTGATTCGGTGGCAGCTGTACCAGCGTTACGATAAGGACGTGGCGCGTGGCGGCGGCTATGAACCCGGCTGGCGTACGATATGGACCGGCACTCATTTTGTGGCCGGGGTGGTCTGGGGGGTCGGTTCGGTCGTCCTGTTCACCCAGGACAATTTCCTGATCCAGGCCTATCTGGTGATCTTCGTGCTCGGGATGGGGGCCGGGGCCGCGGCGAGTTTTGCGCCGTTCTTCCCGGCGCTGGTGGCCTATCTGATCCCGCTGACCGTTCCCATTGCCGGAATACTCGTCGTCCAGGAAAGCACCGAGAGCACGGTGCTGGGGGTTTCAGGGTTCGTGTTTTTGATCGCGCTCGTCTTCCTGGGCCGTGCGGCGAACCGGAGTTTCTCGGAGAGTTTCCGGCTGGGAGTCGAGAACGAGACGCTGACGCGCGGGCTCAAGCTGACCCAGGTCCGGCTGGAAGGCGCTCTCGACAGTATGTCGGACGCCTTCGGTCTGTTCGATGCCGACGACCAACTCATCGAGTCCAACGACAAGTTTCGCCAACTTCTGTCCGGCGATGGCCCGGATACGGCGCGGCCGATGTCCTACACACAGTTTGTTCGTGCGCTTGCGGCTGACGGCCGTGTTTTGGACGTGGACGCGAATGTCGGCGAGTGGGTCGACGACCTCCAGCGACTCCGTCGCACCGGCGATATGCCAATCGAAATTGCGATGGCCGACGGAACCTGGCTGCAACTCAATGATGCGCCGACCGAGGATGGCGGTACCGTGACGACGCTGTCCGATATTACGGATATGAAGCGCCACCAGGTTGAATTGTCCAACAGTGAGCAGCGGTTCCGGGATTTCACCAGCGCGGCATCGGACTGGGTCTGGGAGCTCGATGCCGAGGGCCGGTTTAATCATGTTAGCGGCAGATTTTCCGAGGTATCGGGTCGCTCGGGAGACTTTTTGATGGGCAAGCGAATTCACGACTTGCCGTCGACCGGGTCGAATGACGAATGGAACCGACTGATCGCCGCCATGGATGCGCGCCAGCCTTTTCGCAATGTCCGCATGCAACGCCCACGCGAGAGCGGGGAATCCTATTATTTTCTGGTCAACGGTCGCCCGATTTTCGAGGCATCGGGAAAGTTCCTGGGATACCGCGGAACCGGAACGGACATTACCGCGATGGTGTTGGCGGAAGAACGCGCGCGGGAGGCGCAATCGCGCCTGTTCGATGCGATCGAATCGATCCCGGCGGGGCTTGTGCTGTTCGATGAGTTCGGGCGTCTGATCCTCTGGAATTCACGGGCACCGGAATACTTCCCCGGCGCAAGCTCACGTATCGTCGCCGGCAGCACGTTCGAGCATTTGATGCGCGGGTCGGCAGAGAAAGGCGCAGTCGCCGACATCGCCGACAAGACCGAGCCTTGGGTCGCTGCCCAGGCCGAATGGTTCGAAAACCCCAATGAGCGGCGGGAAATCAGGTTCTCCGATGGGCGCCATGTTCAATTGCTCGGCCGCAGCACGACCGACGGCGGCACCGTTTGCGTGATGACAGACATCACGGATATCCGGCTGGGGCAGGAAGAACTGGCGGAGAAAACCACGTTGCTGCAGGCCACGCTTGAGGGCATGGGCGAGGGATTGATCGTGCTCGATAGGCAGTTTCGAGCGGTGCTCACGAACACCCGTCTTGATCGTCTGGCGGTGTTTGGTAGTGACCAGGATTCAATCGGGCGGCCATTTCGCGAGATCCTCGAATCGATCGGCGCGGAGATCGAGCACATCACGGACGCACCAGGCAATCCGGATTCCGACAAGTCGCTCGATGAACGTCTCGCGGAAGAGCTGCCGTTCCAGTTCGAAATCACACGAACCGGGCGCCAGATCATGTTGGTGCGCGCCGACCCGTTGTCGGAAGGCGGGTGGGTCTGCGTGTTCACTGACATCACCGCAGAACGGCGCGCAGTTGCCGCGCTGGAAGAAAGCGAGGATCGCTATCGTCGGCTGATCGAGGCTTCTCCGGATATGATCGCGGTTCAGTTGAAGGGGCGGTTCGCCTTCGTCAACGCTGCGGGTGCCCATTTGCTGGGGGCCGCAGACCCGGGTGAGTTGGTCGGTCGCCGGGCGTTGGACTTTGTGCATCCTGACAACCATGACGCTGTCCGCAACTCGAAACCCATGTCGGGTTTCGACGGCGACATGGAAATCCACGAATTCCGTGGACGGCGCATTGACGGGTCGACCTTTGAGGGCGAAGCAACAGGTATCGAGTTTGCCTACCAGGGTGAGCCGGCGGTGCTCGTCATTATCCGCGACATCAGCGACCGAAAGCTGGCCCAGGCGCAGCTGATCCAGACGTCGAAACTGGCGTTGCTCGGCGAGATGGCGGCGAGCATGGCTCATGAACTCAATCAACCCCTCAACATCATCCGTATGGCCGCAGATGCAAGTCTCATCCTGATGGAAGAGAATAAGGCCGACATGGAGAGCCATCGCGAGGAGTTCGATCGCATTTCGAACCAAAGCGAACGCATGGCCGACATCATCAACCACATGCGTGTCTTCAGCCGACAGGAAGATGACGCCGAGGACAGCTTTAACCCGATCGCATGCGTGGATGCCGCCGCGTCGATGGTTCGCGAACAGTATCGCCTCGACGGTGTCGAGGTCCGCACGGTTTTGCCAAAGGTGGCGCCGCAGGTGTCCGGTCAGCCAATTCGTCTGGAACAGGTGGTGTTGAACCTGTTGGCGAACGCGCGCGATGCGGTGTTCAGCAAGGCCGATATGGTCGTTGACGGCGCCGGCGATCGCACCCGGATCGAGGGGGGCGTGATAGAGGTCTCTGCCTATGTCGCCAACGAGGCCCCTGATAGTGCGAGGCACGCACATCGCGAAGAGGTGGTTATCAGCGTTACCGACAATGGCGGGGGCATTTCAGAGGAGAATCTGGGACAGGTTTTCGAACCCTTTTTCACGACGAAGCGTGCCGGGCAAGGCACCGGTCTCGGGCTGGCAATCGGCTTCAGCATAATCAGCGGCATGGGCGGTACGATTTCCGCTGCGAACGGCGCGGAAGGGGCGGTGTTCGAAATAAGGTTGCCGGTCGCTCAGGCAGATCCGGGCGTTGTGACAGACACGGCTGTGGACGGTTAGACGAAGCGAGCAAGGTGATGGCGAGCATTCTGATCGTTGACGACGAAACCGAGGCGACGGCCACATTGTCGAAATTCCTCCAGACACGCGGCTATGCAACGGATACAGCAGCAGACGGCGCGGAGGCGTTGAAAAGGGTCCGAGCGACGCAGTATGAAATTGTGATGACGGATCTGCGGATGCCCGGGATGGACGGCGCTGACTTCCTGTCGCGGGTAAGGTTGGAGCAACCACAACTTCCGATTGTTGTGATGACGGGACACACCAACCTCGATGATCAGGACGAGCTCTGGGCACGGGCGGGCGTGGAGACAATTCTCCATAAGCCTCTGAATCTGAGGGAAGTTTCGGAAATCCTTCAACATTTGCTTGCTTGAAGTTTCGCGATACTGAATTTTTCTCTCAAATATGGTACATATGCGCGCGCCTTACCGGACGCATGTGCTAGTTTCGGGCGGTACAACCGCGTGTATTCGTAAGAATGGATACGAGTAAATGGTAGGTATTGCAGCCACGACCCCATCGAATGACGCTCGCCAGCCACCGCTGGTGATGATCGTTGACGATGACCGCGAGCAAGCGGAGCAAATCGCGTCATTCCTGTCGCGGTTCGGAATATCTGTCGTCCAGGAAGATAACGGGTTCGCGGCGGTCAACACGATGCGCCGTGAAAAGCCGGCGGTTGTGATTATGGATGTGCGGATGCCCGGCCTCGACGGCATCAAGGCTGCCCAGCTGGCCGCCAATCTCGACTACGAGCCGAAGATCATCTTGATGTCGGGCTATGCCGATCAGGTGAAGCGTGCGACCGAAGAAGGTCTCGACGTCTTTGCAGTGGTCGACAAACCCCTGCCGCTTCGGGTCCTGGTGCGGTTTGTGCAAAACGCCCTGAACGATCAGGAAACGACCTAGCTCGCAGGTTAGCGACGCGCGGCTTGCCCGGTTTTTAGCGTCCAGGTCACGAGTTCTTTCAAAGCTTTGCCCAGCGCATCGTCGAACGCCGCGACGATGTCATCCAGCGTGTCCGCCTTGGCCGTGATCCGGCGGGTGAATCGCCGGGATCCAATGATCGTTCGCTGGGGCATCTGAACCAGCTTGGCGTTGAGCCGCACATGGGCGTCCGGCGGTCCGTCGCCTGAATACTCCGTCTGAAATTCACGCAGATCGAGCTTCAGGATGAAATCCGAGCGCAGGCCCAGCGATTCACGACCGACGGCAACGATGCGGTTCGAATTTTCGAACGATTCCACCGTGAGGGTATGGACCATCGCTGGTGCACGGTCTGTCCAGTTCGCGCGCGCATAATATTCGAGCTCGACCGCGCGGCGCTGCAGCGGGATGCGCGTGGTGCTCAGGCCCGTCGGTGAAATGGGCTCCTCGATCACCAGCTGCCAATCGACGGTGGGAATATCGTCGTCGAACGTGCTTTTTGGCGAAAGCCGAAAGAGGCGCGGCGGCGGGCCCTGGCCGGGCAGGAGATCCCCGACCCCGCATGCCGAAAGCGCGGACGTCAGCGAGAGGGCGCCGACGCCTCGCAGGAATAAACGGCGCGGCGCGTGGTGCTGCATGTGGCGAATGTTATCTGGATGTTTCATAGCCCTGCTGCTGGTTGCCGAAGAGGAATCGGGCAGGATCACGTTCGACTTGCGTGGTCACGCGATCGAGGCCGTCGATCAAGGCCCGCGCTTCGGTCAGGAAGCTGGTCAGTTCATAGAGTCCATCGCCCGTGAAATCGCGAAGCGAAGGGCGGTTCTCCTCGATCAGCGCGTTCATTTCGCTGGTCATGGTGGTGATCGAAGTCGATGTGCGTCGGAGTTCGACGATCAGCGCGGCGAGGTCAGGCTGGCTGGCATCGACGGTCTTGGTCACGCTGTCGGCCGCGCCGCCGACCGATTCGAGCGTGGCATCCGCACGCTCCGAAAGGGCGACCATCGTCTGGCTGGCCTGGCGCAGGTTGGTCATCGTACCCCCCGCCTCGGACAGCAGGAGCTCGATATCGCCGGTCCTCGTCTGTGGCGTTCGTGACTTCCTGGCCAAAAATCTCGATCTGTCCCGCGGCCGGCGCGTTCAGGCCGATAATGGTGCGCAGGAGCACCGATTTACCGGTGCCCGAACCGCCCACGATTCCCATGACTTCGCCGCGCGCCACATCGAGTTCGAGCCCGTCATGGATGACGTTGGCGCCGAACTGGGTGCGCAAGCCGCGGATACGGATTACGTCGCGGGCGGGTTCGGGCGCGGCAGACATGCGCTACATCCCCAATATCGCGAAGAGAATCGAGAACATGGCATCGAGCACGATCACCAGGAAGATGGCCTCGACGACGGCGCGGGTGGTCATGCGCCCGACCGATTCCGCACTGCCGGACACACGCATGCCCTCGTAACAGCCAACGAGGCCGATGATGAACCCAAACACGGGCGCCTTGATCAGCCCGACCCAGAAGGTCCACAAGGTGACCGCGCTGCTGAGTTGCCGGACGAACTGAAAGAATGTCAGGTCGAGGGTGACGGTCGCCATGATCGCACCACCCAGCAGGCCCATGATATTCGCGTAGAAGGTCAACAATGGCAGGCAGATGACAAGTGCCCAAAGGCGGGGCAGCACCAGGACCTGCATCGGGTCGAGGCCGATCGTGCGCATGGCATCGACTTCCTCGCGGACCTTCATGGTCCCGATCTGTGCCGTGAAAGCGCTGCCGGACCGGCCGGCCAGGATGATCGCCGTCAAGAGGACGCCCATTTCCCGCAACACGCCTTGCGCGACGATGTTCACGGTGAAGATCTCGGCGCCGAATTTGCTGAGTTGCTCGGCGCCCTGGAAGGCCAGCACGATACCGATCAGAAATGATATCAGGCCGACGATCGGCAACGCGTTGAGACCCGCCTGTTCGATGTGGTGGACGAGGGAGGTAAATCGGACGCGGCCAGGCCGAACAATGGAATCGCCGAGGACGATCACGGAATGGCCAAGAAAATTGATCAGGTCACGCGCTTCCACGGCAGCGTCCACCGTCGCCCGTCCGACCCGCTCAACCATCGCGATGAAGGCGTTGGTCGGCACGGGCGGCTCGGGACAATGGGCGTCGTTGGCCCTGACCGTCTCGAGCAGGCGCGCATAGGCCGGACGCGCCGCTCGGCAATCGACCGTAACCCCGCGGTCTATAAGCGCGATCTCGGTGCGATGTATCAACCAGGCACCCGCAGTGTCGAGGCCGGATAACTCTGCGGTCTCGATTATGGCATTGCCCTGCGTGGGCAGTTCGAGGGCGCGAAGGGCCTGGTCCACGGGCCCGATCTGTTGTGTGACCCACGCGCCGTCGAGCCGAAGCACCCATCCGCCCGCGTCGGCATCCGACGCGACTGTGAAGCTGGCATCTGCAAATGTGTCGGCGACGAGCGCTGTCATCGTGCTGTGTTGTTCCTCGATGGGCTCATGGCGCAAAGGGCAACGCACCATGCCACGAGGCTGATGCGCCGTCCAAGGTCGTCATGCGGAGGGTACAGAGCGAAGATTCGTTACCGCGCAGCAGCCAGCTGCGCCTCGCGCTCCGCGCGCCAGCGTGCGCGTTGTGCCAGATGCGCGGCAATCACCGACTGACGATGTGCTTCGGCCGAGTTATGCCGGGCAACGTTCCAGGCGCGGACGACCTTCTCGTGATAGGGGCGGTTGAACTTCGCATTCTTCGAATGATAGCGCCGGATCGCCTCGCCCCACGATTTATGGGCGTTGAAGAGATTGCTCAGGAACTGGGCGGCGTAGGCGGTGTTCGCGTGGGGGTCGAAGGCCCGATCCAGGTCGGAGAATGCGTCCGGATGATGGTGCAGGTTGATCTGCATGCAGCCGACATCGATGTTCCGAACACCGCGCGCCTGCAGTTCCCGGACGTGGGCGATGGCTTTGGCTTTGGTCGGGAAAAATCGTCCGTCCGGACCGTTCGTGACCGTCCATGGCCAGGCAAAAACTGCCTCCCGTTCGCCATCCCAGCGGCCGGACTCGGTCTGCGCGATCGCCGTCAGCAGATCATCCGGGATATTGCGATCACGCTCAGCGTCACCGATCGCGGAAGCGCAAATATTGTGCGTTTCCATGGCGTTGGCAGGGCGTGCATCGATCGTGGCCGCGAGCGCGAAAAGGCCGACCGCGGCAGCGAATGCCAGAATATACTGGCGCAGGGTATGAAAATTCATCGGCATGGCACCCGATACATCGCAAACGCCGTGCCACCGGCGAAGGCATCCGCACATCTGTTGTGCGGCGCAAGATAATCGTGAAATAAAATTACCAGAACAATCGGAGACCTGAAAATTATCTTGCAATATGCGTGGGATGAATTGGTTTCCCTTGATTTTGCATGTGCGAAGGACGACTATTGCATTGCGTCATCGTACTGCGGTGTCGCTTAAAACGTTTCCTCCCTATGACTTCGGGCCGTGGTCTCCACGGCCCTTTTTTTGCCTGCGATTTGACGTCTGCGGATGATCGCGCGCGAACCGGCGGAAAGGTCTAGCCTCGTTCGCCGGCGATATCATCGGGAGGCAATGTGGCGCCGGGACCTAGCGCGCGTTGCATGCGCACACCGTCGACCCAACGGCCGAACTTAAAGCCGACCGCCGGCATGGTTCCGACCATCTCAAATCCGAGATGTTTGTGGAGGCCGATCGAGCCGTGGTTGTCGCTGCCCCCGATCACCGCGACCATCTGCCGGAATCCCGCCGCCGTGCAGCGCGCGATGAGTTCCGTCAGCAACGTTCGGCCCAGGCCGCGCCGCAGCGCGTCTTTCGAAATATAGACCGAATCCTCGACCGTATAGCGATACGCGGACCGCCCGCGAAACGGGCTGACATAGGCATAGCCGCCGATCTGACCGTCACACTCGGCAACGATAAAGGGCAGGCCCCGTTCTTGAATGGTCTCCATGCGCTGCGCCATCTCCGCGGCGTCGGGCGGGACTTCTTCGAACGAGGACAGTCCGGTCAGAACATGAGTCGCATAGATTTTCTGAATGGCCGGCGCATCATCCGCACAAGCATCGCGCAGCGTGAACAAATTCGCCTGGTCGGGGTCCGCAGACAAGATTCGTCTCAGGCGGCGAGGGCTGCAGGTTCAAGCGCTGCCAGCCGGGCGGCCAGAAGGCTCATATTCTCGGCGACTTTTGCGAGACCGTCTGTGCGCTCCATGGTCGCCTCATCCATATAGAGCGCGCGGTTGATTTCGATTTGCAGCGCATGGACGCCGGTTTCGGGGCGGCCGTAGTTTCGGGTGATGAAGCCGCCCGAATACGGGGCGTTGCGGACGACGGTGTAACCCATCTCACGCAAGGTCTCCTCGACCAGGCCCGTCAGGGAACGGTTGCACGCCCGGCCGTGAGCATCGCCGAGAATGAAATCCACCTGGCGGCGGCGCCCGGCGTCATTCTCCATCGGCCCGCCGATGGACGGCATTGAATGGCAGTCAATGAGTATGCAGGTGCCGAACGCGGTGCGGGTCTGGGTAATCAGGTCTTCCAGCGCCTCATGGTAGGGCTGGTAGCAGCGCTTGATGCGTTCGCGTGCCTCGTCGAACGAAAGTTTGCACGAATATATCTCCGCACCATTGGCGACCACGCGCGCGATCGTGCCGAGACCGGCGGCGACCCTGGGTGAGCGTTTGTTGACGAACGCCGGTAGCGCCTCGATGAACATTGCAGGGTCAAGTTCATACGGTTCGCGATTGGGATCGACGAAGGCGCGCGGAAACAATGCCTTCAACAGCGGCGCGCCGTGATGTGGCACTTGGGCGAACAGCTCATCGACAAATGAATCTTCTGAGCGACGGATCGCATGCGCGTCGAGTTTGGACGCGGCGAGGAACGCGTCGGGATAAGCCCGTCCGCTATGGGGCGACGAGAAAACCAGCGGCACACGCTGTTCTGCGGGCGCTAGAATCTCAATCGCGGCGTCGGAATCATTGACGGTTTCGCGGTCCATAATATGTCTGATGTAGCGAAAAGCGGGCGGACTGTCACCCTTGACACGGATGCGTGTTTCGACGTGAGCGAAGGCATGAGGCGGCGCACGTCAGGATCGACTTTCTTCACCCTTTCGAAACCGGTTCGGGCTAGCCTCTGGCCGTCGCGCCGGCTGCGCGGAACTATACTGATATGCCGAAGGACACGGGATAGATGGCGCGAATTCTGCTCGCTGAGGATGATCAATCGATGCGTGAGTTCCTGGCCCGCGCGCTGGAACGCAGCGGGCACGACGTCACGGCTGTGCCCGATGGCCTGGCGGCCCTCGACGCCGTGTCGGAGCGCGCCTATGAGCTGTTGATCGCAGACATCGTGATGCCGGGAATCGATGGCATCGAGGTGTCGCGCCAGGCCAGCAAGGTGAATGCGGATCTGAAGGTGCTGTTCATCACCGGCTTCGCGGCGGTGGCCATGAATGCGCGCGAGGAAATGGGCGATACAAAAGTTCTGTCCAAGCCCTTCCACCTGCGTGATCTCGTCGATCATGTGGACGAGATCCTAGAAGAGCAGGTCGCCTGACGACACGCCGGTTTTTGCTATAATACCCCGGACGCTTTGATGGAATATGGGGGCGCGCGTGTCCAACACCGCCGAAATTAGCTACACACCCGATGCCGATGATCGCACTGCCGAGCTCAGTGAAATTATCCATGAAGATGATCGTTCGCGGGTGGTCAAATACACAATCAAGCCCGGTGAACAGACCGGATGGCACACCCATGAACTCGATTATGTGGTGATCTATCTCACCCCCGGGGAGCTCACATCGCACTTTGCCGATGGAACCACGAAGGTGTTCAACTACGAACCCGGCAAGGCCGGTTCCTACAAGGCGCCCGTGGAGCACAACGCGGTAAACACCGGCGACACGGACGTCGTCGGCTACGAGATCGAGTACAAGCGGTAACGCTTGCGAAATTGGCGGGCGCACCACTTGCCATTGGCGGGGGTGCGGTGTATCACCCGCCACTGTCGTGGACGAAAGACCGGAGACGGAACGTCGTCGGCGACGCTGAAACCCGTATCAGGTGGGGCGCGTAGCTCAGCGGGAGAGCACTGTGTTGACATCGCAGGGGTCGCTGGTTCAATCCCAGCCGTGCCCACCATTTTCCGCCCCGCATATCCGAATCAGGTCGCGTTGCCGCCGCTTGATTCGCTGTTTGTAGACTTCTCAACCTTCCCCGCTCTAGAGTCCGTCGGTCATCGAGACGGACTCTCAAGGGAGCTTGGCCATGTCCAGCGCGGTTGATGATCTTCGCGAGAAGACCGAGGTTACGGCGGCACTCAATTACCTGGTCGACACCAGCGAGACACCGGTCTTCCAGCAGACCAGGACGGCCACCGATCTCGTTAGCCTGAGCGGCGCGCGCGAGCCGCGGAAGGTCACCATCCGAAATGCCAGGCCGATGGCTGTGGGGCTGTCTCTGGATGTCGAGGGTTTTGCCTTCGCCGAGCAGGTGACCCGGGTGACCGACTTCAACGACGATACGCAGCTGGCATCGATCTATACGCCGGAAATCGAAAGCCTGGTGGCTGCGGTCGCAGGGGCCAGCGAGGCGGTGGTGTTCGACCACACACGTCGTTCGACCGATGCCGCCCATCGGGAGAAGTATGGATCGCGCGACCCCGTTCCCGCCCCCCATAGCGACTACGATGATTCCTCCGCCCGCCAGCGCATGCGTGACAAGTTTGGCGATGGCGCGGACGATCGCCTCCGGGGCCGGTTCGCCATCGTCAACGTCTGGCGCTCCATGTCCGGGCCGATCGAACAGTGGCCGCTGACGGTGTGCGACGCGCGCACGATCGATGAGGAATTTCTGATCTCGACCCGCCGCGAGGCACCCATCCGCCCGGAGCCGTCCTTTGAATATGCGCGCCCCAGCGCCACGCGCCACGCCGCCTACGATGCCAACCATCGCTGGTATTACTTCCCGCGGATGGCGCAGAACGAGGTTCTGCTGTTCAAGAATTACGACACGCTCACCGACGGCACCGCACAGTTTTCCCTGCACTCGGCGTTCGAGGACCCCGACACGCCGACTGACCCGGCGCCGCGCGAGACGATCGAAACACGTGCTTTCGTGTTCTACGACGAATAACGCTCGAAACAGGAGAAGTGATGTGTCCGATCCCGTCGTAACGGTCGAGGAGGCCGGCAGCGACACGCTGGTTGTGCGACTCAACAGGCCACACAAGCGCAATGCATTGTCGTCGGAGCTGAAACGGGAACTCGCGGTGACGGCGCGAACGCTCGCCGAGCGAACCGACATCGGTGCCATCATCCTGACCGGTGCCGGCGGCGCGTTTTGTGCGGGTAACGATCTTTCTGAACCCGATTCCTTTGCGCAGGACCTGCCGCTCGCCGAGGCCCGGCGCCACATTCGACTGGGCCTGGAGATGTGCCGGGCCTGGGAGGCGCTGCCCCAGCTGACGATTGCGGCGGTGGACCGGTTCGCGATCGGCGGTGGGATATCGCTCGCCCTGTCATGCGACTTCCGCATCCTCCAAACGGACGCGTGGTTGCGCGCGCCGGAGGTGGAGCTCGGCACCACATATTCCTGGGGGACCCTGCCGCGGCTGGCGCGTCTCGTCGGGCCGGCGCGCGCGAAGTTGATTGCCGGGCTCTGCCGCCGGGTCGATGCCCCGACGGCGCTGGACTGGGGCCTGTGCGAAGAGGTCAGTGATGACACGTTAGCCGCCGCGTTGGTGATGGCTGGCGAGATCACGGCCAAGCCGCGGGTGGCTCAGCAAATGGTCAAGGAATCCGTGAACCGGCTGTTCGCCGGTCCCGACACGGCGAGCCTGGAGCAGGACCAGGTGCTGCTGAATATGACTGATCCCGACGCCCATGCCCGACAGGCCGAGATCCTGGATCGCTTACGTGGAGATTGAAGCCGTTTCCCGGCCGGGCCGCGTGCGGGGATGTGTCATGCAGAACTGCTATCGCGTAACCCTGATGCTGCTCGCCGGATCCCTGCTGGCTGCGGCATTTACGCTGACGCCGGCCCGCGCGCAGCAGAGCACTCCGCGCTACGTCATCTACTATAACTCCAACGCAAGCCCGCCCGAGGCGCTGATCGGGACCCCCTATACCCATGTGATCCTGTCGTTCATCACCGTCGCCCCCGCCGCGCCGGACGCAGGTCCTGTGTCGCTGGTCGTGCCGAGCAAGATCGAGCCGGCGCTCGCTGTGATCGAGCGCTTGCAGGCGGAAGGCAAGCGCGTGCTGATCTCGTTTGGCGGTGGCGCCATGCAACTCGATGGTTACTCGGGGCTTGTCGGCCGCGAAGAATCGCTCGCCGATGCGATCACGACCTTTGTGTCCCGACACGGTTTCGATGGTGTCGATATCGATTTTGAAGTGAGCGCGGCACTCGAGAGCCCACCGCGTCCCGGGGTGCTCGACGGGCGGCGTTTTCTCATCGACCTGACGGCGGCCTTGCGTAATCGGCTCCCTGCGGGCGCGCTCATCAGCCATGCACCACAGGCACCCTACCTGGATCCGGCTTGGCACGGGGGGCCCTACCTGGATGTGTTGCGCGCCGTCGGCGGTGCGATCGACTGGGTCATGGTGCAGTACTACAACAATCCGGATTATCAGGCCCCGGTGGCGCAGCGGATCGTGGGCCAGTCGCCACATCCGTTCGTTACGTTCTATGCGGGGATTCTGGGTTTATCCTGGCCATCCGGGAAGACTCTCGTGGGGTTGCCCGTGTTTCGCGACGACGCATCCAGCGGGCATCTCCAGCCTGAGCGGGTTGTCTCGGAAGTCGTCTGCCCGTTGCGCGAACGCTACGGCACAAATTTCGGCGGGCTGACCGGCTGGCAGTTCTCGACCCTGACCGCAGATCACCGTTTCTGGAACAATCAGATGGCGGGTGCCGTGACCGGTACGGATTGCCTCAGATAGGTTCTGGATAAGTCCGGACAACATCCACTTCCCTCTCTGACACAAATCCGTTACACAAAAAGAAAAAAACTCTGGTTTCTTAACTATCGTGGACAAGGGAGAGGAATTCGATGAAATTCCAACGTAAATCAATCTGGGCGGGTGCCGTATCGGCGATCGCTCTTCTCGCGGCCGGTTCGGCTGCACAGGCCGACGGCCACCTCAACGCGGTTGAGGCAAAACTCGCGCCGCTCGCCAAGGAAGAGGGCTCGGTCACGATCATTCATCCGCTGTTCTCCGACCGTACGGCACAGCGCATGGCTGCAGCGTTCAAGAAGCGCTACAACCTCGGCGACGATTTCCAGTTCAACAGCCTGCGCAAGGGCACGGGCGCCACGGTGGCGCAGGTCCGCCAGGAGATTCAGGCCGGCAAGTTCACGGTCGATGCGATCATCGTTCACTCGCCGGCGTTCTTCGATCAGGCAGCTGATCGTGGTGCGTTCGTAGAGCTCGAGTCCGAGAACTGGGCCGCGAGTGAAAAGCTGGTCAAGTCGGCCGGCCAGTATTCGCGCTTCCCGCTCGTCGCGACCCCGCTGGCATACACCTTCCAGCCGGTCTGGAATGCGTCCTGCCCGGGCATGGCGAACTTCAGCGTCGATTCCTATGAGGACGCCGTTGCGGCTTCCCTCAAGGGCAAAACGATCTCGTCGGATATCACCAAGTCGTTCACCTACACGAACACTGTGATTGCGATGCAGCAGTCGGGCGCCGTGGACTTCAACGAATTCTGGCCGGCGCTTGCAAAGACCGACCCGATCGTCGAGTTCCGTACCGAGCCGAAGATGCAGATGATGATCTCGTGCCAGCGCCCGTTCGACATGTGGAACCTGTCGGGCCGCGTGTACCAGAACGTGCTGAAGCAGCCTGATCTGGCCGACAAGATCAAGATCGGTTCCTATAAGGAAGGCCAGGCGATGCTGGGCAACCAGATTGCGGTTCTGAAGGGTGCAGAGAACCCGAATGCCGGCAAGCTGCTGGTCGAGTTCCTGCTTTCCAAGGAAGGTTCCGACATCTTCGTCGAGGGCGAGGCGGTTTACTCGTTCCGCGACGGCTACAAGGCACCGGCCGCTGCGGCGCCGTACCTGATGGACCTTTCGCAGCACAAGCTGATCGGCATGTCCGATTGGGTGAGTGCCGTGAAGGATTACAAGGCTGTTCGCGGCGTCTGGCAGGAAAACTTCCGCTAGACCGTTCGGTCTTATGCGTATCGCGGGGCCCGGCCGAAATCGGGCCCCGCGGTAACACTTTGTTCTGAACATCAGCCTTGATCCGACGTGCGGCATGGTTTGCCGTGCGTACTCATCACGAATTGATCCGGTGGATTTGCCATGACCACGGAAGCTCTTTCGCCCACGCGCGAGCGTTCTCGTCTTAACAACCGCCTGCGCGCGATGGTGACGCAGGAAAACATCATCACGGCCTTTGTGGCGATTATCGTCGCAGGCGCGGTCATCGTGCCGCTGGCGGTGTTGTTTGTTTCCAGCTTCAAGGTGCTCGACCCGCTGGGTTGGGACACGACCTGGGGCTTCGGCAACTATGTCGAGATGTTCACCGACCGGATTATTCCCAAGGCCTTCGTCAACACGCTGATAATCTCTTCCGGCTCCACCGTTCTGGCGACATTCCTGGGTGTGTCGCTTGCCTGGATCAACGCGCGGACCAACTGTCCGGGCCGCGATTATCTCGAGCCCTACAACCTGATTCCGTTTTTCCTGTCGCCCTTCGTTGGCGCGATCGCCTGGCACAATCTGGGTGAGCCCCAGACCGGCCTGTTGAACAACTGGGCGCGCGACATCTTCGGGATTGAGGGCGCACTCATCAATATCGACAACATCTGGGGCGTGATCTGGGTCACCGGCATCTTCTTCGCGCCGCTGGTCTATCTTTTCGTGGTCGGCTCGCTGCGCCGTATGGACCCGTCGCTCGAGGACAGTGCGCGGACGACCGGCGCGGGCCTCGTGCGCACGACCATGACCGTCACCCTGCCGCTGGTTATGCCCGGCATCCTGTCGGGTGCGATTATCGTGTTCGTGACCAGCGCCGGCGAGTTCGGCGTACCCTTCAAACTGTCGGCACCCTATGGCTGGGAGACGCTGACGACCCAAATCTTCTCCAAGGCCGTCGGCGACGATGCGAACCATTTCCTCGGTGCCGCCATGTCGATGGCGCTGGGTATCATCACGGTCCTGCTGATCTGGGTGCAGCAGCGCTACATCGCGCCGCGGTCCTTCACAACGGTGACCGGCAAGGGTTTCCGTCCGAATGTGCTCGATCTGGGCCCGTGGAAGTGGGTGGCCTTCGCCTACAACCTGATGTTCATCGCGGTTGCCGTCGTGCTGCCGATCGTCTGCCTGCTGATCGTCAGCCTGCATCCGGTGTGGACCGGCTCGATCGTGTGGGGCGACATCACCACCATCAACTATGTGAAGACGCTGTTCTGGTGGCGGCCCGATGCGATTTCGGCCGCGACCAACGGCATCATCAATTCGCTGATCCTGTCGTTCGGTGGCGCGTCGATCGCCATGGTGATGGCGTTGGTGATCTCCTACATGATCCACCGCACCAAGGGCTTCGGCGTCCGGATGCTCGACTTCCTGTCGGTGGTGCCGATCGGCTTCCCGGGCATCGTGCTGGCGATGGGCGTGCTGGTGACCTACATCCAGACGCCGATCTACGCGACCCTGTGGATCCTGATGCTGGCCTACATCACGCGATTCTTCCCCTACGGGCAGCGCAATATTTCGTCGATCATGCTGGCGATCTCCGAGGAGCTCGATCAGTCCTCGCGAATGGCCGGCGCGTCCTGGTTCACCACGCTGCGGCGGATCACGATCCCGCTGCTTAAGCCGGGACTGTTCGCGGGCTGGATCCTGCTGTTCATCATCTTCCTGCGTGAACTCTCGATCTCGATCATCCTGTTCACGACGGGTACCGAGACCCTGTCGGTCGGCGTGTATTATCTGACCAACTTCGAGAACGAGCCGCTGACGGCGGCCCTGTCGATGGCACAGACGGTTCTATTGCTGATTGCCATTTATGCTTTCCGCCGGTTTGCCGGCCGTGAAGCACTGACGGCCTAGGAGCGAGACCATGGCAACGGAAAACGCAGACGCCTATCTCGAGGTCGACAACCTCGTAAAATATTTCGGCGACGACAAGGCGGTCGACGGCATCTCCTTTGGCATTCCGAAGGGTGCCTTTCTGACGCTGCTGGGCCCGTCGGGTTGCGGTAAGACGACGACGCTGATGAGCATCGCCGGACTGCACTCGATCGACGGTGGTCGCATCCGGGTGGGCGAGACGGTGTTCACCTCGCCCAAGGAAGGCCTGTTCCTGCCGCCGGAGAAACGCGACATCGGGATGGTTTTCCAGAGCTACGCCATCTGGCCGCACATGACGGTGGCGCAGAATGTCGCCTATCCGCTCGAGATCAGGGACTGGCAGCGCTCGGATATCGATGATCGGGTGGCCGAAGTGCTCGCGCTTGTCGGCCTGACCGACTGGGCCGACAGCCTGGCCACCAACCTCTCGGGTGGCCAGCAGCAGCGCGCCTCACTGGCGCGCGCGATCGTCTCGAACCCGAGCCTGCTCCTGTTCGATGAGCCGCTATCGAACCTCGATCTCAAGCTGCGGGAGCATATGCGTGTCGAGCTCAAGCGCATCCAGAACGAGGTGGGCATCACCTCGATCTACGTCACCCATGATCAGTCGGAAGCGCTGGTCATGAGCGACGAGATCATCGTCATGAGCAAGGGCAAAATCGAACAACGCGGCGGCCCGGTCGAGATCTATTCGCGACCGGTCAACGAATATGTGTCCAACTTCATCGGCGTGGCCAATCTCATGAAGGCGAAGGTCATCGAAGTCAGCGAGCCCGGTATCGGCAAGGTCGAAGTTGCGCAGGACGGTCAGGCGGTGCAGTTGCCATGCCGCCTGGGCCCCGGAATCGAGGCCGGAAACGACGCCGTGCTTTCGGTCCGCCCGGAGAATGTCCAGGCCGTCGGCGAGAGCGGCGACGGCACGCTCACCGGAGAATGCACCCATGCGATTTTCCTCGGCAGCTATGTCGATTGCCGCGTGAAATGGGGCGACTTCGAGTGGAAAGTCATCACCCATCCCCGAAACCACCCGCGTACCGGCGAGAAGGTGCATCTGCGCTTCGATGCCGAACACACCCTGGCGGTGCAGCCATGACCATGAATACTGACGTCAAAGTCTCGATCGAGCATCTCTACAAGAGTTACGGTGCGGAAACGGCCGTCAAGGATTTCAACCTGGATATCACCCAGGGTGAGTTCGTGACGCTGCTCGGCCCGTCGGGCTGTGGCAAAACCACGACCCTGCGCTGTGTCGCCGGCCTGGAGCGGCCGGAAGAGGGCGAGATCCGGATCGGTAACGAGACCGTCGTGGCTCCGGCCAAGGATATCTACCTGTTCCCGGAGCACCGCAATATCGGCATGGTCTTCCAGAGCTACGCCGTGTGGCCGCACATGACCGTGTTCGACAATGTCGCCTACGGGCTGCGTGTGCGGCGCGCCTCGGGCTCGGAGATCAAGACCCGGACCATGAAGGCGCTGGAACTTGTCGGCCTCGACCATCTGGCCGACCGCTTCGCGACCAAATTGTCGGGTGGCCAGCGCCAGCGCGTGGCGCTCGCCCGCGCGATCGTCTACGAACCGGAGGTCATCCTGTTCGATGAGCCGTTGTCGAACCTCGACGCCAAACTGCGTGAGCAGATGCGCGACGAGATCGTGCGCCTGCAGAAGGAGGTCGGGATCACCTCGATCTTCGTGACCCATGACCAGTCCGAGGCGCTCGTAATGAGCGATCGGGTCGTGGTGATGGACAAGGCCGTGATCCAGCAGATCGGCGATCCCGAGGATATCTACGCCAACCCGGTGAATTCGTTTGTCGCCAACTTCATTGGTGTGACCAGCCTGCTCGAAGGCAAGTTGACCGGGCGCAGCGGCGATGCCTGCGAGGTCGAGGTGCCGTCATCGAATGGCGGTGCGCCCCTGAAGCTGCGCGGTGCGGGTGCGTCCGGCGCAAACACGGGTGACCAGATTTTCCTCAACCTGCGTCCCGAGGATGTCCAGCTGCACCTCGAAGCCCCCGATGCGTCGGATGGGAAGAACGTCATCGAGGGTCAGGTCATCGATACCATCTATCTCGGCAGTTTCCTCGAGGGCCGGGTCCGCGCGAGCGGCCACGAGATCGGCATCCAGATCGACCATTACGAGAATCTGAGCCCGGACCAGACGGTCTGGCTCACCTTCCAGCCTGAACATGGGCTCTGCCTGACTGAATAGGGGAACCTTATGGGTTTGCGTTTTCTCGTCCTCGGCGCCGGCGGGGTCGGCGGCTATTTCGGTGCCCGGCTGACCGAAGGCGGCGTCGACACCACCTTCTTGGTGCGCGATGCCCGGCGCGACCGCCTGCGTGAGGGTGGGATCAAGATCCAGTCCGATTTCTTCGACGACGCCGATGTGCCGGTGGTCCAGGCGATCACGGCTGACGAGATCGACGGGCCTTTCGACGTTGTCCTCGTGACCTGCAAGGCCTATCAGCTCGATGCCGCGATGGAGACGATTGCGCCCGCCGTCGGTCCGGACACGGCCATTCTCCCCGTCCTTAACGGGATGAAACAGATCGATATGCTGAGCGCGCGGTTCGGTGCCGAGCGGGTGCTTGGTGGAACCACCTATATTGGCGCCCGCCTTGACGCGGACACCGGCGATATCGCTCATTTCGGCGATTTCCACCGCATCGCCTTCGGCGAGCTCGAAGGCGGCAGCTCGGATCGGGTCGAGGCAATCATGGCGCTCAACGACCAGGTGAAGTTCGACCTCGACCTGACCGAGGGTATTTCTCAGGTCATGTGGGACAAGTTCGCCATGCTGTGCGCCATGTCCTCGGTCAACACGCTGACCCGCGGGACCGTGGGCGAGATTCTCGACACGCCGTCGGGCCATGATTTCCTGACGGCCGCGCTCGCCGAGACCCGCGATACCGCCGATGCTCTCGGGCATACGGTCTCCGAGAAAACCATCACCATGTACGAGAAGATGTTTTCGACACAGGGTTCGAAATTCGCATCGTCCATGTTGCGTGATGTCCTCGCCGGGCGTCGGACAGAGGGCGCTCACATCATCGGCGACATGGTCGACCGGGCCCAGGCGGCAGGGCTGCACACGCCGATTTTGCTCGCTGCGCGCGCGGGGCTCGCCGTACATGAGAAGAAGGTCGCCGCGGACGCGTAAGAACTGCACCAAATCCGGAGGTTTCGATGGACATCAATAATCTTTCGGTCGCCGAGATGGAGGCCTTCGTAGCCAGGTTCGCCGACCTCACGGGGTCCGATGAGGCATTCGTCGACAGCCGCCTGCCGGGGCACAAGCGCTTCAAGATCAATCTCGTCGGCATGGGCGTGGTCGAGGCCGCTGGTAAGCCGGAACTCCGCCCGAACATCCCGCTGCCGGCCAAGGGCTTCAACCTCGGCATGATCCAGGCCGAGACCGGCAACGGTGCGGCACTGCATTCACACGAAACCGAAGAGGTTTTCATGCCCCTGATCGGGCCGTGGGAGGTCTATTGGGCGACGGAAGAAGGCGACCGGTCCATCACGCTGCAGCCCTTCGATTCGATCAGCGTCCCCATGGGCGTGTATCGCGGGTTTCGTCATGTGGGCGAGGGCACGGGCACGCTGCTCACGATCATCGGCGGGCCGGATGCCGGGCGGGTGGAGTGGCATCCGACGATTACCGATGCGGCCGCCGAGACGGGCCTCGCGCGTGACGCGGACGGCGATCTCAAGGTGACGGCATGAGCGCGGGGGCCGCACTGGTCACCGGTGCGTCGACCGGTCTGGGCCGGGAAACAGCGTTGACGCTGGCGCGTGCGGGCTACGATGTAGCGTTGGCGGACCGTGAAATCGGACTTCTCGACGCGGTGATGGAGCATCCGGACCTGGCCGGCGTGAAGGCCATGCCGGTGGAGCTTGAGCTCTTGTCCGAACAGAGCATCCGCGACGGGATGGCGGCTGCCATCGATGGCCTGGGCGGGCTCGATACGTTGGTCAATAATGCCGGCCGTACGTTGCTCCAGAAGGTGGTGGATGTCACCTGGGATGAGTGGGATTCGGTCATCGGTATCAATCTCAAGGGCGCCTATTTCGCGGCCGCCCGGCTCGCCGAACACTGTATCGCCGAGGGGAAACCCGGCTCGGTGATCAACATTGCGTCGACCCACGGGATGACCGGCTTCGCAGGCCGCTCGGTCTACGGTATCTCGAAGGGCGGATTGATCCAGATGGCCCGTATGCTGGCCATCGAATGGGCCGACGACGGTATCCGCGTGAACGCGGTGTCGCCGGGGACCGTGTTGACGGAATCCCGTCAGAAGCTCCTGGACAGCCCCGAGGTGCGCGCGCGTATGCAGGCGCGCATTCCAACCGGGAGATTTCCCGAGGCGCAGGAGATCGCCGACGCCGTACTTTTCCTGGCGAGTGCCGGCCCGTCGTTGACCGGGCAGGTGATTGCCGTCGATGGCGGTCTGACGGCTGAATAGGGTCTGCGCTTAGTCCTCGCCGAGGACGGCCACCGCGCGGATCGGGCTGCCGGTGCCGCCGCGGATTTTCAGCGGGAAACCAATAAACCGGAACCGCCCCTTGCCGACCACCTTATCGAGGTTGGTGAGCCCTTCCATATGGGTGAAGCCCATGTCGCGGCACACGAGGTGGACCTCGAAATTGTCCTTGCCCGGGCGGCCGGGGCTCACGGCCTCGACGCCGAACATGACGATGCCCTTGGCCCCGAGCCATTCGGCGGATTCCTTCGTCAGGCCCGGGAAGTCGGTGAGGAATTCGGGCGTGCCGAAGGTGCGGTCATAGTGGGCCATGTAGAGGAAAACCGTGTCGCGCGGCTTGATTTCAACGCCCGCGGCCTTCTCGGCGGCCTCGAGTTCTTCCACGGAAATCCTGCTCTTGAGCTCCTTGTGGGAGAGATCGAGGCACACGGCTTCAGTGTAGAAGTCCTCGAGCGGCATCTGATCAACGGAAAGCGCGTTCGGGTCGGAGTCGAAATGCACCGGCGCATCGACATGGCTGCCCGTGTGCTCGCCGAAGGACATGAACTTGGACGCGATGGAGAATTTGACACCCTCGGCCTCGCGAAAGGTGTCGTGGGTGTTCCAGTCGGTGATGACAGCCGGCGGGTGGTTCGCCAGGGTCGGGCATTTGTGGAATATCTCGCCGCTCAGATCGATCAGTTGCATTTTTTCGTGCTCCCCCAGAAACCCGTGTCAGGGTTCAATCAGTTCTCATTTTCGTAGGTTTCGACGCCGCCGAGATCGGACAGATCTTCCTCGCGGCCGCGCAGTTCGATGGTGTTGCGATCCGGGTCGCGCAGGAAGACCGAGACATGTCCGCCGCGCCCGAATTTCACGGGCCCTTGCGTGATCTCGATGTCGTTCTCGTTCAGCAGCCGGATGCTGTCGGCAATAGAATCCACGCGGAACGCCACATGGGTGAACCCGGGATATTTCGTGGCCACGTCCATCAGGATGTTGTCGCCGCCATTGTCGTCATTGGCGTTGAAAACGAGGTTCAGCTCAACCTCGGCATCGTTCATGACCACGGCGACCGGATCGTTGCCCGCCTTCCCGATGATCTTGAATCCGAAAAGTGCATAGAAAGCCAAGGCGCGGTCCAGGTCGGCAACGCGGATGCCGATATGGTCGATGGTCTCGATTTTCATGGGCTTGTCTCTCCGGCGGTGCTGCGGTTCGAGTTTAGGGGTTCGGCGTGGCTTGGCAATGATTGGTCGGGACTAGGTGAAGATCGCCATCATCGCCGGAATCGTAAGAATCGCAATCAGGGTGTGGGTCGTGAGAATCGCGGCCATCAACTCGTGATCGCCCCCCATCTGGCGGGCCAGCACGTAGGACGAGGTTGATGTCGGCTGGCTGTGGAACAGGACGAGCATCGCCAGCACCGATGCCTCGAGGCCGAGCAACATGCCCAGCCCCAGCGCAACCAGGGGGGTCGCCACCAGGCGCATCAGGCTCGATATGAGTATCCCCGGCAGATGCGCACCGATCGAGGCAAGGCGGAGGCCCGAGCCTGCGGTCAGCAGCGCCAGTGGCACGCCGGCCCCCGCCAGCATGGCGAGCGTGGAATCCGCGACCTGCGGGATCGGCGGATCGACGAGATTGATTGCGATTCCAAGCGCGGTGGCGACGATGAAGGGGTTGGTGAGCAGGCGCTTGGTCAGCGCGCCCAGATTGGCTTCACCCTGTGTGCCCCAGCGTGCGAGCACGAGCACGCTCAGGAAGTTGACCGTCACGGTGAAGAAAGCGACGGCGACAATAACCAGTGCCGCGCCGTCGGCGGGCAACAGCACCGGTGCGGCGCCCAGGATGATGAAGAAGTTTGCCCGTACGGAGCCCTGAAATACCGATGTGAAGCTGGCGTCGTGATCCACCAGAATGCGCGACAACAGGGGGCGAAGAAGGATCAGTACTGCCGCGACGATAAAAATCGCGCCAACGAGCGCGACGGCCATCCGTGCGAAGGGCAGGCTTCCCAGGTCGGCCTGATACAGGTCGTGGATGACCAAGGCCGGGATCGCGAGATAGTAGGCGAGCCGTTCGATCGGCCGCCACATCGCGTCGTCGGGTAACCAGAGCGCCTTGACGGCCCAACCGATGGCGATGAGCAGGAAGACGGGCGCGAGCGCGAGAAATGTTGGAACCATGGGTGGGCCGATGGCGTTCGGGCCGGGCCGAACGCGGTTGTCAGTGGCTCAGGATCTGGCTGAGAAACAGCTTGGTCCGTTCCGACTGGGGATTGTTGAAAAACTCGTCGGGGTTGTTCTGCTCCACGATTTGCCCTTCGTCCATGAAAATCACCCGGTCTGCGACCTGCGAGGCGAAGCCCATCTCATGGGTGACAACCAGCATGGTCATGCCGGTGTCCGCAAGATCGACCATCACGTCGAGCACTTCCTTGATCATCTCCGGGTCCAGCGCGGAGGTCGGCTCATCGAAGAGCATGATCTTGGGCTTCATGCAGAGCGATCGCGCGATGGCAACCCGCTGCTGCTGACCGCCCGAGAGCTGACCGGGGAACTTGTCGGCCTGCTCGGGTATTTTCACCCGCTCGAGAAACTCCATCGCCACCGCTTCGGCCTCGGCCTTCGGTGTCTTGCGGACCCAGATCGGCGCAAGCGTGCAGTTCTCCAGAACCGTCAGATGGGGAAACAGGTTGAACGACTGGAAAACCATGCCGACTTCCCGGCGCACCGCATCGATGTTCTTGAGGTCGTTGGTCAGGCGGGTGCCGTCGACCACGATGGAGCCTTCCTGATGTTCTTCAAGCCGGTTGATGCAGCGGATCAGGGTGGATTTGCCGCTGCCTGACGGACCGCAGATCACGATGCGTTCACCCTCGGCGACGCTCAGGTTGATATCGCGCAGCACATGGAACGATCCGTACCATTTGTTGAGGCCGTCGATTTCGATGGTGGGGCCGTCGGCGGATGCTTGAGCTTCGGTTGTGGACATATCGTCCTCCGGTCAGCGTTTGTCGGTGTCGAGCCGCCGCTCCAGGCGGATCGAGTATCGCGATATCGAAAAACAGATCACGAAGAAGAACAGGGCAGCGAGCAAGAAGGTTTCGTGATCGACCTTGCCGATCCAGTCGGGGTTGGTCTGCAACAGGCGTGCCTGGCCGAGAATATCGAACAGGCCGATGATGATGACGAGCGTCGTGTCCTTGAACAGGCCAATGAAGGTGTTGACGATGCCCGGGATGGAGATTTTCAGCACCTGGGGCAGGATGATCAGCCGCATCGATTGCCAGTAACCGAGCCCCATGGCTTGCGCCGCCTCATACTGGCCCTTGGGGATCGCCTGGAGGCCGCCGCGGATCACCTCGGCCATGTAGGCGGATGCGAAGAGCGTGATCATGATCATCACGCGCACGAGCTGGTCGAGCGATACCTCGGGCGGCAGGAAGAGTTGCAGGATCACGATGGCGACGAACAACAGGGTGATGAGGGGCACGCCACGGATGAACTCGATGAACCCGACAGATAAATAGCGAACGATCGGAAGTTTTGACCGGCGGCCGAGTGCCAGCATGACGCCGATGGGCAGGGACAACACGATCCCCGCGAGGCCGGCCACCAGGTTGAGCATGAAGCCGCCGAATTTGTCGGTGGTCACGCCTTCGAGCCCGAAGCCGCCCACCAGCAGGATCGCGGCGATGACCGGGTAGGCCAACGAAAACCATCGCCCGTAACGCGCATACGGAAGTCCGTCGAATAAGATGAACGCGAGTGCGGGAAACAGCAGGACGATGCTCAGATTGACGCGCCAATAGGACTCTTGCGGATAGAAGCCATACAGGAACTGGTCGATGCGCTGGTCGAGCCAGGCCCAGCAAGCGCCCTCGGCGGTGCATTCGGAGCCGGTCGCACCTGTGAAGTCTGCCGAGAAGAACGCCCAGTCGAGCAGGGGCGGCACGGTCCAGTAGAGCAGCAGAAGCGACAGCAGAGTCAGCGTTGTGTTGAGCAGCCCGCTGAACAAGTTGGTGCGTACCCAGCCTAACACGCCAACAGTCGAGGACGGCGCGGGACGCTCCTTCAGCATTTCGTCATGGTTGCGATGGAAGGCGTGGTTGCTCATCGTTCCACCAGCGCAATGTGTTTGTTGTACCAGTTCATGAAGGCCGATGTGAGCAGACTGATCGTCAGATAGAAGAGCATGAAGATCGAGATCACCTCGAGCGCCTGGCCGCTCTGGTTCAGGACGGTGTCGCCAATCGAGACGATGTCCTGGTAGCCGATCGCCACGGCCAGCGAGGAGTTTTTGGTCAGGTTGAGATACTGGCTGGTCAGTGGCGGAATGATCACGCGTAGCGCCTGCGGCAGGATGATCTTGCGTGTCGTGAGGCCCGGGCGCAGACCGAGCGCGTGCGCGGCCTCGGTCTGTCCCTTGGAGACCGACAGGATTCCCGCACGCACGATCTCGGAAATGAACGCGCCGGTATAGGTTGCAAGCGCGAGCCAAAGGGCGACAAGTTCAGGTGTTACGGTGAGCCCGCCGCGCAAGCGGCCGAACCGGTTTGCGACGGGAAGGTTCCAGTCGAGGGGCTGCCCGGCGGCGAAGAAGACAACGATCGGCAGTCCGAAGATGAGTGCCGCCCCTGCCAATGCGACCGGGAAGGTTTGGCCTGTTGCTTCCTGTCGCGCGCGCGCCCAGCGCGCCGTCGCAAACGTGCCGATGAACCCGACGGCGATCGCGATGAGGACGTATCCCCACCCTTCAAGAAAGACCGGTGCGGGGGTCGAGATGCCGCTGTTGTTCAGAAATATGGAATCGCCGATATGCAGGCTGTCTCTGACCTTTGGCAGAGCGAGAAGAATGACCCACCAGAAAATTATCTGCAGCAGCACCGGTACATTGCGGGTGAATTCGACATAGACCGTAATGAGGCGGCTGATCAGGAAATTATTCGACAGGCGCAGGACGCCGGCCGTGAAGCCGATGATCGTTGCCGTGACGATGCCTAGCGCGGCGACAAGGATGGTGTTGAGCCCGCCCACGACGATTGCGCGGCCATAGGTCGAGGTCGAGGCGTACTCGATAAGTCTCTGGTTGATGTCGAACGATGCAGTGTCGTCGAGAAAACCGTAACCGGCGGCGAGGCCGGCGCTCTGCAGGTTGGCAATCGTGTTCGAGACGATGAACGCGATGAATAAGAGAAGTCCGAGCGCGAGCGCCAGTTGCAGGATGATGCCGCGCGCATACTCGTCGCGCCAAAGGCGGCTGACGCCCGTCGGTTCGTCGGCGGTGGCCGAGGTTTGGGTCATATCCGAAACGTCAGAGGACTGTTTGCGAAATCAAGACCGCCCGGCGATTTCGCCGGGCGGTCTCTATCTCAGACGTGGTTAGCGGATTGGCGGCGAGTAGAGGATGCCGCCGTTGGTCCACAGGGCGTTCAGGCCTCGTGCAAGCCCGAGTGCCGTGTTCGGCCCAAGATACTCTTCGAATATCTCGCCATAGTTGCCGCCTGCGGCGATCGCGTTGACGGCCCAGTCCTTGCTGAGGCCGAGCATCTCGCCCGTGGAGCCCTCGGCGCCGAGCATCCGGTTAATCTCCGGATTGTCGGTACCCTTTGCCAGCTCGGCGACATTCGCCTTGGTGACGCCAAGCTCCTCGGCGGAAATCAGCGCGTTCAGGGTCCAGCGTGCAATGTCGGCCCACTGGTCGTCGCCCTGGCGGACGAGCGGCCCGAGCGGTTCTTTGGAGATGATCTCCGGGAAGACCATGTGGTTTTGCGCGTCATCAAATGTCGCCTTGGTGGCGGCGAGGCCCGACGCGTCGGTCGTGTAGACATCGCAGCGCTCCGCTTCATAGGCGGCACGTGCCTCGGCGTTCGTCTCGATCGGCACCGGCTCATACTTGATGCCGTTGTCGCGCGCGAAGTCGGCGAGGTTCAGTTCGGTCGTCGTGCCGGTCTGGATGCAGATCGAGGCGCCGTCGAGTTCCGTGGCGCTCTTGATGCCGAGTGCCGTGCGGCCGATGAAGCCCTGGCCGTCATAGTAGTTCACACCGACAAAGGTGAAGCCCAGATCGACATCACGCGACAGCGTCCAGGTCGTGTTGCGCGACAGCACGTCGATTTCACCCGAGGCGAGCGCAGGGAAGCGCTGCTTGCCGGTCAGGCTGACATATTTGACCTTGCTGGGGTCGCCGAGCACCGCGCCCGCGAGCGCCTTGCAGTAGGCAACGTCGAAGCCCTGCCAGTTACCCTTGTCGTCGGTGAAGGCAAAGCCCGGAAGGCCGGTGTTCATGCCGCAGTTCAGAACGCCCGCGGCGCGGACGTCTTCGAGTGTGCCGGCATGCGCCGTGTTCGCATTGCTGCCAATCGCCACGAGGCCGGCGACGGCGACAGCGCCTGTCAGTAGTTTCATTTTCATCATGGTTCTCCCTGTTAAATGTCCGTTTAAGGATTTCCCCCCGCAAGGCGGTTCCTTCTTGTTTCGTTGCCCTGATCTTGCCTTTATCGGAAGCCCCGCGACAACAGGGTTATCAAAAAAATTGATCTCGTCCATTCGTCGGATGCATTGTTCGGGAATGGCTAATTTATCGACATTCCGGGGGCGTTGGTCTGGCCGGCGCGTCCGTAGGTTTGTTTTCTGCATTGGATTGACCGCTTGTGCGGCACCCCTGCAGGAACCAGCACGCGCGCCGGTACGCGACGTAGACCCCGTGACGGTTGTCGCGTTCGGCGACATGCCGTATCGCACGGTGGATTTTCCGGCATTTGAGCAATTGCTGCATCGCATCAGCGCCGAGGCGCCGGATGTCACCATCCATGTTGGCGATATCAAAGGGGGCGGGCCTTGTGACGAGGCGATCTACCTGCGCCAGCGCGACTATATGAACAGTGTTGCCGGTCCGCTGGTCTATACTCCCGGAGACAATGAGTGGACCGACTGCCACCGGCCTGGCTGGGGCGACCACGACCCTCGTGAACGTCTGTCGGTCCTGCGCGAACTGTTCTTTGCAACTCCGTCGAGCCTGGGGCGTGATCCGATCACGCTCGAACGCCAATCGGACAAGACGCCGGCCCACAAGGCCATGGTCGAGAATGCGCGCTGGCGCGTCGGCGATGTGTTGTTCGGGACGGCACATGTGGTCGGATCGAACAATGGGCGCCGGGCCGGGGATGCCGCTGCGATTGCGGAGTATGAACAGCGCGACGCGGCCAACATCGAATGGATTGATGAACTTTTCGAGACCGCGCGGGCCACGCGAGCAAGCACGGTGGTGCTGGCGTTCCAGGCCGACCCCTATCAACTCTACGGGCTGGGCGGGGGCTTTCGTGCAACCCTGTCCGCCATCACCCGGGGCGCGATTGCCTTTGACGGACCGGTGCTGGTGATTCATGGCGACGGGCATGTGTTTACCGTCGACACCCCGTTCCAGGATTTCGACGGCAATGTGATGGATAATGTTTGGCGTGTTGAAGTGCCCGGTGCGCTTGATATTCGCGCCGTTCGGATACGGATTAACCCGGACGCAGCAAAGTTGTTCGACGTCGAGTTGTTCTAGTCGGGTTCCGGACTAGTTGACCCGGGGCTTCTTGAGAAAGTCCGACCGAGCCGCGCTTTCGATATTGACCGAGACGACCTGGCTGTCCCGGTTCAGGGTGAGCGGCACCATCACGCCAGCGTCACCCCGCGACCAGATCTTGCGGAACAGGGTCGAGAGCCCCGAGATGTCCTCTCCGTCGACACCCAGCACCATGTCACCCGGTTCGACCCCGGCGCGCATGGCGGGCCCGCCTTCGGCGATGCCTGCGACGACCAGATGGTTCTCGGCCTCCGCCGTCGTCATTCCCAGCCAGGGCCGCGCGGCCCGGCGTCGGCCGCCATGCTCAATGATCTCGCGGAGAATCGGCTTCAGCAGGTCGATGGGAACGATCATGTTTCCGTCGATCTCGTCATCGTCGCCGGCGGCCTGCTGGATATAAAGTGACCCGATCCCGGCGAGATGGCCCGCCTGATTGATCACGGCCGCGCCGCTCCAGCGCGGATGCGCGGGCACCGTAAAAATGGCGCTGTCGAGCACATACTCCCAGGACCCGGCGAACTCGCGGACTGAAATCACCTGCGTATTGATGGCGGCCTCGCGTCCGCCCTGTCCGGCCACGATCAGCGAGTCACCGGTGGAGATCTCGGTGGCATCGCCCAGCGGCATCGCCGGCAGGTTCAGCACGCCCAGCGCCTGCACGAGGCCAAAACCGGTTTCCTGGTCATAGCCGACGACATGGGCGGCATGGGCGCCGCCATGATTGTCGATCAACCAGACATCCTCGGCTTCCGTGACCAGATACCCGATGGTCAGGACCATGCCGTCGTCGCTGATGACCACGCCCTGGCCTTCCCGCTCGGTGCCGAGGATCGGCGCCGTGAAGGCATCGTCGGGCACGCGCGACTGCAGGGCCACGACCGACGAGAGCGTGCGCTCAAGATCGAAGGACACTTCGTCGGGTTTCGGGTGTCGTCCGAGGTTCAGGTTCCAAGGGTGCGATTCACTCACGCCTTGCACTCCGGTTGCTGGCTTGTGCGCGAAGTCGCGCGAATGCGGGTTGCCGGTGTTAGTGACCTTCCGACCCCGCCGTCAAGTCTCTGCACTTGTGACAGCCAGAGTATCGGGTGTCCGTAAGCGATTCGAAACGCGCCATCTTTCGGGCGCGTCGCGTTTGAAATTGGTGGAATTCGGCACATTAATTGCTTCTGTTTAGTTAAGGGCGGCAGCTGTGTTCCCGTCCTGCGGAAGTACAAAACGGTTGTTTTTGTATTATAGTCAACAAAAACAATAGTTTAAACGAAGTTGAGGAAAAGGGAGTTTACGGGGGCGGCTCAAAATGCGGTACTTGAATATGCAGTTTGCGACAGATTTTCGCATTTCGAACTGCTTGCCGAGGGCGCAAATCGGTTTCGTAAAGGTGGAAAAAGATGGCCAAAATCAACGGTGACGGCAACGACAACACCCTCGACGGCACGTCAAAGGCCGATACGATCAAGGGTTTCGCGGGCGACGATATCCTGAACGGGTTTGCAGGCGCCGATAAGCTCTATGGCGGCGATGACAACGATATCCTGAACGGTGGTGATGGCGCCGATCGCCTGTATGGCGAGAACGGCGACGACACACTGAACGGCGGCAATGGCGCCGACCGGCTCTACGGCGGCACCGGTAATGATGACATCCGCGGCGATGCCGGCAACGACCGGGCCTGGGGTGGCGACGGAAACGACCAGATTCGCGGCGGCGACGGCAATGATCAGCTGCGCGGCGAAGATGGCATCGACACGCTCTGGGGCGACGCCGGTAACGACAAGCTCTGGGGCGGCAACGGCGATGATCAGCTTCATGGCGGCACCGGCAATGATCTGCTCTATGGCGACGATGGCGACGACCATATCTGGGGCGATGACGGCAACGACAAGCTCTACGGCGGCAAGGGTAACGACAACCTTCAAGCCAGCCTGGGGGCGGATATCCTCTCCGGGCAGGACGGCAACGACACGCTCGACGGCGGCGAGGGCAAGGACACCCTCGACGGCGGCAATCACAACGACACCCTGTTCGGGGGGTTGGGCAACGACACCCTGCGCGGCCGCAACGATGACGACGAACTCCACGGTGGTGGGGACGACGACAAGCTCTATGGCGACGGCGGTGACGATGAACTGTTTGGCGATGATGGTGCCGACAAGCTTTATGGCGGTTCCGGCAACGATATCGTGAACGGCGGCGCGGGCGCCGACCTCGTCGAAGGTGATTCCGGCGACGACACACTGGACGGCGGCGCGGGTGCGAATCTGCGCGTTGAAGGCACCGAGGGCACCGACATCATCTTCGGCGGCGAGGCAGACGGCATCACCGATGCCAACGGCTATGACGACCGCATCTATGCCAGCCACGGCAACGACATCCTGGTCGGCGGCGCCGACTATGACGTCTATTACTTCGGCCGCGGCGATGGGAAGGACTACATCTTCGACGGCAACGGCGAAGATGCCTCCGGCTACTCCAATGCGCTCGTCCTGTTCGAGGGATTTGACTCGAACGGCGACCAGCGTACCGAGGGTGTTGGCGTAAACGACGTCAAATTCACCAACAATGGTGACGGCACCTGGAAGATCGAATTCGTCAATCCGGCCACACAGCAGGCCAATGGCGACGGGACCATCACTTTCGCAGCAGGTGAGATTAGCGACATCAACCTGCGTGATGGTTCGAATGTCGTGCGGTACAGCTACAACGACGCGACGGACGATTACGACATCGTCTGACGATTTATCTTATTTTCCACCTCCAAGTATCGACTGCGCGATCGGCTTTGCCGGTCGCGCTTTTCATTGTCAGGACGCCTATAATCTTCGGAATGCATCGAACATTCTGCACGGATAAACGATATGACCGCCCAACCTGACCATATCCACGCCATCGACCTGCGGATTCCCGGCGCCGAGGAACTGGACGAGGATCTGCGGAAATACTTCACCGTGTGTCAGGACAAGCTCGGCATGGTGCCGAATGTGTTGCAGAGCTATGCGGTGGTGCCCGAGCGTCTGCGTGCCTTCATCGCCATGTATAACGAGCTGATGTTGTCGGAGATGGGCCTCAGCAAGCTCGAGCGCGAGATGATCGCGACCGTCGTTTCGTCGGAGAACAAATGCTTCTACTGCGTGGTCGCCCACGGTGCCGGCGTGCGCGAGTTGTCGGGCGATCCCGCGCTGGGGGAGCTGATGGCGATCAACTACCGTGCTGCCGACATTTCCCCGCGCCAGCGCGCGATGCTGGATTTCGCGGTGAAGATGACCCGCGCGCCCGCCGAGGTGGAGGAACCAGATCGTCAGGCGTTGCGCGACGCTGGTTTCGACGAGCGCGATATCCTCGATATCGCCAACATTGCAGCCTTCTTCAACATGACCAACCGGGTCTCTACGGCGTTGGACCGTATGCCCAACCCGGAATATCACGCCAAGGCGCGCTGAATAGCTATTCTGGCCGTTGACATGGTGGGGCCGCACGGCTAGTTTCCGCGCGTTTCCGCCATTTGGGGCGGGATTTTCTTATTTGGGAGCGGTCCGATGAAGGTCGCAAGTTCGCTGAAGACACTCAAGAAGCGCGGTCGTGGCTGCCAGGTCGTACGCCGGCGTGGACGCATCTACGTGATCAACAAGCGCAACCCCCGCTTCAAGGCGCGCCAGGGCTGAGCGCTCGCGCGAAACGAAGTGATGAGAAAACCGCGCGTTTTGCGCGGTTTTTTGTTGCCCGCCGCTCGCTATACTCTCGGCTGCGTTATGGAGATGCCCCATGAAGATGCCTGAACCCGATGCCCAGACCCTCGCGCGACGCGAAGAGATCGTTGCGGAGATGCGCGCCATTGTGCCGGGTGAGGGGGTGATCGCCGACGAGACCGGCATGGCGGTCTATGAATCAGACGGGCTCACGGCCTACCGGCAACTGCCGATGATCGTCGTCCTGCCCGAGACCGTCGCCCAGGTCTCGGCGATCATGCGCTACTGCACGGAGAACAACGTGAAGATCGTCCCGCGCGGTGCGGGCACGTCATTGTCGGGCGGCGCGCTGCCGGCGGCCGATGCGATCACGCTGGGGCTCGGCAAGTTCAACCGCGTGCTCGAGATCGACTATGAAAATCGCTGCGCCGTCGTCCAGCCCGGGGTGACCAATCTCGGGATCACTCACGCGGTCGAGGCGGATAGCTTCTATTACGCGCCGGACCCGTCGAGCCAGATTGCCTGCACCATCGGTGGCAACGTGGCCGAGAACTCCGGCGGCGTGCATTGCCTGAAATACGGTCTGACCACCAACAATATCCTCGGCATCGAAATGGTGCTGCCCGACGGCGAGATCCTGCGCCTCGGCGGCAAACACATGGATTCCGAGGGCTATGACCTGCTGGGTTTGATGACCGGCTCGGAGGGGCTGCTGGGCGTAATCACGGAAGTGACGGTGCGAATCCTGCCCAAACCGACCACCGCGCGCGCGCTCATGATCGGTTTCGAATCCAGCACCGCGGGGGGGCAATGCGTCGCCGATATCATCGGCGCGGGGATCATTCCCGGCGGCATGGAGATGATGGACCGGCCCGCAATCAAGGCCGCCGAGGCCTTCGTGCAGGTCGGCTACCCGCTGGATGTCGAGGCGCTGCTCCTGGTCGAGCTCGATGGTCCACCGGTCGAGGTGGACTATCTGATAGGCCGGGTGCGTGAGATCGCCGAGGGGCTGGGCGCAGTCTCGATCCGGGTGTCCGAGAATGAAGATGAGCGCAATCAGTTCTGGGCCGGCCGCAAGGCCGCGTTCCCCGCGATCGGCCGGCTGACGCCGGACTATTACTGCATGGATGGCACCATCCCGCGCCACCGGCTTCCCGAGGTACTCGAGCGGATGTCCGGCCTGTCGGAGAAATACGGGCTCGGGGTCGCCAATGTTTTTCACGCCGGCGACGGTAATCTGCACCCGCTGATCATGTACGACGCCAACAAACCGGGCGAGCTCGACCGGGCGGAGAATTTCGGCTCCGATATCCTGCGCCTGTGTGTCGAGGTCGGCGGCGTCCTGACCGGCGAGCACGGCGTGGGCGTCGAGAAGCGCGACCTCATGTCGGAAGTTTTCACCGACGACGATCTGAACCAGCAGATGCGGGTCAAGTGCGCCTTCGACCCCAACCAGCTGCTCAACCCGGGCAAGGTCTTCCCGACCCTGCATCGCTGCGCCGAACTCGGCCGCATGCATATTCATCGCGGGCAGATGCCTTTTCCCGATTTGCCCCGTTTCTGAGTCCTGTGATGGTTGAAACCTTCAAACCCGATACCACCGAACAGGTCGTCGAGGCGATTGGCTGGGCGACCGGCGAGGAAACGCCGCTCGAGATCGTCGGCACCGGCACCAAGCGCGGTTTCGGCCGGCCCCTGGGTGACGGCAACCGGACCATCGCCCACGCCCTCGATCTGTCCGGCCTGTCCGGCATCACCTTGTATGAGCCCGAGGAGCTGGTCCTGTCCGCCTGGGCGGGCACCCCGCTGGCCGAGATCGAGGCCGCTGTTGCCGAAAAAGGCCAGATGCTGGCCTTCGAACCGCCGCGTCTTGCGCGGTTGTACGGCGAAGAGGGCGGCACGCTGGGCGGCATGATCGCCTGTAATCTGGCCGGACCGCGGCGGGTCAAGGCGGGTGCGGCGCGCGATCATATTCTGGGCATCGAGGCCGTTACGGGCCGCGGCGACCTTGTGAAGAGCGGCGGCCGGGTGGTGAAGAATGTGACGGGGTACGACCTGTCGAAACTTTTGACCGGTTCATTCGGCACCCTTGCGGCCATGACCCAGATCACCATCAAGGTGCTGCCCGCCGCGGAGACCGAGGAGACAATTCTGGTCTCTGGCACAGACGAGGTTTCCGCGGCCGGCCTCATGTCTGCCGCCCTCAACTCCAGCAACGAGGTTTCCGGTGCGGCACATCTGACCGTCGGCACGGCCTCGGTGCCGGGGCCGGTCACGGCATTCCGGGTCGAAGGTTTTGCGCCCTCGGTTGCCGCGCGTGGCAATGCGCTGCGCGAGCTGGTGGAGGGACATGGCAGCGTCTCGACGCTTGAACTAGACGGCTCGCGCGCCTTCTGGGCATCGGTGCGTGATGTCGAAGGGGTCGGCGACGGCGCCGCGCCGCTCTGGCGGCTCTCGGTCACGCCGAACCAGGCCGCCGAAATCACAACCTCTATCGCAGCAGGCATCCCGGGCACAACGCTCTATGACTGGGGCGGGGGGCTCGTTTGGTATGCGCCTGGGAGTAACGCGCCCGATGCGGGTGCAGCTGCAATACGCGGTGCCCTCGCGGCGAACGGTGGCGGCCACGCCACCCTCGTGCGCGCGTCCGAAGAAATGCGCCGCACAGTCGACGTGTTCGAGCCTCAGTCAGCAGCGCTGGCGGCCCTGTCGGCCCGGGTGAAGGAAAGCTTCGACCCGCGCCATATCCTCAACCCCGGCCGCATGTATAGCGGGGTCTAGTCGATGCAAACCCACTTCTCACTGGCCCAGCTCGCCGACCCCGATATTGCGGTCGCCAACGACATCCTTCGCGCGTGTGTGCATTGCGGCTTCTGCACCGCGACCTGCCCGACTTATGTGGAGCTGGGGGACGAGCTC
>CBDHEC010000028.1:0-22247 GCA_965261975.1 Alphaproteobacteria bacterium
GCGCCCACAATGCCACCATCAGGCTCATATGAGGGAAGTGATGCGTCTGTCCAGGCCGAAGGTTTACGCCGCATCGGCGAGGCCGTTCAGCGGATGGAAGACACGCGCTTCATCCAGGGACAGGGGCAGTATTCCGACGACATTAACCGCCCGGGCCAATGCTACTGCGCTTTCGTCCGCTCGCCAGTCGCGCACGGCGTCGTCCGCGCCATCGATGTCGCGGGTGCGCTCTCGACGGATGGTGTCATCGCGGCACTGACCGGCCGCGATTATGCCGATGACGGGTGTGGACCTATTCTGCATCGCGCGATTGAGGGTGACCCAGCCAACTGGCAGCAGCCCGCATTCGGTGACGAGGATCCGGTGGCCATCGAAATTCCCCAATGGCCAATGCCTTTCGACAAGGTTCGCCATGTCGGCGAACCCGTCGCCATGGTGATCGCCGAAAGCGTTGCCGCCGCAATTGAGGGTGCCGAGCGCGTCATCCCGGATATCGAGGAGCTGCCCCCGGTCGTGGACGTTCACCAGGCCGCCGCAGGGAACGCAACGCAGGTTCACGAATCCGCACCGCAGAACCTGTGCGTCCACGCCTTGCGCGGCGACGCCGAGGCAACCGACACCGCATTGACCGGCGCCGACACCGTAGTGCGCGGCACCTTCAATGTGCCGCGCGTCGCCGGCGGCCAGATGGAGCCGCGCTCGGGGATTGGCGAATACGATGCCGCGAACGACCGGTTTACCGTCACCGCGGGCAACCAGGGCGTTCACCGCTATCGCGATATGATCGCCAGCGCGCTCAAGGTGGAGAATGAAAAAGTCCAGGTCGTCTGTCCCGATGTCGGCGGCGGCTTTGGGCCTCGCGGCCACGCCAATCCCGAGTACCCCGCACTCGCCTGGGCCGCGAAGCGGCTCGGTCGGCCGGTCAAATGGACGAGTGCCCGCACCGAGGCCTTCGTGAGCGACTGGCAGGGCCGCGACATGGTCCTCGAAGGCGAACTCGGTATCATGCGCGATGGCACGATCTGCGCTTACCGGCTGCGAATCCTGGCCAATATTGGCGCACACACGATCTGCTACGCCCCGGTTGCGAATGCGTCGCGCCTTGCGACCACCGTCTATGACATCGGCGCCGTCAGCCTTGATGCCCGCATCTATCTAACGAACACGCTACCGGTTCTGCCCTACCGCGCTGCCGGTCGACCCGAGATCACCTACGCGCTTGAACGGCTGATCGACCTGGCCGCAACCGAAATCGGCATGGACCCCCGGGCACTGCGCCGACGCAACCTGATCGCGCGCGAGACAATGCCCTGCACCTCGCCGCTCGGCCTTGCTTACGAGGATTGCGCATTCGAGGAAGCCTTCGACAAGGCCGCCGAGCTGGCCGACTGGGACAATTTCACGTCGCGCCGCGCCGAAGCAAAGGCGCGCGGAAAGCTGCGCGGCATCGCGCTTGTGCCGTTCGTCGAATCTCCCGTCGGCGCGCCATTCGAATCTGCGACGCTGGAGATCGCGCCCGACGGCAAGACGGTCATCCAGGCCGGCACCCAGAATCACGGACAAGGCCATGAGACCACGTATGCGCAAGTTGTCAGCGACCTGCTTGGCATTCCCATCGAGACGATCACCCTGGCGCCGGGAGACAGCGACGCGCTAGCGGTTGGCGGCGGCACGCACTCCGACCGTTCGATGCGCATGGTGGGTTCGCTGCTGCACCGGCTGGCGCAAGACATCGTCGCGCAGGCAAGGCCCGTCGCGGCAAAGCTGCTGCAGACGGACGAGACCGAACTGGCGTTTGCCCGCGGCACCTTTGGTGTCGACGGCACCGAACGCACGGTCGATATTCTCGAGGTTGCTGCGGCCTTTCCCGAGTTCCACGGGGACGGACGTTCGCTTGGCGGCGACGCCCAACAGAAAGGCCGCATTCCCGCATTCCCCTATGGCGCGGCAGCGGCCGAAATCGAAATCGATCCCGATACCGGCGCGCTCGCCCTTTGCACGCTATCCGTCGCACATGATTGCGGCGTGCCGGTCAACCCGGCCATCGTGCACGGCCAGGTTCATGGCGGCCTCGTTCAGGGCGTCGGCCAGGCGATTGGCGAGCACCTGTATTACGATACCGGCTCGGGCCAACTGCTCTCCGGCTCATTCATGGACTACATGATGGCGCGGGCCGATCAGTTCACGGGTTTTCGCGTTGGCTTTGTCGCGGCGCCGACCATTGGAAACCCGCTCGGTATTCGCGCCGGCGGCGAAGGCGGCACCGTGCCGGCGCTCGCCGTCATCGGCAATGCGGTGATGGATGCGTTAAAGGACCACGGTATCCGTCATATCGAGCTGCCGCTCACATCCGCCGCGATCTGGCAGGCGCTGCACGACGCATAAAACGTACTGCCACGCGATTACCGCGAGGCCATCACCGCCGACATCAGGTTTGCGCCGAAGCGAGACGCGGCGGCCCGGTCCATGTCGAGCGCGTTGTTCAGATATTCCTTGATCATGCGCAACGCTTCCATCGAATTGCCCGACAGCGTGTCCGTCAGTGCATCGACCTCGGCGTCGAGTGCGTCCGCGGGGACGATCTTGCTGACGATGCCGAATTCACGCGCCGTTGCCGCGTCGACCTCGTCGCGTGACCAGATCAGGTATCCGATCGCCTTGCGTGGCACACGGTCGCGGAACGCGGTCATGACCAGTGCAGGCGGGATATCGCGATTCATCTCGGGCACGCGAAAACGCGCCGTATCGGCCGCGATGGTGATATCGCACAACGCCGCGAGCGCGCAGCCCATACCATCGGCAAGGCCCTGTATGGCGCCGATGATCGGGATCGGCGTGCGCAGGAAACTGTCATAGAAGTCGAGCGCCGGTTCGGCGTTGGTCGCGCGCACGTCGAGTGCTGTTTCCGCATCGCGGCCCACGGCAATGCCCGCCGAATCACGGCCGAGACAAAAATCGCTGCCGTTGGCACGCAGAACAATGGCCTTGGTGCCATCCTCCGATGCGGCGGCGAACAGGCGCGAAATCTCGCCACCCATTTCGGTCGAGACGATGTTGCCTTCATCGGGACGGTTCAACGTCACGGTTGTCACGTCTGCAATACGAGATACGAGGACTTTGTCTGTCATTGTCGTTCAACGATCTTTTGCGAGTTTGGCGGAAGGAGAGAGATTTACCCGTTACCCGATTTTTGCACGGCGACTATCAAAGTCCACCTTTGAATATTGTCGAAGGCCGAGATCGAGGCCGTCGTGGACTCAAAATGATGCGCTACATACACTCCATGCAGATTGGGTTCAGGGGTGTATTTTCCAAATGTCCAAAGGTCGTACTCAACGCAGGTTGGCCGCGATTCTCCCCGCTGATGTGGTCGACTACAGTCGTCTCATGGGCGCCGACGAGACCGGCACGCTTACGGCGCTCAAACGCGTTCGCAAGGACCTGATAGACCCCGCTGTCGCCAACCACCATGGTCGCATCGTCAAGTTGATGGGCGACGGCATTCTCGCCGAGTTCGCCAGTGTTGTTGACGCGGTCGAATGCGCCAGCGTGATTCAGAAAACCATCGGAGACGAAAACCCGGATGAATCCAACGCCAGCAGGATCGTGTTCCGCATCGGAATCAATCTGGGCGATGTCATCATCGACGGTGACGACATTTATGGTGACGGGGTAAATATTGCTGCGCGCCTGGAGGCCCTCGCTGCCCCGGGGGGCATCTGTGTATCCGAGAACGCCTATGAACAAGTCCGCGACAAGCTCGACCTCCACTTTGAGGATCTCGGCCCGCAAGCGCTCAAGAACATCAGCCGGCCTGTCCAGACCTACAGCGTCAGAACCCGAAAGGACGTCGCGGATGTCGGCGATGTCCAGCCTGTCCTGACGCAGCCAACACTGCCGACTTTGCCCGACAAACCGTCCATCGCGGTCCTGCCGTTCGACAACATGTCCGGAGATCCGGAACAGGAGTATTTTTCTGACGGCCTGAGCGAAGACATCATCACAGCATTGTCTCAGCTCGATCAGCTGTTCGTCATCTCACGGAATTCCAGCTTCACGTATAAGAACGAGGCCGTGGATGTCCGCAAAGTGGCAACCGAACTCGGCGTCCGGTACGTGTTGGAGGGAAGCGTCCGAAAGTCGGGAGACCGCCTGCGGATCACAGGCCAGCTGATCGACGGCGCAAATGGCGCGCATCTGTGGGCCAATCGCTTCGACGGGCTCACTGAGGATATCTTTGATCTGCAAGACCAGATTACGGAACGGGTGATCGGCGCCATCGAGCCGACACTGCGGAAGGCAGAGATCGAGCGATCAAGGCGGACCCGACCGGAGAACCTCGTCGCTTACGACTACTTCCTGCGGGCACTGCCCCATCTCTATGCCATGCAGCCGGATGACAATGTCGAGGCCCTGGCCTTCCTGCACAAGGCGATCGATCTCGAACCCAACTTTGCCCCCGCGCTCGCCTATGCCGCCTGGTGTTACGAGCAGCGCCTGACGCGAGAGTGGCCGACCGCCGAGGCCACCGATGCAAGCTCCTGTATCTCCCTGGCCCGTCGGGCGATCGCTACCGGCAGTGACGATGCACATACAATCGCGGCCGCCGGGTTCGTACTAATGATGGTCGGACGGGACCATGATGCCGGCCTGAGCGCCGCGGAGCGAGCGGGCGCCCTGAACCCCAATACGGCAACAATCTCCCTGTTCGCCGGAATGGTGTTCAACTTCTCGGGCCGGCCCGAGGCCGCACGTCCATGCTTCGAACGGGCGCTGCGTCTGAGCCCGGAAGACCCTACTGCATTCATGCATCTGCTCGGCCTGGCGATTGCCGATCTGCTGTCGGGAAATGCCGAAGGAGCGGCCGAGTTTGCGCGCAAATCGGTCGCACAGAACCCGCAGTGGGATTTCAACCTGTTCATCCTGGCCACAGCACTCGCCGAGCTGGATCTTGCCGCAGAGTCACGCGCAGCCGTCGAGACCCTTCGTTCATTCACCCCCAACGCAACGGTCGCACTGTATCGCAAGCACCTGCCGTTCAAGGAACGCGCCAGTATCGAGCGCATCCTCAGCGCATTAAGTGCGGGCGGGCTGCCCGAAGCGTGATCGCCCGACGGGACCGCAGACACATCGTGCACCCAATCGAGCGAACCATGTTCTGCACGGGTGTCGGCTAACATGGACATTTTCGACAAAAACCCCATCTACTTGAGGTTAGGTCACCGGTATCCCAAATCATGAACAATCTGAGCCCCAGCCTTCCCAAGTTCGCATTCGACAACAGCTTCTCGCGCAGTCTCGAAGGCTGTTATGTGGAATGCAACGCGGCACCGGCCCAAGCACCAAAACTTCTGCAACTGAACCACGCGCTGGCAGAAGATCTCGGGCTGGATCCTGCTGTCCTGAACACCGACGCGGGGACGAGTATTTTCTCCGGAAATGTCGCCCCGGATGGCGCAGCACCACTGGCACAGGCCTATGCCGGCCACCAGTTCGGTGGGTTCAGCCCGCAGCTGGGTGATGGTCGCGCGCTTTTGCTCGGCGAAGTTATCGACGTCCACGGGAAGCGGCGCGACATCCAGCTCAAGGGCTCAGGCCGCACGCCCTTCTCGCGCAGCGGGGACGGGAAATCGGCGCTCGGCCCCGTCTTGCGTGAATATCTGATCGGTGAAGCGATGCACGCGCTTGGTGTGCCCACCACCCGGGCGCTGGCCGCCGTCAGCACCGGCGAGACGGTACAGCGCGAAACGCCCCTGCCTGGCGGGATTCTGACACGCGTGGCCGCAAGTCATATCCGCGTGGGCAGCTTGCAGTTTTTCGCCGCACGCGGTGATGAAGAGAAGGTGCGCCAGCTCGCCGATTACGCCATCGCCCGCCATCATCCAGATGCCGCAGACGCGGAGAACCGTTATCTGGCTTTCCTTGAAGCCGTCATCGAGGCACAAGCCGCTTTGGTCGCCAAATGGATGAGCATCGGCTTCATCCACGGTGTGATGAACACCGACAACACAACCATTTCGGGCGAAACCATAGATTACGGCCCATGCGCCTTCATGGACAGCTACGCACCGGAGACGGTCTTCAGTTCCATTGATACCCAAGGCCGCTACGCCTATGGCAACCAGCCTGACATTCTGGGCTGGAACCTTGCGCGCCTGGCAGAAACCCTGATTCCGCTGATCGATCCCGACAAGGACCGCGCGATCAAGATTTTGACCGACGTGATCAACACCATTCCCGCGCGCTATGACGCGTACTGGACGGCGGCAATGCGCCGGAAAATTGGCCTGACCACGGCGCAGGCTGCGGATGGAGAACTGATCGGTGGCCTTTTGACAGCGATGCATCAAGGCAGTGCCGACTTCACTTTGGTTTTTCGTCACTTGGCAACAGCATTACGTGGCAATGCGATCCCTCTGCAGGGCCAGTTCACCGAGCTTTCCTCGATCAACGCTTGGCTGGAAAACTGGCGTGCGCGGCTGTCGGAAGAAGATGTCGAAGCAGCGGCACGCGCAGATGCGATGGACCGGATCAATCCAATCTATATCCCGCGCAATCACAAGGTCGAAGAGGCCCTAAGCGCTGCCGTCGAGCGCGAGGACATGTCCCCCTTCGAAGCGCTTCTCGCTGCCGTGATCCATCCCTTCGATGTGATTGAAGGTCAAGAGAACTACGCCGAACCCGGTGCGCAAACGACCACGCCCTACCAGACTTTCTGTGGCACCTGACCTGGCGTCCAGACCGCAAGAGCGGCTGGTCGAAGGTTCGAACTTCGAATGTTGGAGATTAGTGGCGGAGGGAGAGGGATTCGAACCCTCGATACGGGGTTACCCGTATAACGATTTAGCAAACCGTCGCCTTCAGCCACTCGGCCACCCCTCCGCACGAGAGTGGGTCTTCACGACGTATGCGGGTTGGGTTGTGCCAAGCCCGTCCGCGCCTGTCAATCCGGCTGCGACGGGGCGGGATGCGAACGGTCGGGCCGCGAGGCGGTCTAGACGGCGCTCCAGCGCTGGTAGGCGTCTTTCATCGCCTCGAGCGATGTCTCCATGGCCGCGGATTCCGTGCCTGGCTTGTCGCAGGCGGTGCGATAATCATTGCGCGCCTCGACGAACTCGATCCACAGATCGGCCTGACAGAGTGCGATGGCGCCGTCACGACGCTGCCCCTTGCCGTCCGGCACCGTGTCGTCGAGCCGCGCGAGGACTTCGCGAATACCCGAGGCGATCTCGATCTCGCCCATGGCATAGGCGTGATTGAAAGCCGCGAGAATCTTGTCGCTCAGACGTCGGTTGTAGCGGGGGATACCCGTGTCCGATGCGATCGCGGCGACATTGCCGGCGGTACTGGCAGTTTCGCGTTCGACATCCAGTTCGGTGGAGGTGGCCATAGTCGGCACTCCCGGGTTGTACAACATGGTGGTGTCACAACGGTGACGGATCGGGAAAGCCTATGCAGACAGCGTTGCCGAATGGTTAATGCCCGATGAAATACGCCAGCGCCCAACTTCACCAAATTTAAATCAAATGCGCCCTATCGTATTCACCGTAACCGCAAACCAAGGAGTTGGGTTATGGCAAGTCTGACCAAAAGATCCGTCGAAACGCTGATCGATCTCGTGGAAATCAAATTGTCCTGCATTCAGGTATTCGACCGGGATGATGCCAAGGAGCTGGCAGCGCTCGAACAGGCGCGGCGCGAACTCGTGGCGCTGGTACCGGGCCGCGCGGGCACGGTCGTTCCGTTCCCGGAAGCCGAAGCGCAGCGCGTCGCCGGCTAACGGATTTTCCTAGTGCCGATCAGGCAGGTGCGGCCAGCGCCTGCTCGAGGTCGGCGATCAGATCGTCGGCATCCTCGATGCCGATCGACAGGCGCAGCAGATCGTCGGGAATCGGGCTTTCGTCGCCCTCCACGGTCGCACGATGTTCGATCAAGCTCTCGACGCCACCCAGCGACGTGGCGCGCACGAAGAGCTTCACGCGCCGCGCGACATTCAGTGCCGCGTCGGCACCACCCTTCACACGTATGGACATCATCCCGCCAAAGCCGCCATCCATCTGGCGGGTTGCCACTTCATGACCGGGATGGGTCGGCAATCCCGGATACAAGACTTCGATTATCCCCGCATGCTGCGAGAAATGTTCCGCGATCCGTTGTGCTGAGGCGGCGGCGCGCTCAACCCGCAGATACAATGTCCGCAGGCCGCGCATGAGCAGCCAGGCCTCGAACGGGCCGAGCATGCCGCCATTCTCGAAACGCAGATAATTCATCCGTTCCCAGTGCTCATCCTCGCGCGCCGTGACCAGCACGCCCGCCAGCACATCGCCATGGCCGTTCAGATATTTGGTACCCGAATGCATGACGATATCCGCGCCGTGGGTCAGAGGGCGTGACAGCACCGGCGTCGCGACGGTTGAATCGACCGCCAGCCTGGCCCCGGCGTCATGGGCAATGCGTGCGGCCTCCTCGATGTCGGTGACATCCCAGGTCGGGTTACACGGCGTTTCGACCCAGACGAGCTTGGTCTTGCCCGGGCGGATCGCCGCAGCGATCGCGGCGGTGTCGCCCGGCGTCACGAAATCGACGTCCAGCCCCCAGTGTCGACCGACATGCACCAGCCAGTTCCGCAATCCGAAGTACATGATCGATGGGGCGATCACATGATCCCCCGGCGACATGGACAGCATCACCGTCGTGGCCGCGGCCATGCCGGAGCCGAAGACCATGGCGTCCGCCCCCTCTTCCAGGGCGGCAAGCAACGCCTCGACCTGTTCATAGGTGGGGTTCTCGTCGCGGGTATATCCGCGATCGCCGACCTTGTCGTAATTCTCGTCCCGGGCATAGTTGGTGGACGTGTGGATCGGAGGCGCCACGCCATTCGTCGACGGGTCGAGCCAGCCGAGCGCCTGCGCGGCCAGGGTGGACGGTTTCCGGGATTTATCGTCGTTTTTTGCCATGGGGGCCGGGTTTTACGCCAATCCCCCGTGTTTTGAAACAATCATCCGAACTTGAACGTGGAATAAGACCTTAGAGAGCCTCGACGCCAAGTTCGTCCGCGACCTTCTTGAGGTTCTCGAGCAGCGGCGCGGTAATCGGAATGCCGTTGGCCACCCGATCCTGATAGATCCGCCAGCTGTTGGTGCCGGGCATGCGGATTTCCGACACGCCGGGCAGCTTTGCAGACCCGGTCATCTCGCGCGAGATGCGGTCGACATTGCCCTTGAATACGCCCGCGTCCAGGAAATGGCCGACATCGATCGCCATGATGAACTGGCCCGTGTTGGTGACGCTGTGGGGGTCCTCTCCGATATGCACGACGTCCGACCCGAATGCCGCGCCGTTCAACGTGCCGGCCAGGAAACCGATCACCATCGACAAACCGAAACCCTTGGCGCCGCCGATATGGGTCAGGATGCCGTCATCGGCCTTCGCCGAATCCGTCATCGCCTCGCCCAGCGCGTCGATCACCCAGCCTTCGGGCATCGGCTCGCCATGCATCGCCTTGACCATGATCTTGCCCAGCGACGAATTCGTCGTCGCCATGTCGATAACGACCGGCGGTTCCTCCTGCGCCGGGATCGCGACGGCGATCGGGTTCGTGCCCACCAGGATATCGGTCCCGCCATAGGGGGCGGCGTGATTTGCGCTACCGACGCAGGCGATGAGACCGATCTGGTCACGCTCCAGCGCCATCGAGGCATATACGGCTGCGGCACCGGCATGGTTGGAATTCTGCAGGCCAATCCACGCAATGCCGCTCTTGGCGGCCATGTCCATCGCCAGTTCCATCGAATAGCGGGCCACAAGATGGCCCATGCCATTGTCGCCGTTGACCAGCGCCATCGCCGGAGTCTGTTTGACGGTTCGGATATCCGGCGTGAGGTTGATGGCGCCGCCCTTGATGCGTTTGACGTACAGCGGGACACGAATGCAGCCATGACTGTCCTTGCCGAGGAGATCTCCGTCTGCCATCGCCGTGGCAACGCCTTCGGCATCCGCGTCCGGCAGGCCGACCGCCTGGAACACCGACGTCATGTAGGACTTCAGGCGATCATACGTGACGCGGACGGCGTTCTCGTCGACGGGAAACTCGGGTGAAATCTCGTAGCCATCGGCCATGGTCGATCTCCTTGGTTTGATACTTGCTGTTACGTTGACGACGACGCGCTAGCATAACGCAAGCTGACAACCCGCCGAATCATGGATACCACGCAATGAACGCATACCTGTTCGCCACTGTCGAGTTGCACGACGCAGAGGGCTACGAGGCATATAAAGCAACCGCACCCGCGCTAATCGAAAAACATGGCGGACGCTATATCGTGCGCGGCGGCGACAATGAAGTTGTCGAAGGCACCTGGCCTGCAGGGCGGGTCGTCGTCCTGGAGTTTCCCGATCTAGCCAGCGCTAACGCTTTCGTCGACGACCCGGACTATGCGCCGATCGCCGCGATCCGTCATGCCACCGCCACGTCCCATATCTGGATTGTCGAGGGCCCCGAGGGCGGTGCCAACGCCGACGGCAAGCACGCCTACATCCTCGGGAACATCCGGATGACCGATCCAGACGGCTACAAGCCTTATGCCGACCAGGTGCCGGCTGTTATGGAAGCCGCACAGGGCGTGTATCTCGCACGTGGCGGCGCGTCGCGATCCGTCGAAGGCGGGATGGAACTCGACCGGCTCGTGATCGTCGCGTTCGAAGACATGGCGGCTGCCCGTGCGTTCTACGACGGCGACGCTTACAGCGCGATCAAGCCCATCCGCATCGCCGCGTCGGATTCGAACATCGTGATCGTCGAAGGACTCTAGCGGACCGCCTACCAGGGACTGGGCGGCTTGTGCCAGAGCGGGACACGCGGGTTGCGCATAATCACCACCAGCACCGCGCCGGCGATAAACCCGCCGATATGGGCCCATACCGCCGTGCCCAAAGCCGCCGGGGCGTCGGTCAGGCCCCAGAGCAGATCCTGCGCAAAGAAAGTGCCGATCACCAGCAACGCCGGCAGGCGGATCGGGATCATCAGGAACGCCAGCACCAGCAGCCGCGCGCGCGGGTACAGTAACAGATAGCCGCCGAGCACGCCGGAGATCGCGCCGCTGGCACCGATGACCGGGGTGACGGAATCCGGCTCCACGATGCTTTGCGCCAAGCCGCCGGCGACACCACACATCAGGAAAAAAGCGACAAACCGCACATGCCCCAGCGCATCCTCGACATTGTCGCCGAACACCCAGAGAAACAGCATGTTGAACGCGAGGTGCGCCCAGTCGGCGTGCAGAAACTGATAGGTCACGAGGGTCAGCGGGGACGAGACCCCCGCGACACCGGCCGGCACATCCAGTCCATCGAAAAACCGCGCCGGGATCACGGCGTAGCCCGCCACCGCATCGAACCGCTGTCCGTCACCGACCCCCAGCTGGCTGACGAATATCAATGCGTTGATGACGATCAGGGCGATCGTGACGTAATGCGCCCGGATATAGAGACGCGGGTTGGCATCATGCAGGGGGATTAGCGGCATAGCATTCGCCGCATCAGCTCCATCAACCGGCAGAAGACCGGCTGAACAACCAGACACCCTCACTGTCGACCCCATAAAGGGGCTGCATGTCCATGTCTTCGGCGGGAATCACATCGGGCAATAGATTATCCATCGCCCAGAACGTGCCGTCGCTCTGTTCCGCCACGAGGACCGCGTGCGGTTCCGATTTGCCCCCACGACGGAGCAACCCGATGACAAGATGATTTCGGCTTTCGGGCCATCCGTGAAACGCCAGGGTCGTGGCCTTGGCCAGCGCGTAATCCTCGCAATCCCCACCGATGATGAGGGTGTCGCTAATGCCCGCCCAGAAATCGCTGGTCCCATGGACCGCGTAGTCTGTCCGGTAGCGCACTTGCTCGTTGATCAGCTTGTTGACCCCTGCAAGCAAGGTCGATTCCGGCTTGTTGGGAATCTTGCCGCTCCACTCGCGCCAGCGGGCGATATGGTTCTCGCGCGATTTCAGCAAATAATCATGCTGGGCCTCGACATGTTCACGCCACACCTTGAGCCGCCCCTCGATCTTCGCGGCGTGTGAATGAACCGGATGTTCAAACTTTCCGATGGCCGGAGTCGCAACGAACCCCAGCGCACCGGCGAGTAGAAATTGGCGTCGTGTCGGCATTTCAATCCTCCTCTGCTGTCCCGGCCTAGCGTCGCTTGAACTGCTCGGCACCGAACATCACGTCCCACGCCTTGCCCTTCGGAGGGCTGGAGCTGCGGTGCTCGATGAGGACCTCGAGGCCAGACTTCACCGCCGGGCGCGCGCCGACCTCCTCGAGCCAGCGCTTGGTGTTCGGATACTCGTCGAGCGGCACTTCCTGGCCCTTCCAGTTACGCATCCACGGGAAGGCCGCGATGTCGGCGATCGTGTAATCGTCGCCGGCCAGATAGCGCGTCTTGCCAAGGCGCGTGTCGGCGACGCCGAACAGGCGCTTCGTCTCGTTGGCATAGCGGTTGGTCGCATACTCGATCCGGTCGGGCGCGTAGCGGCGGAAATGGTTCGCCTGGCCCATCATCGGGCCAATACCGCCCATCTGCCACATGAGCCATTCCATCACCGCGTAATGCCCCGCCGGGTCAGCTGCCAGGTCCGGCATGAACCGGCCCGTTTTCTGAGCCAGGTAATACAGGATCGCGCCGGTCTCGAAGATGGAGATTTCCTCGCCGCCGGGACCGTCGGTATCGATGATCGCGGGGATCCGGTTGTTCGGACTGATGGCCAGAAACTCTGGTTTGAACTGGTCGCCGTCGCCGATATTCACCGGGATGACCTCGTGGTCGAGAGCACATTCGTGCAACATGATGTGGACCTTGTGCCCGTTCGGGGTCGGCCAGGAATATGCGCGAATCATATTCGTCTCCTGCAGTTCTTCAGTCGAACACGGCCACGCCGCGTTGCACGGCCGGGCGGGCCTCAATCTCGCCGAGCCAGCGTTTCACATTGTCCAGCCCGTCGAGACTCTGCCCCTGACGCTCATGGGTACGCAACCATCCGAAGGTCGCGATATCGGCAATCGAATACTCGTCGCCGGCGAGGAACTTCGTTTCGCCGAGGCGTCGGTCCGCCACGTTGAACAGACGGTCCATTTCTTCCGCGTAACGCTTCAGCGCGTAGGGGACCTTCTCCTTGGCGAACATATGGAAGTGGCCGTTCTGGCCAAGCATGGGGCCAACCCCGCCCATCTGCCACATCAGCCATTCCAGCACCGCCAGTCGGCCGCGTGAATCGCTCGTCCCATCGGGCAGGAACCGGCCGGTTTTCTCCGCCAGGTAGATCAGGAGCGCATGCAAACGGTCGGACATCGCTCCGTAGGCTGCCCCGGGACCGTAAACCATGAGGTCGTCGAACGGTCGCAGCACAAACTCAGGATCCGGCAAACTCTCGTAGCTCCCGTCGATGCGACGGATGCCCAGCACCCGAATGCCGGGGCCGAGAATTTCCGCCAGCCGCACGCCGTCATTCTTGAACTCTGTCCTGACGCGCATCTCGGAAACGTTGTGCCCCGCCGGCATCTGCAACAGCAGATGCGGAGCGTCACCCGAAAAGGCAGAGTGGCGGCTCAGCAACCAGCTGACCCCGGCGCACATCATCCGGTCGGCAAGCGGGTTGAGCGCGACGACCCAGAGCAGCACGAGCATACCCAAGATCCAGCCCAATTGTTCGACCATGCTCTTGTCGGTTTCGACCGTGTCGACAAGCGACACAATGACCGTCGCAAGGACGGTGACCAGACCAAGATTTCCGATCAGCATCAGCAAGCTCATGATCCGGCGACGCAACGGATGGTTCACCACCGTTTCCGATTCCGACGTCGTAAAACCCGCCCCCGTGAAAGCCGAGCGGGCCTGGAACCGGGCGACATCCTCCGGCAATCCGGTCAACCGGAGCGCCATCGCGGCAAAACGAATGAACATCACCGAAATCGTCAGAACTGCAAAAAGCGTTATCGCGGCGACCATGGCGCCCCTCCCACGTTACAGGTGCGAACACGGCCAGTTTAATTCATGCGCAGCGCGTCGGCCGGTAACATTTCGGGGTCCACGATCAACCTACCCGTCGGTGACGGGCGCCATATGGACCGCCAACCATACGGTCGGCCCCTCGGAATCTGTCCATTCGACGCGATGCCGGCAATGCGCGGGCAAAAACGCATAGCCGCCCGGCGCGAGCGTTCGGACATCGCTTTCACCCTCGATCCGCAATCCGGCCTGCCCCGCCACGACGACGACCCATTCATCATCGTCCTGGTCGAACCACTCACCGGCTGGTGTAGCCTGACCGTCGGAGACGATCCGCACGATCCGAAGCCCCGAGCGTTCCAGCAGAGTGTCGAATTGTTCCTCCCGGGACGCATCGGGCAAGGCGTCCAGCAGATCGCCGAAATTCGGTTTCGGTTCTTCTGCCACGGGCCTAGCGGACCACGACCTCGTCGCCGCTCTCGGCCGAGCGGACAATCGCCTGCAGGATTTCGACATTGTGCAGCAGATGGTCGCGCGTGAAGCGGTACGTCCCCTTGCCCTGGGCCGCATCGGCCCACTGGTCGAGGTTTGCCCGGACCACATTCTGGGTCTGGTGGGTCTGGACCGTGAGCTCCTCATCGAGCCAGCGGGTGGTAAGCGTGGCGGGTTCGGGGATGTCCACGTTCGAGTTCTCCCGCGCCTCGCCCCAGCCCTTGTCGCCGAACACCTTGATGGCACTGTGAAACGGCGTCGTGGCGATGTTGCACATATAGCCTGTCACGCCGCTCTCGAAGGTAAACTGGACCGCGACCATGTCGTTCCCCGGGAAAAGCGGCGAACGGTCGGCCGTCGTCGCGCGCAACCTGGCGACCGGCCCGGCCATCGACTGGAAATAATCGGTGATGTGCACGCCCAGCGCCGTCAGCGTGCCCAGTGGGGCCTGCTTCGCATCCTTTCGCCACCCCGAGGCCACAGCCTTGGTGAAGTTATTGTGGGACCAGTTGCACTCGATATGGATGAGCGTACCGAAGTCGCCCGCATCCAGATGGTCCTTCATGGCCTCGAGCGCGGGCTCAAACCGGCGCTCGTGACCGATGCCGATGGCCTTCAGGCCGGCCTTGTCACAGGCCTCGAGCATCCGCTCGGCCGATTCCGCCGATAGCGAGAAAGGTTTCTCGCAGAAAATCTGCTTGCCGGCCGACGCCGCTGCCAGCACCTGCTCTTCATGCAGCGCGTGCGGCGTGACCAGGATCACCGCGTCGACCGCGTCGTCGGCGAGGACGTCCTCGTAGCTGTCGCCGACCGTGAGCCCGTGCAGCGCCGCGAAATCACGAACCCCGTCGAGGTTCACATCGACCCCGCGGGTCACGGTGATCTTCTCGCTATCGGCGAGGCTGGTGACGATCTGCTTGCCCCACCAGCCCAGCCCGACCACGGCCGCATTCAACATCACACTTCCCCCCCGACATCGCTCGTTGTTCTTCGGCAAGATTGAAGCAGGGTTGGGGACGCGACACCAGCCGCGTCACATGTGCACCCGGCTTTCAGTCGGCGTCGCGATACTCGCCGTCAATCAACAGCTTGTGCTGGACCGGGATCGGGTCGGCCAGCGTTGCCTCGACGAAGCAGCCCTTCTGGGCCGCGTCGAGCAAACGCTTCTGATCTTCGAAGGGCGCGTCGCTGTCGAGATCGATATCAAGCCGGAAGGCCACCGGGCGACTGGTATAGGGATCGCGACCCTCGACCCGAGCCTCCCATTCGATATGCGCCTTCACGCCGACGTCGCCGATCTCGACCCGCAGGCGTTTGGCGAAGGCGCGGATCTGGGTCATCAGGCAGGCCACGAAGCCGGTGCAGAAATAGGCCAGCGGCGGCGGTGCCGTCATATCGCCGCCATGGGCGGCGCCCTCATCCGTCGCCATCTCGAAGACCTCATCAACCACGGGGCTGACCATCTGCCCCTTGATCTCGTTGCGCATCTTGCCGACGGCCTTGCCCTCGACGTTGAAAACAACATTGAAGGTTTTGACCTTGCCGTCATCGGCCATGGTTTCGGTTTTCTTCAGTTCTTCAGCCATGAAATTCTCCTTATTGGCAGGCCTAGTCGGCGTCGCGTCCTTCGTTCGGCCAGTTGCCGAACGTCTGTTCGTATGAATGGGAAAAGATCTCGATCACGTTCCCAAACGGGTCCTCGCAGTAACAGAGCTTGCGGTCGGTCACGGGAATGAACGCCCAGACATCGGTGCGTTGCTTGCCACCCTCGGCAACGATCTTCGCCACGAGCCCCTCGATATCGGGATCCGTGAAGCAGATATGCCAGTAGCCGTGCTTCCAGTATTCGAGATTGTCGTCCGGCGCTTCGGTTTCGGGATCGGTGAACTGGAACAGTTCAAGTCCGATGCCGTTGCCAGTGACCAGATGTGCCTGGAGCGCTGCGCGAAACCGCGGCCCGAGAATATGTCCCGATTCCGCCGTGTCCGACAGCTTCGCCTCAAGGCGACGTGGGCCCATGATCCGGCGGAAACCGAATACCCGCCCATACCAGTCGATTGCGGCGTGAATGTCGGGCACGGTGAGCCCGATGTGGTTGAGCGCCCGCGGGGTCGCCAGGTCCGTCATGTTTGCATCTCCCGGAAAACAAAATCGTTTAAGAACCTCCGCTCATCAATAGGATTGTGATCATTATATTGATGAGATATTTTCAGCACTCATGAGCCACCCCTCGACCCGGTCACTGGAGATGTTCGACGCGGTCGCGGACACCGGAAGTTTCCGGGCCGCCGCCGAACGGCTTGCCGTGTCGCCATCGGCCGTGAGCAAGGCCATATCCGAGCTGGAAACCAGGCTCGGCGCCCGTCTGATTGCACGCACGACCCGCAGCCTCGCCCTCACCGAAGCCGGCACGGCCTACCACGCAAGTGTTTCGTCTGCGCTGGCCACGCTTGATGAAGGCGCGGAAACAGTGAATGCCGTCACCGCCGCACCGCGCGGCGTGCTGCGCCTGGCGATGCCGGTGACGTTCGGCCACATGTATATCGCGCCGTTACTGCCGAAGTTCGCGGCGAAGTACCCGGAAGTCCGCCTCGACGTGACCGCGACGGACGCGTTCGTTGACGTCGTCGGCGAAGGCTTCGACGTGGTGATCCGTGGTGCGGGCACGTTGCCGGATTCGGCGCTCATCGCCCGCAAGATCATGGAGACCCCCACGGTCGTGTGCGCCAGCCCCGCCTATATCGAGAAACACGGCGCGCCCGCCCATCCCGATGAACTGGACGATCACGCCTGCCTGGTCGCCACCGCGACCCAGAGCATTTCCGAATGGGTGTTCGACCGGGACGGTGCCGCCTATTCCGTGCCGGTCACGGGGCCGCTGCGCAGCACCAGCCTGATTGTCGCGCGCGAGGGCGCGCTGGCCGGGCTGGGGATTGCCCGGGTGCCCTATCATTTCGCCGCACCGGAACTGGACTCCGGCCGGCTTGTCCGTTTGTTGCGCGACTATGAGCGCCAGGAAGCCGCGGTCTATGCGATCTTCCCCGCCCAGCGCGAGATGGCATTGAAAACCCGCGCCTTCATCGATTTCCTGGTCGCCGAGGTCGGGAGCGTGCGGCTCTAGCCACCCGCCCCCGAGATATCCCTACAGTCCGGCCTGGGTGATGAACTTGGTGTTCAGATAGGCGTCGATCGCCTCCGAGCCACCTTCCGAGCCGTAGCCCGAATCCTTCACGCCACCGAAGTGGGTCTCGATCAGACCGATGCCGTGATGGTTGATCGACACCATGCCGCTCTCGAAAGCCTCACCGATCTCCTGGGCCGTCTTGGCCGACTTGGTGTAGGCGTAGGCGGCGAGCCCGTAATCGAGGCGGTTGGCCTCGGCGACGACCTCGTCGAAGTCGTTGAAGGGCATGATCGGCGCGACGGGACCGAACGGCTCCTCGTTCATGATGCGCGCATCCATCGGCACATCGGTCAGCACCGTCGGCTCGAAGAAGTAGCCCTCATTGCCCTTGCGGCCGCCGCCCGTGTGCACCGTGGCACCCTTGCCGACCGCGTCGGAGACGAACCCGTCGATCGCATCGACACGCCGGTCATGGGCCAGCGGGCCCATTTTCGTATCCGGGTCCAGGCCATCGCCGACCGGCAGGGTGGATGCGAACTCGGTGAAGCCCTCGACGAAACGGCCATAGTGCTTCTCATGCACCAGGAAACGGGTCGGCGACACGCAGACCTGGCCTGCGTTGCGGAACTTGTTGGCCGTCAGCACCTTGAGGGCGACTTCCACATCGGCGTCCTCGAAGACGATCGCCGGGGAATGCCCGCCCAGCTCCATGGTCACGCGCTTCATGTGCGCGCCGGCCATGGCAGCCAGGTGCTTGCCCACCGCCGTCGAACCGGTGAAGGTCACCTTGCGGATCGTGCGATGGGGAATGAGATATTCGGAGATCTCGGCAGGAATGCCGTAGACGAGATTGACGACACCGTCCGGGAGGCCGGCATCCACGAAGCAACGCACCAGCTCCGCACAACTCGCCGGGGTTTCCTCCGGGCCCTTCAGGATGATCGAACAGCCCGCACCAACCGCACCGGAGAGCTTGCGCACCGCCTGGTTGATCGGGAAGTTCCACGGCGTGAAGGCCGCCACGGGGCCCACCGGCTCCTTGACGATCGATTGGGTCACACCGCCCATGCGCGCGGGGATCACGCTGCCATAGGTTCGCCGCGCTTCTTCTGCGAACCAGTCGATGATGTCGGCGCCGAACAGCGTCTCGATCTTCGCCTCGCCGATGGGCTTGCCCTGCTCCTGGGTCATCATTGTCGCAATCGCATCTGCGCGCTCACGCACCAGGTCGGCGGCCTTGCGCATCAGTTTGTAGCGATCGAATGCAGAGACTTCCTTCCACGCACGGAAACCCTTCTCGGCGGCCTCGAGCGCCACTTCGAGGTCGGCGACGCGTGCGTGGGCCACATTACCGATCGGCGCACCGGTGGCGGGGTTGATCACATCAATCGTCTCTCCGCCCGCGGCCGGCATCCACTTGCCGTCGATATGGAGTTCAATGTTCGGATAAGCATCGGTCATCGCAATGGTTCCCACATGGTCTGGTTGGTTCGAAAGCTCGGAGCCGCGTGCGGCCAAAAAATGTCGAGAGGTTCGTAGCAGCGTTTCGACGGCAAGAAAACTCAACCCTTCGCCATGGACTCCGCAATACGAACACGCAAACGCGGCGCGGTGCCTCCAACGGCTGCACCAGCGGAGCAGAAGATAGCGAACGTCATCAGGCCGCGAGGAAGTTCTCGAGGCGCTCGCGGATCAGCACCTCGGCTTCGGCCATGATCCGGTCGACCAGCTCCTGGCAGGTCGGGATATCGTCGATCAGACCTGCGACCATGCCGCAGGACCACGCCCCGGCATCCATGTCGCCGTCGAGCATCACCTTGGGATACACACCCGCCACCTCCGCCGCGATGTCGTCGAACGCGATGTCGGTGCCGAGCTCGCGTTCCTTCTCCAGCACACGCTCGACGGCGGCGTTGGTCAGCACCCGCTCCGTGTTGCGCAGGGGCCGCATCACCAGCCGCGTATCCAACTCGCTTGCGGCCACGATCGCGGCCTTCACATTGTCATGCACCGGCGCTTCCTTGGTGACGATGAAGCGCGTGCCCATATTCATGCCGTCCGCACCCATGGCCAGCGCGGCGACGAGGGAACGCGCGTCCGCCATGCCGCCCGAGGCGACGAACGGGATCTCCAGTTCGTCGGCCGCACGCGGCAGCAGGATCATGTTGGGGATATCGTCTTCGCCCGGATGGCCGCCGCACTCGAAGCCGTCGACCGAGACCGCATCGCAACCGATCTCCTGGGCCTTGAGCGAGTGGCGCACGGTGGTGCATTTGTGGATCACCGTGATGCCGTTGTCCTTCAACATCGGCAGCCACTTGGCCGGGTTGTTACCGGCCGTCTCGACGATCTTCACCCCGCCATCAATGATCGCCTGCACATAGCCGGGATAGTCCGGCGCGTTGACGATGGGCAGGAAGGTCAGGTTCACGCCGATCGGCCTGTCGGTCATATCGCGGCAGCGCGCGATCTCGTTGGCCAGGTCGGCGGGGCTCTTCTGGGTGAGCCCGGTGATGATGCCCAGCCCGCCCGCATTCGAGACCGCGGCGGCGAGCTCGGCGAAGCCCACATAATGCATGCCGCCCTGGATGATCGGGTGCTGGATACCGAACAGCTCGGTGATGCGTGTCTTCATGATTGGCTCCTGGCGATTTCGCGTGCGCGTTCGAATTCGGGGGAAAGACGCGGCTCTGCGTCATGGGCGGCCATCGGCTCGCCGCAGTCGGGACAGGTCATCTGCGGCACGACCGTGGCACCGCAACTCTTGTGGCGGATCTCGACCGGGGTTCCGCCCTCCTCGAACCAGCTGTCCCCCCAGTTCTTCATGGCGATGATCACGGGCCAGAGGTCGCGCCCCTTGGCGGTCAGGCGATACTCGTGGCGTGGCGGGCGGGTGCTGTAACTTTCGCGGCGCAGGATGCCCTCGCGCTCGAGCCGTTTCAGGCGCTGGCTCAACGTGTGCGGCGACGCCCCGGTCTGGGCCTGCAGCTCGTCGAAACGACGGCTGCCCAGGAACAGCTCACGCAGGATCATCAGGGTCCACTCATTGCCGAGCAGCTCGATGGTGCGTGCGTAGGTGCAGATCTGGGTGGCGAGATCGGACCGGCTCATATCACTCACTTCAATTATTGAAGTAAGTGATATTGAACCTGCCGTCTCAGGTCAACGAGGGACCCGGTGCTGTGCCTCACGAGATGAGACAGTTTCTGCCGTCAGACGAGGATCTTGTCCGGCATCCGCTTGGGGTGGTCTTCCATGAAGGTGATCCCCGAGGCATTCACGCCCAGGTCGATCATCAGCTTGGCCAGCGCGATGGACGAGGAATAACCCTCCAGCACCGGCACCTCCCAGCCCCGTTCGGCGAGCCCCTTCTCGATGAAGGGCTTGAGCCAGAACACGCCCGAGCAGCCGAGCGTGATCACTTCCGCACCGTCTTCCATGAGGGCCAGCTCGGCCTGCTCGACGGCGTTGTCGACGGCCAGCGACTTCTCTCCGGCCAGCGCCTTCTCGCGTTCGGCGCGCAGCTGCGGGCCGTCCTCGGCGCCGGGGCGCGGCAGGCGCATGCCGATGTTGCGGATCGACGCACAGCGGTCCTGCAGCTGATGCTGATAGATCAGGTCCCGGTAGTAGACATTGTGGACGCCGGCGATATCGACCACGGAGTATTTGTTGCCGAGCATCGTCGCCAGATACATCTGGGAGTGGGCGTTGGCGGTGCAGACCACGCCGGCCTTGCGGCACATCTCGCGGGCCTCCAGGAAGCCCGGCTCACCGCCGCCGAGCAGCACGACGCCATTATACTTGCCCGTCTCGAGTGCGATGCGGATGTTCTTCAGCCGCGCGTCGGAGGCGTAGACGAACTCCTCGCGGGTCTCCACCGGCCAGTCGCCATAGGTCGCCTCGGCGCCCGGATGCAGGTCCCAGTCGATGCCGTCGAGATAGGGCATAACCATCTCACCGTTCATCAGCCGCTCCTTCTTGGGCAGTTCCCCGTCGAGATGGAGCGTCTGGTAGCCCCACTTGGTCTCGGTCGGCAGCCGGAACGGCGGGATCAGCAGGAACTGATATTTGGATGGCTGCGCATCGTTCGCGGGCTTGTCTTCGGGTCCATCGAGGGGTTCAACGGCGCTCATGGCGGCCTCCATCATCTTCATCGTTATGTTTCGCTGCAGGTCTTATATAAGAATTTGGGGCATCCTGCACAGCCCCCAGAATAGCAAACCGGCAGCAAAAAGGGCGGGTCATGGACCCGCCCTTCGCACTTTCACTTTCGAACGAACCGATCAGCCGCTGAATGCGCCCGCATGATCCCGCGCGAAATCCGCCGGCGTGCGCGGTGCATGCCCCGCCAGCTGCTCGATCAGGTCGTTGCCGTAGCTGGCCATATTACCCTCGGCAGCCATGCCCATGAGTGTCGACTGATGGTCGATCAGCCAGTCAGGCATGCCGCGCTCCTTCATCGCGCCGATCGCACCCTCCATGGGCACCTGCACAAATGCGACCTCCTTGCCGATGGCCGCGCCGATGGCCGCGATGGCCTCCGCCGGGCTGACATTCGGGCCGGACAGCTCATAGGTCTGTCCCCCATGGCCGTCGGTCGTCAGGACACCCGCCGCCACGTCGGCG
>CBDHEC010000029.1:0-29093 GCA_965261975.1 Alphaproteobacteria bacterium
GTGCCTTCTCGATCACCTTCTCCGATGCGTAGTAGAGAGCCGAGCCGCCAATGACGGTCGAGCGTGAGCCCATGGTGCCGATGCCGAAGGCGACCCCTGTCCGTGTCGCCGTCGATGACCCGAACATCGCTTGGGTCCATACCCAGCCGTTCACCGACGATCTGCTTGTACATGGTCTCATGGCCCCTGACCCTGGCTCTTGGTGCCCATCAGGACCGTGGCGCTGCCGTCGGTGTTGAAGCGCACTTCCGCGAAGTCCGGCGAGGGCGATCCTGCCCGTTCGATCGGATTGGAAATTCCGATGCCGCGCAGCTTGCCGCGGGTGCCTGATTCTTCCCGGCGTGCGGCGAAGCCCGGATAATCGGCCATCTCCAGGGCCTTGGCCTGGTTCTCGGTGAAGGCGCCGCAATCGTAGGACAGGCCGAGCGCGGTTTTCACGGGCATGGCATCCGACGCGATCATGTTCCGGGCGCGAAGCTCTGCAGGGTCCACGCCCAGCTCGCGCGCCGACTCGTCGAACATGCGTTCGATCACATAGGTCGCCTCGGGCCGCCCCGCGCCCCGGTAGGGCGCGGTCGGGTTGGTGTTCGAGTGCACCGTGCGCACCGTCACATGAGCGGCCGGGATGTCGTAGACGCCGATCAATGTTCCGACATTGGCGAACACCGAAAGCAGGTTGCGGATCGCCGACAGGTAGGCCCCGATATTCGCAATCGTGTTGACCCGCAGGCCAATCACGTTGTTGTCGGCATCGAACGCAAGCTCGGCCTCGGTGACGTTGTCGCGGCCATGCTCGTCGGCCATGACCCGCCTCGCTGCGCTCACAATTCCATTTCACCGGCAGGCCGATCTTCCGCGATGCCCACAGGACTAGCCGATGCTCGGCATATTGCCAGCCCTTGGTGCCGAAACCGCCGCCGACGTCGCGGGCGACGACCCGCATCGCCTGCTCTGGAATGCCGAAGATCTTCTCGGACAGGAGTTGACGGACCCGGTGGGGGTACTGGACATCGGCGTGGAGGGTGTAGCGGTCCTCGCGTTCGTCGTAAGCGCCGATCGCGCCACGCGGTTCCATATACTGGGCGAAGACGCGGCTGATGACGAAGCGGCGTTTTGACAATTCTGGCAGCATTGGCGAAGGCCGCTTCGACTGCATCCGCGTCACCGGCCTGGTACTGGCCGGAGATGTTGTCGGGCGAATCGTCCCATACCAGTGCGGCGTCGGCGTCGACGGTGTGTTCCGTATTCGTGATCGAGGGCAGGTCCCGATAATCCACCTCTATCAGCTCTGCGGCGTCGCGGGCCTGGTCGAGGGTGTCGGCGACCACGAGCGCCACCGGGTCTCCGACATAGCGAACACGGCCCAGCGCCAGAGGCGGCTGCGGCCGGTATTGCATGGGCTCACCGTCGGGGCGTTTTCCACTTGGCGGGCATGCCGGGCACGCCCAGATTGTCGGCGGCGACGTCGTCGCCGGTAAACACGCCGTGCACGCCCGGTGCGGCCTTCGCCGCGGTCGTGTCGATGGAGGTAATTTCGGCATGGGCATAGGGAGACCGCAATACGATCGCGTAAGTCTGCTGGGGCAGGTTCACATCATTGGTAAACAATCCGCGCCCGCGTAACAGCCGCGGGTCTTCCTCGCGGCGCACACCCTGGCCAACACCGAACTTTTCCATTTCTCACTCCGAAACTGCTGCACACTGTCCGGCGGATACCGGGTTTTGATGGCGTTTGTCCCGATACCTTATCAAGGATCGGTCAGCGAGCAAGGCCGCCAGGCTGATCCTGGTCGCCGACCGCTCGTTGTCAAAACGAAGATGGACCATTGTATGCGTCCCGGGCATAGTCCGCGGACGTTTCCAGCACATTATTGCGAATGTCGATGTTTCGAGCCTCCGCGATCGTTTCCCTGTTTTGCCTGGCGGCCTGCGCCGGGTCTGTGACGGACCGCAGTCATAAGGTGACCGTGGTCACGGAACCGCCGAATGCGTCCTGCACGCTGGAGCGCGGCGGTGTGCGCTCGCGTTTGATTGGCGGCACACCGGTCACCTTCGTGGCAATGCGTGACGGCGGCGACATCGAGGTCGAATGTAAACTTGCGGGGCACGAGACGACCAGCGGCCACCCTGTATTCAGGGTTGGAGCCGATGTTGATCGGAAAATGTTTGTCGTTGGTGGTTTGATCGGCGGCTTGGTCGGGGTCGTTCGGGATGTCGGAACCGGCTTCGTCCATCGGTATCCGGGACGAATCACCATTGTCCCGCCGCCGCTTCCGGCAACGACGGCCGCACAACGCTAGGCCGGTTGCGAGACGGCTAGCGCACGATCCGGTTGGTCAGGGTGCCGATGCCCTCGATCGTGACGGTGACGACGTCCCCGTCGTCGAGCGACGAGGTGCGGCCCGGTGTCCCCATGAAGATCATGTCCCCCGGATTGAGGGTGAAATACCGGCTGAGATAGCTCACGACCTTGGCCGGTTTTGTGGATCATGTTCCGGGTGTTCTCCTGTTGCACGATCTCGCCATTGAGACGGGTTGTGAGCAGTACATTGTTCGCATCTAGTCCCGTCACCAGCGCCGGGCCCACGGGGCCGAACCCGTCGGCGGCCTTGGCGCGCATCCATTGCAGATCGCGGCCCTGCCAGCTGCGCTCGGTCAGGTCGTTGCCGGCGGTCAGGCCGAAGACATAGTCCATCGCGTCTGCCTCCGAGACATTTCCTGGCTCGCTTGCCGATGATCAGCACCAGCTCGCCCTCGAAATGCACGTTGTTGGCGTCGGGAATCAGTTCGATGTCGCTACCACTGCCGGTCAGGGAGGTCGGCAGCTTCAGGAACAGCGGCGGCGGGCGGTCGGACGCCGAAGACATATGGCTGGCAAAATTCATCCCGACGGCGAAAAACCTTGCCCGCGTCGGACGGTGGCAGCAGTTCGACGCTGTCGAGCGCAACGGTCTTCCCGGTGGTCTTCGCGCCCTTGATCGGATCGCCGTCAAGCATGGCAATCGTCGCCCCGTCGAGGATGCCAAAACCTGTCTGGCCGTTCTGGACGAAGCGGACATATTTGGTGGTCGCGTCCTGTGCCAGGGCCATGGGCCCGGCGGCCATGAGGCCGAGGACGAGAAATCCGGATACCAGGAACGAGCGCATCACCGCGCCTCCATTGTTGACGTGAAATCTTCTTTTCGGTGACGGAAACTAGCACGCGCGCGATGTTGCGCCAGACCGCCAAGCGCGGCAGGATCGGCCCATGAAATTCGAGCTGAAACTTGTTGCGCGGTTCCTGTTGGCGGGGGCCGCGCTCGCCATTTTTCCTTCCCTCGTGCAGGGGGATGAGCCCATCCCGGTCTTCGATGGACATGTCCACTACAACGAGGATGCGACCGTCGCCTACAGTCCGGCCCAGATCATCGCAAAGATGAGCAAGGCAGGCGTGCCCCGCGCACTGGTGTCGAGCACCTCGGACGACAACACGTTGGCGCTGTTGGATGAAGGTGGGACGGGACAGGTGGTGCCGTTTCTGCGGCCTTATGGGGGCCAATTCCATCGAGGCAACTGGTTTGAACATCCCGATATGCTGGCCTACTTGCGATCCCGCTGGGATCCGGCGCGCTATGCGGGCATCGGCGAATTCCATGTGCACCGACCGGGCAGTGCGGATACCGAGATCGTGCGGGCGGTGGCGCGGATGACGACTGATTCTGGACGCATGCTGCATGTGGATGGCAACTCCGAGGCCGTTGAAACAATCTTCGCCCACACGCCGGATGCGCTGATCCGCTGGGCCCATGCCGGGCTCGTGGATCCGCCGGAGGTGATCAATCGGACGCTGGCGCGCCACGAGAATCTCTGGGCGGAAATTTCGATCCGCGGCTTTGAAATTGCGCCGGGTGGCCGCCTCGACCCGGAATGGCCCGCGCTCTTCGAGCGTTTCCCCGATCGAATCATGACCGGGTCCGACACCTATGTGACCTCACAGTGGGATGGGTATGGGGACATCATTAACCGTCACCGGGGCTGGCTCGCCCAGTTACCGGCGGATGTCCGACGTGCCATCGCGTATGGGAATGCCGTACGGCTTTTCGGCTCGGGAGGGATCGCGGCACTCGAAGAATAGAAACATGCAGGACCACCGGATCTACCGGCAAGTCTGTGGGTTTCTGATGATGCCGATGTCGCGAAGACCTCGGAGTCCTTGCGCGGCTAGGGCACTTTCACCGGCGGCACCGGAGTTTTGCCCGTTCGACGTCTCGCATCTGACGTCCGGCGTGGCTATGCTGCCGCCATGTTTATGCCGGACCGGGTCCGGGACCAATAATTTTGCCCCGTCGGGGCGAACCAAGGGGGAGTGAAGTCCATGACCGATATCAGCAATGCAGCGAAACGCCAGATTGGTGGCAGTGACCTGAAATGTGCGCCGGTGGGACTGGGCTGTATGTCCCTTTCCGGGGTGTATGGTGCTGCCGACGACGACGAGAATGTGAAATTCGTCCGTTACGCGATCGACCAGGGCGCCGATTTCCTGGATTCCTCCGACATGTATGGCTGGGGTCATAACGAAGAGGTGCTCGCGCGGGTGCTCGCCGACGGCTACCGGGACAAGGTCGTGCTGGCGACCAAGTTCGGCCAGACCCAGCTCGAGGGCGGCGGCATGGGCGTGAACGGGCGCCCGGAATATGTCGCGGAAGCCTGCGATAAGAGCCTGCAGCGCCTCGGGATCGATGTGATCGATCTCTACTATCAGCACCGCGTCGATCAGGAGGTCCCCATCGAGGACACGGTCGGTGCCATGGCGAAGCTGGTCGAGGCCGGCAAGGTGCGTGCGATCGGCATTTGCGAAGCCAAGCCCGACACGATCCGGCGTGCACATGCGACACATCCGCTGGCTGCGGTGCAGAGCGAATTCTCGATCCTCTATCGTGAGGAGGCCGAACAGATTCGCGCCGCGACCAGCGAGCTCGGCATCTCCTTCGTCGCCTACTCGCCGCTCGGTCGTGGTCTGCTGACAGACAACTTCATCAACGCCGAGACGGTGCCGGAGGATGATCCGCATTATCGTCACCCGCGTTTCGCCCAGGGCAACTTCCAGCAGAATCGCGAACTCGCGCTTCGTGTCGCCGAATTCGCAGCTCAGAAGAACTGCACGCCGGCGCAGGTGGTGCTGGCCTGGCTGCTGGGGCAGGGCGACGACGTGATCGCCATTCCGGGCACCAAGCGGGCCGAGCGGTTCGATGAGAATATGGGCGCGCTGAATGTCACCTTGTCGGCGGACGAGCTGGCGGCGATGTCCGACGCGGTGCCGGTCGGCGCGGCCGCGGGCACGCGCTATCCGGAGCCGCAGATGAAGAAGGTGTTTGTGGACTCCGCCGCCAACTAGCGCTCGTCACGCCGCGCTTCGGCGGATGGCGGTACGTCCGCGACCCGGCGATAGGCGAGGAGTGCCAGCAGCAGGGTGATCACCAGCGCACCGAACATGGTGCGGTAGGCGATCGCCGGGCTGCGGCCCAGTTCGTCGACCGGGAAGGCGTCGAGGATCGCGCCGGTTCCCATTTGCATGATGAAGACACCCGACCATGTGCAGAGGTTGATCGCGGTGAAGACCCGTCCTGAGTGAGTGTCGGGGAACAGGCTGCGGGCGTGGGCGAAGATGGGCGGCGCCATCGGGGCAAAGAGCGCGAACCCGCACAATAATATTGCGACGATCAGTACGGATTCGCTGCTGTTGATCGCGAGTGCGGCGGTCATGGTGGTGAAGGCCAGCATGCCGCAGGTGACGACGCCGCGCCGGGTATCGAACTTGCGGTCGAGCGGCCCATAGAGCACTGCGGCGATGATCCAGGCCAAGGACACCGCGAAAATGACATTGCCGCGGGCGACTATGTCGAGCTCGAACACATCGTTCAGGTAGGGGCCGATCCAGAGGTTGCGTACGGTCACTAGGGCCCCGACCGATGCGGCCGTGATTGCGGCAAACGAATAGATACGTTTGTCGCGCAGGATGTGACGCACGCCGATGATGGTCTCGAGCAGGGTCTCGCTGCTGGCTGGCGGGGGGACGTCGTCCGGTCTATCCCGCACCATCACCAGGAGCGCGACCGCCACCGCGAGTGAAAACAGGCCGACGACCAGCAGGCTTACCCGCCATCCGTAAAGCTCGACGGCGGCGGCGAAGGGGGAGGCGGAGAGCAGCATGCCCGCGCCGCCAACCGCGATCGAGATGGCCGTACCCGTCGCCAGCCGGTCGCGGGCGATCCAGCGCGACAACAGCACGATCACGCCCATGAACACCGGTGCCGCCCCGCAGCCGATCAGGAACAGACCGAGGGCCAGCGTGAGTACACCCTGTGCCGCCGAGAATACGATCGAGCCCAGGGCGGCCAACGAGAAGAGGGCGGCCATGGTGCGTCGTGGGCCGAACTTGTCGAGAAAAACACCGACCGGGAGCTGCATCAATGCTGCACCCAGGAATATCGCGGCCGGCAGGCTGGAAAGTTCACCCGGCGTCAGCCCGAGCTCGGTACGCAGGTTCGGCGCGATGACCGCCGGGGCCGAGCGTAGAAAGTGAGCCAGAATGAAGGTGACGGCCAGCACCGGTGCCATGCGGATGATCGCCGCGCGACGGCTATACGGTGCGGGCCTTGTGTCGTTGGGCATCGGACCATTCTGGGCGCTTGCGTGACGGCGGAAGGAGGCGATTCGGCCGGGCGTTTCACCGCCCGGCCGCTACGACATCATCCGCGATATGCGTCAGGTCGCGCGGGCTTCGCGCAGTTCCTTGCGGCGCGCTTCCGTGGCGGCTTCGTCGACCTCCAGAGATTCATCGTCGATTTCGCCGGTGAAGATGACCCCGTAGATGTCGTTCGCCTTCTCCAGGGTCTCCCAGCCCTCCAGCACATCCACGATGACCCGCTCGGTCTCGCGTTCGAGCGGATCGCCATAGCCGCCGCCGGCGGAGTCCCGGCCGCGGACGCGCTGGCCCGGATTTATGGTGAGCTGGACGACGTTCGGCATCCGCTGCGGTTGGGCTTCGTCCTCGATGAGCCAGGTCTCTCCCGATGTGCCCGGCAGGCCGCCGAGCACCCCGCGCGGCTGCGCGTGCTGGCCGTCGCAGGAGATCACGGCCATCATCGGCGCGTGGGTCGGCCCATACTCGATCTGCTGGGCCGGGGCGCCGCGGCGTCGACCCGCACCGGCGGAATCCGTGACGAGTTGGAGCGATTCTACCCGGATCGGATGCTTGAGTTCATCCACCTCGACCGAATCCCGGTACATTAGCCCGGCGATCACCGGGATCGCATAGTTGACCCAGCCGTCGGCCTCGGCACTGGCCGGGCCGCCGTTGGTCGACAGCATGAGCCGGTTCACATAAGGCTCGGGCTCGCGCCGCAAATCCTGGCCCGAGATCACGGCCATGCCGGCACCGAGCCCTGCGCCGCCCTCTGACAGGCCCATGCCGTCCCCCAGCTGCGCGAAGGCGGACTGGGTGATGTTGACCAGCCGCTCGGAGACGTTGGTGGTCGACACCGAGCAGGAGTGGGGGAAGGTCGGTGCGGCGACGACGCTGTCCTCGGCATACTGGAACTCCAGCCGCCGGAAGGCGCCCTCGTTGCGCGGCAAATCCTTGTCGAGCGCATTGAAGATGGCGCCCACCACGGCCGAGGTGGCCGACCCGAGCGACGTGTTCAGGCCGGCGTCGACCGACGGCGGGTTGTCGCGCAGGTCGACGTTGATTTTGCCCTCGTCCGGGTCGATGTCGATCTTGACCGTCAGCTCAAGGCCGTCGGGCAGCATGCCCTCGAGGGGGTCGGAGCGTCCCTTGTTGACGAGGCTCGCCTTGGGCAGCTTGCGGATGTTGTCGATCATGCGGCGCTCGGAATAGTCGAACCATTCGCGCATGAAGGTCTTGACCGTCTCCTTGCCGTATTTCTCGCAGAACGCCTCGAGCCTGCGCTCGGCGACCCGCGCCGAGCCCAGCCCGGCGAGATAGTCGCCATACCATTGGTCGGGCACCCGGATTCGCGCCCGGCACATGCGCATGATGTCCTCGACATTCTCGAAGTCACGCTGGATGCGCACGCCGGGGAAGACGAGCGCACCCTCCTCATAGACGTCGCGGGCGCGCACGAAATAGCTCGACGGGATCGAGTTGCCGATATCCGCCATGTGGCATTTCGAGACGGCGGTGAAGAGATGTTCGCCTTCGAAGAAGACCGGCACCATGAAGGTGTGATCGGCCGGATGGGTGTTGCCGCCATAGGGGTCGTTGTCGAGATAGGCGTCGCCGCGCTGGATATCACCTTCGTGATATTTGCGCATGTTCGCCGTCTGGATGTGACAGCCGAAGATGTGCACCGGCAGGCCTTCGGCGGGTGCGAGCAGTTCGTCCTGGCCGGTGACAAGGCAACAGGAGAAGTCGCGCGCCGACGAGATCACGGCGGATCGCGCCGAGCGCAGCAGGGTGTTGGTCATCTCGCGAACGATCCCGTCGAGGCGGTTCGCCATTACCGAGATCAGGACGGGGTCGAGTGTGGTCTTTGGTTCGGACATGTCGTCCTCCCTTATCAGCGGCAGTCGAGGATGTAGCTGTCGGCGGCGCTCAGTCGCGCGGACATCCCCGGATAGACGACGATGGTCGTGGTGGGTTCCTCGATGATGGCCGGTCCCGTGACCGTGTCGCCGGCCTGGAGATCGGGCCCCCTGAAGATCGGTGTCGCGACGGGGCTGTCGCCGCCGAAGAAACATTCCCGCGTGGTTGCGGAGTCGGACGCGTTGCTGTCCGTTGTCGGTTCCGGTGCGGCCGGCGGGTCGAAAGGCTGGATCGAGATGCGTCCCTTCCAGTTCACGCATTCGACCGGGCTGCCCTCGTCGCGCACCGCGTAGATGCGTTCATGGGTCTTGTGGAATGTCTCCACCAGCTCGGCGACGTCCGCGTCGTTTTCGAGGCGGGGTTTCGGGAGCGCGGTGTCGAGCTCCCAGACCTGCGCGCGGTAGCGTGCCTCGACGAAGAACTCGATGCTGACCTGGGCATCTTTCGACGTGCCGAGGCTGTCGCGGAATTCCATCAGTTCGGCCTCGATCTCGTCGAGGGAGCGGTTGGCACCCTCCCGGTCGAACCCGTTCGAATCCGTAAACCGCGAGCGTGTCGCCTCGAACACGATGGACGAGAATTGCATCCCGCAGGCCGACAGGGCCGAGGCGGTGCGGGGCAGGATCACCGTGTCGCAGCCCAGCTCCTGGGCGATCGGCATGATGTTGAAGCCCGCCGCTCCGCCGCCGGCGACGATGACGCTCTCGCGCGGGTTCAGCCCGTCATTGACGGTGATCTCGCCGATCGCCTTGATCATCAGTTCGTTGGCGATGACCATGATCGAGTGCGCCGTCTCGTCGACGCCCTTGCCCATGCTTTCCGCCAGTTTCGAGATCACCGCGACGGCGGCGTCGCGGTCGAGTGACAGGCGCCCGCCGTTGAAATAACCGGGGTCGATATAACCGAGCACCAGGGCTGCATCGGTGACCGTGGGTTCCGTGCCGCCGGCACCATAACAGGCCGGGCCCGGGACGGAGCCCGCCGACTGGGGGCCGACCCGCAGCAATCCGCCCGGGTCCACCCAGGCGATGGAGCCGCCGCCCGCGCCCACCGAACGGACGTCGACGGTGGAGGTGCCCATGATGTCGCCGGTCCACAGGGGGCCGAGCCAGGAATCGCGGGAATAGATCAGGTTGCCGTCGCGCACCAGGCCGACGTCGAAGGTCGTGCCGCCGGTGTCGCAGACGATCACGTCGCCGCCCATCCGTTCCAGCGCGGAATAGGCGCGTGCCGCGACCGGGGCCATGGCCGGCCCCGACTTGAGCGTGTTGATCGGGCGCTCGACGAGGGATTCGACCTCCTGGCAGCCGCCGACGGCCGTGGAGACCAGCAAATCGCCGGCAAACCCGCTGTCGGCGAGATCCGTGCGCATCTGGCGCAGATGCGCCTGCATGAGAGGTTTCAGCGAGGCATCGATCGCCGTCGCCGAGGCGCGGCGATATTCGCGCAGGATTGGCGCGAGCCGGTGCGACAGGGTGTAGGGCACCCCTGGCATGATCTCCTCGATCAGCTCGCCGAGCCGGGCCTCGTGGGCCTCGTTGGCGATCGACCAGAGCAGGGACACCGCGATGGCCTCGAAGCCGCGGGCCTTCAGGGTCTCGATGACTTCGCGGGCCTGGGCCTCGTCGAGCGCCCGGACGACTTCGCCCGAGGCGCCGATGCGCTCATTGATTTCGAAGGTGCGCCTGCGGGGAATATAGGGTTGCGGGTAGTCGTAGCTGTAGTCATGGGGGCCGTGCTTGCCGCCCTCCTTGAACACCAGGATATCGCGGAAGCCGGCGGTGGTCAGGAATGCCGTGCGCGCGGTCTGCTTGGTGACGATCGCGTTGGTGGCCCGCGTGGTGCCGTAGATCAGCAGGTCCGTCGCGGCAAGCATGTCCTTCGGGGTTGTCTCGAAGGTTTCGGCGACGACCTCGAGGGCGTTGAACATGCCCTCCGATATCCGGTCCGGGGTCGTCAGCGCCTTGCCGACGTGAAACTCGCCATCTTCACTGAGCACGACCATGTCCGTGAACGTGCCGCCGGTGTCGACGGAAATACGGTAACCCATTAACTCTTCCCCCTGATGAAACACCGTGGCTTTTGCTTCATGTTTGCCTGCGGCGAGACGCGCCTGATGCGCCATGCTTTAATACTCCAACACACGGGCTTATGACGCAACGGAGAACAAGAATGGATTACGCCGAACGGGGCTATGGCGACGGCGAGGTGGGCTGGGGCGAGCGCCCCGGCGTGGTGGTCGTCGACTTTCAGCGCGGCTTCACCGATCCGGAGTTCCGGATGGGCGGCGCGCCGATGATCGATGCTGCGGTGGAGCGCACGGTGGACGTGATCCGGGCGGCCAAGGATTGCGGGTTTCCTGTCGCCGCTTGTGTGATGGGCTACCACTCCCAGGCGGCGATGCCCCACTGGAAGATCGCGCCGCTGCGCGAAGAGTTGGTCGAGGGGCATCCGTCAGTCGAGCTTGACCCGCGAATCGCCGCGGCAGAACCGGACCTCGTCGTCACGAAGGGCGCGCCGTCGATCTTCTTCAACACCCAGGTATCACCGTTCCTGATCAAGCACGGGGTCGACACGGTCGTCGTCACCGGCTGCATTACCTCGGGTTGCGTGCGCGCCTCGGTGATCGACGCCTTCAGCCTCGGGTTTCGCACGATTGTGCCGGAAGATTGTGTCGGCGATCATGACGAGGAACCCCACCAGGCGAACCTGCGTGATGTGGACCGGCGATACGCCGATGTCGTCGACGCGGAAACGGTGCTCTCGAACTTCGAACGGTTGCGCGGCCGAAACAGCTAGTCCAGGTCGCGGAAGGGCGCCTCGCGCTCGGCCAGCACGTCTTTCAGAGGTTCATCGCGCATCTTGCGCATCCAGGCGCGTCCCTCCGGTGATGCGTGCAGGGACGAGATCGCCTCGACATTGTAGAGCCACGAACTGGTGAGGCCCGCGCTCTCCTGCTGGTGGTTGATCGAGGCCTTCGCGAACTTGATCGCGGGCCCGGGGATGCGCGCGAGCTTGCGCGCAAGGCGCCGCGCCTCGTCCATAAGCTGATCTCCCGGCACGGCCCGGTTCACAAGATGGATTCGCTCGGCCTCCCGGCCGTCCACCATGTCGCCGGTGTACATTAGCCAGCGCACATGCCGGATCGGCATGGTCCAGGGCATCATCAGCGAGGGTGGGCCGGACGCATGACGCACTTCCGGCTCGCCGAGCATCGCGTCGTCGGCCGCCAGCGCCAGGTCGCAGCACATGGCGAGTTCGAGACCGCCGGCCAGCGCGAAGCCGTTGATGGCCGCGATGACCGGCACGTCCGAACTCCAGATGGTGCGCAGACGCTCGCAATTCGCCGACATGTCTTCACGCCACGCTTCGGTGTCCATCTCGAAATCATCGCTGATCAGGTCGAACCCCGTCGTAAAGGCGCGGCCCGCGCCGGTCAGGATGATCGCGCGAATGTCGGGATCTTTTTGCGCGTCGCGTACGGCGTCGTCGATGGCGTCGAGAAGTTCGAGATCGAGCGCGTTCAGCTTGTCGGGCCGGTTCATTGTCAGCGTCACGAAGGCGTCGTCGGGGTCGCGTTCGATGAGGAGTACGGGGGCGTCGGTCATTATCCGGGTTCCTTGGGTTGGACGTTGCCGGGATCAGATGTTGTCGGGGCAGATAATGCCCGGGTCAGGGGTGTCACCATAGAGCCGCTCGACCAGTTCGGCACGATTGCGCAGGCAGGTCTTCTGGACGAGGTGGCCCTTGTCGTTGATCTCGCCGGCCGAACGGTCGGGCGGACCGTCCGCGATCGCGGCGCGAAAGACAGAAGTTGAGCTGCCCGGCATGGCGGCGTTGTGGGCGCTCAGTGCCTGGGCCATGCGTGCCTGTAAATCGTCATCATGTTCCGCCATGGCCGCTTCCGTCGGGAACAGGATGGCCGCAATTCGAGCTTGTCCGGCCCCGGCAATGGCGACGTCCTGCAGGTCGGGGGCACAGGCCGCGAGCAGCGCATGACGCAGGGCGCCGACCTTGACCCGCGATCCCGTGGTCAGCTTGAAGTCCTCGGCAAGTCGGCCGTCGAAGCAAAGCCCGTGCTCGGGTGCATCGTCATGCAAGGCAAGGGCGAGATCGCCGGTCCGCAGGAACCCGTCGTCGTCGAGGGACAGGCTCTCAAGCCCGCCCGGTCCGACATAACCCGGCGACACATTCGGCCCGCGAAACCGAACCTCCAGCGCACCGTCGACCGGCGCCAGGCGCAAGGCGTGGCCCGGCAGGGGGAGGCCGATTTCGTCTGTACGCCCGGCCGGTTCATGTCCGAGGCACATGGTCGAGCCGGCCTCCGTGGCACCGTATCCCGACAGAACCAGCGGCGGGCTGCCGGGCCCATGGGGTCCCGCCGCGACGGCATCCCGCAGGCGTTGCCATGTCGGCGCGCCCATGCCCGCACCAGCGAAGAAAATCAGGTCAAGGCGCTCGAACAGCGCCGCGCGGGTTTTTGCATCGTCGGCCAGATGGTCGAGCAGCAGGTCGATGCCATAGGGCACGTTGATGTGGATCGTCGGTCGGACGTCGCGGATGCGCTGGGCGAATGCGTCCATGTTGTCGGGCCCCGGCGGCGCCTCGACATGGTAGGCGCCACCGAACCAGATCATCTTGTGGAAATTATCGAGCCCGCCGAAAACATGGTGCCAGGGCAGCCAGTCGATCAGCACGGGTCGCCGGGCCGCGAGAAACGGCCAGTGCACGCCATAGGCACATTGGCAGGACGCAATCATGCGCCGGGTGATCGACACCCCCTTGGGGACCCCGGTGGAGCCGGACGTGAAATAGATCGCGGCGCGGTCGTCCGGGGCGGTGACGGCGCGCGAGAACGGGGATTCGGGGGCTTCCTGCAGTTCGTTCGGGTCGACGACCGTACCGCATAGAGTGGTCAACTCCGCGTTGATTTCCTGTGGCGACGCGACGGTGACGCTTGGCGCGGCGGCGGCAAGGAGGCCCGCCAGTCGCTTGCGCCCGTGGTGCGATGTCAGAAGCAGCGGCGACAGCGGGACATGCACCAGCCCCGCCTTGAGGCAGGCGAGTTTCAGCGCCGCATGCAGCGCACCGGCTCCCGCGATGACCGCGACCGCTGCGCCGGGCGCGAGGCCGCGTGTGACCAGATCATCCGCCAGCGCGTCGGAGCGGCGATCGATTTCGCCATAGGTCGTCGTGAGTATGTCGCCGTTCTTGCGCTCGCTGATGAAAGTCGCGTCACGGTCCGATTCCACCCAATGGTCGAACCGGGCCAGTATGTCGGGCAACGGGTCGGGCAAAACGGCGCGGTTGTGCAGCAGGACCGAGCCATCGGGCCAATCCTCGCGCTCGATTTGGTTGGGTGCCAGTCTGACGTCGGACCTGGGGGCGGCGGGCATGGCGTGTGTTCGGTTGTGCAAAGTCTCTTCGGGAGTTCGAACAATGGCAGAGCCGATCTTGCCTCTGCAACCGGCGGCGAAAACCTGCCTCTCGCATTCCGGCGCCGGGTCGGGCTAAATCTGTTCGCGAAGATATGTTGAGGAAAGTTCCATGACGTCCAGCCCAACCGTGATCGACCACCCGTTGCTGCAGCACAAGATTTCGTTGCTACGTGACAAGAATACGCCGTCGATCATTTTTCGGCTGCTGGTGCGTGAGATTGCCCAGCTCATGATGTTTGAGGCGACCCGCGATCTGGCGCTGACCGAACGGGAAATCGAAACGCCCCTGTCGAAGATGACGGCACCTGTCTTGGCCGAACCCGGGCCGGTGCTGGCATCGATCATGCGGGCGGGAAATGTGATGCTGGACGCCGGATTGGAGATCATCCCGTCCGCGAGTGTCTGCCATATCGGAATCTATCGGGACCACGATACCCTCGAGGCAGTCGAGTATTATTTCAATGGCCCACCGGACATCGCGGAACGTGCACTCTTGATCGTCGATCCCATGCTCGCGACCGCCAACTCGTCGGTCGATGCGATCTCCCAGCTCAAGGCGCGCGGCGTGACCGACATGCGCCTGATCTGCATCCTGGCCGCGCCCGAGGGGCTGGCCGCCCTGGCCGCGGAACATCCCGACGTGCCGGTCTTCGTCGGGACGGTCGACAACCATCTCAACGAGAAGGGCTACATCGTTCCGGGACTGGGCGATGCCGGCGACCGCAGCTACGCCACCTGACCGCGGGCCTTCCGGGCTTCTCAGAGATACTTCTTGAACCACGCCGCGGTTTCCCGCGCGACGGTCTCGAAATGTTCCGAGTTCGAGAACTCGTAGACCTGATTGTGGCGCGCCTCCGGCAACTCGACCAGCTTCTTCGGCTCACCGCATTTCTCGAAAGTCAGTCGCGCTTCCTCGGGCGGGACCATCACATCGTAGCCGGCGGCGAAGAACAGCACCGGTCGCGGTGATATGCGGTCGACCACCCAGTCGGGCTTATAGCGGAACGCGGCCTCCGCGCTCTCCATGTCCACATAAGGATCGTCCGCGGCACCATGTTCCTCGACCGTCATCGTCGGCTTGTCGGCGGCGTCGGGGTCGAGCGGGTAGATGTCGTAGCGATAGATGTCCTGCGTCTCTCCGGTGACCACCCGGTGGCGCGCTTCGGCGCGCACGCTGTCGCGGAACTTGTACCAGTCATACGCCGAGCGAACGGAGCGCAGCCAGCGTTCGCCGTCATGCACGCCCACGGCCGATACGACAACCTTCAGGCGCGGGTCGAAGGCCGCGGCCCAGACAGCGTTGGCGGCGCCGAAGCTTGAGCCGTAGACCCCGATGCGGTCGGAATCGACGCCCTCGACCGTTTCCAGGTAGGTCGCGGCGTCATAGACATTCTGCGCCTGTTCGAGTGGCCGGTGGCGGCGGCGCGGGCCTTCGGCGTCGCCATAGCCGACATAATCGGGCGCCAAAGCCATGAACCCTTCCCGGGCCATGCGGCGCGGGATATCCACGGTCGCGATGTTCTTTCGGCCGGAATAACCCGTCAGGCTGATGACCGTCGGCAGTGCCGGGTCGCCGGGCTTCCAGCTCGCGGGGCGATAGAGGTGGGCGGCAATCTTGTGCCCGTCGCTGTAGTAGACGATGTCCTCGCGGCTGTAATCTTCTGTCGTCATCGCCCGTTATCCTCTGTCGCTCGCCACGTCAGTACGCCGTGTTCGCGTGTACGATACCGACACGGCCCGCCGACAGAAAGATCACGCGCGTATGGAGTCGATTTCCTCGACGAGGAAGTCGATGAAGGCGCGTGTCTTCAGCGCCAGGGTGCGCTGCGCGGGATAGAGAACGAACACCGCTCCCTCGACCCTCTCGAAGTCGGGCAGGAGGCGAACGAGGCGGCCGTCGGCGATGTCGGCCGCGACCACATGATAGGGCACGCGCGCGATCCCCGCGCCGGCCAACGCGGCTTCGCGTGCGACCGACAGGTTGGAACTGCTGATGGGGCCGTCGACGCGGACCGTGTGATCGACACCATCGATGTCGAAGACCCAGTCCGTTGCCATGATCGCGGCGGTGAGCGGCAGGCAGGCATGGTCGACCAGCTGCTTGGGATGTGACGGCGTTCCCCGGCGCGCGATGTAGTCCGGGCTGGCGCAGACGACGTGCGGGGTTTCCATGATCTTTCGCGCGACGAGGGAGGAGTCCGGCAAACTCGCGGCGGCGCGAATGACGATGTCGAAGCCGTCGCCGACCGGGTCGGCATAGTTGTCGGAGAGCACGGCATCGACGCGCACCTCGGGGTAGCGCGCAACAAATCGCGGCAGCATCGGCGATATGAACATATGCCCGAACGAAACCGGCATGGTGACACGCACCAGGCCGCGCGGTGATGCCGTCACGGCGTGCACCATCTCTGCGCCCTCGCCAAGCGCGTCGAGGGCCGTGGCGACGCTGGCCTGGTAGGCCAGCCCCGCTTCGGTAAGCGCGAGGTGCCGCGTTGTACGTGCGATCAGGCGCGTGCCGAGACGGGCCTCCAGCTCGGCGATAGCCTTGCTGACGGTCGAGGGAGATAGCCCGAGCTGCTCGGCGGCGCCTCGAAAGCTGCCGGTCTCCGATACGGCGTTGAACATCTCCAGCGAGCGGGTGGAGGGCAATGTCATGAACGTGAAGTTACTTCACCAATAAAATGAAATCTATTGGATTGCTGAATTTATTGGAAATTGCGATGGTCGGCTCCAGATCGAATGCGCGGTCTTTTCTGATCGGGTGTAGGGTGTATCCGCGCCTGTGATTTGGCTTGGTGGGTCGCTTATCTGCGCTCAACTGCCGATCGAACCGAACGCGTCCGAAATAGAACTTGAGGGGAATCTTCGATGTCCGAGTACAGCAATTTGTTTCAGAGCTACGATATGCGCGGCTTGGCGCTGCCCCATCGCGTTGTAATGGCGCCGATGACGCGCAGCCGCGCGGGCGAGGGCGATGTTCAGGGTGAGATGAATGCAGAATATTACGCGCAGCGCGCGTCTGCGGCGCTGATCGTGACGGAAGGTGTGCAACCGAGCCTCGACGGCAAGGGCTATTGCCGGACCCCGGGCATTCACACGGACGAGCAGGTCGCGGGTTGGAAAGCAATCACCGACGGGGTGCATGCGAAGGGCGGACGGATCGTGTGCCAGTTGATGCATGCGGGCCGGATCGCGCATCCGCTCAACAAGAGCGGCGGAAATATTGTGTCGGCGTCGGCGGTGCAGGCCGGTGGCCAGATGTTCACGGTGCAGGAAGGGCCGCAGGATCACCCGGTTCCCCACGCGCTGACGACGGACGAGGTGAAGGTAACGATTGGAGAGTTTCGGCACGCGGCCGAATGCATCCAGCGCGCCGGTTTTGACGGTGTCGAGCTGCATGCCGGCCAGGGGTATCTGCCGATGCAGTTCATGTCTCCCAATGTGAACCAGCGCGATGACGAGTATGGCGGGTCGGTCGCCAACCGCGTGCGGTTCCCGATCGAGATCATGGAACAGCTGGTCGACGTGATGGGGGCCGACAAGGTGGGCATCCGCATCGCACCGGGTAACACCTTCAACGACGTGAAGGATGACCATCCTGAGGAGACCTATACGGCGCTGTTGCAGGGTATTCGTCCGCTGAACCCGGTCTATCTGCATGTGGTCACGCCGTTCCCGCATATGAGCCACGCCGTGCCGGAGAATGTGACGGAGCTGTGTCGCAGCAACTTCGACGGCACCCTGATCCGCAACGGCGGTTACACCGCGGAAAGCGCGGATGCCGCGATCGCGTCCGGCGAGGCGGACCTCGTGGCGTTCGGAAAGATGTTCCTGGCGAACCCGGATCTGCCGAAGCGATTCGAGGTGGGCGCGGAGCTGAACGAGTGGGACATGGACACGTTCTACGCACCGGGGCCCAAGGGGTACATCGACTACCCGACCCTGGAAGGATGAGGTGACGTCACGGATGGTGGCCGGCGCTGGTGGCCGGGCCATTCGGCCCCGGTCGGCCGTTGTTCGGATGACGTTTACCGGGGTGCCGACTGAGGATAAGAATAGATAAACGCCGGGCCCACCCGGCTGTGACATTCAGGGAGATGCAGCATGCATTACAATCAACCTCGTTCCACCGCGACCTGGGGCACGATGGCCAAGGACTGGGAGATCGGTGTCGATTTCCAGCGGCTTAACCGGGAACGCCCGGCGCGTGCCAAGGCGGCGATCAAGGAAGCCGGTCTCGCAGCCGTGCTGTGTTTCACCTTCGACAATATCCGCTACGTCACGGGCACCCATATCGGTGAATGGGGGCGGGATAAATTCGACCGCTACGCGATCTGCCCGGCCGAAGGCGACTACTATCTTTGGGATCCGGCCCCGCCGGCCAAGCGCAAGAGCGCGCCCTGGCTCGACGGGCGCGTCGATGCGCCGATAAGCACGCTGCAAGGGGCGCTGCCGCCCAAGCACGGCATCCAGGATGATTTCGCCAAGCAGATCAAGAAGGCTTTGGTCGATATGGGGATCGATGGCAAACCCCTGGGCATTGATCTGATGGAACTCCCGATGTTGCGGGCGCTTGAGGCAGAAGGCATCGAGGTCGTCGACGGTCAGCAGGCCATGCTGAATGCGCGCGAGGTCAAAACCCAGGACGAGATCGAGTTGCTCAAGCAGGCGGCTGCGATGGTCGACGGCACTTACTACGACATCGCCGCTGCGATCCGCCCCGGCGCGCGCGAAAGCGATCTCGTCGCGATCGCGCATGACCGGCTCTACAGCATGGGGTCGGAGCGGGTCGAGTGCATCAACTCCGTCGCCGGTCCGCGTGGCGCGCCCCATTCGCACACCTTCTCGGACCGGATCATCCAGCCGGGTGACATGATCTTCCTGGACATCATGCATTCGTTCAACGGCTACCGGACCTGTTACTACCGCACCTTCATTTGCGGCGTTCCCAACGAGGCCCAGATCGAAGCCTATGAGCAGTGCTCGAAATGGGTGAGCGCTGCGATCGATGCCATCAAGCCGGGCGTCACGGTCGATGAGATCGCGCTGGTCTGGCCCAAGGCCGAGGAATTCGGCTACGCCAACGAAGAAGAAGCCTTCCTGTTGCAGTTCGGGCATGGGATCGGCCTCAGCCTGTGGGAGCGTCCGATCATTTCGCGGCGTTATCTCGGCCAGGACACGGTCCTGAAAGAGGGCATGGTCTTCGCGGTTGAGTGCTGGAAGGGCGCCGAAGACGGATCCGGCGCGGCGCGCATCGAAGAAGAGGTCGTTGTCACCAAGGATGGCTGTGAGATCATCACCAACTATCCGAGCGACCATCTGATTTCTTGCGGCCTGCCAGGCTGCGAAATCCTCTAGATCGGTTTCGGCCGGGGACATTCTGATCATGGCGCATGACACGAAAGTCGGTTGGATCGGCGTGGGCATGATGGGGGAACCCATGGCCCGCAACGTGATGAACGCCGGATTCCCTCTCCGGGTCTACAACCGGACGCGCGACAAGGTCCGCGATCTGGAGAAGGATGGCGCCGGTGTCGCAGACAGTGTTGCCGACCTGGCATCCGGCTGTGATGTCCTCATCTCCATGATTTCCGCTGATGCGGCGCTCGAGGCTGTTTCCATTGCCGAGGGTGGTGCCTTCGCAGCCATGATGCCCGGCAGCATATTCATCGACATGAGCACGGTCTCGCCGGCGATGTCGGCACGTGTTGCCGAAGTGGCCGAGGCGAAGGGGATCCACTATCTGCGGGCCCCGGTGTCCGGCAGCATTGGTCTTGCGGCGGCGGGGACCCTCACGATTTTCGCGTCGGGGCCGGAGAACATCTTCGAGGATTGCCGCGGCCTGTTCGAGGCGATGGGCGGCAAGGTGTTTCATGTGGGCGCCGCCGAGGAATCTCGTTTCCTCAAACTGTCGATCAACATGATGGTGGGCATCACGGCCGGCATGATGGCCGAGGCGTTGACCCTCAGCGAAAAAGGCGGCGTGGACTGGGACCAGATGATCGACATCATCGGCAGCAGTGCGGTTGCCTCACCCCTGGTCGGCTACAAGGTCGATGCCCTGAAGAACCGCGATTTCACACCCGCCTTTCCGGCCTGGATGATGTCGAAGGATTTCGACCTCGCGCTGGATGCGGCCCGGGATGAGAGTATCCCGCTGCCGATCACATCGCTGGTGCGCCAGCACTGGAGTGCCATGGAGGCCACCGGTCGCGGCGAGATGGATTTCTTCGCCTATGTGACCCTGATGGAGCATCTGTCGGGTCTCGGGGACGATTCGAACGACTGACGGTCGCGCTTGTTTCCGGGCGTCGGGGAAGATTTACCGTATCGGGTTTCGTGTTGCGGTGGTTTTGGCCGCGAAAGCAAGAAGAGGAAAAGACATTCATGGCGCGTATTCAGGTCACCCTGATCACCGGCTTTCTCGGTAGCGGCAAGACGACCCTCCTCAACGCGTTGCTGCAGCACCCGGACATGTCGCAGGCCGCAGTGATCGTGAATGAGTTCGGCGAGATCGGCCTCGACTACGACCTGGTCGAGCGCAGCGATGAATCGGTCGTGCAACTGGAAAACGGATGCCTGTGCTGCACGGTCAAGAGTGACCTGATCGATACCTTCCGGGACCTGCATCTTCTGCGTCTCAGTGGGAAGTTTCCGAAGTTCGACCGGGTGGCGATCGAGACGACTGGCATTGCCGACCCCGGGCCTGTCCTGCAGATCATTCTCACCGATCCGCTCGTGAGCAATGTGTATTCGCTGGATGGCGTGGTCACGACGATCGACGCGATCAATGGCGAGGATTCGCTCGACCGGTTCGCCGAATGCGTCAAGCAGGCCGCCATCGCGGACCGGATTTTCATCACCAAGAGCGACTTGCTGGCCGACGATGAGCGTGACGCGAAGCTTGCCGCAATCGAAGCACGACTGAAGGCCATGAACCCGGGTGCGAATATCGTTCAGGCCGATGCCCGGGACATCAAGCCGTCCGATCTGTTCGGGCACGGTCTTCTGGACCCGCGGAGCAACACGGTCGATGTCGAGGCATGGTTGCGGGCGGAAGCCTATGTCACGCCCGATGGCACGCCGGTGTCCAATGCCGGGGTTCGTTTGCCGCGCAGCGGTCAGGCGGAGGGCGACACGAAGGCATACTACGAAAGCTACGGCCACCAGCCGGCCGACATGCACGATGTGCACGATGACGACCATGACCATGACCATGACCATGACCATGCGCATGATCCGCTGATCAATTCCTTCTGCCTGGTGCGTGAAGAGCCGATCGCGATGGACACGCTGCGGATGTTCCTGGAAGCGCTGGCCAATGAGGCGGGGCCGGACCTGCTGCGGGTCAAGGGCATCGTCAATGTTGCCGAACGCCCCGAGAATCCTGCGGTGATCCAGGGTGCCCAACAGATATTCCATTCCCTGGAATGGCTGCCGAATTGGCCGACCGATGACCTTCGCACGCGGATCGTGTTCATTACCCGTGGGCTCGATCAGGCCTATATCGAGGATTCGTTCGAACTGATCGAGCGGGTCGCTGCCCGCACCATTGCGGCGGGCGCCGGCATGCCGGCGCAGATCTGAGACCCGTATGAAACCGTCATTCGTTCAATATTCGATTCATATCCCGACCCCGGCCCTGATGGGGCCGGTGGCCCGTGCGGCGATGGATCAATGCAGGAGCCGATCATGGTAAAGCACATCAATCTGAGCCCCGAGGCGCCGTGGCAGGAAATTCGTTCCACCGCAAAGGACTGGGACAACGTCGGCGAGGATGAGGTGATCCGGATGCTGCAGCATCTGCATCTGGTCCGCGCGTTCGAGGAGACGGTGCTGGAGCTGGACGGCGAGGGCCTGATCCATGGTCCGGCCCATTCGAGCATCGGACAGGATGGTGGAGCGGTTGGCGCTATCGCGGCGATGCGCGGCAGCGACCAGATCACCGGCTCGCACCGCGGTCATCACCAGTTTCTTGCCAAGGCGCTGCGTTATGTGGATGAAGGTGCCCCCGATCCCCGCGAGACCCCGCCGTCGGGCGAGGTCGAGACGCTGCTGAGGCGGAGCCTGGCGGAGATCCTGGGTCTGTCCGAGGGTTACTGCAAGGGACGCGGTGGCTCGATGCATTTGCGATGGGAAGAGGCCGGGGCGCTTGGGACCAACGCGATTGTCGGCGGCGGTGTGCCCCTGGCGAATGGCGTCGCCTGGGCGCGCAAGCGCAAAGGGGAGGGCGATGTTGTGTTCACCTTCTTCGGCGATGGCGCGGTCAATATCGGCTCGATCCCCGAGTCCCTGAATCTTGCCGCGCTCTGGGACCTGCCGATCTGTTTCTTCATCGAGAATAACGGCTATGCCGTCTCTACCACCCTGGAAGAAGAAACGCGCGAAACCCGATTGTCTTCACGCGGGCTCGCCTACGGAATTACCTCCTTCAGGGTCGATGGCATGGACCCGATCGCGGTTCGCGTTGCGGCTCAGGAGGCCGTCGATCTGATGCGCGCCGGCAAGGGCCCGGTCATCATCGAGGCCAATGTCTATCGTTACTTCCATCATGGTGGTGGCATCGCGGGCAGCGCGTTCGGCTATCGCGACAAGGAAGAAGAGGCCGAGTGGCGCACGCGCGATCCCCTGATGAAGATCGCCAAGGAAGCGATCAAGCGCAACTGGATCGACGCGGATGGCGATGCGGCGATGCGTGCCGGTGCCCAGGAGATCATGCAGCGTGCCGCAGAACAGTTGACGGAGCAGGACGGCAACCAGCGTCAGATCATTCCGGCCCTGTGGCCCGATACAGCGTTCCGGGACGAGGGACTGCGCGGCGACATGTCCGAGTTCGACGGTGTTCGCTACGAGGAGCTGGAAACCTTCTCGGGCGAGATCACCGAGATGAAGTATGTCGAGGCCTGTTCCGGCGTCATGAACCGGCGGATGGAAACCGACGAGCGGATATTCTGCATCGGTGAGGACATTCACCGCCTGCGCGGCGGCACCAATGGCGCCACGAAAGGCTTGGCCGACCGGTGGCCCGACCGGACGGTCGGCACCCCGATCGCCGAACTCGGCTTCACCGGCCTGGCGGGTGGCGCGGCCATGGAGGGCACCTATCGCCCCGTGGTCGAGCTCATGTATCCCGACTTTGCGCTGGTGGCGGCCGACCAGCTGTTCAACCAGATCGGCAAGGCGCGTCACATGTTCGGCGGCGAGACCAACATGCCGGTCGTGGTGCGTACCAAGATCGCGTTGGGGTCGGGCTATGGATCCCAGCATTCCATGGACCCGGCCGGGCTTTATGCCCAGTGGCCGGGCTGGCGGATCGTCGCGCCGTCGACGCCGTTTGACTATGTCGGGTTGATGAACAGCGCCTTGCAATGCGAGGACCCGGTGCTCGTGATCGAGCATGTCGAGCTTTACAACGCGGACGGGCCGGGGCCGGCCGAATACCTCGATTATTACATCCCGCTGGGCAAGGCCAAGGTGGTGCGCCCGGGCGAGACCTTTACGGTACTGACCTATTCCGCGATGACGGCCAAGGCGATCAACAGCGCCGAGCAGATGGGACTGGATGCGGAGATCATCGATCTACGCTCCCTTGACCGGGCCGGGATCGACTGGGATTGCATCGGCGACAGTATCCGCAAGACCAATAACGTCGTGGTTGTCGAGCAGGGCCCACTGACAGTCTCGTACGGGGCGATGCTCACCGATGAGCTGCAGCGGCGCTTCTTTGACTATCTCGACCAGCCGGTGAAGCGAATCCATGGCGGCGAATCCTCGCCGAGCGTGTCGAAGATCCTGGAGCGTTCCTCGATGGTCGGGGAAGAGGAAATCCGTGCAGGCTTTGCCGAGATCATGGCCGATATGGGCCTCGGCCAGATGGCCACGCAGTAGGACGGGGGCGACAGATGACGGCAGAGTCAAAAGGTATTCCCGGCCTCCGGGGTACCGATCATATCGGGATCACCGTGCCGAACCTGGAGGAAGCGGTCGCGTTTTTCATCGACGTGATCGGTTGCGAGCCGTTCTACGAAATCGGCCCGTTCGAGTTCGACGATGACTGGATGAAGGAACGTCTGAACGTTCATCCGCGCACGGTGATGCGGAAGCTCAAATTTCTGCGCTGCGGGAATGGCTCCAATTATGAGCTGTTCGAGTATGAGGCGCCGGACCAGAACACGAAACCGCCGCTGAACAGCGATATCGGCGGCCATCATCTGGCGCTTTACGTCGATGACATGGACGCGGCGCTCGATCATCTGCGCGCCCATGGGGTGCAGATCCTGGGCGAACCCACGGTTCGCACCGACGGGCCGAGCGCGGGCCAGAGCTGGGTCTATTTCCTGGCGCCCTGGGGGCTGCAGTTCGAGCTGGTCTGCTTCCCCGACGGCAAGGGGTATGAACGCGAGACCGACCGGCGGCTCTGGCACCCGGCCTTTCCCGACCAGTAGGCCATCGGCTTTCCGGCCCTAGTCCACCGTGTAGCGTTTTACTGCGTCCGCACTGAAAATCATGCCGTGACCGGGTCGGTCGGGCGGCGCCATATGTCCGTCTGTAATCACCGGCGGATGTTCCCACAGATCGTCCGGTGATCCCGCGAGCACCTCGACGAGTGCGGCGTTGGGGATGGCCGCCAGGACCTGGATGGACAATTCCGGCACCAGATGCGGCGCGATCTTCACGTCATAGGCGGCCGCGAGATGGGAAATCTTCATCATCTCGCTGAACCCGCCGCAGCGGTGAATGTCCGGGTTGAGAAACTGCGCTGCGCGCGCCTCGATCAGGTCGCGAAAGCCGTAGCGTGTGTACTCATTCTCTCCCGTCGCGACCGGTATTGGGATCCCGGCGGCCACGTCGGCGCATTGCTGGATGTTGTCGGCCAGCACCGGTTCCTCGTACCAGTACAGTCCGAACTCCTCGAGCATGCGGCCCACACGAATGTTGGTGGCGACGTCCCAGCGCTGATTGGCGTCGACCAGGATCTCCATGTCGAAGCCGAGCGCCTCGCGGACACGCCGGACACGGTCGATATTCTCGGCCACGTTGGGCAGGCCCAGTTTGAATTTGTAGTGACGACAGCCTTGTGCGCGAAAGGCCTCGGCTTCGGCGATGATTTCGTCGACCGAGTAGGACAGAAATCCGCCGCTGCCATAGACCGGCACATGTTCGTTATGTGCGCCGAGCAGGTGCCAAACGGGGCGGTCTAGCGACTTGCCGAGGATATCCCACAGGCCGATATCGATCGCGCTCATGGCGTAGACGGGGATGCCCTTCTTGCGCAGGCCGCGGTCATTCTCGTACATGGCCTGCCAGATGGCGCCGATCTGCAGCGGGTCGGCGCCGATCACCAGCGGCAGGATGCTGTCTTCCAGATAGGCCCTGACCGCGCTCGCCCCCATGCCGCCGACAAGCATCGTGTAGCCCAGGCCTTCGATGCCCTCATCGGTTTCGATGCGCGTGACGACGTAGGTGTTGGCCGCATAATAGGTGTTAACCGGCGGCCCGTTCGGGACCGCCATCGTCGAAATGGTCACGTTTGTAATTTTCATCTGGTGATCTCCCCGGCCGGATATACTGCCTTTTCTGCGACGATAGCTGGCGATGTGGGTGACACCAAGATCATCTTGTGGCGATGTTGTATAGGATAGAGAACACCGGCAAGGGTTACGGCTGATCGAGGGGTAGAACCATAATGACCAAGGCACGGGCCCGGCAGCGGGCGAAAGCAAAAGCGGGCCAGAAGGCCAAGAAACGCGCGGCGCAGGCCGAGCAGCCGAACACGAACACCCCACCGGGCCGGTTCGATCCGGGGACGAGTTCGATCACCAAGCCGGGTGGCGGCACGAACAATTCGAACTTTGCCGAAGCGCGGCGCGGTGCCGCCCGGTCTCGCTAGCGCGCCACCCGACAGTCACGACGCGTTGAAGCCCGCATCGTTTTCCTTCCGGTCGGGAATGCCCATATGAAGGGCGTGTTTTCGCTTCGCCCTTGATTTCCAGAGGACCGACCCATGTCCGCGACCCCGACATCCGACATCAACTCCGCGCTCATCGATTGGGAGGGCCCGATGGGGCTGCCCGAATTTGCGCGTATCGAGGATCATGATTTCAAGGCTGCTTTTGCTGCGGCCTTGCCGGCGCATCTGGCCGAGATCGATGGGATCGCGAATGATCCGGCCAGGCCGACATTCGCGAACACGATCGTGGCGCTCGAGCGCGCGGGCGAGATGTACAGCCGCGTGTCGGGCGTGTTCTGGAATCTGTCCGGCGCGAACACCAACGAAACGCTGCAGGCGCTGGAACGCGAATTGTCGCCCGAGCTGTCGCGGCATCAGTCCAGGGTCATGATGAATACCGCGTTGTTTGCGCGCATCGATGCGCTTTATCAGGATCGCGAAAGCCTCGACCTCGATGCCGAGGCCGCCCGTGTGCTGGAGCTGACATGGAAATCCTTCGTCCGCTCCGGTGCAAAACTCGACCCGGCGGACCAGAAGCGTCTCGCAGAGATCAACGAGCGGCTCGCGGGGCTGGGAACAGCCTTTGCGCAAAACGTACTGGCCGATGAGCGCGACTATGCGCTGGTGCTGGAGGCCGGTGACGATCTCGCGGGCTTGCCGGACTTCCTTATCTCCGGCATGGCCGCCGCGGCCGAGGAACGCGGATATGACGGCAAGTATGCGGTGACCCTGTCCCGCTCGATCATCGAACCGTTCCTGACGTTCTCGACCCGTCGGGATTTGCGCGAGCAGGCCTTCCGGGCCTGGGGTGCACGCGGTGAAGGGCCGGGAGAACGGGACAACCGTCCCATCGTCGCCGAAATGGTCAGGTTGCGGGCCGAGAAGGCGGCGCTTCTGGGCTATGCCACCTTCGCGCATTTCAAGCTCGACAACACGATGGCCAAGACCCCCGAGGCTGTGCGCGAGCTGCTCGAGACGGTTTGGGAGAAGGCACGCGTCCGCGCGTCCGAGGAGGCCGATGATCTGTCGGCCCTGATCGCGGGGGAGGGCCACAATCATGGCGTGGCCCCTTGGGATTGGCGGCACTATGCCGAGAAGCAACGCGCGGCGCGGTTCGATCTCAACGAGGCGGAGATCAAACCCTATCTCCAGCTTGAGCGGATGATCGAGGCAGCGTTCGATACGGCGAACAAACTGTTCGGAATAAGCTTTCGCCAGCACCCGGAAATCGAGGCCTATCATCCCGACGTTCGGGTTTTCGAGGTGCTCGACGCAGATGGCGCGCGGATCGCGGTGTTTCTCGCCGACTATTTCGCCCGCCCGTCCAAGCGTTCGGGTGCCTGGATGACGTCATTTCAGGATCAACATCGGCTTGCCGGTGAATCCGGCGATCGCGACCAGATTCCGATCGTCGTTAATGTAATGAATTTCGCAAAGGCGGCGGCTGGTGCACCGGTCTTGATCACAATGGATGATGCGCGGACGCTGTTTCACGAGTTCGGGCACGCCCTGCATGGCATGCTGTCCAACGTCACCTACCCCTCGATCTCCGGCACGTCGGTGAGCCGCGATTTCGTGGAGTTGCCGTCCCAGCTTTACGAGCATTGGCTGACCGTGTCCGATGTGCTGCAACGCTTCGCGGTGCATCACGAGACCGGTGAACCCATGCCCACAGCGCTGCTGGATAAGCTGCGCGCCGCCGAGAAGTTCAACAAGGGCTTCGCCAATGTTGAGTTCACCTCGTCGGCATTGGTCGATATGGCGTTCCATGCCCTCGACCCGACGCAGGCCACGGATGTCGACCCGGTCGCGTTCCAGGCCGAGATCCTGGCCGGCCTCGACATGCCCGAGGCGATCGTCATGCGTCACGCGACACCCCACTTCGCCCATGTGTTCTCCGGCGACGGCTATTCCGCCGGCTACTATTCCTACATGTGGTCGGGTGTTCTCGACGCCGATGCTTTCGAAGCCTTCACCGAGGCCGGCGATGCGTTCGATCCGGCGACGGCCCGCAAGCTCCATGAGCATATCTACGCGTCGGGCGGATCGATGGACCCCGAGGACGCCTATCTGGCCTTCCGTGGCAGGCTGCCGACGGCCGATGCTTTGCTGGCGAAGGAAGGCCTCGCCTAGGCAGTTTCCGTTAAGGGGTAGCCGATCCATATGCGCGGGCGTTGCCGCACGCCGCCGCATGGTGAATATTCATGCCATTGCACAGAGGATGTGAACGGGGGACGCGACGTGGCGAAGAGCTATTCAATTTGCATGCTGCCCGGGGATGGTATCGGGCCCGAGGTCGTCGATTGCGCACGCAGGGTGCTCGATGCGCTGACGGCGGCTGGCGGTCCGGCTTTCGCGTATGACGTCCAACCGGCCGGTCATGGCACTTATCTCGACTGTGGCAACTCGATCCCGGCTGCTTCGATCGCGGCGGCGAAGGCGGCTGATGCCGTGTTTCTAGGCGCCATGGATGTCGCAGAGATTCCGCCTGGTGTCGGCGACCCGCTGCTGGATCTTCGCGGCGAACTGGAAGTGGAAGCCAGCGTCCGGCCGTCGCGAACGCTCGCCGGCATCCCCTCTCCGGCCGCCGATATCGACTGTGTTGTCGTCCGCGAGATGACGGAGGGGCTTTATTCCCAGATCGAGTATCAGGTCGGTGCCGACACGGCCTGCGCGGTTCGCGTGATCACGCGCGGCGCCTCCACGAAAACCGCACGCATGGCCTTCGAGCAAGCAGCCGCGCGTCAGCGCACACGCGCTGCCGACGGGTCCGACAAACCGGCGAGGGTGACGGCGGTGCACAAGGTGGGCGTCCTCAAACTCACGGATGGCCTGTTCCTGGAGGCCTGCGCCGAAGTGGCGAAGGACTATCCGGATATTGAATACGAAAGCAGGAATATCGATGCCTGCGCCATGGAGATGGTGCGCGAACCGGACCATTTCGACGTTATCCTGGCGACCAATGCCTTTGGCGACATCCTGTCCGATATTGCGGCGGGCCTGGCCGCGGGCCTCGGCCTTGCGGCCTCGGCATGCATCGGCGCGCGCTGGGCCTACTTCGAGCCGGTCCATGGCACCGCGCCGGATATCGCGGGCCAGGGGATCGCCAACCCCTGTGCGA
>CBDHEC010000030.1:0-17611 GCA_965261975.1 Alphaproteobacteria bacterium
GCGCTGCCCGGCGTGGGCGAGCCGCTGTCCTTGCATATCGAGACCCATGTCCGCGAGGATCATATTCATCTGTTCGGCTTTGCATCCGCGCGTGAACGAGAGTGTTTCCGGATGCTGACCACCGTCCAGGGCGTCGGCGCCAAGGTCGGCCTGGGGATCTTGGGTACGCTGTCTGTCGATGATCTAACGACCGCGATTGTGGCCGAAGACAAGGCGCTGCTCACCCGCGCGGACGGCGTGGGGCCGCGGCTGGCCGCGCGCCTGATGACCGAGTTGAAGGACAAAATACTGTTACTGAACGGTGAGTTCGCGCCGTCTCCAACGACGCCCGCGCCGACCGTGGCTGGTGCAGATTCCGAGGCGGCTGGAGACACGGTCTCGGCGGACGCAGTCTCGGCGCTGGTCAATCTGGGCTACGGCCGTGCCGAGGCCTACGGCGCGGTTCAACGCGCGACCCAGGCCATCGGTGATGCATCCGATCTCGATCAGCTCATCCCGGCCGCCCTCAAGGAGTTGAGCCAGTGAGCGACGGCGTCGAAGCTTCTCCCGCCGACCGATTGGTCGATCCGGCCATGCGGGACGACGACCGTGTCGATACGGCCCTGCGCCCGCAGGATCTGGACGGGTTCATTGGCCAGATGGCGGTGCGCGAGAACCTGTCGGTGTTCATTGCCGCGGCAAGGCAACGCGGCGAGGCGATCGATCATGTGCTGTTTCACGGCCCGCCCGGTCTGGGCAAGACCACGCTGGCGCGGATCGTGTCCCAGGAGCTGGGGGTGGGATTCCGTGCCACGTCCGGGCCGGTCATTACCAAGGCCGGAGACCTGGCGGCGGTTTTAACCAACCTGCAGCCGCGCGACGTGTTGTTCGTCGACGAAATTCACCGCCTCAACCCCGCGGTCGAGGAAGTACTTTACCCCGCCATGGAAGACGGCGAGCTCGACTTGATCATCGGCGAGGGGCCGGCGGCGCGATCAGTGCGGATCGAATTGCCGCCGTTCACGCTCGTGGGCGCCACCACACGGCTCGGCCTGCTGACCACCCCGCTGCGCGAGCGTTTCGGCATCAGTCTTCGACTGGAGTTCTATACGCCCGAAGACCTTGCGACGATCGTGCGCCGGGCTGCCACGCTGCTCGAGCTGGAGATGACCGAGGACGGGGCGACGGAGGTCGCCCGACGCGCCCGCGGCACACCGCGCATTGCCGGGCGCCTGCTGCGGCGGGTGCGTGATTTCGCACTCGTGGAAAACAGTCTGCCGGTCGATCGCAAGGTTGCCGATCATGCCCTGTCGCGGCTCGATGTGGATGACCGCGGGCTCGATACGATGGACCGACGCTACCTGCGGCACATCGCGGAAGTACATTTCGGGGGGCCGGTCGGCATCGATACGCTTGCCGCGGCACTCTCCGAGGAGCGCGATACGCTCGAGGATGTCGTTGAGCCCTATCTAATTCAGCAGGGATTCATCCAGCGTACGCCCCGGGGGCGGATGCTGACGCCGCACGCCTACGGGCATCTGGGGCTCGATGTTCCCAAAGGCGCCCAAGACGACCTTTTGTCCGGCCATACGGTTGCCACAAATGACGCCCAGACTCCTGGCGTTGAAGATGACGGAACGTGAAGCCATGAACGGAAAGGCGACAGCGCACGCCAATGTTTCGGGATGGTTTGAAGGTGTCCGCCATGTTTATCCGGTGCGGGTTTATTACGAAGACACGGATGCGGCCGGGATCGTTTACCACGCCAATTACCTCCGATTTGCGGAGCGGGCGAGGACGGAGATGATGAGATGCCTGGGGACCGAACACCGGTCGTTGATGCAAAGCGATGGCGTCGCATTTGCGGTGCGCAGCCTCGACACGGAATTTTTTCAGCCCGCGCGACTGGACGACGCGTTGACGCTCGAAACCTGCGTCGACGCGGTGGGTGGTGCGAGCATGCACCTCACTCAAACCGTGATGGTACCCACGAAGGAAGAAGGGGACCCTGTCATGTTGGTGCAGATGGCCGTGCGGCTGGCATACATCGATGGGGGATTGCGGCCGGCACGGTTGCCGGGGCCGGTACGGGCCGCATTGACGGAATTAGTGAAAGCTCAATGAGCGCCGCGCCGGCCTGGACGCGGTCTCAAACGACAGAACAATAGCGAGAGGCATTTCGTTCCATGGAATCTAATATTGTCGAAACGATCGCGGTGACCGGGGGCGCCGGGATCGCAGATTTCTCAGTCTACGGGCTGTTTTTACGCTCCGACCTCGTCATCAAATTCGTCATGATTATCTTGTTCGTGGCCTCGTTCTGGTCATGGACGATCATCGTGGACAAGTGGATCAAGCTGCGTCGGTTGTCGACGGACGCGGCGCGATTCGAGGAAAATTTCTGGTCCGGCGGTTCGCTGGAGGAGCTCTATGAGCGTCTCGGCAACAAGCCGTCAGACCCCATGGCCGCAGTGTTTGCCGCGGCCATGTCCGAATGGCGACGAAGTTCGTCTCGAGGGCTGGCGGCGACGGATGCGTTGCGGGCCAACCTGCAGGAACGCATCGAACGGGTGATGGAGGTATCTCTGACCCGTGAAATGGAGCGCATCGAACGCTACATGGTCTTTCTGGCATCGGCCGGGGCGACGGCCCCGTTCATCGGCCTGTTCGGAACTGTGTGGGGCATCATGAACAGCTTCCAGGCGATTGCCGTGGCGAAGGATACGAATCTCGCCGTGGTCGCGCCGGGTCTCGCGGAAGCGCTGTTCACGACGGCTATGGGCCTGATCGTCGCCATTCCGTCGGTGGCGGCTTACAACAAGTTCAGCTCCGATATGGGCCGATACTCCCAGCGGCTTGAGGGATTCGCCGCCGAATTCAGCGCCATCCTGTCGCGTCAGCTTGAGGAGTCGAAATAGGCATGGCGCTCAACTCAGACAGTATGCGGTTGCGCCGCCGCTTGCGCGGCGGGCCGATGACCGAAATCAACGTCGCGCCGTTCGTCGATGTGATGCTGGTGCTGGTCGTGATCTTCATGATCGCGGCACCATTGCTGACGGTCGGCGTGCCGGTGGATCTGCCGAAAGCCGCGGTGGACCCTCTCAATGAGGACAAGGAACCGCTCATCATCACCGTGGATGCGGAAGGCCGCGTTTATCTGCAGGAATCGGAGATCGAGGAGAATGTTCTCATTCCCCGCTTGGTGGCCGTCTCCGAAGCCAACCCGGAACTGCGCGTTTTCGTGCGTGGTGACCGGGCGATCAACTACGGCCGCGTGATGGAAGTGATGGGAATGGTGTCCGAAGCGGGCTTCGCGAAAGTCGCGCTTATTGCCGAAGTTCCGATTCCGAACTCTCAGGCGCAGTAACGGGACGGTTGGCGATCAGTCATGCGGGTGAACTGGGCACAATTCAAAACGGCAGGCGCAACGTCGGCGGTAGTCCATTTGTCCGTTCTCGTCGTCGCCCAGTTTGGATTGCCGTTTTTGTTTTCCCCACCGGAGGTGACCGCGACAGTGATCCCCGTCGAGGTGGTGCGCATCGACGATGTGACACGCCCGCCCGCCGCTGCAACACCGGAGCCGGACCCCGAGCCGACCCGGACCGCGTCGCCACAGCCGCCGCCGAAGCCGCCCCAGCCCGTGCCCGAGCCGCCCCGGAAGGCGCCACCGGAAAAGAAGGTGGCCGCGCTCCCCGAGCCGGCGCCGCCGGCGGTCAAGCCCGCACCGCCCAAGGAAAAGACGCCCGAACCCAAACCCGATCCGGCGCCGCAGATCGCGAAGGTCCAGCCGAAGGCCAAACCGAAGCCGCCGGCGCCATCGCGGAGTTTCGACAACATCCTCAAGGATCTCGCGGCCGAGGAAAAACCGGTGAAGACCGCCGAGCGTGCGCGCAAGCCGGAGACGGTGCGCGAGAAGGGCAAGGAGGCCCCGCAACAATCGCAGATTGCCGAGCACGCGACGATTGCCGAACTCGACCTGCTGCGTCAGCTGATCCGCCAGCAGATCGGCCAATGTTGGAATCCGCCGGTCGGCGCGCGCGACGCGGAAGACCTGATTGTCACGGTTCTGATCAGGGTCGATCCGCAGGGTGTCGTGCGCGAGGCCACGGTGGTTGATGCGCCATTGATGGGGCTCGATCGCTATTTCCAGGCAGCCGCCGAATCCGCGCGTCGCGCCGTATTGAATGACAGATGCCAGCCGCTGCAATTGCCGGCGGACAAGTACGAAATATGGAAAGAAATCCGTTTCAACTTCGACCCAAGTAAAATGTTGAGCTAGCTGATGATGATGACTGCACCTTCGAAGCGTAACCTCTTTGCGGTCCTCGCCGTCCTGCTGTTCTCGGTATCGATGGCGCTGCCGGCGCGGGCCGAGCTGACGGTCGATATCACGCAAGGCAACATCGAGCCCCTTCCGATCGCGGTGCCGAACTTTATCGCGTCGGAAGATGTCGCACGCCGTTACAGCACAGATATTGCCCAGGTTATTTCCGACAATCTCGAGCGCTCCGGGCTGTTCCGGCCCATCGACAAGAAGGCATTCATTTCCCAGCCACAGAGCTTGGGTGTGAATCCCCGCTTTGCCAACTGGAAGCCATTGAACGCACAGGCGCTGGTCGTGGGTGAGGTCAATATCGAACCGAATGGCGCGCTGCGTGCCTCGTTTCGTCTCTGGGATGTATTTGCGGAAAACCAAATGACGGGGTTGAGCCTGACCACCACCCAGGCGAACTGGCGCCGCGTGGCGCATATCATCTCGGACACGATTTACGAGCGGATCACCGGTGAGGCGGGCTACTTCGACACGCGCATTGTCTACATCGCGGAAAACGGTCCGTCCGACCGCCGCGTGAAGCGCCTGTCGATCATGGACCAGGACGGTGCCAATCACCGGTTCCTGACCGACGGGAAAACACTGGTTCTGACACCCCGCTTCTCGCCGACCCAACAGGAAATCACCTACCTCGCTTATTTTAACGATCAACCGCGGGTCTATCTGTTCAACATCGACACCGGCGAGCAGGAGTTGCTCGGCGATTTCCCGGGCATGACCTTCGCACCGCGATTCTCGCCCGATGGTGACAGCGTCGTGATGAGCTTCGCGGAGGGCGGAAACTCCGATATCTACGTGATGGATTTGCGCACGCGCCGGGTGCGACAGCTGACCGACAACCCGGCGATCGACACCGGCCCGTCCTACGCACCGGACGGCCGCAGGATCGTTTTCGAGTCCGATCGCGGTGGCAGTCAGCAACTCTATGTCATGAATGCCGATGGCAGTGGCCAACAGCGGATCAGCTTCGGCGACGGTCGCTATGGAACACCGGTATGGTCGCCGCGCGGCGATCTGATTGCATTTACGAAGATATTCCGGGGAACGTTTCATATCGGGGTCATGCGTCCCGACGGCAGTGGTGAGCGTCTGTTGACCCGGGGTTTCCTGGTCGAGGGGCCGACCTGGGCGCCGAACGGCCGGGTGCTCATGTTCTTCCGGCAGGAAAAGAGTGACGCGCGCGGCCGCGGTGGCGACCCACGTCTGTTTTCAATCGATCTGACCGGCTTCAATGAACGCGAACTGGGAACTCCGGTGGGAGGATCGGACCCTGCATGGTCTCCGGGGCCTCTCCGCCAATAGTCTCAGAACGACGAAAGTGACTGAAAATACTTGTCAATTTGCGTGAATATCCAATCGCGGAAGCTTGATTCCACGAAAAACGCGACGTATAGTCCGGCAGTCTGCGGGCATGCTTCTAGTGGGCCTGACTGCGGTTGCGCAATAATTCTGCACCGATAGGTGTGACGCACGATAACAAGTTGTTCCGAATACCGGGATTCCGCCAGAAGCGGCTTGTGATCGTGACAATTCGGCTTAAGGAGTCACCCATGCGATTTAATATTCCCGGCCTGGTGGTAGCGGCCTTTGTTCTTGCCGCCTGTTCTTCAACGGGCGACGACAGTGCCAATACCGGTAGCACCGGCGCATCCAGCTCCGGCGGCGGCGATCAGACGGCCACGGCGCCGACCGGTCCCAAGCCCGGCACGCAGCTGGATCTTGAGGTCAATGTCGGAGACCGCGTCTTCTTCGATTTCGACAAGTCGAACCTGTCGCCCGAATCCCGCACCGCCATCGAGCGCTGGGCGGCCTGGCTCAAGACCTATCCCGCCAACAAGGTGGTTATCCAGGGCAACACTGACGAACGCGGCACGCGCGAATACAACCTGGCGCTGGGTGAGCGTCGTGCAGATTCCGCACGCGATTATCTGGTCTCCCTCGGTATCGACACGAACCGGGTGAAGATCGTCAGCTTCGGCAAGGAACGCCCCGCTGTCGTCGGTTCGAACGAACGTGCATGGGCGCAGAATCGCCGCGCGGTTATTGTGATCGACAACAACTAGCGACCGCCAAGAATTTTCTAGACGATGCGCCCCGGGTGATCCGGGGCGTTTTCGTTTGGCAGGGTGTTTTCGTCGCGGCGGGCGTCATGCCATAGTTTCGCCGAATTGGGTGGCGAGAGTTGCCGGGCGCCGAAGAGCCGCTGCTGCTTTTCCATCAATCATCATCAACGGACTGTGTCGTCATGTTGAAGCCTTCTCGGATTTTTATGTCTGCCGGCCTCTCGTTGTTCCTCCTGGTACCGGGCGGCGCGGCGTTGGCCCAGTCGAACGACGTACGTGGTTTGGCCGATACCGTTTCGCGGTTGGAGCGGCAGCTGCAGGCGCTTGAGCGCAACGTCTATCGCGGTGCGCCGCCGCCCGCGACCGCCTCCCAGCCGTCCGCCGGCGGGTCGGCTCCGGCCGCGCCCTCGGGAACGGCCCTGTCCAACCTTCAGGTCACCACCGATGGGCTCGAAGAACAGCTGCGACGGCTCACGGGACAGGTCGAGCAGCTCGATTTTCAGGTTCGACAGATGAACCAGCGTATGGATCGTCTCGTGTCGGACGTCGATTTTCGGCTTCAGGCACTAGAGCAGGGGACGGAGGCCGCAACGCCGACGGGCGCAACGCAACCCGTCGCGCCCGCCGCGCCGCGATCGCCCGGCGCCGTCACGGTTGAAACTGCCGGTGACCCGGGTGCACCCCGGGTATTTGGCACCCTGACCGAGACCCAGTTGCGCGCCGCTGGTGTCGAGACGGCACCGGTGGGCGAGCAGACCGCCAACGCAGGCGCTGCTGCGCAGGCACCATCGCCAACCGCATTGCCGGCCGGCAGTCCGCGCGATCAGTATGACTACGCATACAAGTTTCTGTTGCAGCGCGATTTCGAGAGTGCCGAGACGGCGCTTAGCGCATTCGTGACGGCGAACCCGGAAGATTCGCTCGCGGGGAACGCCCAGTACTGGCTGGGCGAAACCTTCTATGTCCGTGGCGATTATCCGACGGCCGCGCGCGCCTTCGCAGAAGGATTTCAGCGTTATCCCGACAGCTCCAAGGCGCCGGATAATCTTTTGAAACTGGGCATGTCTCTGGCCCAGCTCGATCAGAGTGCGGATGCCTGCATCACCCTCAAGAAATTGCGGGTAGAATATCCCGACGCGCCGACAAGCATTGTTCAGCGTGCCGATCGGGAGATCGGCCGACTGCGGTGTCCGTAGCCGCCGAGCTTGCGATTCCGGAATTGGCGGAACCCGCCGCTGGCGATGCAACGGCGCCGATCTGCGCGGAAGAATTCGCCGTTTGTATGCAACGCCTGGGTCCTTTCGAGGATGCGCCGCATGTGGCGGTCGGCGTTTCGGGCGGGCGTGACAGCCTTGCGCTCGTCCTGCTGGCCGCTGAATGGGCCGCTGCCCGCGATGGCCGGGTGACAGCGGTCACGATCGACCATGGGCTGCGAACGGCATCTGCCGCCGAAGCCAGGCAGGTCTCTGCGTGGATGGCGCGACGGGGGATTCCGCATCACACCATCGAATGGCAGCGTTCTTCCGACCCCGGCGTGATGGGCACGTGTGCAAATGCGGGTGCCAGCGAGGCCGCCGCGCGATCCGCGCGATACGCGTTACTCGAGGAATTCTGCAGAGCGCAGAACATTCTGCATTTGCTTGTTGGGCACCATCGACAAGACCAGCTGGAAACGCAGGCGATGCGTCTCGCGCGTTCAAGCGGCGCGTTCGGCCGGGCAGGAATGGCAGCGGTGCGAGAACTGTCACATACAAGGGTTTTACGGCCTTTTCTCAACATCCCGCGTGCCCGGATTACCGATACTTTGCAGGCGCGGGCCCAGGCCTGGATCGAGGATCCGAGCAACCGGGACACGCGCTATGCCCGCGCGCGGATGCGTTCGGAGCAACAGGACGCCGACCCGGCCAATCCGGACCCTGAGATGGCACGGCAACGCGTCGCTCGCGAGCGCGAGGTCGCGCGTCTCGCGGCACGCGCGGTTGCGATTCATCCCGCCGGGTTTGCGACGCTCGACCCAACGCTGCTTGATACGGCAGATCGAGAAACGGCCGTTCGACTGATCGCCAATCTGGTGACGTGTATCGGCGGGCGGGACTATAGCCCGCGGGGAGCACGTCTCATCCGGCTCGCGGACCGCCTGATGGATGGCCAGCTGGGCAGCGGGACGACGCTCGGCGGCTGCATCGTGAAACCGGGCGGCCGCGGCAAGGTGCGTGTCTTTCGCGAGCAGGCGGCGATTGAACCGCCCCGCCATGTGCATGGCCTTCAAGCCGTGGAGTGGGACCGGCGATTTAAACTGGAGTTTGCCGCGACATATGCTGCGGAACCGGCACCAAATGGGGTAACCAAGCTCGGTGCCGTCGGGTATTTTCTGGCGCATGGTGTGCCGATGCACCCGGATTCACCATGTTATGAGGCGCTTCCCCGCACCATTCGAATGACCTTGCCGGCGATTTCTCGTGACGGCTGTTTTCATGTCTGTGCGATGCCGTTTTCCGCGGAAACGCGACGTTTTGGGGTTAAAGCCCGATTTGCGCCCAGAAATCCGGTTGCCGGGACCGTTTTCGCAACGGCTTGATAATTATCACACTCCTATTATCGGCGTGATTTTCACATTGCCCTAGGGGGCTTGGAGCACCATGTTAGTGCTTGTAAATGTTCCAATGTAATTTGCAGTACGTACGGTCGCCGGGCAGGTTCGGCGACGCTGGTCCAGATGGTCAGTTGATCGGAGAAGGTCATTGAATAATTTCGGTAGAAACATTGCGCTGTGGGTCATCATCGCTTTGCTCGTCGTCGCGCTGTTCAACCTGTTTCAGAGTTCGGACCGCCAGGGTTCCGAACAGCAGCTTGCGTTCTCGGATTTCATGGGCCAGGTCGAGACCGATCAGGTGCTGGACGTCACCATTCAGGGTAACGACATCAAGGGCACGCTGCGCAATGGCACGGCCTTCAAATCCTATGCGCCGAATGACCCTACGCTCGTTTCGACCCTGTCCGAACATGGCGTTCGCATCACCGCCGCGCCGCAGGAAGAAGCAAACTTCCTGGTCCGCACGCTTCTGAGCTGGCTCCCGTTCATCGTCATTGTCGGCATCTGGGTGTTCTTCATGCGCCAGATGCAGGGCGGCGGGGGTCGCGGTGCCATGGGCTTCGGCAAGTCGCGCGCGAAGATGCTGACCGAAAAGACCGGCCGCGTGACCTTCGAGGACGTCGCGGGCGTCGAGGAGGCCAAGCAGGAGGTCGAGGAGGTTGTCGAGTTCCTGCGTGATCCCCAGAAGTTCCAGCGGCTGGGCGGACAGATTCCCAAGGGTGTGCTGCTGGTCGGGCCACCGGGCACGGGCAAGACGCTGCTGGCTCGCGCGATTGCCGGTGAGGCGAATGTTCCGTTCTTCACGATTTCCGGTTCGGACTTTGTCGAGATGTTCGTCGGCGTCGGTGCCAGTCGCGTGCGCGACATGTTCGAACAGGGCAAGAAGAATGCGCCCTGCATTATATTTATCGACGAACTGGATGCCGTCGGCCGCCATCGTGGCGCGGGTCTTGGGGGCGGCAATGACGAACGCGAGCAGACCCTGAACCAGCTTCTCGTCGAGATGGATGGTTTCGAGACCAACGAGGGTGTGATCCTGGTCGCGGCCACCAACCGTCCCGATGTATTGGACCCGGCGCTGCTGCGCCCCGGCCGTTTCGACCGTCAGGTCGTGGTGCCGAACCCCGATATCATCGGCCGCGAGAAAATTCTCAAGGTCCACATGCGCAAGGTGCCGTTGGCCCCGGATGTGAACGCCAAGACGATTGCTCGCGGTACGCCCGGATTTTCCGGTGCCGATCTGGCGAACCTCGTGAACGAGGCGGCGCTAATCGCTGCCCGCAAGAGCCGGCGCATGGTCACCATGGCCGAGTTCGAGGATGCCAAGGACAAGGTGCTGATGGGGGCGGAACGTCGCTCCATGGTGATGACCGAGGACGAGAAGAAGCTGACCGCCTACCACGAGGCCGGGCACGCGCTCGTCGGTTTGCACATGGATGGCTGTGACCCGCTTCACAAGGTCACGATTATCCCGCGCGGTCAGGCGTTGGGTGTGACGATGTCGCTGCCTGAGCGCGACCGGTACACCTATTCGATCTATGAGCTGAAGGCCAAGCTGGCCATGATGTTTGGCGGGCGTGTCGCCGAGGAGATCATCTTCGGCAAGGACCGGGTCACGACCGGTGCCGGCAACGATATCAAGCAAGCCACGAACCTGGCCCGCCGGATGATTACGGAATACGGGTTCAGCGAAAAACTCGGCCCGCTGCGCTACGAGGATAACCAGGAAGAGGTCTTCCTCGGTCATTCGGTGTCCCAGCATAAGAACGTCTCGGACGCGACCGCGAAGGTCATCGATGATGAGATACGCGCGCTGATCGACGAAGCGGAAGCGGATGCGATGCGGATTCTGACCGAGCAGTTGGAGGATTTGCACACGATTTCCAACGGTCTGCTCGAATACGAGACGCTCTCCGCAGACGAAGTCGACACGCTTCTCCGGGGCGAAAGCATCGACCGACCCGATGATGATGCAGATTCGGCCGGTGGCGCGCGTTCTTCGGTGCCGACGAGCGGCACGGCGAGCAAGAAGGACCGGCCGAGCGGTGGCATGGAGCCGGAGCCGCAACCCCAGGGTTAGTCGATTTCGAGGGCGCGGCAGATTCCACATAATTCGACCCAGACAGGCATTTCAGGGGCTTTCGCGGCGACGCGGAAGCCCCTGTTGGATTCTCGCACCGGTACCTCCCGCCTGCGTTTGATGCCCCTCGGTCTGGTCTCCGGTACCCCCGCGATCAGGGCTTGCAGCGCAGGTGTGGGGCTCGCCCTTGCGGGGGGAGCGTTTGCGTTTACCCGCGCCCGGGTCACAGGTGCCGATGCGCCGGGTGATGAAGCGCTGTCGGTCGCCGATCTGTTGCGCTGGGCGACGCAGGCCGCGCGGGACGGTGACGATGGACCGGCCGAATTGGTGGCGCGGGTGTCGCGACCGCGGACGGACTTTGCGGGCCTGGTGTTGAGTGGCACGGGCGCGCGACCACGGCTCATGGGGGTGTGCAATGTCACGCCCGATAGTTTCTCCGACGGTGGCGATCACGCGGCAACCGCGCAAGCCCTTGCATTCGCGCAACGATTGTTCGACGCCGGCGCGGATATCATTGATGTCGGCGGGGAGTCGACGCGCCCCGGCGCCGAGCCGGTTGCGGTGGAGGTTGAGATCGAGAGGGTCTTGCCGGTCATCAAGCAGCTGACGGCACGAGGAGTGCCGGTATCGGTCGATACACGCCGCGCGCCGGTCATGCGGGCGGCGATCAAAGCTGGTGTTGCGCTCATCAACGATGTGAGTGGGCTGTCCGACGACCCCGATGCCCTGGCTGTCGTCGCCGCTTCGGAGGTGCCCGTGGTCCTGATGCACATGCAGGGGACGCCTGAAAATATGCAAGACGATCCGTCTTATGCGGACGTTGTGAGCGAAGTTTACGATGCGTTGGCGGTGCGCGTGGCGGCATGCCTCGACGCCGGCATCGCGCCGGAGCGGATCGCAATCGATCCAGGGTTCGGGTTTGGCAAAACGGTGACGCACAACCTCGAATTGCTGTCGGGGCTCGCGCAGTTCCACGGGCTTGGATGTCCGATCGTGGTGGGGCTCTCGCGAAAAAGTTTCATCGGCGCGCTGACGGGCGAGGAAGATCCCAAGCAGCGGGTGGCCGGTTCCGTTGCGGCGGCGATCAAGGCGCTTGATCAGGGCGCACAGGTCGCCCGGGTTCACGATGTGGCGGAGACCCGGCAGGCATTTGATGTCTGGAGAGCAGCCCTTTGAGCGTCGATATGACGGGATTGTAAACGGCTCCGGACAGGGTGCTATAAGTCGGGTTCTCGACAAGTTCGGAAAATGACGATGGCACGAAAGCTTTTCGGCACCGATGGTATCCGCGGCAAGGCCAATCAGGAGCCGATGACCGCCGAGACGGCATTGCGCGTGGCGATGGCGGCGGGGCATCGCTTCACCCGCGGCGATCACCGTCATCTCGTGATCATCGGCAAGGACACCAGGCTCAGTAACTACATGCTTGAGCCCGCGATGCAGGCCGGCTTTACGGCGATGGGCATGGATGTCGTGCTGGTCGGCCCGATGCCGACACCGGCCGTTGCCATGCTGACCCGGAGCCTGCGGGCCGATCTCGGCGTTGTCCTGTCGGCATCGCACAATCCCTATGAAGACAACGGCATCAAGCTTTTCGGACCCGACGGGTTCAAGCTGTCCGATGCGGTGGAAGAGGAAATCGAGGGCCTGATCGAGAACGGGTTGCTCGATCATTTGGCAGACGCGGGCAGCCTCGGTCGCGCGCGCCGCCTCGAAGATGCGCCGGGTCGATACATCGAGTTCGTCAAACACACTTTCCCACGCGGGCTGCGCCTGGATGGCCTGAAAGTGGTCGTCGATTGCGCGAACGGTGCCGCCTACAAGGTCGCGCCCTCCGTGTTCCACGAGTTGGGGGCGGACGTTATTCCCATGGCGATCGATCCGGATGGGACAAATATCAACCGCGATTGCGGCGCCACGGCAACGGATGCCCTGCAGCAGCAAGTGGTGACCCATGGCGCTCATCTGGGTATCGCGCTGGACGGTGACGCCGACCGCGTCATCCTGTGTGACGAGAGCGGCGAGGTCGTCGATGGCGATCAGGTGATGGCGGTGATCGCACGGTCCTGGCAGGCCGCCGGCCGTTTGCTGGGGGGCAAGGTGGTCGCGACCGTCATGTCCAACCTGGGCTTCGAGCGTTATCTGCAGACCATCGATTTGGATATGGAACGCACGAAGGTCGGCGATCGCTATGTCCTGGAACGGATGCGTGAGGGTGGCTACAACCTCGGCGGGGAGCAGTCCGGTCATCTCATCCTGAGCGACTATTCGACCACCGGCGACGGCCTGATCGCGGCTCTGCAGGTGTTGGCGGCGCTGGTCGAATCCGGCGCGACGATGAGCGCGCTGACGAACGTCTTCGAATCCTATCCGCAGCTGTTGCGCAACGTGCCCGCCAATGGTGCGTCTGCAATGGAGCATGCGAGCGTCAAATCCGCCGTTGTGGCGGCCGAAGAAAAACTGGGAGATGATGGGCGTGTTCTCATCCGCGCGTCGGGCACGGAGCCCGTCATACGCGTCATGGCGGAAGGCCTCGATGCCGACACCGTCACCGCCGTCGTCGACGAGATAGCCGGCGCGATCACCGACGTTCCGGCGACCTAGCGCGGAGCCCGTATTTCGACATGGATGGACGGGTATTGATAATCGCCGGATCGGATTCCGGCGGCGGCGCGGGAATTCAGGCAGATATCAAGGCTGTCACGGCGCTCGGTGGGTTCGCGATGACCGCGGTCACCGCTCTGACGGCGCAGAACACCCAGGGCGTGCATGGCATTTTCGGTGTCGATACCAGCTTTATTGCCCAGCAAATGCGGGTCGTACTGGATGATATCGGTGCGGACTGTCTGAAAACCGGAATGCTGCACAGCGTCGATGTCATCGAAACCGTGGTCGAGACGCTGTCCGATATCGGGGCCGAAATCCCGCTGGTCGCAGACCCGGTCATGGTCGCGAAGGGCGGTGCGCAGTTGCTCGATGGCGGCGCCCATGCGGCCCTGGTGTCACTGCTCGTCCCGCGCGCCCGTCTGCTCACACCGAACGCACCCGAAGCGGCCGCCTTGACGGGCGTCGCGGTCGAGGATGAAGACGGTCAGCGCCGGGCCGGTGAGCGATTGCTGGAACTCGGCGCGGCGGCCGTACTGGTCAAGGGCGGGCATATCGAGGGCCCCGACGTGGTGGATCTTCTTGTCACCCCGGGCGAAATACACAGGTTTGCCGACCCGCGGATCGATACACGCCATACCCACGGGACCGGCTGTACGCTCGCCTCGTCCATTGCCGCGGGCCTGGCGCAGAATATGAGTCTGGTGGATGCCGTGGCCCGCGCGCGCGCATATGTGCGCCATGCCATTGCCGCCGCACCCGGTTACGGTCATGGCCATGGCCCGCTCGATCATGGCGTGACATTTGACCCTGGGCGTCTCGACAAGTGATGCTGGCGCAGGCATGACCCAATCATCCAGTTCGCCACCGGCAGCCGCCGGGTTTTTCTCTCTTGCCACCGCCGGTGCACTCGTCACCGTTTTCGTGTGGGGTGGCACACCGATCATCACGAAATTCGGCGTCGAATCGGTCGATGTCCTGTCGCTCGCGCTGTTGCGGACGGTGATGTCGCTCCCGTTTGCGATATTGATCCTTGCCGCCCTGCGATGCCCGCTGCCATGGGCCGGCAGGGACAAGTGGCTGGTGCTCGCATTCGGCGTGTTTGGTGTCATCGGCTTCCCGATCCTGTTCACGCTCGGTGTCGGGCAAACATCCGCCGGACATGCCGCAGTCGTGACGGCGGCGACCCCGGTATTCGTCGGATTGCTCGAGGCCATCGTCAGTCGCAAGCTTCCGTCCATGCGCTGGTGGATCGGTGTTTCGGTGGCCTTCATTGGCGCGGTGATCCTGATCGCTGAATCCGTTGGCCTGGATTCCGCCGGTGCGACCTGGCAGGGCGACTTGCTCGCTGCGTCGGGCGGTTTTTCGGCCGCCATGAGTTTTGTCATCGGCGCGCGCCTGACGCCGCGCTACGGCGCCATCGGCGTGACCATGTGGAGCGTCGTCATCGCCTCCGCAATCCAGCTTCCCTTCGTGATCGCGCGGATGGATGGGGCGGCCTGGGCCGCGGTGGAACCGCTGGGCTGGACCGCGATTATCTACCTGTCGCTGGGCTCGACGATCGTGGCCTATATCACCTGGATCTTCGCCCTTTCTCGCGGTGGTATCGGGCGCATGAGCGTGTGGCAGTTCGCTCTGCCGGTAGTCGGCGTCGCCGGGGCGGCGATATTCCTGTCCGAACCGTTGACGCCGCTGCTTGTGGCGGCCACGGTCATTATTCTCTTTGGCGTCGGGCTGGTGCAGCGGCGCTGACGCTGCACGAGGGCCCATGTCCCAGACGACCCGCACCCGCCTCTATACCTTCGCGCTGATCGCGGTCTTCATTTATGGCGTGACGCCGGTCTTTACCAAGGTCGGCACGCTGACGGCAGACGGCATCACGGTTGGGGCCTTGCGTGCCGTGATTGCCGCGCCGGTCGCCGCGATCGTGATCGCCTTGACCGGGTGCCGGATTCCGTGGCGCCGTGATGCCATCTTGCTGGTGTTGATCTCGGGTCTCGGCGGGCTGGTTCTGTTTCCTGTCTTCTTCAGCTGGGGCGTGCAATTCACCACGGCAGGGCATGCCGCGGCGGGAACCGCAGCCGGCGCCGTGATGGCAGGCGCCATCATGGCGGTCGTGAACCGCCAGATGCCGGGCTGGCCCTGGTGGATCGGCGTATTGGTCGGTTCGCTCGGTGCATTGTTGCTCATATGGGAAGCGCTCGGTCTGTCGGTCGCGGGCGTTACGTGGCAGGGGGATGCGCTGGTGTTCCTCGGTATGTTTCTCGGCGTTGTGGGCTATGTCGCCGGGGCGAGGCTGACCGCAGAAATCGGTGCGCTTACGGTCACGATGTGGTCTGTGCTGGTTGCGGCCGCGTGCCTGTTGCCGGTGGTCGTCTTTCATTCCGGCGCCGCGACGCTGGTCGCCATCGATATTCCGGGCTGGCTGGCGATATGTTCGCTCGCCTGGGGAACCACGATCCTCGCCTATCTCTTCTGGAACCGGGCGCTGGCTGATGGCGGTGTCGCTCGGATCGGGGCATTGCAGCTGCTGCAGCCTGTTATCGGTATCGGGCTGGCACCGGTCATTCTGGGTGAACCGCTCACCCCGACCTTGCTGGTAGCGACTTTCGTCATTCTGGCGGGTGTGGTGCTGGTCCAACGCGAGCGGCGGTAAGCCGCCTGTTTAATGCGCAAGAACCGGGTGGGACCGGCGGTCGTGGGTGCCTAGTTTTCTCCTCATACGAAACGGATCGTACAGACCGTACGCCCGGGTGTAAGAAGGAGTTGTGGAATATGGCCATGATCGACACGTTCGAGCGCGATACGCGCGATGACAATTTTGATGACGACTACGGGTTTGCTCTCGTCGGTCGCCTGCTGACCTGGTTGAGCGAAAATTATCAAAGTCAGCCGAGCCTCGAGCGGATCGCGGACGAGGCGGGCATGAGCGCATTCCACCTGCAGCGCCTCTTCACCCGCTACGTCGGGGTCAGTCCCAAGAAATATGTACAGTATCTGACCCTCGAACACGCGAAACGGGCGCTTGAAGAATCCCGGAGCGTTCTCGACGTCGCCTTCGAGACGGGCCTGTCGGGGGCGGGCCGGTTGCACGATCTGTTCGTCACGCATGAGGCCGTCACGCCGGGCGATTGGAAGCGCCGCGGTGAGGGGTTGGAACTGCGCTATGGCTGGCACGACAGCCCGTTCGGGGAATGCCTGATCGTGGCATCGCCACGCGGCGTGTGCGGACTCGCGTTCAACGGAACCGGCGACCGTGCGGAGGCGCTGGACGACCTGCGCGGCAGTCTCGACGCCGCCGAGCTCATCGAAGACCCGAACGCGACCCGAATTCATGCCGACGCGGCGTTTGGCGAGGGCGATGTGCACCTGTTGCTCCGCGGCACGCCGTTCCAGCTCAAGGTGTGGGAGGCGTTGATGCAGATCCCGGAGGGTGCTGTGCTGACCTATGCGGACCTGGCAACGCGAATCGGGAAGCCGGGGGCCGCGCGCGCCGTTGCCGGGGCGGTGGCACGCAATCCCGTGTCGTGGCTGATTCCGTGCCACCGCGTCATCCGAAACGGGGGCAGTATCAGCGGCTATCGCTGGCACCCCGACAAGAAGCGCCTGATCCTTGCCTGGGAGGCGTCGCGCGCCGAGGGCGACCCGGCGGAAAGCGGGCGCTGAGGCCACTTTATTCCCGGGTTCGCTCGGGGTAGGGTCCGCGCCTGCATTTACGGGAAGGACCCCATGACAGCGCGCTACTGGGACGACTACACCGTCGGCGAAGTGTTCGAAACCGAGCCGGTGACGGTGTCGGAGGAGGCCATTATTACCTTCGCCGAAAAATATGATCTGCAGGTATTCCACACCGATCCGATCGCGGCGAAGGACAGTTTCTACGGCGGTTTGATCGCAAGCGGGCACCAGACTATCGGATTGGCTTTTGCCCAGTTCATCCGGATCGGCCTGTTCACCGA
>CBDHEC010000031.1:0-43780 GCA_965261975.1 Alphaproteobacteria bacterium
AACAACGATCATGACGCGGCCTCCGGACGGACGGGGATTCCCGCTTCGTGCATATGTCCCTTCAGGGTTTGCGGCGGACATTGTTCATAGTGGAAGAGGCTGGCGCAGGCGACCGCGTCGAGCCCGTCCTCCACGACAGCGGCCACGACGTCCGCGGCCTCGCCCGCGCCGCCGGAGCCGATAACCGGCACACGCACTTTCGCGCGCACCGCCCGGAACAGGTCATGATCGAAGCCCCGGCGCGTTCCTTCCGCATCGACCGAGGTGACGAGTATTTCACCCGCCCCCAGCTGCTCCGCTTCGGCGACCCATTCCAGTACATCGACACCGGTGCGCTCGCGGCCATTGTCCGTAAGCACTTCCCAGCGTTCCTCGCTGCGCCGCTTTGCCTCGACCGACAGGACGATGCATTGGGTGCCGAAGGTCTCGGCCGCTTCGCGCAGAAAGTCCGGCCGGGCAATGGCCGCCGTGTTGATGGCGACCTTGTCGGCGCCGGCTCGAAGCGCCGCGACGATATCATCAATCGTCCGGATACCGCCGCCGACCGTCAGCGGTACAAATATGTCCCGCGCCGCATCTTCAACCACCGGCAGGATGTTGTTTCGGCCGTACAACGACGCGACAGTGTCCATGTAAATGATCTCATCGGCCCCCTCGTCATAGTAGCGGCGCGCCATCGGGCCTGGCTGGCCGACGATGCGCAGGCCCTCCAGGTGGATACCCTTGATGACGTTGGGGCCCTTGATATCGAGGCGGGCGATCAGACGTGGTGCCGGCATGACTAGCTTTCGGACTGTGTTGCGTTGCGCCGACGCCAGTCGACGACGAATTCGATGGCCGGCGCGGCGGAAAATATAACGCTGGCGGCCGAGCCGAGATATCCCGTCCGCGCAATTCCAGCCTCGACCAGCGCGGCGACGCCGGGGATGAACCATTCGATCGGATACTCGATGTCACGATAGGCGACCCAGCGCCGTTCCCCGCTCTCGATGACGGGGGCTGCCTTGTCGATCTGCGGAACCTCGCCGATCAGATGCTGGGTCATGTGAAACAGCGATACCGTGTCGTGCGGCGCACCGATAAGCAGAACCTTGCCACCGAGCTCGACCAGCTTGCCGAGCGGCGACGACGGGCCGAAACGGTTGTCGTACGGGTGCTCCGCGACAAGCGCGTCCGCCGCAGCACCGAGTGCGGCAAAAGATGATTGCGGGTGCGGCGAGCGCCGCACGCCGGGATAGCTGCGGAAATACTCGGCAACCTGGCCGATACCGCGTGTCGGCGTGCGCACCGGGTCGTAGGCCGGAACCTGTGCGCGAATCTCTTCGATACGGTCAGCCGGGACCGGCGGGTGTTGCCACTCCGCCGGGTCGGACAGGTCACCGGAAAAGGCCGGCATCATGATCGTGCCGTCGGGCCCGACCGTCATGGTCAGCGCCTCGACCACGGCACGTGTGCCGCCGATAACGAGGCCGAGCGACTTCATCCCGGCATGGACACACGCGATATCGCCCGCCTCCAGTCCAAGTGCGCGCAAGCCCTCCGCAATGGACGCGGTGGTCGCGATTCCGGAGGCGACGGGCCCGGTCATGACTTTGGCTGTTGCTCGCGAATTTCCGGCAATTCGCGCGCCAAGCGCACCCGATACTCCTCAACGAGATCATCGCGCACAAAAATCGCATCGCCGGAGTAATATTCGGAGCCGGGATAATGTTCCCATTCGGCGACCACCTCGTAGCCGGCATCGCGCATTGTCGCCGTCACCGATTCGCGGTTCTCATCGCCATTCAGCTCGATCGCCCAGGAACGCACCTGACGCTCGGCAAGCAGTCGTTTTGCACCAACCATGACATGGTTCTCGAAACCATCGACATCGATCTTCACATGCGTGGGTTCCGGCAAGCCGAGCGAATCGTGCAAGCCGTCGAGCGAGACGGTCATCAGCCATTGATGGCACAGCACCGGCTGGGTCTGGCGGCCACCGCGGTCGTAACTTTCCGGTTTGCCGACCGAGTTGCGATTGGCGCCGGGGATGGGCCCGTGATGCATGTAGAGTTTGCAGTGGTCCATCTTCTCGTCACAGCCGGCCTGGATCACCTCGAAGTCGTCAAGCTTGTCGGGGTCCTGCAGAACGATCGTCTTGAGAATGGTCTCGACACTCGGTGTGAACGGCTCGACGAACGCGACCTTGCAACCCCACAGATGGTTGACGAGGAAGCCTTCGAAGCCGTTCGACGAACCGATGTCGTAGAACATCTCGCAATCGTCGATACGTCGCAGCCATGCGAACACCACATCACGATCGCCCTGGCGGCCGAATTGGTAGTAGCGGCGAAACTGCCTGTAGGAACGCACAGGCACCGCGAGATCGCGTCCATCCAGCTGGCGCACCGCGACCCATTCGGCAATCGATCGGTCACGATAAAGTCGCCCCTTGTGGCGTTGGCGGAACAACACGTAGTCGCGCAGCTTGTGCCATTTCGGTTGCAGGAACCGTTTCGCGGGCGGCGGCAGTGCCCGGCTGAGAGTGTGAGCAATAGTCATTTGGACAGCATCGATTTGAGCTTCATGCGGAGGTGAGAACCAATAAAGGCGTTCTCGATCAGGAAAGTGATCGGGCCAAACGCCCATGTCTTTTTTATCTTGTTCCACTTGTACCGGTCGAACGGCCGGACATGACTGCTGTCGGCCCCCAGCACACGCAGCTGACGCGATGACAGGCCACCAATGTCGCAGCTCCAGATGGGCAGCGGGGTAACCTGCTCGTCGCCGAAAATGTCGGTTCGGTAGTAATCGACAAGAATCAGCGTGCGGTCGGCGCGCGACGGATGATCGGGGCCATGGAAGCCGCTGTCGTCAAAGAGGACGATATCGCCCTTGCGACCGTCAAGCCGCACCATCGTCGACAATATCTCGTCCTGCATCTCCTTCGGGTAACTGTTCAGCCGCTGGCCATGCGGCGCACCAAGCTTGTGTGTGCCGGTGCAGTAACTGAACGCACCTTCCGATGTGTCGTGCAGATAGATCGCACCGCCGACACCAAGCGGCAGCTTCATGGTTTCCTCGGTGATCGGCGAAACATGATCCGTACTCTTGCGCCAGCCCGCCGCGAAGTCCGAATGCATCGGGAAATAGACATAGCCCATGCCACGATCCGCCTTGAGATTGGTCTCGGCGAGGATGCATTTGCTGCCGAGATAGGCCTCCGTGATATCGAGCACCCGCTCGTTGGCGATCACAGGATAGACCGGCGCCCCCAGCAGGGTCGGCTGGATCACCTTCTTCTGATGATCGGCGCGGTAGTAGCCCCACACCCCGGCGACCGACGGCTGCCGAAGCATCTCTTCGGTACGCGCGGCGACGGCATCGACGGCAGCCTTCGGCAGACACCCACGCAGGATGACGTAGCCGCGCTCACGCAGGTTGCGAACGGCGAGATCGATATCCGGATTCTCCCCTTCGATGATGTAGGAATCGGGAAGCGGCGCTTCGGATGCTTCACGAACAATCGTCTCTGGTTCAGTTGGCATTGCGGACCCCTTCTTCAGCAGCGGTTTGTGACATGTCGTCGAACGTTGCCTGGAGACTGGAATACAAGGCGTCGCCAAGGTCTTCCGGCTTCTCGTATTCAGCCGGATCGATCGTCGTTTCATGCATCGCGGCAAGCATGAATTCGCCTTCGCGCGCAAAGGCGGCACGTTCCTCGTCGTTATATTCGATCAGCCGGTGCAGGACGTTACCGGTCTGCGCAAGATCGGTCGCGACATCGACATGCGGCAAATGGCCGAAATAGAGGCTCGGGCTGTAGGCCAGCACCGGCACACCAAACGCCGCCGCCTCGAAAGCACTGCGACCGAGCAGCGAAACGACCGCCCGGGATTTCCGGATCAAGGGAATGGCAAACTCGCGCGGATCGATCAGCAGAACGTTCGGCATGGTGTCGAGCATTCGGTAGAAGCTTAGATCGCGGTAGCCGAGCGCCGGCACATGATCCTTGATCGCCAGATAGGTGCCAACGGGCAGTTCCTTGGCGACCTGATGGATCATCGCAGTCTGGTCGAAGAATTCCGGCGTCTGTCCCGACAGCAGGACTTCGGGCTCCATCTGCAAAGGCATGAAGACAAAGGGATGGCCCGCCTGCGTCAGCTCATCGGCGGTCATGCTCGTGCGCACGAGATGACGGAAGACGCTGCGTCGCTTGAAATGAAACTTGATGTGCCGCCAGGGGCTGTAGCCGAAGCGCGTGACCTTGTCATACCGGCGCAGGTGCCAATAGACCGTGCGGACAAGAATGAGAATCGTGGTTTTCAGCAACACCCGCAAACTGATGCCGGCGAAAAACTTGCGGCGGATATCCATGTGAAAGGGCGGCGGCTCCAGCATATCCGACGACAATGACTCGCCTGCGGCGCGCACGCGCTGATGCGCGGCCAGCATCCACTCACCATTCACCTTCATGCCGTCTTTCCAGATCATCCGGTCGTGCAGGAAGGAATAACCGAGGCAGCGGCTGGGTATCTTCCGACCGCGCGCAACATCGCAGACGACGCGTCGGCCGTTCATGGCAAGGGTGACCCCGTGACGCTCCATGATTTCTTCGACCGCGTGATACATCGCGACGAACTGACGAATCCATTCGCGATAGGGCAGCGAGGTTTCGATCTTGGTGTAGGGGAATGACGTGCTGCCAGTGAAATACAGGCGACGGTCGGCGAGGTTGTAGTGAAACACCGTATCGAATCGACGCTCGATTTCACGCGCCGCGGGAATCAGATCCTCGTCATCGGGCGGCAGATGGTCGAGCATCTCCGAGGTGGCATACACCGCTTCGAACATGCCGGTGTCGAGCAGCGGCTTGATGTCTTGCGCGAAGCGCACGAGGCCGATCAGTCGCGCGCCCTGCTGTTCTTTGAGCATGCGCAGCATCGGCATCATGAACTTGCGCTCGTCGCCCGTTCCCTCGAACAGAATGCATTGCGTGGGGAGTGAACTCATGCGTTTGTCGATCTATTCTGTTTCACTGGTTGGTGCCGGCATCGGTCAGGCGACTTCCTGCGTGGAAGATGTCGTGGTGCGCGTTTCGCGCAGTGCGAAAATCTCGGCCCGCTCGGCCCGGAGATGTGCGGTCAGCTTCTCGATCACGGTTTTCTGCGCCGGGTCGTCGACGATGTTCAGCAGTTCTCGAGGGTCGGCCTGCTTGTCATAGAGCTGTTCGACGGCCAGCCGATCGCCATCCAGCGTCGCCATGATCTTGTGGGTGGGCGAGGTCACGGTGAAGTAGATCTTGCGGCGAGCTATATCGGCGTTCCCGCTGCCGCAACTCTCCGAGACGATGGCCGGCCTGCCACCGCGAAAGATGCTGACGCCCTTGAAGCTGTCATGGGCGGGTACCGCGAGTGAGTCGAGGAACGACGCCGTCATGCCCATGCTGTCGGTCATGCCGGAATCGGCCGGGTCCGCCTGCGTGTTGGCCAGGATCAACGGAACCTCGATATCCTCGTAATGGGTGCGTGAGCCGATTCCCGATTTCTTGCGGGGGCTTTCGGCGTAGTAGAGACCATGGTCGCCGGTCGCGAGTATGACGGTGTCGTCGAGCTGGCCGGTGCGCTCGAGCGTCGTCAGCACTTTGCCGAGCAGGCCATCGACATACATCAGCGCGGTGTCGTAGAGCCAGCGCCGGCGCGTCTGGCCACGCAGGCGGGCAACCATCCAGCGCGGCAAGTAACGCAAACGACCAAGAAGGTGCAACGGCCGGCTGATCGATCGGCAGTCATGCACGTCCATCATGTGCATATAGATGAACCAGCGATCATCCCTGTTCTCTTCGATGACCCGGCACAGCGGCGCGACGATGTCGCCGAAGACGACAGGAAAGTGCGACATGGCGAGAAAAGGCCAGAGCGTCTGCGACGCGACCCAGCGGCGCGTCCGCCATTTGACGGATTCGAGGGCACGGTGCCGGAACAGGCGCAGGCCTCCCGGGTTTCGCTCGCCGAGAAAGCGCCAATATATGCCCGGCGCGATACCCATAACCTTGTCGAAGACAATGTCGGGATTGTGTTCCAGCAAATCCCGCTCGGCCCTGCAGCCCTCAGCAACCCGGCTGTTGATACGCCTGAGCTTCTCGGGCCAGAGCGACTTGTCGTGATGTTCGATCATCTCGACGAGGCCGTCGAGAAACAGAGCGAAGTCGCCCTTCACCTGCGCGACATCGGCCGTCGTGTCCGCGGCGCGAAGCGCTTCGACCTGAAAACGCACGGTCCGGCCGACCCGTTGTTCGAGCAGCAGCCGGAAGTCGGATGTCGTGCGCACCGTATCAAAACCTCGGCCATAGCCGGTCGCGGCGCCGAGCTGGTTGCAACTCGCCAGCAAATGCGTTCGCAGGCCGGCTTGCTGCAGGGATTCGGCGAAGCTCTGCGGGCGCAGCCGGATACCGTTGTCATAGCCGCCATGGTCGAGCGGGTAGGTCTGCGAGAATATCGCCGGCGTGACGAACTGCGTCGACTGCGCATTCGTGACCACCCGGCGCACGAAGCCGCGGTCGATGATGCGCGCAAGGTTCGGAAACATGAACTCGCGCGCCGGGGCGTTCGACAAGGTGTCGAAGCGCAGCGCGTCGATCAGCAGGAACAGGCCGTTGCGCGGCACGGCACCTGCGGCCGGCGCTGTCATCTCGACATCGTTGCGCGTTTCGCTCATTGCGCCGCGCGCTCCCAGCCCAGGCTGGCAACCAGCTCGGATATCCGGTTGACCTGCAGGCTGTTCATGCGATTGCCCGGATAGGGATAGGTCACGCCGGTCGTCAGCACGAGATCCGTCTCGTCGAGGAGGCCGCGCTGCCACAGCATCTCAAGCACCAGCCCGAAATGGTCCATGCTCGATTTCGGGAACGGTACGCTGCTGTGCACACCGAGCGTGCCGGCGATCAGGTTGAAGCTGCGTGCCGCAGCGGCATCGTCGCTCACCGCGATAATCGACTGACTCGGCCGCCCGGCCGCGATCATGCGGGCCGCGAATCCCGAGCGTGTAATCGCCACGATCCTGGTGATCGGCAAGGCGCGACACATCATCGGGATAACCCGCGACATCACCTCGGGAACCGTATCCCCGATGTCGGGCGCTTCGGCGTCGAGAAGATTCTGCGCGTGGACTTCCGAGGCTTCGGAAACCTCGCGCATCAGTCGGACCGCTTCTTCGGGGAACTCTCCGATCGCGGTTTCGCCCGAGAGCATGGTCGCCGCACAACCGTCAAGCACCGCGTTTGAGATGTCGCTGACCTCGGCCTTCGTCGGGAAGGAATTCTGAATCATGGTGTGCAGCATCTCGGTCGCGATGATCACCGGCCGACCGTGCCGGCGGGCCGCCTCGATTATCTGCTTCTGGCGCAACGCCACGTCATGCAGGCTGGTTTCCACGGAGAGATCGCCGCGATCGACCATGATGGCGTCGGCGGCCTCGGCAATTTCGTGCACATTGTCCATGCCGCCCTGGTTCTCGACCTTGGCGACGATACGTGGCGATGTCTCACCGATCAGATCACGGAACTGGCGAATTTGGTCGGCCGATTCGACAAAACTCAGGCCGATAAAGTCGACACCCGTCTCACGTGCGAAGGCGATCATCGCCTCGTCGCGCGGCGTGACCGACGGGGTGTTCAGCTTGACGAACGGCACGTTAATGCCCTTGCGGCTGCGCAGCTGGCCGGCCGTCTCCGCACGGCAAGTGATGTCGCGCCCCTCGACCCGGGTCACCGTGAAGCGGAGCGTGCCGTCATCGGCCAGAACGATATGGCCGACCTCGAGGTCGGTATGCAGGTCGGGATAATTGACCGGCACCTTGGCGCTGCCGTCGTGGTCCGGCTCGGTTGTCAGGACGATTTCGTCGCCCAGCTCGAAGCTCGGCTCGTGGGCCAGTTGCGTGGTGCGAATCTTCCGGCCCGGGATGTCGAGCAGGATCGGTACATCCGGCAGCACCCGGCGCACTTCGGTGATCGCGTTCCTGTGCCAGTCCAGGTCCGCATGCGAGCCATTCAGCCGCGCCACATTCATGCCGGCATCACGCAATGCGAGCAGCGCGGGCTCGGACAGGCTGCGCGGGCCGATCGTGCATACGATACGGGTTCGATCCATGAGGTCAGTCCTCAACAAACAAGGGAAGACCCTCGATCGCCGCAACGATCTCGGGTCGCATATATCGACTGTCGGGTTGTTGGCCATCCACCAAAACACGGCGCATCTCTGTACCGCTGATTTCATGCGTCACATCGCTGCCCTGGTGCGGACAGGTCTGTTCGGTGACGATCCCGTCGCATACGGCGCAATAATAGGGTCCGTGTAACCGCATGATCTCGATGCCGAGATCGCCATCGAAGCGGCGCGTCAGTTCGTGCGCCTCATACCGGCCGTACCAGTCGCCGACCCCGGCATGGTCGCGCCCGACAATGAAATGTGTGCAGCCGTAGTTGCGCCGGATCAGCGCATGAAAAACGGCCTCGCGCGGCCCGGCATAGCGCATCACGGTAGACAGGATACCAAGCACCACCTTGTCGTCCGGCAGGAACCGGCCGACGAGCGCGCGATAACCCTCCATGACGACCTGTGGCGTGTAGTCGCCGCCGCGCTTGTGCCCGACCAGCGGTTGCACGAACAGGCCGTCGGCATGCTCCAGGGCGACGCGTTGCAGATATTCGTGCGCCCGGTGCGGCACGTTGCGCGTCTGGAAGCCGACGACGCGTTGCCAGCCGCGCTCGGCGAAGATCGCGCGTGTTTCATCCGGGGTCAGCTCATCTGCCGAAATATCGAACCGGGCGCGCTTGAGAAGGCGCACGGCGCCGCCAACAAAGACCGGCTTCTGACGATAGAAAAAAGCCACGCCAGGATGGCTGTCATCGTCGGTGCCATAGATCAGGCGCGCCGCGGCCGGCCTGTCGCAGGCATAGAAGTCACGCGGATCAAGTCCACCAACGACCTCGCCGTCAAAGGTCAGGTCGACGCCCGCGCTGGCCTGCAGGCGGTCGGCGTCCGCCTGGCTGACGTCGAGCACAACCGGCAGCGGAAACACCGCGCCGGACGGCAGACGCATCGTGTCGACAACGCTGCGAAAGCTGGCCTCGTCCATGAAACCGTCGAGCGGCGCAAACGCACCAAGACCGATCTTCTCAAGCTCGAGATACTGGTTGCGGTCGAGCTCCAGCTGGGTGCGGCCGGTCACTGGGCAGCCTCCAGATCGAGCGCGGCAGCCAGTTCGGGTATCCGGCGGACGATCCGCATCGCGATATCCGACGGCGGTTCGACCCGCGCGGCATCGATCACCATGTCGGGCTGCTGTGGCGCATGCCACGGTATATCGACACCGACAACGTTCGGGGTCTGTCCGCTATCGGCGCCCGCATAAAGTCCTTTCGAATCCCGCTCCCGCAACAGATCCATCGGCGCATTAACATAGACTTCGAAATATCCCGGCAGGTTGTCGCGGTTCCACGCCAACAGGTCCGGGTGCGCATAGAGCGCGGCAACCACGACGGTTTGCCCCTGGCGCGCGAGCCAGCCCGACAGCCGCTGAAGGCGGCCGATCTGCTCCCGGCGAGCCGGTTCTTCATATCCAAGGCTGGCCCCGAACAGCTCGCGTATAACGTCGCCGTCGACAAGCACAAGCTCCGGAATGTGCGGTTTCAGCGTTTCAACCATCGCCTCGGCGATCGTCGTCTTGCCGGCGCCCGACAGGCCTGTAAGCCAAATAACCATCCTGGACGTTCCCGTCAGCTCCAATCAAACACCGAAAGCGGTGTCACGAGACAGCCGCCAACGCAGCCAACTTCCCGTTGCCAGCGACGTGATAATCGATGCCAGTACAAAAGCGACGAACAATGAATCGTCGATAATACCGGTCGCATGCGCGACGCTCGCCAACACAATGCCCGGGCCGCCCCGCGCATTCATGGTGATTCCGAAATCGAAGGCGCGCGACGCCGATGCGCGTGCGAGCCGCGCCGCCAGCGCAACGCTCGAGATCTTGACCAGCGACGACAGCACGATGAAGCCGACAACCGGCATCAGCGAAAAGTCGCCGGGCAGATCGAGCTTGAGCCCGACCAGCGCGAAATAGATCGGCACAAAGAACCAGATCGCCATCTCGGAAATCCGACGCCGGGTCGCGGCAAGCTGCGTGCTCTGAAAACGGCCGATGACCAACCCGGCGAGCAGGGCGCCGAATACGAGATTGATCTCGAACAGGCTGGCGACGGCGACCAGGGCGAGGCAGAACAGCAACAGGTAGCTCATGAGCATCGGCTCGCTGGCTTCGCTGATTGTTGCCCGCCCGACCGAGCGCAACAGGGCCGGCAGAAACAGGACAGACGCGACGGCAAAAACCAGCGTTGCGCCCACGACACCACCAATATCGGCGATCGCAACATGGGCTTCCTGCTGGATTGCCGTGGCCACGGCAAGCATCACCCAGAGCACGAGGTCCTGCGTCGCCGCCGCGACCAGCGTCAGTTTGGCGAAATTGCTGTCCATCATGTTGAGGTCGATGAATATTCGCGAAATCACCGGGATCGACGTCACCGACGTGGCGATCGCCACAACCAGGGTAAAGGCCAGCGGGTCCGCCGCGGCGGAATTGCCCAGCCAGGGGGCCGCCAGCCAACCGGCGACAAAGGGCGGCCCGAGACCGCCGGCGACGAGCGCCAGTACGAGCACGCGGTCGCGCGGACCCAGCTTCGGCGTGATGCTGAAGCCGGCCGTGAACATCAGCATGATCATGCCGAGCCAGTAGAATACCGACAGCACCACCGCCTGTTCCGCGAAACCCTGAAACAACCATGCGTGCAGGCCCGGCGCGACTAAACCGAGGACCGAAGGTCCCAGGAAGAGACCACCACAGATCTCGCCGACAACGCGCGGCATCCCGAACCGCGAGAACAGATGCCCGCCCGCCAGCGCCGCGCACAGCAACAGCGCGACGGACAGCAGGAATTGCGAGAGCTCCGAATCACTCACGGGCGCCTGCGGTGCCCGACATTGTTGAACGAGCCTGACCGGTCACGAAAGCGGGACGGGACATCAGTCCGGCACCACCCCATAAAGCAACTGTTGCGGGTCGGGCAGGTTCGCGAGAAGTTCCGCGATCCGCGGCCCCGATGTGCCATCACCATAAGGCGAGCCGCCCGAGTGACGGACCGGAGCGGCTTCGATCCGATTGAGCGCGGCCGCAATCGAGCCCGCATCATTGGGAACGTCCCTCACATTGTCGCCGCGCAAGCGACCGGCCTGTCGTTCGCCGACATTGATGGCCGGCAAGCCGAAGAGACCGGCCTCGATGATCCCCGATGACGAATTCCCCAGCATCAACGTCGCGTGGCGCAGTGCAGATGCATACTTGCTCGGGCCGAGGGTATCGACGAAGCAGGCATTCGGTTCCGCGGCGCAAAAGGCCTCAACGTCGCGACGCAACTGTGCTCCGCCGGGATCGCTGTTGGGTGCGGTAAACAGGACGCGGCCCGGATGCGCACGCAACGCCTCGAGCACATTGCGCATCGGCGCCAGCGGATCTGTTGAATTGGTCTCGGGGTGCACCGTGACGAGCCGAAACCCAGCATCGTCATCGCCGGAACATGGCAACCCCACCGCGCGGGCAAAGGAAGGCGCATCGACCGCGGGCGCCGCAAGCAACGTGTCCAGGGTCGGCGAGCCGGTCACGTTAATGCGCCAGTCGTCCTCGCCCATCTCCTGGAGAATCGTCCGCGCATGTTGAGACGACACACAGTGCATATGCGAAAGCTTGCTGAGCGCATGACGAATGCGGTCGTCGACAGCGCCGTCCGTGATCTCGCCACCATGCACATGGACGAGCGGCAGGTTGAACGGCAGGCTGGCCAGCGCGGCGGGGAGCATGTCCAGACGGTCACCCACGACGAGCATGACATCGGGTACCGTCTGCTCGATCACCTCGCCGGTCGCCTTGCTGATCAATGCCATGGCTTCGGCGGCGGCGGCGGCCCGCCGCCGCCCATATCGGCACCGGCAACATGCACCTTGGCCGCAGCGGGCATGCCCTCGGCGGCCGCCGCGCCCGGCGCGAGATGCATACCCGTCAGCAGGATGTGAAGTTCGACCTCCGGTCGCCCGGCAAGGGACTGCCAGATCGGCGCAAGGATACCGACATCAGATCGGCCAGCAGAAACGGAAAGGATACGTGTCATTCAGATACTACCGATTCTGGTGTGAGGTCGCCGTCGGACAACGGCGCGTCGGCTTCGAGTGCCCGGTTCAGCAGGCAACCGACAGGAGAGCGCGAGGGCGGCAGACCATCGGCAGGCCGCTTTAAGACAACATCTTTCTCGCCCAGTACGCTGCCCGCCGGCAGTGCGTGGCGCATATGCCAGGAACGGCGCACAAGGCGGGCGGTCTCGATCTCTTCGGGCACTGGTTGTTTCGTGCCGTCGCCGAGCGACATCTCGACATCGCGCAAGCGCGCTATCAACGCGCCCAGTTCACCGGGCTCAAGCGAAGCACGGTGATCGGGCCCCGGCAGCGTGCGATCGAGTGTGAAATGCTTTTCGATCATCGTCGCGCCCAGCGCCACGGCGGCGATCGCGACATGGTCACCAAGACTGTGATCCGAATAACCGACCGGCAAACCGAAATATTGTTTCATGGTGGCGATGGCCGTGAGGTTGAGGCTTTCGGGGGGCGCGGGATAGAGCCGACGTGCAATGCAGAATCGTGATGTCGTCGCAGCCATGCTGGCGGAGCACCGCGACAGCATCATCGACCTCGGCCAGGGTCGCCATACCGGTCGACAGGATGACCGGCAGGCCGCGCTCGGCAAACCGGACCAGCGCCGGCGTATTGGTCATTTCGCCCGAGGCGATCTTGAGCCTGTCCATGCCAAGATCGATCAGCGCATCAAGCTGCGCCAGATCGAAAACCGAAGCCATGAAGCCGACCTTCGCCTCGCGGCACGCCGCTGCGAGCGTTGCGAAATCATCAAGCGACAATTCGAGATCGCGCAGCAGCGCATCCTGGCTGGATTCGCCGGTGTTCGTCTGCTGGTACGACGCAGTACGCGCATCGCGCACGACCAGCGCATCGGTCGAGAAGGCCTGGAACTTCACATAGTCGGCACCGGCTTCGGCGGCCACGGACACCATCTCCAGCGCACGGGAAAGCTCGCCGTTATGGTTGACGCCTGCTTCGGCTATGAAAATCGGTGCGGTCAAAACGGCGGCTTCAACGGGGATAACGCGTCAATGACGGCACCAGCGTGTCGGCGGGCACGGTGGCGCCGGGCAGTACGACGGCACCGGCACCAACCATCGCGCAGCTGCCGATATGAACGGCCCCAAGAACAACGGCGCCCGGTGCAATATGAGCGCCGGCTTCGATGACCGCGTCATGCTCGACAATCGCGCCTGTATTGACAATCACGGCCTCGGAAATCTGCGCCCCCGCATTGACCACGGCACCAGCCAGCACGATGGCGCCGTCAGCGAGAACCACATCCGCGGCGACGAAGGCACGGCTATGGACGAGCGAAATCGGCGTTACGGGTCTTGTCGCGTAGCGCCCGAACAGTTCGTGCCGTCGCCGCAAAACCTCGGGATCGGCGCCACCGAGCCCCATCACGAACCCCGACGCGGCAGCGGGCAGCGGGTCGTCATCGCCGAACAGCGGAACATCAAGCCAATCGGGCTTGTCCATGGCGGCGCAGGCAACCACCGCGTGCCCGTTGTCCATGGCGGCCTCGGTCACCGGGCGGGCATGTCCGCCGGCGCCGACGAGAAACAGGTTCATGCCCCGGCTCCCGGCCGATGGTCGTGCCAGGCCAATACCGTCTCGATCACGCGCTGCTGGTCGTGTTCATGCAACGAGGACGAGCTCGGCAGGGAGACGACCGTGCCCGACAGTGCCATTGAAACCCCTTGCAGCGCGCGCGGCGCGTCCTGCCAGGGGGCCTGTTGCGACAAGGATCGCCAGAAGAGGCGCGCCTCGATACCGGCTGCATCACAGGACGCGACAAGATCGCGCGCCGTTTCTTCGTCCGGCACCCGGATCGAATAGAGCCAGCAAACACTGTCGCAATGCGCCGGGCGCGGCATCGACGCAACCGCCGCGAGATCGGCAAAGGCGGCGTCGTAGCGCGCGGCGATGTCGCGGCGGGCGGCAACCATCTCATCGATCCGCTCGATCTGGGCAAGCCCCCAACGCGGCGTTGATGTTGGTCATCCGGTAGTTGAAGCCGATCATGTCGTGCACATAGTCACTGCCCGGGCGCGCCTGGGTCGACATGTGACGCACCTGCTCGGCCAAGGCTTCGTCGTCGGTGACCAGCATGCCGCCACCGCCCGCGGTGACCGTCTTGTTTCCGTTGAACGAGAAAATCGCAGCCGCCCCCCCGCTGCCGCTTGGCTTGCCGCGGTAACCGGCGCCGATCGCCCCTGCCGCATCCTCGATCAGCGGTACCCCATGAGGCGCACAGGCCGCCTCCAGCGCATCAAGGTCAGCGGTATGGCCGAGAGGATCGACGGCGATCACGGCACGGATCGTCGGATCGGCGGCCAGTGTTTCTGCCACCAGCGCCGGGTCGAGGGCCCAGTCGGACTCTCTGACATCCACGAAAGATGCCGTTGCCCCGGCATGCGAAATTGCATTCGCCGAAGCGGCGAAGGTCCAGTCGGGCACGATCACACGGTCACCGGTGCGCACGCCAACGGCCAGAAGCGCGAGATGTAGCGCTGCCGTACCATTAACGGTCGCCACGGCATGGGCGCGACCGGTGAGGCGCGCCATCGCGGATTCTAACGCCGTGACTTCAGGCCCGGCCGATGACACCCAGTTGTCGCGCACGCAACCAAGCAGCAAATCGGCTTCGCGGCCCCGCAGATCGGGCACACTAAGAGGAATACGTTCAGGCATGTCGGTTTAATTGCTACCGCAGCCCGGGTGAATCGGATTCCCCCGGGATTTTCGCCCCTTACAACGGCGAATCGCAGCACTGAATCAACACACTATCTCCATTTTATGACCCGTCAAGCTTTTTTGTTCGTGGCGTGAACAGTATATCAGGCCTCGTTTTTTCGGGGCCGTGATTGGATTCTCGCAATCTGCGCGGCCCGCCGGGCCGATCCTCCGATCGGCATCGCACACGCGGCGCAGACCGGGAGCAAATCAGACAGGCTGCGACACACTTCGTTGTTGCCAATCCCTACGATGAACGTGCACTAAGACGCCTCCACTGCAATCCGGGGCACCTCCCAAGCAGGGAAAAGCGTCCGTGACCCGGCCACCGGTCGCGGAAAGCACCCCGCCTCGCACACAGCTGAAACCAGCCCGAGAATACCGACAGGAAGGCAAGTCAGACACGATGTGCGGCATTGCGGGAATACTGGATCACATCCGAGAGTTCGATGCCCAAACGCTGGCGCGTCGAACGGAAGCTATGGGAAACAGCCTCCGGCATCGCGGGCCTGACGACGATGGCACCTGGCTCGATCCCGAGGTCGGGCTCGGTCTTGCTCACCGGCGACTCGCGGTGATCGATCCCACGCCGGAGGGCCGACAGCCGACGGTCTCGCAATGCCAACGCTATGTTCTGGTCTTCAATGGGGAGATCTACAACTTCCGGGACCTGGCGCAGCAACTCGCAGCGGACAGCCACCCGGTAGATACCAGCTCCGATACCGTTGTGCTTCGTGAAGCCATCGCATGCTGGGGGGTGGAGAAAACCGCCCGCGCCCTGGTCGGCATGTTTGCCTTCGCAGTCTTCGACCGGAAGACCCGCACGCTCTCCCTGGTCCGAGACAGGCTTGGAATCAAGCCCCTCTACTGGACCCAACAGAATGGCGCCTTCGTTTTCGGATCGGAGATCAAGTCACTTCTGGCCTCGGACCGCATAACCGCGACCAGAGACCCCGACGCGCTGGCAGCCTATCTGCAATTCGCTTATATCCCCGCGCCGGCGACGATCTATCGAAACATCCAGAAACTCCAGCCAGGCACCATTCTGACGCTACGCGCCGACCAGGAGCCCCGGCTGGAAAGCTACTGGGATATCGCAAACATCGCGCGAACGGGGCAGGAGAACCCGGCCTCGCTCGCGGATCCCGAAGTCGCCAACGAACTGGAACGCCTGCTCGAACAAGCCGTAACCGACCGCATGATCTCGGACGTGCCCCTCGGCGCCTGGCTGTCGGGCGGGCTGGATTCGTCCCTCGTCGTGTCCCTGATGCAGGCCAACAGCACGAACAAGGTGCGGACCTTTTCGATCGGTTTTCCCGCCTTCGGTTATGACGAGGCGGAGGACGCGCGCCGGATCGCCGCGTATCTGGGCACGGAGCATGAGGAGTTTCAGGTTTCCCCCCAGAACGCGATGGACGTGATCAATGCCATGCCCGCGCATTATGACGAGCCGTTCGCGGATTCCTCCCAGATCCCGACATACATACTGTCACGCCTGACGCGCGGCCATGTCACCGTCGCACTGTCCGGCGATGGCGGGGACGAGGTGTTCGGAGGCTACAACCGTTACCTGGCCCTCCCCAGGCTGGCGCGGCGTTTTGCACACTGGCCGAACGGGCTGCGCCGCGCCCTCGGCGCGGTGATGCGTGCGCCGGCACCGCGCCACTGGGACGGGCTCGCCCGGGCGATTCCGATGCGGACGCCGCCACAGTTCGGCGACAAGATGTGGAAGGCCGCCAGCGCCATCGCGGCCGAGAACGAAGAAGCGGCGTATCTCTCGACCGTCTCACAATGGCCCGAACCGCAGGGGGTGGTGCACGGAACCCGGAACCCGACAGCAGCTTTCCAACTCGACGAATCCCTCTCCGATCCCATCGCACGCCTGCAGCTTGCCGACACCCAGACCTATCTGGCCGACGACATTCTCACAAAGGTGGACCGCGCCAGCATGGCCCACGCGCTCGAGATACGCGTCCCCCTTCTCGATCATCGGCTGGCGGAGTTCGCCTGGCGCGTGCCACGAACGGAACTCATCGCGGCGGGCCGCACCAAACTCCCGCTCCGTCGGATGCTGGCAAAACATATGCCCGTATCAATGTTCGAGCGCCCAAAATCAGGTTTTGCCATCCCGATATCGGACTGGCTGCGCGGGCCCTTGCGGGACTGGGCCGAAGACCTGCTGAGCGAAAACGCACTGCTGGAATCCGGACTCCTTCAGCCAGAACCTATTCGCGCCGCGTGGCAGTCCCATCTGTCCGGGCGTCAGAATCTCCAGAACCCCATCTGGGCCGTCCTGATGTACCAGCTCTGGGGCCGCACCGCGCCCTGACGACACCCACGCACAAATGTGCCCTTGCCGTCCGAGGTGCGAATAGGCACAAGTCCCTCGATGAACATCCCGATAGAAAATCAAGACCGCCGGGAAGCCTGTTTCCTCTATGCGCTCAGCTTCCTGTTCCTGCCCGTCGCGGTCGTGGCAACCGCGCAAGTCTGGGTTCTCGCTGTCATCGGCGTTCTCGGGATTCTCGCCATTCGGGCCGTTCAGGGTCGGCTCGCCCTGAAACCCAACCGGCTCCTCGTCGTGCTGATGCTGTTGCTCATCGTCTGGGCCCTGATCAGCAGCTTCTGGGCCATCAACCCCGACAGGGCCATAAAAACGTCCCTTCGAATCGCGCTTGTCTGCATATCCGTGATCGTTCTGGTCGACGCCGCCGGAAAGCTCGACCCGCAACAACGGCGGAAGTTCGGATACTGGCTGATTGGCGGGACCGTCACCGGTCTCGTTTTGACCGGCATTCTCGTTCTATGGGGTGGTCCCATCTCGATATGGCTGGGCGAAAGTCGTCTGGCAGCCGACGATCTCTCCAACCTTAACCGGACGAGCACGGTGATCGCGCTGCTCGTCTGGCCGGTCGCACTCATTGTTGCCAGGATCTACAACCGCCTCGCAGCAGCCGCCGTAATCATCCTGAGCGCGCTGTTGTTGTTCGCATTGGCGCCCTCGACCCCGCTCGTCGCCTTCGCAGTGGGTCTGCTCGCCTTCGTCATTGGCTGGGTTTCGCAGAGATGGGGAATACGGCTCTTGTTCCTGGCGTTTGCCGCCGCGGTTGTCATGATTCCCCTGATCGATGTTCTGGCACCGCCCGCCATCGATTTCCTGGCCACCAACCTCCGTTTTCCCCATTCCGAGATCCATCGCCTTGTCATCTGGCAATTCGCGGCCGAGCGCATATTCGAGCACCCGCTGTTCGGATGGGGACTCGATGCATCGCGGGCGATCCCGGGAAACAATGAACAGCTCTTCCTCTTCCACTTCGGCGGCCTCCCCGAGACCGGGCAAGCCCTGCCCCTGCACCCGCACAATGCGCTGAGCCAGATCTGGCTGGAGCTCGGAATGGTCGGCGTCATCCTGGTGGGCGCGATATTCGCCCTGATCGTGGCCTCGATTCCCCGGTCCCCGGACAATCGCGCCGGCCCTGCCGCGCTGATTGCGACGACCGCCTGCGCTTTCACGATCGCACAGGTGGGGTTCGGAATCTGGCAGGGCTGGTGGATGGCCACACTCGGCCTGATGGTGATGATCGCCGTCGCGACAGGCGCCAATCCGCCCGTCCGCCGGAACCACCCGGACTGAGGCCGGGCGCCACATCCGGCCTACAGGTCTCGCAGCCGAATTCGCCCGGTCACGAGATACCAGCCGATACCCGTATACTCATGCAGCGCACTGCGGACACGCCGCGCGCCGCGCGCGCTTGGCACAAGGTCGAGCCACAGGTTTCGTGCGATTCGGGCATCTTCATACCGGCCCGGCGGCGCGGCCGCCACGTCGAGACCGAACCGGCGGAGGGTGGCCGCCATACGTGCCACGTGAGAGCCCCCGGTGACGATAATCACCCGCGGTGAGCGGCTCGCACCATCGGGTGCCTTCACCAACGCGGAAACCGCGCGCGCGGTTTCGAACGTGTCGCGCGCCGTATCCTCGACGATCGTATCCGGGGCCAGCGTGAGGACGCGCTGCAACGCGATGGCCTCCGCTTCGCGCTGACCCGGGAGCGGTGAGCCGCCAACGACAATCAACCGAAAGCCCGTCTCCGCCTGGATCTGTTGACCGCGCACGGTGCGATCGACCGAGCCGGGCATGGGCCACCAGCGGCCTGCCGGGTCTTCATATGCCCCCGCGAGGGGAACAATAATCGCGTCGTAACTCTCCGGCGGTACCGCGTCGCCATCGTATGCCGGCGCCCCCCGCTCGAGCGCACCCAGCAGAACATTCCCGACGACCGGGGTGGTGCCCACCAGCAAAAGGCCTCCGCCCAGCAAAACGAGAATCCGGCCCAGGCGTCGGCGCAGCAAGAACAGGCCCGGCAGCAGAATCCAGAGCGCCGGCATGGGCCAAACAATAAAGATGTCAAACAGCGTACGCACAAACAGGCTCCGGATTGCATGACGGTGAGACTATCAGATTCCCGCGACCAGGCCTCGTCATCAGGGCGCGATCCCCTGATAATCTTCCGCGCCGGAAATGCGACCATCCGAACCGGTCAATCAGCGGCCAACTTGCCGCCCGGCGCGATTTGCGGCAAAACTGATCCACCCATGCTCGGCATCTCCCGATACGTCTCCACCTGCGCCATTGTGTCCATGGCAGCGGTTTCGATTGTGCCGGTAGCGGCACGCGCCAGCGACGGCCGCGGCCTGGCCTGGTTCTACTCGACCGGTCATGCCTAAGAAGATATGCCAGCTCTGCACGGTGGACTTTACGCTCTACCATCTGCTGCACCCGCTCATGCAGGCAATGCGCACACAAGGCCATGAAGTCGTCGGCGTTTGCGCGGACGGCGACCTGATCGCGCCGGTGCGCGCGGACGGGTTTCGCATCGAGACGATACCGCTGGCACGATCCGCCAACCCGGCCCGGAACTGGCACGCGGGGCGCGCCCTCCGCGATCTGTTCCGTCGCGAGAAATTCGATATCGTCCATGTGCACACGCCCGTCGCAGCGTTCGTCGGGCGGATCGCGGCCGCCCGCGCCGGCGTGCCTCAAATCGTCTACACCGCGCACGGCTTTTACTTTCACGAGAACATGCCGTTCCCGCGCCGTCAGGCCCATATCGCCGCCGAGTGGTTCGCCGGGCGATTCACCCACACGCTGATGACCCAGTCGGAGGAAGATGCCCAGACGGCACGCCGGCTGGGGTTGTGCCGTACGGGAGACATTCTGGCCATCGGCAACGGCAGCGACCCGGCCGTCTACAAACCATCCGAAGATCCCGCGGCGCGTTCTGCGATCCGCGCGGCCATCGGTACGTCCGATGATCGGCCGGTTGTTCTTATGGCGGGGCGACTCGTTGCCGAGAAAGGCTATGGCGAACTGATCACCGCCATGCGGGATGTCGATGCCGAACTCTGGGCCGTGGGTGCGCGGCTAAGCAGCGACCACGCTGCGGGCATCGGCGATGCAATCCGGGAGGTCGAAGCAGACCCCGCACTGCGCGACCGCATTCGTTTTCTTGGCTACCGTGATGACATGGCGGACCTGATGCGGGCCGCCGACATCTTCACCTTGCCGTCTCACCGCGAGGGCATGCCACGCTCCATCATTGAAGCCATGCTGACGGGCCTGCCCGTCGTCGCCACGGATGTGCGCGGCAGCCGCGAGGAGGTCGTCGACGGCGAAACCGGCCTTCTCGTGCCGGTCCGTGATGCCGGCGCACTGGCGCGGGCGCTGCAGTCTCTCGTGCAGGACTCGACCCGTCGTGATGCCATGGGCGCCGCCGGGCTGGCGCGGGCACGCCAACTTTATGACGAACAGCTGGTGATCGACCGGCAACTCGAACATCTCGGCCTGCACGCGGCCTGATTTCTCAAACCGGAACAGCAAACTTGATCTGGACCCTCGCCATCATCGCAGTCTTCACGGCGCTCGCATCCGCGGTGTTTGTCGGGCTGGTCCGGGTTCAACTTCTGCGCCGCGGCATTCTCGACCGGCCCAACGAACGCAGCTCACACGATGTCCCGACGCCGCGCGGGGGCGGGCTGGGTCTGCTGGCGGCATTGTTACCGGTCTGGATCGCCGTTCCGTTCTTTCTGCCCGCGACGCCGGCAGCCCAAAGCGCCGCGATGGCTGTTTGGGTCATTCCACTGGCCGTCCTGTGCCTTGCCGCCGTGTCCTGGGTCGATGACCTCATGACCATCGGCCCCCTGCCGCGGCTCGGGGCCCAGCTCCTCGCGGCGCTGGCCGGCGCCTTCCTGATCGAGGGCGCGGTGTTCCAGGGTCTCCTGCCCGGCCCGCTCGATATGATCATCGCGGCGATCGGCTGGGTCTGGTTCATGAACCTGTTCAACTTCATGGACGGTATAGACGGCATCAGCGGGGTGGAGGCCACCACGATCGGCGTCGGGCTTCTGCTTATCGGCATCGTCGGCACACACCCCCTCGATGCGACCGACGGCCAGGCGCTCGCCGTCGCGGCGGCCGCCATCGGGTTCCTTGTCTGGAACTGGCCGCCGGCCCGGATCTTCCTGGGCGACAGCGGCAGCGTGCCGCTCGGCTACCTGCTTGGCTGGCTGTTGCTCCTGCTCGCGGCAAGCGGCGCCTGGCAGGCCGCAGCGATCCTGCCGCTTTACTATCTGGCCGATGCCACCATCACGCTTCTCCGCCGGATCGCACGCGGCGAGAAATTCTGGCACGCCCATCGTGACCATTTCTATCAAGCGGCGATCAAACGAGGCGTCTCCCACGCCCGGGTCAGCATCACGATCGCGGTCGTGAACCTGCTGTTGATCGGGCTCGCCCTGGTCAGCGTTCTGGCGGATCCAGACTCGCCTGGGCCGTGGCTCGCATTGCTCGCGGCGGGAATACTGGTGGCGTTGCTCCTGGCCTGGCTCGCCGGACCCCGAAAACGGGCGCAGCCTTGAACGATTCATCCACCCCCAACCCATGATGGGGGGCTTGGCCGCAGTCTCCGGAATGGTATAAGCGGACTATTCAACGAGGCCCGTTCATGCGCAAAAAAATTCGACTGAGCCGGGCGAATATCGCCTACGCGCACGACATCTTCATGGCGGCGGTCTCGCTGCCATTGTCGCTGTGGCTTCGCATGGGCCCCTCGATCGAAACGGTCCCGTCCAGCTTCGTCATCCAGGCCACGGTGCTGTTCGCCGTCATTGCGGCCGCGATTTTCCTGCCGATGGGCCTGTACAAGGGCATCTGGCGTTACGCGTCGATGAACGACCTGATCCAGATCACCAAGGCCGTAACCTTGGCGGTCCTGGTTTTCTCGCTGATCCTGTTTGTCGTCTCGCGGTCCGAATTCCTCCCGCGCTCGCTGCCGGTCATCAACTGGTTCGTCCTGATGGCGTTGCTGGGTGGGCCCCGCTTCATCTATCGCCTGGTCAAGGACCGCCACTTCGAACTGTCGGCAGACACGAGCGGAAAACCCGGCGTACCGGTTTTGCTCATGGGTGCCGGCGACGAGGCAGAGACATTTATCCGTGCCATCCGCCGACAGCCCGGCGCCTCCTACCGGATCGTCGGCCTGCTTGACGAGAAGGGCCGGCGCGTCGGCCGTCACATTCGCGACGTGCCTGTGCTGGGCACGCCCGACGATCTCGACGCGGTCATGCGACGGATCGCGCTTCGGGGCGAACGCCCCCAACGCCTGATTGTTTCCAAGTCCGGCCTTGATCCCGCTCTGATGCGGAAGTTGCTTGATCTTGCCGAAGCCCATGGCATGACCATGGCCCGCTTACCGCGGCTCACCGCGTTCCAGGCCGGCCTCGGCGATGAGATCGAGGTGAAACCGGTTGCCGTTGAGGATTTGCTCGGGCGACCGCAGGCGGTGCTGGATCGGCCCGCCATGCAAACGTTGATTTCCGGGCGGCGGGTCCTGATCACCGGCGCGGGTGGCACCATCGGAAGCGAACTCGCGCGCCAGATCGCCGCACTCGGCCCTGCCGACCTTACGCTCGTCGACAGTTCGGAATTCAACCTCTACGCGATCGACCTGGAGATCTCCGAAGTCGCACCGGACATCAACCGACACGCGCAGCTTTCCGACGTTCGCAACGCAAGCGCGATGGCATCAATTTTCGCCGAACAGAAGCCCGAGCTCGTCTTTCATGCCGCCGCCCTGAAGCATGTCCCGATCGTCGAGAATCACGTCGCGGAAGGCGTCCAGACCAACATCGCCGGATCTCGGAATGTCGCCGATCTGTGTCGCGAGCACGGCACCCGAATCATGGTTCTGATCTCCACGGACAAGGCCGTCAATCCCTCGAGCGCGATGGGTGCGACCAAGCGGGTTGCCGAGAGCTATTGCCAGGCCCTCGACCGGGCGCGCAACGGGGATGGTTGCCGCTTCCTGACGGTTCGGTTCGGCAATGTGCTCGGCTCGACCGGCTCGGTCGTGCCCCTGTTTGAACGCCAGCTTGCTGCGGGTGGGCCCATCACGGTGACCCATCCGGACATCACCCGCTATTTCATGACCACCCGCGAGGCGGTTGAGCTGGTCTTGCAGGCATCCGCCCTGGGCACATCGGCGAATATTGTTGCCGGCGGAATCATGGTGCTCGATATGGGTGAGCCGGTGAAGATTCTCGACCTCGCCGAACAGATGATCCGCCTGGCCGGCAAGCGGCCTCATGAGGATATCGACATCAACTTTGTCGGCCTGCGCCCCGGCGAGAAGCTCTATGAGGAGCTGTTCCACGATGCCGAGAGCCTGACACCGACCGATAACGCCGCCATCCAGCTGGCCACACCGCGCGTGGCCGACCACGAGGTTCTGGTGCGCGCCATCGACGAAATCTGCGCCGCCGCGCGCGAAAACAACAACGACGGCTGTCGCAGCCTGCTCGCTAACCTGGTGCCCGAATATCAATCGGACACGCCCGGTTCCGACGCCGCGACGGCATAATTAGGTTCACCCCTGGCCCGGACAGAACCCCCACCTCAAGCACTTGATGAAGGACAACCAAACCGGTGCCAAGCAATCACGACACGCCGATCACGCGTGCAATTATCTCCGTCTCCGATAAATCTCGGCTCACCGAACTCGGCCAGGCCCTGGCCGGTCACGGCGTCGAAATCCTTTCCACCGGCGGCTCCGCGAAGGCGCTTGCCGAGGCCGGCATTCCCGTCATCGAGGTCGCGGACCATACGGGCTTCCCCGAGATCATGGATGGGCGGGTCAAGACCCTGCACCCCAAGATTCACGGCGGCATCCTCGCCCGGCGCGACCATCCCGACGATCAGGCCGCAATGGCCGAGCACGGGATCGGGGCGATCGACCTGATCGTCATCAACCTCTACCCCTTCGAGGCCACCGTCGCGTCCGGCGCCGGCTACGATGACTGCGTGGAGAATATCGATATCGGCGGCCCGGCGATGATCCGCGCCGCGGCGAAGAACCATGCCCATGTGGCCGTGGTCACCGATCCCGGCGACTATGACGACGTCATCGCGGCCCTCGGCGCCAACAAGGGTTCACTCCCGGCCGATCTGCGCCGCAGTCTAGCGGCCAAGGCCTATGCCCGTACGGCCGCCTATGACGGCGCCATCACGGCCTGGCTTTCCGGCGAAGTGGGAGACTCCTTCCCCGATACGCATGTCACGGCAGGTCGCCGCGCCAGCGTGCTGCGTTACGGCGAGAACCCCCACCAGGAGGCCGCGCTCTATATCGGTGGCGCCGCCCGTCCGGGCGTCGCGCAGGCGGAGCAAATCCAGGGCAAGGAACTCAGCTACAACAATCTCGGCGATGCGGATGCGGCGTTCGAGCTGGTGGCCGAGTTCGATGCGCCTTCGATCGCCATTATCAAACATGCCAATCCCTGCGGCGTGGCCACCGGCGATGATCTGGTCGCGACCTACCGCGCGGCACGCAAATGCGACCCGGTCAGCGCGTTCGGCGGCATCGTCGCCGCGAACCGCCCCCTCGACGGCGCACTGGCCGAGGCGATCACCGAGATTTTCACCGAAGTTGTCATCGCACCCGATGCCGACGCGGATGCCCGCGCGGTGTTCGCCGGCAAGGAAAACCTTCGCCTTCTCCTGACCGGTGAAATGCCCGATCCGCGTGCGGCCGGGCGTCTCTTGAAGCCACTGGCCGGCGGATTCCTGCTCCAGGATCGCGACGCCGGGCACATCACCCGAGACGATCTCAAGATCGTCACCAAGCGCCAGCCGAGCGACCAGGAGATCGCCGACATGCTGTTCGCCTTCACCGTCGGCAAGCATGTGAAATCGAACACGATCGTCTACGCCAAGGACGGGGCTACGGTCGGCATCGGGGCGGGCCAGATGAGCCGCGTCGATGCGGCGCGTATCGCCGCCCACAAGTCAAGCGAAGCCGCCGAGGCGGCGGGCGAAAGCGAACGACTGACGACCGGATCCGTGGCCGCGTCCGATGCCTTCTTCCCGTTCCCCGATGGCCTCCTGACCACGGTCGAAGCCGGGGCAACCGCCGTGATCCAGCCGGGCGGATCCGTGCGTGACGACGAGGTGATCGCAGCGGCCGACGAGGCGGGTATCGCGATGATGTTCACAGGCATGCGTCACTTCCGGCACTAGGGTCAGGCCGCATGATTTCAGCCTGGCTTCTGGCTTAGCGGCTCTGGCGACCGGGTGCGGCATCCCGCACCGTCAGCCAGAGCAGCAGGCCGCCGATCACCAGGAACGGCAACACGCTGGCCATGCCCCACCGCTGGCTGCCGGTGATTGCCGTGACAAGCGCCACCAGCCACGGCCCGGCAAAGGCCGTCGCCTTGCCCGAAAGGGCATAGAGACCGAACATCTCGCCTTCCATCCCGGCGGGTGTGATCCGGGCCATGAAAGAACGGCTTGCCGCCTGCACCGGGCCGAAGAAGATGCCGAGGATCGAACCCAGGATCACAAAGGCGAGCTTGGATTCGACCATCAACAGCGGCAAGCCGATGATGATCAACCCGCAGAGGCCAATGAGGATCGTTCGCTTGGCACCGATACGATCGTCAATCCAGCCAAACGCAAATGCGCCCGCACCGGCCGTCACATTCAGGATCAGGCCGAACATGATGACTTCCGCGACAGGCATGCCGAAGGTCCCCGCCGCGAACACGCCGCCGAAGGCAAATAACGTGTTCAGCCCGTCCGTGAAAATCATGCGCGCAAGCAGGTATCGCCAGAGCTGCGGATGATGGCGGAGCCCGGCGATCGTGGAACGCAGTTCCGCCAGGCCCGAACGAATTGCCGGCAGGGCAGCCCGTCCACGCCCCCGCGGATCATGCGTCCAGACAAACAACGGCAGGCAGAAGAACAGCAACCACAACGCAACGATGGGGCCGGCGATGCGGACATGCTCGAGCACCGCACCCGATGCATCCAGACCGAACGGCGGCGGTTTTGCCTGAACGAAGCCGAACAGCACGATCAGCAAACCACCGACGCCGCCGAAATAGCCCAGCCCCCAGGCCCAGCCCGATATGCGCCCCATCAAACGCTGTGGCGCGAGTGACGGCAGCAACGCGTTGTAGAACACCATCGATAATTCGAACGCAACGATGCCAACCCCGACAAGAACCAGCAGCATGAATGCATGATCGGGCTCCGGGCGAACCAGCCAGAGCAGGGCCGAACCCGCCGCCATGATGATTGTAAAAACCCCGAGCCAGGGTTTGCGACGCCGCCCTTGATCGGCAATCGCGCCGAGGATCGGACTGAGAATTGCGATCACGAACGCCGCCGTCCCGGTCATGATCGCCCATAAGGTGGTCGCCGTCGCCGGGTCTCCGACCACGGCCTGGGCGAAATAGGCCGGGATAACGAAGGTCAGGACAATCGCCGGGAAGGGCGAGTTCGCCCAATCATAAAGACACCAGCCCGCGACGGACTTCCGATCAAGATTCATGTCTGGCTCAACCGTCATGGACCGCACACCTCATCATCCCGGCGCCACGTTGGTCTTTCGCGGCCAGTTCGCCACGGCGATGCCGGCGATCACGAGCGCGAACCCGGCCAGAATCGCGACCGTAATCTGCTCGTCGAGCAATAGCTCACCCCAAATCAACGCCATCAGCGGGTTCATCGGCAACGCGACGGCAACAAGCGTCGGCGTTGTGTGGCGCAGCGCCCAGAGCCACAGCGTATAGGAGATTGCCGCCGCGCCGATGCCGAGATAGGCAATCGCCATCCAGCCCGCGCGCGAGAGCTCAGGCGTAAATGCCGGCGCATCCGTGCTCAGCGCGACCACATAGAGGAACGCCGAGCCCGGCACGACCCCCGACACCACGGCCACCAGGGGCGGGTGGCGCCGAAGCCAGCGGTTCGACCAGACGCCATACACCGCCGTGATCAGCGCGCCGATCAATATGAGCCCGTCGCCGATCCACGCATCCGGCGGCGCACCGGCGCCCTGCCCCAGCGCGACCACGACCCCCAGGGTCGCGAGCACGATCCCTGCAAATTTCTGAGTTGTCGGGCGCTCGATACGAAACGCGGCCGCGATCAAAAGGGTCAGGAACGGCGAGGTCATATAGGCCAGCGCACCACGCGATGACGTCGTATAGGTCAGGGCGTTGGCGAAAATGAACTGCAGACCCCCGAAGAAGATCGCCCCCATGAAACCGAGAATCAGCAACTCGCGAGGTGAGGGCCAACGCCGGATCACCACCAGCGCAATCGCGGTCAGGATGATCGCGGCGATGACATTCCGCAGGAAGGCAACCGTTACCGGATCGGTCTCGGTCACCAGGAAACGCATGGCGACAAACGCCGAACCACCCAGGGCCGTCGAAAGGCAGGCAGACAGCGCTGCAAGGATCGCCAGATTCCCGGCGGTGGGATTGAAGTATCGGCTCACAAAGGGTCCGGTCGGGGCAAATTCAACGGTCGCACCGCGTTGAAACACCGGCGCGCGCCGCGACCATGGACCCGCAGGCGTTTACCCGGCAAGCAGATTTCGCAACTGCCCATTGGCAACCGAGAGCATTGCCAGATCGATGGATTCGTTCGCGCGCAGATCATCCAGAAGCTGGCAGGTGCGTTCCACCGCGCCATTGCGCGAGCCGATCCAGGTTTCGATCACCCCGGCCGCAAACTTCGGGCCGAGCTTGCCACCGCCGGCAACGTCCAGGACATGATTGGTCAACGCAGACTGATGGCGATAGCTGTCATCTACGATGGAATCGATCGCGATCTTCTCCCACTCGCTCTCCGGCGTGATCTCCTTGGACGCGTGGCGCACCCAGTCGATTCCCAGCCGCGCCCCGAGCTCGAAGTAGATGCGGCCGGTATCCAGAACGAGCACACCGGACTCTCGCGCAATGCGCACGACATCTCCACCCGCCGACAGGACATCGAGGCTCGCGATCTGCCGGGCCAGGGCCTTTGGCACGCCCTCGCCGGAAAGCCGCGCGGTTGTCCGGTCGATGCCTTGCCGGTCCTCCGCCGCAACGATATCCGGCAACGTCTTTGCCAGCTCACGAATGCCGGGCGCATAACGCTCGATCGTGTCCGCGATATCCAGCGGGCGGCGTGCATTGGCCAGGAACCAGATCGTCAGACGCTCGACCAGCTCCTCCAGCTCATGGGCCATCTCGTTCTGCGTCTCGGCCGTTACCGCAAGATCGAGCGCCTCGATATCGCGCCACAGCGGCCGCAGATCGAAGACATCGCGGGCTATGACATAGGCCCGCGCGACGTCATCCGCCGCGGCGCCGGACCGTTCGGTGAGATCGTGAACGAACGCGGCCCCCACCCGGTTGATCAGCGAGTTGGTTACATAGGTCGCGACGATTTCCCGGCGCAGGCGATGGCGCGACACCTGCGCCTCGAAACGCTTGCGCAGCGGGCGCGGGAAGTAGCGTGCCAAATCCTTGACCAGATAGGCGTCATCGGGAACATCGGTCGGCAGCAAATCACCGTAGAGCGCGATCTTCGCATGGGAGAAGAGCACGGCATATTCGGGCCGGGTCAGGCCCAGCCCGTCGGACTGCAGATCGGCCATACGTTCGTCATCGGGCAAATGCTCGATGGGGCGATCCAGCAAACCGCGCCGCTCCAGCGAGCGCATCACACGCCATTGGGATTCGAGGAGTTCCGGGGCCCGGCGCTCCGCCTGTGAAATCGCCTGGGTCTGCAGATAATTGTCGTTCAAGACCAGGTCCGACACCTCGTCCGTCATCTGCTCGAGAAGCGCATTGCGTTGTTTCAGGTTCATATCACCGCCCGAAACGACATCGTCGAGCGCGATCTTGATATTCACCTCATGGTCCGAACAATCCACGCCGGCCGAATTGTCGATGAAGTCGGTATTGATCCGGCCGCCCGCGCGGGCGTATTCGATCCGCCCCAGCTGGGTCACACCCAGATTGGCGCCCTCGCCGATCACCTTGCAACGCAGGGTCTTGGCATCGACGCGCACGGCATCATTCGAGCGGTCATCGGCGTCAGCCTGGCTTTCGCTGGTCGCCTTGATGTAGGTGCCGATCCCGCCAAACCAGAGCAGGTCGATCTCGGCCACGAGAATGGTCCGGATCAACTCGTTCGGAGTCATCTGATCGCGGGTGACCCCGAGCAGCTTCTTGATTTCGGCCGTGAGTTTGATCGACTTGGCAGAGCGCTCGAATATGCCGCCGCCCTTCGAGATCAGTTTCTTCTCATAGTCGGTCCAACTCGATCGCGGCAGCGCGAACAGGCGTTTGCGCTCGACGAAGCTCTTCGCCGGGTCAGGATTCGGATCGATGAAGATATGCATATGGTTGAACGCGGCAACCAGCTTGATGTGTTTCGACAACAGCATGCCGTTGCCGAACACGTCGCCCGACATATCGCCGACACCGACCGCGGTGAAGTCCGCGCTTTGGGTGTCGTGCCCGATCTCGCGGAAATGGCGCTTGACCGATTCCCACGCGCCCTTGGCGGTGATTCCCATTTTCTTGTGGTCATAACCGACCGAGCCGCCCGACGCGAAGGCGTCGCCCAGCCAGAAGCCGTAATCCTGGCTGATACCGTTGGCGATGTCCGAGAACGTCGCGGTTCCCTTGTCCGCCGCCACCACCAGATACGGATCGTCTTCGTCGTAACGCACCACGGTCTCGGGGGGCACGATTTTGCCGCCGACCAGGTTGTCTGTGACATCCAGCAGTCCCCAGATCAGCGTGCTGTAGCAGGCGATGACTTCTTCCTGGGTCGCCTGGCGGTCGGCCTGGGGATCTCCCGTGGGGGCCGGCAGGTTCTTGCACACGAAGCCGCCCTTGGCGCCGACCGGCACAATCACCGAGTTCTTGACCATCTGGGCCTTCTGCAACCCGAGGATCTCCGTGCGGAAATCCTCGCGCCGGTCCGACCAGCGGATGCCGCCGCGCGCCACATCGCCGCCGCGCAGATGGCAACCCTCCATACGCGGGCTGTAGACGAAGATCTCCTTCTTCGGCCGCGGCTCGGGCAGGTCATCGACATTCGCGCTGTCGATCTTGAATGACGCGTAGGATTTGAACTCGCCGTCGTCATCCGTGGTGAAGAAGTTCGTGCGCAGCGTCACGTCAACGGCATTGGCGAACCGGCGAATGATCCGGTCTTCATCCAGATTCGAGACGGCATCCAGTCCCGCAGCCAGGTCCCTGCGCAGTTTCTTGACCCGGCGTTCACTTGCCGGCGTGCCGGCCTGGGCCGGATCGAACCGTGCGACGAATAACTCGACGATGATGCGAGCCAGCTTCGGGTTATTTGCCAGCGTCTCTTCCATATAGGACTGGGAATAGGCGATCCGGCTCTGCAGCAGGAACTTGCAGTAGGACCGCAGCACAAGGATTTCGCGCCATTCGAGGCCGGCCCCCAGGATCAGGTTGTTGAAACCGTCATCCGCGACCGACTGGTCACAGACCCGGGCAAACCCCTCGTGGAAGGAATCACGCACCGCGGTCAGGTCGATCTCGGCCCCGGTACGGGATTCCATCTGGAAATCATGCACCCAGACCGTACCGGTCCCCTCGCCATACTGATATTCGACCGCAAACGGCTCCTCGCCGATCACCTTCAGACCCATATTCTCGAGCATCGGAATCACATCCGACAGAGGTAGCGCCCGCTCCGCGTGATAAAGCTTCAGGTGTACGGTCTGCGCGGCATCGCCCTCCGGGCGATACAGGTTCAGTTGAAGATTCTCCGAAATGCGCGCCGCGTCGATCGACGCAATATCCCCCACCGCAGCGGCCGGGTCATAGCGATCGCGATAGGCTGGCGTGAAGGCGTGCCCATAGCGCTGGAACATCACCAGGCCGACCTCTTCACCGCGCGCCTCGACGAGCGCGTCGCGTAGCCGGTCTTCCCACGACCGGGTCGCCTCGCGCAGCGCCGCCTCGATTTCCTCAATCCGGTAGGGCGGAATTCGGCCGGGCCCGGTTTTGATGACGAACAGGATTCTGGCGAGAACGGAATCTGTCCCGAAATCAGGGAAAAAAGCGACACAGGAGCCGTCAAACGACTCCTCCAGAATCGCCGCCAGGCTCTCGCGAAGCTCGGTGTCGAAATGATCACTCGGCACGAAAACCAGGGCCGTGACGTAACGCTGAAACGGATCCTCGCGAACGAACAGTGCGGTCCGCTGGCGTTCCTGCAAATGCAGGATGCCCAGCGCATTTTCAAGCAGCAGGTCTTCGTCGATCTGCAGCAACTCGTCGCGCGGATAGGTCTCCAGAATGTGCGCCAGCGCCTTGGAATCATGGCTTGAGGGCGGGAAGCCCGCGGCGTCGATCGCCGTCGCGATTTTCCGGCGCAGAATGGGAATGCGCGACGGGGAAACGCTGTAGGCGGTCGAGGTGAAAAGCCCGACGATCATGCGTTCGCCCGTCACCTTGCCCGACGCGTCGAACTTCTTCACACCGACCACATCCATATGGACGCGCCGGTGCACGGTTGCGCGCTGGTTCGCCTTCGTGATCATCACGAGATGGGGCTGGCGGATGAACGACCGGACCTCATCGGGCAGGGGCGCATCATCCGCCCAGTTCTCGAAGATCGCCCGATCGGCATCGCGCAGAACCCCCAGCCCACCGGCTTGTGCCTTCAGCTTCTGCTTCGCGCCCGTGCCCACATGGTCGTATTCCCGATAGCCCAGGAAAGTAAAATGATCGTCGAGCATCCACTCGACGAACGCGCGGGTTTCCTCGACCTCCGCCTTGGTAATCTTCGTCGACTGCGCATCCAGGTCCGCAAGAATACCCGTGACCTCGCCGCGCATCGCCTGCCAGTCCTGGACCGATGCGCTGACATCCTGCAACACCTGCTCAAGCCGCGCCGTCAGATTGGCCAGGGTCTTGGGGTCCGTCAGTTCATTCACTTCGAAATGCATGAAGCTTTCGGCGCGCGCGCCATCTTCGGGCCGCGCGGCGCAATTCTTCATCTTGCCTGCGGCGGTGCGCGTCACCTGGAAGATCGGGTGGATCACCAGATGCACGGTCAGGCCCTGATAGTTCAGCTCCGCCGTAACCGAATCGACCAGAAACGGCATGTCCTCGGTCGCAATCTCGATGACCGTGTGCGAACCATCCCAGCCATGATCCTTCTGGCGCGGATTGAAGACCCGGATCAGGGGCTCTCCGGGCAAACGCTTTTGGGCAAACCGAAGATAGGATTGCGCCGACTCAAAGAGCGTTTCGGTGTCCATCTCCGCAATGTCGGCCGGGGGCACATTGGCGTAATAGTCGCGCACGAAGTTCGCGCAGGTCACCGCAGCGTCGCCATTGAGACGTTTTCGGGCGAGCTGCGCCGCCTTGGTGACCAGGTTTTTCTTCCGCGTGGTGCTGCGCGTCGCCATAGAAATATTCCCTTCAATCCCCTGCGCACGAGCGTCCGAATCTTTCGGAAAGCCGTCGAGCGCCTTTCGGTTGCGTCAAACATACGAACCGATTGGTAAAACATGGTTAACACCGGCAAGCATTCGTTAACCATGTCTTTTCATACTGCGCGTGATGACAATTGCGCCTATGGCGCCGCCATTCCGGAAACTTGAACCCCGCCATGACCGCACACGACATCAACACCGCGCCCGATCTGCCTATTCCCCTGCTCGACCGTCTGCCCGAAGCGCTGCGCGCCAGTCTCACGCCAGAACAGCGGCACGCGCTCTCCAACTTCGTCGAACTGGCGCCGGCCAACGCGCACCCGGTCGATCTCCGCGTCACCGTACCGTTGCCCGGGCGCCCGATGTTCCTGTCGGTTCTTGCCGGGCCGGAACGGCGCTCGAAAGTCCGCCGTTCCATCGAGCGTCGACGACACCCGTTGCACACCATCGGCAATATCATTTTCCTAGGCTCCAGCCTGTTTGGTTTCTACGCGCTGGGCCTGGTCGCGTTTCTGGCCGCCGGTTCCGTGCTCCAGTTCTGACCTGACATTTCGTCCCACCCTCTGAGCGGCTTGCGCCTGCGAGACTTGTTCCGGGGCCGAAATTACGAGACCCTTTTGGCGGACTGACGTTCATCCAGGGGGAACCGCCTTGCGTCTCGTGACATTCTCGGCCGATGGCTCACAGCACCTCGGCGCCTTCATCAACAACGACACATCCATCGTCGACCTCGCCGCGGCGGCCCACGAGGTCTTCCCCGACGACCAGAACACGGCATTCACGTCCATGCTCGCCCTGATTGACGGCGGCGAGCCCGCATTGGCACGCGCATTCGAGCTTTGCGACCGGACAATCACCTGGGGCATCGACAGCGCGATCCGCCCCCGCGACGGCGTCCGGCTCGAAGCGCCGCTGCCCAATCCGCGCCGCCTGCGTGATTGCGCCTGTTTTCTGCAGCATCTGCGCAACGCCCGCGAAGTCCGGCACACCCGCCTTGCCGCTCGCGAGGACGACCCGGAGGCGGCGCTTGAACGCTACCGCGCCGCCGGCGCGCTTGATGTCCCGCCGGAATGGGTCGCCGCCCCGGTGTATCTCAACAGCAACCATCTCAGCATCATCGGCCCGGAGGACGAAGCCATCTGGCCCCATGAGGCGCGGCGCATGGATTATGAGCTCGAATGGGCCATGATCACGGGCCGCACCGGGTCGAACCTCACGGCCGCCACCGCGGCCGACCATATTTTCGGCTACACGATCTTCAACGACATCAGCGCCCGGGACATTCAGGCGATCGAGATCCGCAGCGGCGCGGGCATGGGCGGTCCGGGCAAGGATTTCGACGCGGGCAACGTCTTCGGTCCCTGCATCGTGACGGCCGACGAGATCAAGAACCCGTATGATCTCACCATGTGCGCCCGGATCAACGGCGACGAGTGGAGCCGGGGTAATTCCGGCATGATGGATCACCGTTTCGAGGGCGTGCTCGAACATCTGAGCCAGAACCAGACGATCCATGCCGGCGAGGTCTTCGGGTCCGGCACGGTCCCGACCGGCTGCGGGCTCGAGTACAACCGCTACCTCGAGGACGGCGACGTGATCGAGCTCGATGTCGAGGGCATCGGCGTGCTGACCACGAAAATCGTCAAACCCGCCGACTGGCGCGACCGGAAGAAACCCGACCAGAACTGAGGAGACCGACATGCCACGCGACATCCGCCGGGTGATCACCGGCCATGACGACAAGGGCAACGCCATCGTCGCGATCGACGAGACCATGACCCCCGACATGGGCCATGTGCTGACCCCGGAGGGTCAGCCCAATGTGCGCCTGTCGGATGTCTGGCTCTCGAGCAGCATCCCCGCAAGCAACGAAGGCAATGCCGACACGGTTGGCGACAAGGTGACCCTTGAACCGCCGGCCGGCGGCGCGGTGTTCCGCGTGCTGGAGATTCCGCCGGACTCCCAGCGCAACTACGACACGATGAAGAAGTATTTCGAGCAGATGGGTGCGGGCGAGCGCCTCGACGGGCAGAAGCACCCCGGCATGCACAAGACGAAGTCGGTCGACTATCTGATCGTCATCTCCGGCGAGGTCTGGCTGATCCTCGACGAGGAAGAGGTCTGCCTCAAGGCGGGCGACACCTGCGTCCAGCGCGGCACATTGCACGCCTGGTCGAACCGCACCGAGGAACCCTGTCTGCTGGCCGGTATCCTGCTGGATGCGGACCCGCTCGGTTAGAAAAGCAATGCCGCGCCCGATCTTCACAGATCACGGCGAAGATCCAGCCGACCTAGGTGGGGTATTATTCTACTATCGGAAAAAAAGGATTTGCCGTCCGGCTTCCTAAGAAGATACGCTTTTCGGACAATAAACTAGAAAACAATCAGGGGGTGGTCCCAGTTATGAAACGCTTTACATCATTTGCCGCTGCGGCCGCGGCTGTTATCGGGTTCACATTCGTGACGCCCGGCACCGCAACTGCCGCGGATTTCCCGAGCAAACCCGTCCAGCTCCAGGTGCCGTTCGCACCGGGCGGCGGCGCCGACCGGACATTCCGTCTGTTCGCACCGTATCTCTCCGAGGAACTCGGTGTGCCCGTGAAGGTCACCAACGTCGCCGGCGGCGGCGGTTGGGTTTCGTGGACCCAGGTCGTCAATGACTGGAACGCGAAACGCGACGATCACAAGCTGGCCGTCGTCAACATTCCGCACATCTTCTCGTTCCTGAACCCGGCCATGAAGCGCTCGGAGAAGCTCGAGTCCTTCAACTTCCTGGCCTGGCACTCCTATGACCCGGGCCTGTGGCTCGTGCGCTGGGACGACGAGCGGTTCAAGGATCTGAACGACGTCCTCGCCTATGCTCAGAAGCAGCCGATCATCGTTGCCCCGGGCAGCTTCGGCAGTGATGACCATATCGGTGTCGCATTCGCTCAGCAGGCCGTTCCCGGCTTCAAGGCGAAGTTCGTGACCAGCCGCGGTGACAACTCCAAGATCCAGCTCGCGCTGGGCAAGCATGTGGACTTGATTGCCGCCAACGTCGGCTTCTTCATCCCCTCCATCGAGGAAAAGAAGCTGCGGCCGATCGCGGTGCTGCATCCGAGCCGCTGGGAACTGCTGCCGGACGTCCCGACCTTCCAGGAGATCACCGGCAAGACCAACATCACCTATGCCGGTCGGACACTGGCGACGGCCAACGGCCTCGAGGAAGAGAAGCGTGCGATCTATCTCGACGCCATCAAGAAGGCGATCGTCAATCCTGAGTATGTGGCCAAGGAAGCCGCCAACAAGAACCACCTCATGTTCGCCGAGGGCGACGAGATGTGGAATCTCCTGCGCGAAGGCCAGAAGGTCGCCGAGCAGGCCGCCTACTGGGAGCAGGAAGGCGTCCAGTAAGCATACGGGTACCGGAAACAACGTTTCCTGAAAGCACGCCCCGTCGGTCGATCCGGCGGGGCGTGTCATCCCGTTCAATGCGCTAACAACACTACGTTGCACGAGACATCCCGGGGGGAGATTCTCATGACACGATTGATGGCTGAACGGCTGGTTGCCATAGGTCTGATTCTGGCAGCCGGTTTCATGTACACCCGCACAATTGGCTGGCCACAACGCGCCGGTGCGTTCCCGCAGTTTGCGGAAATCGGCATCATGGTGCTCGCCTTCGGCATGCTCTTGCGCTCCCTCACGGCCCGGGACAAAGAGCGTCTCAAGGGCATGGTGAATTTCGACTTCTCCTACACCGCCTGGAAGCCCATCTATGTGATGCTGGTCGGCGTTGTGTATTCCATCGCCGTGTTCGAGATCGGCTTCTACGTCACCTCCTTCTTTTTCTATTTTATCGCGGCCTACATGACCGGCCTGCGCGATCACAAGCTGATCGTGCTCACAGCCGTCATCCTGTTCCCGCTGCTCTACGCCTTCTTCACCCTGGTCCTCGGCGCATTTCTGCCCGAAGGCATTCTTTTCTAGCGCCCGGAGAGGAACCAGATCATGGAAAGCATCGATTTTCTCCTGAACGTTCTGACCCTGGCCAACCTTGGCGCCATGTTCGTCGGCATCGTCGTCGGCCTCATCATCGGCGCCATCCCGGGCCTCGGACCGCCCATGGCCATCGCCCTGATGATCCCGATCTCGTTCGAGTGGCCGGCCGAAACCGCGCTCATCCTGATGGTCTCGACCTATGCCGCCGGAATCTACGGCGGCTCCTTCACGGCGATTCTGCTGCGCGCGCCGGGTACCTCGGCCTCGGCGGCCTCGGCCATCGAAGGCTATGAGATGACCAAGCGCGGCCGCGCGACAGAGGCCATCCGCATGTCCACCTTCGCGTCGGTGATGGGAGGCCTGATCTCGGGCTTCGCACTGTTGTATCTCTCGCCGCCGCTGGCCAAGGTCTCTCTCCTGTTCGGGCCATCGGAATTCTTCGTGGTGGCCTTGTTGGGCCTGACGGCAATCGCCGCCGTGTCCTTCGGCGCCGTCCTGAAGGGCCTGATTGCCGGGCTTGCCGGCCTGCTGATCAGCACCATCGGTGTCGACGCGGCCTCGGCGTTCCCCCGCTTCACATATGGCGCGACCGGGCTCCTGTCGGGCGTCGGCATCCTGCCCGCCGTGATCGGCCTCTTCGCCTTCGCCCAGGCCCTGACCCTGTGCGAGGGAAGCCCGAAAACCAACATCTCGGGCCGGGCCAAGCTCAGCTGGAACATCCTGCCCCGCGTCTCGGAGATCATGCATTGCCGCTGGTCGCTCGCGCGCGGCTGGGTCACCGGTCTGGTCATGGGCATCGTGCCCGCCGCCGGCGCCAGCGTCGCCCAGTGGATCGCCTATGCCTGGGAAATCCAGCGCGGCAAGGAAGGCGACAAGTTCGGCGAGGGCGAGGTCAAGGGCCTCGCCGCAACGGAAGGCTCCAACAATGGCGTGACGGGGACCTCCCTGATCCCCATGTTCGTGCTCGGTATCCCCGGCGGTATCTCGGCGGCGGTTATCCTCGGCGCGCTCATGATCCACGGGCTGCAACCGGGCGACCGGCTGTTCACGGATTCTCCCGAGGTCATCTTCACCGTGATCTGGGGCTTCATCCTCGCCAACTTCTTCATGGGCGGGATCGCCGCCGTGATGGCGCGCCTGCTGGCCTATGTGACCCTGTTCCCGCGGGGCCTGCTGGCTCCGATCATCATGATCTTCTGCGTCGTCGGCACCTTCGCCGCGAGCGGAAACCCGTGGGATGTCTGGATCATGGTGGCCATGGGTATCATCGGCTACCTGGCGCAGAAATATAACTTCTCGCCGGCCGGCATCCTGCTGGGCATCATCCTGGGCCCGATCGCCGAGGAAGGGCTGCGCAATGTGCTGATTGTCTCCGACGATCAGCCCTTCCAGTTCATCTTCAGCCGTTGGATCTCGGACGTCATCATCTTCATGATCGTCATCGCGCTTTACTATTCGTTCAAGCCGAAGGCCTGGGATCAGGCCGTCGAACAGGGCGAAGCGACTCTTGCGGCCGGTGAAGAAACGAAGGATGCCTCCTAACCGATGCCTGGTTTCCACGTGAGTATGTTGCCAACCCCGGCGCGCACCGGGAGACACTGATGCGCGAGTTCGGCATCGGACAATCGGTGCCGCGGGTGGAAGACCGGCGCCTGCTTACGGGCAAGGGCAACTACACCGAGGACCGCAAGGTGCCGGGCGCGGCCTATATGGCCATCGCGCGCTCGCCCCATGCGGCGGCGGTCATCAGGTCCATCGACACGTCGGCCGCCGCGGTGATGCCCGGTGTCATCGAGATACTGACGGCAGACGATCTCAGGGCCGACGGCATCGGCGGACTGGCCTGCGGGGTAAAGCGCCATCAGCGTGACGGAACCCCCATGGTCGAACCGCCCTATCCGTTGCTGGCCGATGGCGAAGTGCACCTCGTCGGCATGGCCGTTGCCGCCGTGATCGCCGAGACCTATGCCCAGGCGGTCGACGCCACCGAGGCGATCGAGGTCGACTACGAGGCGCGCGACCCGGTCATCGAGACCGGCAAGGCACGAGACACCGGCGCCCCCGAGGTCTGGGACAGTGTGCCCGGCAACGAAAGTTTCGTTTTTTCGCTGGGTGACAAGGACGCCACCGACGCGGCCTTCGCGGCGGCGGACCATGTGGTCTCGCTCGACTACGAGATCAGCCGCGTATCGACCAACCCCATGGAAATGCGCGCCGCGATCGGCTTCTATGATCCGCTGGAAGAGCGCTACACCCTCTATGCCGGCGTCCAGTCGCCCCATCGCATGCGCAGCGCCCTGGCCCAAAACGTCTTCGGAATACCGGAGGGCAAGCTGCGGGTCATCTCCCCCGACATGGGCGGCGGCTTCGGCATGCGCGGCAGTCCCTTCGTCGAGCACGCGCTGGTCCTGTGGGCGGCAAAACGCACCGGCCGCCCGGTGCGATTTACGGCGACCCGCAGCGAGGGACTGGCGAGCGACTATCACGCCCGCGACAACGTCTCCCATGCCGAGCTTGCGCTCGACGCCGATGGAAATTTCCTTGGCCTGCGGGTCTCGACCGACGCCGCACTGGGCGGCTATTTGAGCAATTCCGGACCCCACTCGCCGACCAACAACCTGGGCGGCCTGTCGGGCGTCTACACGACCCCCCATGTGCATGTCGAAGCGCGCGGGGTCTTTACCCACACCAGTCCCACCGCGACATATCGCGGGGCCGGGCGTCCCGAAGCCTCCTATGGCCTGGAGCGCCTGATCGACGCCGCGGCCCATGATCTGGGCATCGACCCGGTCGAGCTGCGCCGTCGCAACCTCATACCCAACGAGGCCCTGCCCTACGACACCGGTTTCGTGTTCACCTATGACAGCGGCGACTTCACCGGCTGCCTCGACAATGTCGTGAAAGCGGCCGACCGGGACGGTTTCGAGGCGCGCCGGGCCGAGGCGGCCGCGCGCGGCAGGCTGCGCGGCATGGGCATCGCCACGGTGATCGAGATCGCCGGCGGCCCCCTGCCGCTGCCCAACGAGGAAAGTGCGACCGTGCGGTTCGACACCGACGGCGGCGTGTCGGTGCTCATGGGGACCCATTCCCACGGCCAGGGACATGAAACGGCCTTCGCCCAGATCGCGTCCGAAGCCCTCGGTGTGCCGTTCGATACGATCCGCGTCCAGTATGGCGACACGGACCTGGTGCATCACGGCAAGGGCACGTTCGGTTCTCGGTCCATCAGCGTCGGTGGCGCGGCGCTGCTGCGCGCGTCGGAGAAGGTCATTGAGCGCGCGACCCTGATCGCCGCGCACCTGCTGGAAGCCGCGGCCGCCGATATCCAGTTCGACGACGGCATCTTCACCGTGACCGGCACCGACCGCACGATCACCCTGCCCGACGTGGCCAAGGCCTCTTATCTGCCGGCGAAAATGCCGCGCGAGATGGACATGGGGCTCGCCGAGGGCGCGATCATCGTGCCCCCCGGCCCGACCTATCCCAACGGCGCGCACGCCTGCGAGGTCGAGATCGACCCCGATACCGGCGTGGTCGAGATCATCGCCTATACGGTTTTTGACGACGTGGGCGTCGCCCTGAACCCGATGATGGTCAAAGGCCAGGTCCATGGCGGCGTGGTCCAGGGTGCGGGCCAGGCACTGCTCGAGCGCATTGTCTACGACCCCGACAGCGGCCAGCTCCTGACCGGCTCTTTCATGGATTACGCCATGCCGCGCGCCGACGATTTCCCGAGCTTCGACGTGCATGAACACAATGTTCCGTCAAAGAACAACCCCATGGGCCTCAAGGGGGCGGGGGAGGCCGGCACCGTCGGCGCACTGCCGTCGGTGATGAATGCGGTCTGCGACGCGCTCCGGCCGCTCGGCATCCGCCATATCGACATGCCCGCTTCGCCAGAGCGCGTGTGGCAGGCTATACAAAACGCGAAACAAGCTGCCGAGTAATCGGCACAAAAAATCAGCACGAAATCCAATCCAAGGAGAGAACACGATGGCTGGTCCCGAAATCAAGAATATGACGCTGCTGTCCCAGGACACGCTCGTCGGGCATGGCGGCATGGGCGAAGGCATGTCCATGCAGGTCGCGCCGGACGGCCGCCGCATCATGTGGCTGGCGCATGAATCCGGGCCGAAGAACTTCACCGGCGTCGACGTCTCGGATCCGCGCAACCCCAAGGTCGTCGTGCAGACCGAGCTGCCGATCGTCAACATGCGCTCGAACTCCCTCGAAGTGACCGGCGACATCATGGCCGTCGCCTACCAGACGCCGGGCGTGAACGAGCAGAAGGTCGGCGTCGAGATGTTTGACCTGTCGACCCCGGAAGACCCCAAGTCGATCTCCTTCTTCGATTGCACGGGCCCCCACTCTCGCGGCGTCCATCAGCTCTGGTTCGCCGATGGCGAGTATGTTCATTTCGCCGGCGGCTCGGACGATTTCGTACCGACCAACCCGAAGGACGACCAGTTCTACCGCTGCATCGATGTACGCGACCTGACCAAGCCGACCGAGATCGGCCGCTGGTGGTACCCCGGCACCCGCGAGGGTGACAATGTCGCGCCGCCCGAGCGCCTCCCCAACTTCGATTCCGGCTTCCGCGCCCACAACACCAACGTCTACCCCCAGCGGCCCGACCGCATGTATCTGGGTTATCTCGATGGCGGCACCTTCGTCATGGATATCTCCGACAAGTCGAACCCCCAGGTGATCGGCGCGTGGAACCCCCATCCGCCCTATAACGGCTTCGCGCACACGGTCTTGCCCCTGTTCAGCAAGGACATCCTGATCGTCACCGACGAGAGTGTCCGTGACGACGCCATGGACTGGCCGAAGCTGGCCTGGATCATCGATGCGCGCGTGGAGGACAATCTGGTGCCGATCGGCACCCTGCCCATGCCGCCGCTGGACGACTTCCGCAACCGCGGCGGTCGCTTCGGTGCCCATAACCTGCACGAGAACCGACCGGGCCCGTCCTTCCAGTCGGACGATCTGATCTTCGGCACCTTCTTTAACGGCGGCCTGCGGGTGTTCGATCTCAAGGACCCTCTGCAGCCCAGGGAAGTGGCCTACTTCGTACCGCCCAAGCCGGACAACTCACCGGTCGCGACGGCACAGATCAACGACGTTTATGTGGATGAAAACCGCATCGTCTACTGCGTCGACCGCCATGCCGGCGGCCTCTACTGCCTGTCGCTCGATATCTAGGGCGCTAGCTGCGCAGCCCGGCCAGCGGCCGCCGCACGAAAGGATGGTGCGGGGCCGCGAGGCCGGTCAGGTAGTCCAGCAGGCGCGGATCGATTTCCGCGTCCGGCTGGACGACCAGCGGCCCGTCGGCCAACCAGAATAAAATTCCCGCATCGACAACCTCGCCGTCCTGCTCGAAATGCGCCCGGATCAACGGCCGATAGGCGCCGTAGCACCAGGCGCGATGGCCGTTCGCGACCGCCTCCATGCCGCCGGGAATTGTCAATTCATCCCGCAACGCATCGGCCCGGGCGATGATCGCCTCGAAGTAACCCGTCAGCCAGCGCCGCGCGGCGATATCGAACACATCGATGAGGCTGATGTGCAATTCCTGCAGGAATGCCAGACAGTCATCCGGCGCAGACACGGATCCCGCTGCGGGCGGCTTGAACAGCGGATAATTCCCGTCCGCAAAACGCAGGGCGCGGCCCGGCGAAACGTCGATGTGGTGCCGTCCGGCATGGGTGATGGTGAGGTGTTGGTTCATCGCAGACAGAACAAAGCGCTTTTTTCGCGCCCACACAAACCCCAATATGCATCCTGACGGTGCGCCTCAATATCAGGGGCCAAAATGGGGGGATGAGACTATGCGAACACTGACAATCAACGTGTTTCCAGGCGCCATCAACGTGCCGCTCTGGGCGGGCAGCAAGGCGGGCTTCTTCGCAAAGCGCGGTCTCGAGCTGGAGATCATCCTCACACCCAATTCCATCGAGCAGCTGACCGGCATCGCGGCGGGCAAGTTCGACCTCATGCTGACTTCGATCGACAACATCATCGCCTACAAGGAAGGCCAGGGCGAAGTGCCGGCAGAGGGCGACACCGACCTGTTCGCCTTCATGGGATCCGACGACGCGTTCCTGCGTTTCGTGGTCCAGGAAGACATCAAGTCCTTCGCGGATCTGCCCGGCAAGATTCTCACCGCCGACGCGCTCACCACCGGCTTCGCCTTCGTGCTGCGCCGCATGCTGGCGCTCAACGGCGTCGATGAGAACGACATCGAGTGGATGTCCACCGGCGGCGTCCTGCAGCGCTGGCAGGCGATGATGGAGCACCCGGAGCAAAAAGGAACGCTGCAGGTCACGCCGTTCGAGATCATGGGCGCGTCCAAGGGTCATCACGTGCTCGCCCGCGCCGCGGACGTGCTGGATTCCTATCAGGGAATCGTCGGCGGGGCCCGGGTCGCCTGGGCGCGCGAAAATGCCGAGGATTTGTCGGGCTTCATCGCCGGCTGGCTCGAATCCGTGAACTGGCTTTACGACCCGGCCAACCGTCAGGCGGCCCTGGATGCCATCGCGGAGAACATGCCGCAGATGCCCGAGGCCGTCGCCGCCGGCGCGCTCGACGTGTTCTTCGATGCGGAGACCGGCATGCGCCGGGACGGCGCGTTCGACATGCCCGGCATCGCCACCGTCCTCGACCTGCGGCGCGAGTTCGGCCCCGCCCCCGACGACCTGCACGGGCCAGAGCACTACATCGACACAACCTATCTTGAGGCGGCGGCGGGTCGCTAGTGTTGTTTACCCGTCAGTCGAAATGGATTCCTTGCGCCCGGATAGTGTGCTCGCGATGCCGGCGATGATAGGGATGAACACCGAGAACAGTTCGACGAAAAGTGTGCGCAAACCTTGCCCGCCTCCCCGGTGCCAAATATCCCCCGACATCCAGGGCGATCAAAAGTGCCGGAACATATATGGCCGCAAGATAGAGCGACTGCATCGCACCCAGGTAGAGCGTGATGCCGGCGGCAATTCGTCGGAGGCCCTCGCGTCCCTCATG
>CBDHEC010000032.1:0-11075 GCA_965261975.1 Alphaproteobacteria bacterium
CGTGGCGGATCGACACGCAGCCGGGAACAAGTCCCTCGACGACCCGGGCGCGGATGGTGATGGAATCCTTCGGACTTTCGATCACAACCATCTGCTCGTCGACGATGCCGTATCTGGCGGCGTCGACCGAATTGATCTCGACCCAGTTCTCCGGGCAGATCTCCATCAGCATCGGGTTGTTCTGCGTGACGATATTGCAGTGCATGGACAGCTTCGAATGCGTTACCTGCAGCGGATAGTCCTTGTCCGGATGAACCGTGCGCTCGGAATACTCGGGATAGGGATTGTATCCGTTGTCGGCGAAATCGTGGCTGTAGATTTCGATCTTGCCGCTCCTGGTGCCGAGCCCCTGCCGGTATTTGTGGAACTCGGTGGCTGCGGTCCAAAGGCCTTTCTCCTTCAGTTCGTCCAGTTCGATCGGCAGATTGGCGATTGCGATTTCTGCCCAATCCTCCCAGGTTTCGTACGGAAAGTACTCGCTCCAGCCCATCTTGCCGGCGATGCCCTGGACGATCTCGTAGGGTGGCTTGGACTCGCCCACCGGCTCGACCACGGGTTGGCACAGGACCGCCTGCTCCGCGAGCCACAGGCCCTGGCGGATTTCGGCCATCTCATAAAATGAGGTTTCGGGCAGGACGATATCGCATTCCAGCGCCGTCTCGCTCATCAGCACTTCGCAGGCGACCGCAAGCTCCAGGTGCCTGAACATCTCCTTCACGGTGTCGCGGTCAGGATCGCTCATCACCGGATTGGTCGGCTGCACGAACAGGCCCTTGACCGGATAGGGATTGCCCTCCATCACCGCTTCCGGCAGCCGTGCATTGGGAAGATCCGGGGACAGCGGAAATCCCATGGCCAGGTGCAGAGGGTGCTTCTCGGGGATGCGCTTTGCTTCCTGAGGTATGACCACCGGTTCCGCCAGGTTCGCCCAGCCCATCAGGTGCAGATTGCCGGGGCCGTCGACCTGACCGGTGATCGCGTCCAGGATGTAACAGGCGCGGCTGGCATCATGGCCATTGGTGTAACAACCGGCGCCCTTGAATATCGCCGATATGGCCGGCTTCGTTGTCGCGAATTCGCGTGCCAGCCTGCGGATCGTGGCGGAATCGATGCCGCAGATCTCCGCCGCCCATTCCGGCGTGTAGCCCTTTTCGCTGAGATGGTCGCGGAAGCCGTCGAAGCCCTCACAATACTTTGTCACGAAGTCCCGGTCGTGCAGGCCGTCATCGATGATGGTCTTGCACATGGCAAGCGCCATTGCGCCGTCCGTGCCCGGCTTGATGGCGATCCACTCGTCGGCCTTCTGCGCAGTCTCGGTGAAATTCGGGTCGACGACGACGAGCTTGCAGCCGCGTTTCCTGGCCTCCAGCAGCGCCCGGCTCTCGAACAGGCCCTGATTGGCGCCGAGCATGTTCATCCCCCACAGCATCACGTACCGCGAATTGGCGAAGTCGTGCATCGGAAAATCGTGCGAGAACAATGTGCGGCAGGCGACCCGCCGGTCCATCTCGCAACCCGAAGTGTGCGTATACATGTTTGGCGAGCCATAGAGATCGCCGAGCAGATGCCGGTAGAACTGCGTGTTGGGATCGTGATGGCTGGTCAGCGCGACCGCCTCGGGACCCCACTTGTCCGCGATCAGTTTCAGCTTGTCGGCGATGAAAGTGAAGGCTTCATCCCAGCCGATGCGCTTGAACTCGCCGGGTTCGCCTTTTTTGTTGGTGCGCAGCAGCGGATATTTCAGCCGGTCCGGGTCCCAGGTCATCCACCAACTCGCCATGCCCTTGGCGCAACGCGTGCCGGCATTGTTCGGCGCATCGGCGTTGCCCTTGACGTAGACGACCTTGCCGTCGCGGACAAAAACGTCGGTGGGGCAGTTCCACGGGCAAGAGTAGCAAAAACTCTTGATCACGGCTGCGCCCTTGATCGCTGCTATCCGATCCGACAGGTCTTTCTGTACAACGTTCATCGCAAACTCGTTCTCCGGCAATGATCCAGGCTCCGACCCGGTGGCCGGGGAAGCCGCGGGAACGTTGTTTAACGGGTGTGTCGGAGCGACGGAAGGGCGCGTGCACCGGGTTTTCCATGACCCGCGGTCATGGACCCCATCTCACGAACCGCGATGCGGAAATTGGAGTTTGATTTTACCCGTAACCTATGGCTTGCTCATCCGGCTTGGTGTCCGCCGCGTCGGCGGAAGAATCGGGAATCCGGTCGAATTCCGGAACGTGCCCAACGCTGTGATGGTGATGACCTTCGCTCGATGCCACTGGGAGACTGGGAAGGCGCGAAGGCCAGGAGATCCTAAGTCAGAAGACCGGTCAGGCAGACGGTTGCGATCCGCGCGGACGGCGGTCGCACCACTGTAAACAGATCTGTGTTGTTGGGAGCAATGCAATGAATGATCCGTCCGCCCTGGTCGCAGCCGCGGCCTTTTCCGAAGCTGAGCGCCAAGCCGTCTACCGGGCCATATTCACCCGTCGCGACGTGCGCGACCAGTTCCTGCCCGATGAGATCACCGATGACGTTTTGCGGCAGCTGCTGACCGCCGCGCACCACGCGCCGTCGGTCGGTTTCATGCAGCCCTGGAACTTCATCGTCATCCGGTCTTCACAGACCAGGCAAAGGATCTGGCAGGCTTTTTCGCGCGCCAATGAGGAGGCGGCCGACATGTTCGAGGGCGAGCGCAGATCCAAGTACCGGTCAATGAAACTGGAGGGGATCCGGAAAGCTCCGGTGAACATATGCATCACCTGCGACCGCAGCCGCGGCGGAAAGGTTGTCCTCGGGCGCACACATGACCCGAACATGGACTTGTACAGCACGGTCTGTGCGGTCCAGAACCTGTGCCTTGCGGCACGGGCCGAAGGCATAGGTACCGGCTGGGTCAGCATATTCCACCAGGATGAACTGAAGGAAATCCTGTCCATTCCCGATCACATCAAGATCGTTTCGTATCTCTGTCTGGGATATGTCGATCAGCTCTATGCCGAGCCTGAACTGCAGGTGAAGGGTTGGCGCAGGCGGCTGAATCTGGAGGATCTCGTTTTTGACGAGCAATGGCGGGGGGCCGAATGAATCCGAATGACAAATGCGACCGGCTTCTCGAATACGGCCACACCGGCCCCGCGAAGCATCCGCGGAGCCAGCTGGACCGGTCGATGGATCAGTAGGGCTTGTCCCCCTGAAGAGCCCACAGATCGATGAAGTTGTCCCGGTTCGGCATCGCGATACCGGCGAGATTGCCCGCATCGATCCTGTCGTCCGCCCCGACCAGACCGTTGCGGTGAAGCACATAGGCCACCACGGCGTAGACTTCGTCATCGGTCATTGATTTCGGTGCGTTGAACGGCATTGCCCGGCGGATGTAGTCGAACAGGGTCGTTGCATAAGGCCAATGCCGGCCCGCCGCTTTCGGGTATGCGTCGTTCGGACCGACGAGCGGTTGTATCGGACCTTCCACACCCGTGGCCCCGTGGCAGGAACCGCATTGCTCGGCGTAGATCGTCTCGCCTTGCATCGCCGTTCCGCCGCCGTCGGGGAGGCCGGTTCCGTCGGGCATCACATGACGTGCGTAATACGGAATTTCATCTTCGCTCAGCGGCTGCCCAAGACCCGGTCCCTCGGCCGAAGCGGGCGATGACATCAAAACGGCCGTCGTCGCGGCCAGAATCCACTTACGTGTAGACATTTTCGACACTCCCGGATTCGGTTACAAGCCAGGCTTGGATGCCGTTGTAGTGGTTGGCATTCGATCCGTAGCGCTCCTTCCATGCGGTACGTGTCGGCTGCACCGCTCCGGTCTCGTCATGGGCACGGCTGAGCAATCGCCGCGGTGCCCCGTCCCATTTCCAGGGCAGTGAGAACCGGGTCAGTGCACGGGTGTGGATCGGACCGTGCAACTCCGCCTCGGCCCAGCTGGAACCGTCATTGGCAGAGACCTCGACTTTGGTGACCTTGCCGGCCCCTGACCAGGCGAGCCCTGAAACTTCGTAGAGACCAGGCCCGCTCATCGACATTGTCGAAGACGGATGCGTGATGACCGACTTCACGCTCATGGTGTGGCTGAACTTGATCACCTTGCCGTCGGCCAGGATGTCGGTGTACTCGCCCGACGCGTCTTTTGTGTGCGGTGGTTCGGACGTTACCCACAGACTGGTCAGCCACTTGATGTTCATGTTGCCTTCGTAACCCGGGAGCAGCAGGCGCATCGGGTAGCCCTGTTCAGGCCGGACACGTTCGCCGTTCTGGTAAAGCGCGAGCATGGCATCATCCATGATCTTTTCCATCGGAATGGACCGCGACAGGTTCGGCGCATCGTTGCCGACGGCGACCACCCATTTGCCTTCTGGCTTGACACCGGCCTCGTCCATCAGGACCGACAGCGGAATGCCCGTCCATTCCGCATTGGAGACGAGGCCGTGCAGCATGTCGCAGCCCAACTGCTGCGGCTCGTCGAAGAGCGAGATGAAAAAGCTGTTTCCGGCGCATTCCAGGAAGTGGAATTTCGACACCATGGGGTATCGATCGAGCGAAGCCAGGTCGAATTTCAAAGGCCGCTCCACCAGGCCGTGGATCATCAGCACATGCTGGCTTGGATCGATATTCGGACGGCCGCCATGGTGCACTTCGTAGTGCAGCCCGTTAGGCGTCACCGAACCGCGCAGATGTTGGAGCGGCGTGCCGGAGAAACTGTAGCCGGGAGCAAGGTCCTTCCAGATCTGGATGAGCGCGCGCTTGACGTGCTCTTCCTGTTTGGCCGGCGTGCCGTAACCGCGGACGGGTTCTCCCTCGACGGTAAGCCAATCGCCCATCGTCGGTGCCGCCTGAACGTCATCGATGACCCCGAGGCTGGCAGCCGCCGCGGCGCTGCCCGCGACCAGACCGCCGCCAAGAAGTTTGCGCCGGCTCAGCAGGCCGCCGCCGGCGACCGCGGCATCGTTCAAACGATGCTCAGCATTGCGTTGCATGTCGTTACCCTCCCCTGTTGTTGCTTGCCTCCTCAGGTCAACCGCATCGATGTCCGCTTTGCCCGGGTTTCAAATCACCCGCTCCCTCGACCACCTGAGAATTTTCGGCCGGACCGTTGCATTGCGAGGAAGTTCCAGAAGACTACCGCAATTCGAGCGCGATGATCACGAAAGCGTGAAGCGTTTTGCGAATACCCCCTAGTCGCCTTGTGCATGCCTGGGTTGAAGTCGAATTCGGTTTCCGAAGGCTGGCAATGCTTTGTGGTTGGGCGTATCGGCTTTGATCATTCGACATTCCCTACCGACGTTGGACCCGTCTATACACGCGGAGATAGAATGCCTTGTTTGTTGAAGGTCGCAACTGCGACATGCGATGGTCGCTTCCAATCCCGACACTTTCGGATGGCTAGGCAGTAATAGCGGTGCGGGGTTGCTCCTTTCCGTGTGCTTGGTGGCCGCAGCGAGCGGACCAGCTTTGGCGAATATCTTCGACAAGGAAGTCGCGGACCGCTTCGATCCGCCGTGATGGTAGAAGTTCTTCCGGGTAGACGAAGTAGACCGGAATGGTCGGGCCTTCGATATCAGGAAACAGTTCCACCAGTTCGTCAGACCGCTCGCTCATATAGAACGGCAGTGCGGCAATGCCCATGCCGCTCTCGACCGCGCGATAGATTCCATAAACACTGTTCACACGAAGCGCCGGTTTGCGGGTCTCTCCTGCAGGCATCCCTTCTTTGAGGAGCCAGTTGATATCCTCGACCGCAGCCCCGCCGAACTCGTCTCCGTAGACAATCAGATCATGATCGGCCAGTTCCTCAAGTGACCGCGGTCTCGGGCGGTTGGCCAGATATTTCTTCGAGCCGAATATCTTGTAGGAGAAAGTCGCAATCTGCCGCCTGACCAGGTTCAGATCAGTCGGTGGCTGGAAGCGGATGGCGCAATCGGCCTGCCTCTCGGAGATATCGAGCTCGACATTGTCGACGAGCAACAGCGAGACCTGGATATCCGGGTAGCGCTGATGGAACCGGTTGATCCTGCTTGTCAGCCATGCCGAGCCGAATCCCACCGTCGTCGTTATCCTCAACGGTCCCTCGGGTTTGGCCTTCAATTCGTTCAGCCGGGCCAAGCCGAGTGCCAGAAGCTTCGACATCTCACTGACGGTCCGATAAAAATACTCGCCCTTGTCGGTGAGTACCAGGCCGCTGCTGCTGCGGATGAACAGCGACGCGCCGATTTCCGCTTCCAGTGAAGCGATCTGGCGGCTGACGGCAGATTGCGTCAGCCCGAGTTCCCGTCCGGCCCCGGTGAAGCTGCCAACTTCCTTGACGACCTGAAATGACCGCAGACGTTTCCAGTCCAGATCCTTCATGCGACTGTCGTTCCACCGTGAGATAGTCAGCCTCCGTGCGTCTGAAAGCTCCCGATGGTTCATCGTCATGCCGATCGCTTTGGTGAAACAATACCGGGCATCATCTGTTCCTCACCCTGGACAAGCGCATGTCAGGCACCGGCACCGGGCGCTCGGGACGGAAGGCGGCATGCAGGCGCATGTTCAGTCCGTTGCCTTCGCGAACCGCTGAGCGGCGTCAACGACCATTGCGGGAAACTTCTGGTTGCCCAGTTTGCGGGCGACCTGTTCGCGGTTCTGCTGTGCCATCTGTGCCATCGAACCGGACTTGATCGCGCCGGTCGGGCAGACCTCCTCGCAGGCCCGTGGCATGTCCAGCGGACGCTCGCTGCCCGGCGTCTGGCAGAAATTGCACTTCTGCATCTTGCCCGCCATGCTGGTCAGCTGCGGCGCGTTGAACGGGCAGGCCCAGACACAGAAACCGCAGCCGATGCAGGTGTTCTGGTCGACAACGACAATGCCGTCCTCGGCCCGCTTGGTGATCGCCCCGACCGGACAGGCATTGCGGCACGGCGCATCGCCGCAATGCATGCACGCCATCGACACGTTCATCGCCTTCACATCCGGGAAAGTGCCGCTCTCGACCTTCACAACCTCGCGCCAGCGCGGGCCGGTCTCGACCTCGTTCCAGGTCTTGCAGGCGATCTCGCAGGCATGGCACTTCACGCAGAGATCGCTGTCGAAATAGAAACCGTGCTGCATCACTTCCTCCCTTACGCCGGCCGAACCCGGACCTTGCATTCGTTGTAGCAGTTCGCACCGGTCACCGGATTGGTGTGGATGTCCATCAGGTTGTTGGAATGGGCGCCCTTGCCCTTGGCAACCTGGCCCATCGCCCAGTGGCCGAAACCGTGGCCGTGGCGGATCGACACGCAGCCCGGAACAAGTCCCTCGACCACCCGGGCGCGGATGGTGATGGAATCCTTCGGGCTTTCGATCACAACCATCTGCTCGTCGACGATGCCGTATCTGGCGGCGTCGATCGAATTGATCTCGACCCAGTTCTCCGGGCAGATCTCCATCAGCATCGGATTGTTCTGGGTGACGATGTTGCAATGCATCGACAGCTTCGAATGGGTCACCTGCAGCGGATAGTCCTTGTCCGGATGGACCGTGCGCTCGACATAGTCGGGATAGGGATTGAACCCGGCATCCGCATAGGCATGGCTGTAGATCTCGATCTTGCCGGACTTGGTCCCGACGCCGGCACCGAGCTTGTTGTACTTCGGAGGTGCGGCCCAGAAGCCCTTTTCCTTCAGTTCCTTCAAACCTCCCGGCAGGCCTGCCGTCGCGGTCTCGGCCCAGTCTTCCCAGGTCTTGTAGGCGAAGTGCTTGCCCCAGCCCATCTTCTTGGCGATGCCCTGGACGATCTCGTAGGGCGGCTTGGATTCACCGACCGGTTCGATCGCCGGCTGGCAGATGATCGCCTCGGCGCCGAGCCACAGGCCCTGGCGCACCTCGGCCATCTCGTAGAACGAGGTTTCCGGCAGGACGATGTCACATTCCAGCGCCGTCTCGCTCATCAGCACCTCGCAGGCAACCGCAAGGTCAAGATGTTTGAACATCTCCTTCATGAGATCGCGGTCGGGATCGCTCATCACCGGATTGGTCGACTGAACGAACAGTCCCTTGATCGGATAGGGTTTACCCTTCATCACCGCCTCGGGAAGGCGTGAGTTCGGCAAATCGGGCGCCAGCGGGTAACCCATGGCAACGTGAAGGGGATCCTTCTTGGGCGCGCGTTTGGCATCGTCGGGGATCTCGAGCGGCAGTCCGACCGCAGCCCAGTCCTTCAGATGCAGATGGCCCGGGCCGTCGATCTGGCCGGTAATGACATCAAGGATGTAACAGGCGCGGCTCGCGTCGTGGCCGTTGGTGTAATAACCGGCGCCCTTGAAGATTGCCGAAATAGCGGGTTTCGTGGTGGCGAACTCGCGCGCCAGGCGGCGGATCGTGTCGGCGTCGATGCCGCAGATCTCGGCTGCCCATTCGGGCGTATAACCCTTCTCGTTGAGGTGATCGCGGAAGCCGTCGAAACCTTCGCAATGTTTTGTCACAAAGGCGTGGTCGTGCAATCCGTCGTCGATGATTGCCTTGCACATGGCCAGCGCCATGGCGCCGTCGGTGCCCGGCTTGATGGCGATCCATTCGTCCGCCTTTTGTGCCGTCTCGGTGAAATTCGGATCGACAACGACCAGTTTGGCGCCCCGCTTCTTGGCCTCCAGCAGGCCGCGGCTCTCGAACAGACCCTGGTTGGCCCCGAGCATGTTCATGCCCCAGAGCATGATGTATCTGGAGTTGCCGAAATCATGCATCGGGAAGACGTGGCCGAAGATGGTCAGGCAGGCGGAGCGCCGGTCCTGCTCGCAGCCGGACGTATGGGTGTACATGTTCGGCGAACCGTAGAGGTCACCGAGCAGATGCCGGTAGAACTGGGTGTTCGGATCGTGGTGGCAAGTCAGCGCGACCGCCTCGGGCCCATGTTTCTTGGCGATCTCCTTCAGCTTGCCGGCGATGAAGCTATAGGCCTCATCCCAGGAGATGCGTTTGAATTCGCCAGGCTCGCCCTTCGGGTTGGTACGCAGCATCGGATATTTGAGCCGGTCCGGGTCCTGGGTGATCCACCAGCTCGCCATGCCTTTCGAGCAGCGGGTGCCGATATTGTTGGGCGCGTCGGCATTGCCCTTGGTGTAGACGACCTTGCCGTCGCGGACATAGACCTCGGTCGGACAGTTCCACGGGCACGAATAGCAGAAGCTCTTGACGACGGTCGCGCCCTTGATCGCTGCGAGCCGATCCGAAAGCTGCCGATCCTGGTAGGTCATGGTTCTCCTCTCCCCTTGCTTGTTGACGCCAACACCACCAAGTCGCGTCAATTATATATTATTTTTCAGAATATCAGTCTCTAATCCCAAAGGCCAGTCCCAAAAATGCAATTTCTCTTCACGAGCTTTGTTGGACAAACTCGAATGTCCCCCTTCTTATGATGCATAGATGTGGGCCGGATTTCCGGCAATTTCCGCTTAATGTGCAGATTTCCTAAGCATTCAGCCGGTTCGTCGTGTCGCCGGCCGAGGTGTTTTGCGCGACTATTCCTGTGCCATGGTCAGCTTGCAGCGGATCGCAAATAATATATAATTGCTGTGAACATTGGTGCTTCGGCCTGCGAACCGCGTCGCTGGGCCAACAATATTCGCGAGGGGAAAATGACCAGCTTCGAAAACGCCCCAACTCATCGTCATTGGTGAAAACATCAATACGACCCGACGGATCCGGACCGATTCCAAAAACATCGTGAAACGTGATGGCAAGGTGTTCTGGCGCTATCCCGGCCTCGACGGCCAGGAGGGTTTCCTCGACGTTACGGAGCAATGGCCTGATGACGAAGCCAAGATCGCCACCGGACGTATCGGCCATATCGGCCAGGGCGTGCGCGATCAGGATCTCGATTTCCTGACCTGGGCGATCATGGCACAGGTCAATGCCGGTGCCCACATCGTCGATCTGTGTGTCGATGAACTCTCAGTCTACCCGGAAGAGCGCCACGAATACATGCGCTGGATCGTCAAGACAGCACAACAGATCTGTCCCGAAGCGTCCATTTGCCGTCGACAGCTCCGACCCCGATACCTTGGAGGCCGGCCTCGACGTCTACGACATGTCGCTGTCGCGCCCGGCCATCAACTCGGTCAGCCTGGAGCCGGGCAGGGATGTGGTGATCGATATCGGCAAGGAAGCCGGCGCGGTGATCTTTGCCAACGGCTCCGGCGAATCCGGCATGCCTCAGAATGCCCAGGAGCGCATCGACAATTTGACCCAGCTGATGGCGCTGATGGACGAGCGCAAGGTGCCGATGGAGGACCGGTTCCTCGATCCGCTGGTGTTCCCGGTCGGAGCCGGGCCGCAATACGGCGTCGACTATCTGGATTCGGTCAAGGGCCTGCGCGCCAAGTTCCCCGACGTCCACATATTCGGCGGGTTGTCGAACGTCTCGTTCGGTCTGCCGCGGCGCAAGCTGCTCAACGACGCCTTCATCCGGCTTTCCATGGAGGCCGGCTGCGATGCCGTGATGATCGATCCGATCATGAACCCGCTGAACGAGATCACGGCACCGCCGGTGAACGAAGAGGAATACAAACTCGCTGCCGCGGTCATGACGGCGGAAGACGAATACGGGCTGAACTATCTCAAATATGTCCGCAGTCAGGCCGAAAAGCCAATGGCGGCCGCCGGCGCCTAACGGATGATGGGGGAAGCCCTACCCGCGGCACCGGACCCCGCACCGCCGCGGGAATGCAGCCATGGCCTTATTCTGCGGCCTCGTGCCACAAATCTTCAAGATGGTTGCCTAGAGCGGCCCGGTAATTCGTCACATACAACCGCATCAACGCTTCGGCCTGGTCTGCCTGGTTTCTGCTGATCGGCGCAACAAGGTCGCCGAGCACCGAGCTGAACTCTCGGGACAGTTCAGGCCAGTCCCCCTTTACTTTTCCTGCATAGAAGAGAAACCAGAGGCTGACATTGTAAAGCCGGGGCACCACGTCCTTGTAGTGCACGTTGTCGGCCGCTTCCGCCATGGTCAGATAGAAACCGCGCCCCAACTTCACGAATTCGTCGAAATCGTCCACCGGGTCCAGTTTTGAAAGCCTGCTTGCGATCCTGTCCAGATTCTGTGCGTATTCCTTGCTCTCGTTGGT
>CBDHEC010000033.1:0-40211 GCA_965261975.1 Alphaproteobacteria bacterium
CCTGGTTTTCGGGCACGTCGAGGGAGACGTCGAACAGCGCCTGTTTGTCGGCGTAGAAAGACGTCGACATTCCCGGCTTTCACTTTCGTGGGCAGGGACGAGGCTTCGACGCCGGTCGTGCTTGCTTCGACTGATTCGCTCATAACAACTTCGCCTTCTTCGACGGGCTGTGCGGTGCCGTCAGCGTGGATTGCTTCTGTCATTCTACCATCGCCTCTCGAACTTTCGCCGCAGGAGTACGGCGGCAAGGTTCATTAAAATCAGGAACGCTAGCAACACCATGATCGCGGCCGATGTCCGTTCGACGAAGGCGCGCTCGGGCGCATCGGCCCACAGGAAAACCTGCACGGGGAGCACCGTCGCCGCGTCGGTGAAACTACGCGGGATATCGACGATGAAGGCGACCATGCCGATCATCAGCAGGGGTGCGGTCTCGCCCAGCGCGCGGGCCATGCCGATGATCGTCCCGGTCAGGATGCCCGGCATCGCGAGCGGCAGCACGTGGTGGGAGACGGTCTGGAGCGGCGAGGCGCCGACCCCCAGGGCTGCCTCGCGAATGGAGGGCGGCACCGACTGCAACGCGGCCCGCCCGGCGATAATCACGGTGGGCAGGGTCATCAGGGCCAGCACGAGGCCGCCGACCAGAGGCGCGGAGCGTGGCAGCCCGAAGAAGTTCAGGAACACGGCCAGGCCAAGCAGGCCGAAGACGATCGACGGCACGGCGGCGAGGTTGTTGATGTTCACTTCGATCAGGTCGGTCCAGCGGTTCTTCGGCGCGAACTCCTCGAGATAGACCGCCGACATCACCCCGATCGGGAAGGAGAGAATGAGGGTCACGAAGAGCGTCAGCATGGTGCCCACGACCGCGCCCCACACGCCGGCCTGTTCCGGCTCGCGACTGTCGCCGGAGGTGAAGAAAGTGGTGTTGAATGTGCGGCGCGTGCGGTCATCCGCGCTGAGGGTGTCGAACCAGCCGATTTGCTTGTCGCTGACACGGCGGTCGCCCTCGGGCACGTCGCGGGGGATCGCCCCCTTGTTGAGCTGATCGATGTCCGCGGACGACTTGAACCAGATGGTTTGGGTCGTGCCGATCAGTCCCGGCTCCGCCTCGACCATCTGGCGCAGGGTGAAGTCGGCACCCGAGGACATGATCTTGTAGAGCTGTCGCAGGTCGCGCCGTCCCGAGACATCCGGGAACTGGCTGCGCACGGCGTCACGTACGATCTTGCGGTAGTTGCCCTTGGCGAGGATGGCGGGGTCGCGGCTTCCATCCGGGTCGATGAGAGATTGTTCGAGGGTGACGTCGAGCGCGATCTCGGTTTGGGTGAAGGCGCTCGATCCGGTCGTGACGATCGAACCCAGCAGGAAGGCGAGCATCGCCAGCGCCACGAAGATGGCGGTGATGCCATAGAATTTGAACCGCGCCTCGGCCCGGTAGCGCTTGCGCAGATGGGCGTCGGAGAAGTCCGGTTTTCGGGTGATCGGCCGCGCGGCCGTGGAATCAGTCATATTCTTCTCGATACTTGCGCACCACGCGAAGGGCGATGACGTTGAGTACCAGGGTGACCAGGAAGAGCATCAGGCCCAAGGCGAAGGCGGCGAGGGTCTTGGCGCTGTCGAACTCCTGGTCGCCCACGAGCAGGGTCACGATCTGCACCGTCACCGTGGTGACGGCCTCAAGCGGATTTGCGGTGAGGTTGGCCGACAGGCCGGCCGCCATGACCACGATCATCGTCTCCCCGATGGCGCGGCTTACCGCGAGCAGAACCGCGCCGACGATGCCGTGCAGCGATGCCGGCAGGACGACCTGGCGGATGGTTTCTGACTGGGTGGCCCCCAGGGCGTAGGAGCCGTCGCGCAGGGACTGGGGCACGGCGTTGATCACGTCGTCGGACAGGGACGACACGAAGGGGATGATCATCACCCCCATCACCAGGCCCGCGGCGAGTGCACTCTCCGAGGCCACGGAAAGGCCGATCGATTCACCCGCGCCGCGAAACAGCGGTCCGATTGTCAGGGCGGCGAAGAAGCCGTAGACCACGGTCGGGATGCCGGCAAGAATCTCCAGTGCCGGCTTGATCAGGGACCGGGTGGTGGGGCTCGCATACTCGGCCATGTAGATCGCGGCCATCAGCCCTATGGGCACGGCGACGATCATCGCGATCACGGTAATGAGCAGGGTGCCGGCGAAGACCGGCACCGCGCCAAACGCGCCGGAGCCGCCGACCTGATCGGCACGCAACGCGGTCTGCGGGCTCCAGTTCAGGCCGAAGAGGAATTCCAGCGGATTGACCTGGCCGAAAAAGCGGATCGACTCGAACATCAGGGACAGGATGATCCCGATCGTCGTCAGGATAGCGATGACCGAGGCGATCAGCAGCAGTGCACGCACGATCTTCTCGACCTTCGGCCGCGCGCGCAGGCTGGGCTGGATGCGCTTCAGGCCGAAGAAGAAACCCCCGCAGGCGAGCACGACGGCGGCGCCGGTCATCAGCAGGGAGCCCATGCGCTGCAGGTCGGCATAGTGTTCCGCGGCGGCGAGCACGGTCGGGCTCGGGGTGCGGCTCGTGATATCGCCGGTGGCGAGGTTGCGGATGTCGCTGAGGAGCAGGCTGACCTGACCCTTGTTCAGATCCGCAATGCTGTCCGACAGGCCGGCCAGGACGATGCGTTCGACCAGGTCGGTCTGTCCCATCAACCAGACCGAGACGATGATCAGCGCCGGCAGGCCGCACCATAGCGCGACATAGGCGCCGTGATAGGACGGAAGCGAATGCAGGTCCCCGACGCTGCCGCGGGCGCTGGAGAGCGCCTTGCGTCGGCCATAGTGATAGGCGAAGGCACTCAGTCCTAGCAGCGCGGCAATGAGGATGAAGGCGTTCATGAACTAGGGTGCTGCTTCGCAATGATCCTGTGACAAGAAAAAACCACCGGCACCCGAAGGTGCCGATGGGTCGGAATGGGGCACTTACATCGACAGGGGCTGGAGGCCCTGCGCCGACTTCGCCATCGCGGCGCGATCGGCGTCGGGCAGCGGGATCAGGCCCTTGTCGATCAGGTAGCCGTCGGGGCCCCAGGCGTTTTCGTCGGTGAATTCGGTGACGAATTCCTTGATGCCCGGGATGACGCCCACATGCTGCTGCTTCACGTAGAAGAATAGCGAGCGCGAGACGGGGTAATTGCCGGCGGCGATTTCCTCGAACTCCGGCACTGTGCCGTCGACCTTGGCGCCCTTGAGCTTGTCGGCGTTCTGGTCGAGGAAGCTGAAGCCGAAAACACCGAAGGCATTCGGGTTCGCCTCGAGCTTCTGGACGATCAGGTTGTCGTTCTCGCCCGCCTCGATATAGACGCCGTCCTCGCGGACCGCGTGACAGGCCTTCTTCTTCAGGCCCAGCTCGGCGGCGCCGGCGAGCGTCTTGCAGCCGCCTTCCATGGCGATCTCGACGAAGGCATCGCGCGTGCCGCTGGTCGGCGGCGGGCCGAGAACTTCAATCTTGGTCTTCGGCAACGACGGGTCGATGTCCGACCACAGCTTGTTCGGGTTCGCGGCGAGCTCGCCGTCCTGGGGGATTTCCGCGGCGAGCGCCAGGAAGATCTGCTCGAGGCTGAGGCTCAAATCCGGGCCCGACTTGGCGTTGGCGATGACGATGCCATCGAAGCCGACCTTCACTTCCGTGATATCGATGCCGTTTTCGCTGCAGTTCGCGAACTCGGACTTCTTCATCCGGCGTGACGCATTGGTCATGTCGGGGTGATCTTCGCCGACACCGGAACAGAACAGCTTCATGCCGCCGCCCGTGCCCGTGCTTTCGACAACCGGGGTCTTGAAGCTGGTGGACTTGCCGAACTGTTCGGCCACGGCGGTGGAGAAGGGGAAGACGGTGGATGAGCCGACGATACGGATCTGGTCGCGGGCTTCGGCGGCGCCGACCATGCCCACGGTAATCGCGGCTGCGAGGGTCAATGTTTTGATTTTCACGGTTGCCTCTCCTGAGGGTGAAATCGTGGTTGGGTTACATCCTGCGCCCGGCGGGAGGATTCCTTTTGCCGTTCGCAGGCGCGACCCTAGGCCCGCTCGAAGATGGGTGTATGACAGTTATGTTTCAGTTTGATGACACGCGCGGCCGCCGACGTTGATGAGCGCGGCGTGCAACCGGGGCCGGCCTATTGTGAAAGGCGCAAGGTCACGGTGAAGGTGCTGCCTTCGCCCGGCTCACTTCGAATTGTCAGTTCACCGCGGTGGCGGTTCGCGATGTGCTTGACGATGGCAAGCCCGAGCCCGGTACCGCCGAGCTCGCGCGAGCGCGCCGTGTCGACCCGGTAGAAACGCTCGGTCAGTCGCGCGATATGTTCGCGCGGAATGCCCTCGCCTTGGTCGATGACCGAAATGCCCACGCGATCGCCCTGGCGTTGCGCCTCGACCCGCACCGCGCTGCCGGTGCGGCCGTACTTGATGGCGTTCTCGATCAGGTTCTGGAACAGCTGGGCGAGCTCATCGGCCTGGCCGATCACCGGCATGTCCAGTGTGTTGAGGTCGAGTTCGATCGTGACGTCGCGTGCGCGCGATTGCGGGCCAAGTAGGTCGGCGACCGTCGCGATTGTCTGCCGGAGGTCCACGGCGTCGTCGGGCGGCGTGTGTTCGTTCATCTCGATCCGCGACAAAGACAGCAGGTCGTTGACGATCCGGGTCATCCGGGTGGACTGGGTTTCCATCAGGTCGAGGAATCGCGCCTGGGCCTCGGGGTCGTCCTTCGCGGGCCCGCGAAGGGTTTCGATGAAGCCGACCACCGACGTGAGCGGCGTGCGCAGCTCGTGGCTGACATTGGCGACGAAGTCCGCCCGCATCTGTTCGCCGCGCCGCACTGCCGTGACGTCGCGCATCAGGATCAGCGCACGCGTGTCGTCCTCGCCTGCCACGTCGGGCCGCATCGGTTCGACCCGCGCCTCGAAGGACTGGTCGACCCGTTCGGTGAAGGTGAACTCGACCGTGCGGGCGGGCATGCCGTCGAGAACTTCGGTGACGGCCTGGAGAATGCCCGGCTGTCGCAGAATGGCGGACAGGTCCCGACCGACGAGGGTGCCCTCGCCGTATCGGCCCTCGAGCAGGTCGCGTGCGGCGGTATTGGCATGGACCAGCCGCGATTGGGCATCGAGGGTGATCAACGGGTCGGGCAGCGCATCGAAGAGGGTATGTGCTGCCTGCAGGTTGTCGCGCAGCTGCTTTCGGTCCCGCCACCAGCTGCGCTCGAGACGGAACAGGGTGGCCGCCAGATCGCCGACGGGGCCCGACTCGTTCGGTGTGTCGGCTTCGTCGGGGCGTTCGGGCGGGGTGTCGATCAGCCCTTCCAGGCGCCCGGCGAGCCGGCGCAGCTGCGTGAGCGGCCGAAACAGGAGCGCGGCACTGCCGGCCACGACGGCGGCGATGCCGACGACACCGACACCCGGTGCGAGGTGCCCGGTGGCCACCAGCACGACCAGCACAATGGTGCCAGGCACCGCGAGTGCCAGGGCCGCGAGGAACAGGTGATTCGGCTTCGGCGTCATGCCCGGGAACCTAACACGCCGCGCGCATGTTGGGAGGGTTGGGCGCGCAACGCCGTGTGGGGTCAGGCCTTGGGCTTGCCGGATTTAGCCTTGCGCGTGCGCCTGGGCTTCGCGTCGGCCTCGCGGCGGATCGACTCATAGGCGCCGAACGCCGACGCGCTGACCAGTTCGTTCACGGTCGCGTTCATGTGCACGATCTCGACGGGCTGCTCGAGCCCCATGAGCATCGGTCCCATGACGGTTCCGGTGTCCAGTGACTGCATCAGGCGCGATGCGATATGGGCGGTGTGCAGGCCGGGCATGATCAGCACATTGGCCGGCCCCGTGAGCCGGCTGAACGGGTAGAAGCGTTCGCGGAGATCGGAATCCAGCGCGATGTCCGGTGTCATTTCGCCTTCATACTCAAAGTCCGCGTTACCACGCTCGTCAAGCACCCGGACCGCCTCGCGCGAACGCTCGGTCAGGTCAACCGGAGGGTTGCCGAAGTTCGAGTAGCTCAGGAAGGCGACCCGCGGCTCGGTGCCCATCTGCCGGGCCTTGGCCGCGGCCTGGGTGGCGATGTCCGCCATCACTTCCGGGTCGGGCCGTTCGTGGACCGAGGTGTCGGCGATGAACAGCGTGCGGTTGCGCAAGACATGCATCGACAGGCCGAAGATCTGTTCGCCCGGCACCTCGTCGAAGACCCGGCGCACATCGTTGAAGCAGGTATAGAAACGTCGGGACAGGCCCGTGACCATGACGTCGGCCGCACCCAGTGCGACCATGCAGGAGGCGAAGACGTTGCGGTTCTGGTTCACGATCCGCCGGCAGTCGCGCAACATCAGCCCCTTGCGCTGCAGGCGGTTGTAGAGGAACTCGATATAGTCCTCGCGGTCTTCGGCCAGCGCGGCGTTGTGCACACGCAGCTCGTCGACGCCGCTGAGGCCGAGCTCCTCGATGCGCTGGCGCACGACGTCCTCGCGACCGATCAGGATGGGCTCACCCAGCCCGGCATTGCGATAGGCGATGGCGGCGCGGATGACCCGTTCGGACTCGCCCTCGGCATAGACGATGCGACGCGGGTTCGAGCGGACCGCCTCGAACGTTGCCTGCACAACCGACGCGGTCGGGTCGAGGCGCCCGGCAAGTTCGCGGCGGTAGCGGTCCATGTCCTCGATGGGTTTGCGCGCGACGCCGGTGTCCATTGCGGCCTGGGCGATGCGCGGCGGGATATACTCGATCAGCCGCGGGTCGAAGGGGACGGGGATGATGTAATCCGGCCCGTAGACCAGATGTTCGCCGGGATAGGCGGCGTCCACCTCGTCGGGCACGTCCTCGCGCGCGAGTTCTGCCAACGCCTCGGCGCAGGCGATCTTCATCTCGTCGTTGATCGTGCGGGCGCGCACATCCAGTGCCCCGCGGAACACGTAGGGGAAGCCGAGGACATTGTTGACCTGGTTGGCATAGTCCGACCGTCCGGTCGCGACGATGGCGTCGTCGCGCACGGCTTTGACGTCCTCCGGCGTGATCTCCGGATCCGGATTGGCCATCGCGAAGATGATCGGTTTGTCGGCCATCGACTTGACCATCTTCTTGGTGACCGACCCGGCGACCGACACGCCGAAGAACACGTCGGCGTCGACCATGGCTTCTTCCAGGGTGCGGGCGTCGGTGTTCACGGCATGGGCCGATTTCCACTGGTTCATGCCGTCGGTGCGTCCCTGGTAGATGACGCCGCGGCTGTCACACAGGATGGCCTGGTCATGGGGCAGGCCCATGGCCTTGATCAGTTCGATGCAGGCGATGGCGGCGGCCCCCGCGCCGTTGACCACCAGCTTGATGTCCTTGATGTCGCGCCCGGTCAGGTCCAGCGCATTGATCAGCCCGGCCAGTGAGACGATGGCGGTGCCATGCTGGTCGTCATGGAAGATCGGGATGTCCATGATCTCGCGCAGGCGCTGCTCGATGATGAAGCATTCGGGCGCCTTGATATCCTCGAGATTGATGCCGCCGAAGGTCGGCCGCAGGAGGCGGACGCAGTTGATGAACTCGTCGACATCCTCGCTCTCGACCTCAAGATCCATGGCGTCGATATCCGCGAAGCGCTTGAACAGGACCGACTTGCCTTCCATCACCGGCTTCGAGGCGAGCGCACCGATGTTGCCGAGGCCGAGCACGGCGGTGCCGTTGGAGATCACGGCGACCAGGTTTCCGCGAGAGGTATAGTCGTAGGCGTCGTCCGGGTTGGCATGGATTTCCACGCAGGGAGCCGCAACACCGGGTGAATAGGCGAGGGACAGATCGCGCTGGGTGGTCAGCGGTTTCGTGGCGTTGATCTCGATCTTTCCCGGTTTCCCGGTCCGGTGCATGTGCAGGGAATCGAGATCGAGCTGGGACAGCTTTTTCTGATCGCCCTTTGATTTCTCGGAGGATTTCTCAGCCATGTATCTCGCCTTTGGTGATGTGCGAACCTATTCCACAATCAGGAGCGTGAACCCTGTTCGCGCGGCGCGTCAAGCAACGCTGGTTCGAATACCGATCTTCTGCACAGGCCCGGGGGTTTTGGCCGGGCCCCGCGCGGCGTATATGATGATCCATCGTCATGTCAGGTTCTGCACCCGCCTCCGAAGACCGATCCAAATCTGCCGCCGCGGCATCGCCGATGCTCGCCCAGTGGCATGCGGCGAAGGAATCCTATCCGGATTGCCTGCTGTTCTTTCGCATGGGCGATTTCTACGAGCTGTTTTTCGATGATGCGGTGGCCGCCGCCGCGGCGCTGGATATCGCACTGACGTCGCGCGGCCAGCAGGCCGGTGAGCCCGTGCCCATGGCCGGGGTGCCGGTGCACGCCGCCGAACAATATCTGCCGCGCCTGATCCGGGCCGGCCACCGGGTCGCCGTGTGCGAACAGATGGAGGCTCCGGCCGAGGCGAAGAAGCGCGGGTCGAAATCCATCGTGCGCCGCGACGTGGTGCGGGTGATCACACCGGGCACCCTGAGCGAAGACACGCTGCTCGATTCCCGCCGGCACAATTACCTGGCGTCCTGTGCGGATGTGCGCGGTGCGTTCGGGCTGGCCTGGCTCGATATGTCCACCGGCGAAGTATGGATGCAGCCCATTCCCGCCGCGGGCGGCGCGAACCTGCTGGCGGCCGCGCTGGCCCGCATAGCCCCGGGCGAAATCCTGGTGCCGGATCGCCTGCTTGAGGCACCGGCGTTCACGGCCCTTTGGGACGAGGTGCGCGACACCCTGACGCCGCTGCCCGCCAGCCGGTTCGATTCGGTGAACGCCGAAACCCGACTGACCGAGACCTATGGCGTGGGGACACTCGATGCCTTCGGCGAGCCGGGCCGCGCCGAGATCGCGGCGGCGGGCGCGCTGTTCGACTATCTCGCCCTGACCCAGGTCGACCGGATGCCGCGCCTGTCGCGGCCGCATCGCCTGCCACCACCCGGCAGCGCGGGCGCGGTGATGGAGATCGACGCGGCGACCCGGCGCAACCTCGAGTTGGCGCAGACCCTGTCGGGTGAACGTAAAGGGTCCTTGCTGTCGGTCATCGACCGAACGATCACAGGCCCGGGCGCACGACTCCTCGCCGAACGGCTGGCCGCACCTCTTACCGATGTCGCGGCGATCGAAGCGCGGCTCGACGCGGTGGGATATCTGGGTGAGGCGGTCGCGGCGCGCGAGGATATTCGCGCCACGTTGCGCACCGCACCCGATATGGAGCGCGCGCTGTCGCGGCTCGCGCTCGGCCGCGGCGGGCCGCGTGATCTGGCGGCATTGCGCGCCGGGCTCGAAGCCGCGGCTGCATTGCGTAACCTGCTCGAAGAGATGTCGGGCGCGCCGGAGACCTTCGGCCGGATCGCGGGCGCGCTCGGTGATCACGACGCGACAGTGAAACTTTTGAATGCCGCGCTCGCCGCCGACCTGCCTTTGGCGGCCCGCGACGGCGGTTTCATCGCCGCGGGGTACTCTGCCGAACTCGACGACCAGACGGTCCTGCGCGACGAGAGCCGAAAGCTGATCGCGGGTCTGCAGGCCGAGTATGTCGAGAAGACCGGTGTTGCCAACCTCAAGGTCAAGCACAACAACGTCCTCGGCTATTTCGTCGAGCTCGCCGCCGCCCATGCCGACCGCATCATGGACAAGGGCAAGGAGGCCGCCGCCGAGGAATATGGCCTGATCCACCGGCAGACGATGGCGAACGCCGTGCGCTTCACGACCGTCGAGCTGTCCGAACTCGACGACAAGATTTCGCGCGCCGGTGAGCGCGCGCTCGCGATCGAACTCGAGCTGTTTCAGTCGCTGACTGACGATGTGCTCGGCGAGGCCGACGACATCGCGACGGCCGCGCGCGCCCTGGCCGAGCTGGACGTTGCGGCGGGGCTCGCCGAGCTTGCAGTGGGTGCGCGCTATACCCGGCCGGTCCTGTCGGACAGCCAGGTTTTCAATGTCACCGGGGGGCGTCACCCGGTGGTCGAGGCGATGTTGGACGACGGGCCGGGCGCGTTTGTCGCCAATGACTGCGACCTGTCGGGCGAAGACCCGGCGGCCGGCCGACTGTGGCTTGTCACCGGCCCGAACATGGCCGGTAAATCGACGTTTCTCCGCCAGAACGCCCTGATTGCCATTCTCGCCCAGATCGGCTCCTTCGTGCCGGCGGCGGCGGCCGAGATCGGCATCGTGGACCGTTTGTTCAGCCGGGTCGGGGCCGCCGACGATCTGGCACGGGGCCGCTCGACCTTCATGGTCGAGATGGTCGAGACGGCCGCGATCCTCAATCAGGCGGGCCCGCGCGCGCTCGTGATCCTCGATGAAATCGGTCGCGGCACCGCTACCTTCGACGGGCTGTCGATTGCCTGGGCGACGGTCGAGCATCTACACGAGCAAAATCGTTGCCGGACATTGTTTGCGACGCACTTCCACGAGCTGACGCGGCTTGCCACGCGTTTGTCGGACATGTCGTGTCATACGATGCGGGTGAAGGAATGGAACGACGATATCGTCTTTCTGCACGAGGTCGGGCCGGGTGCGGCCGACCGATCCTATGGCATTCACGTGGGCAAGCTTGCCGGGCTGCCTCCGGCGGTCGTGGGTCGTGCGGAAGAAGTCCTCCGTTTGCTGGAGGCGGGTGACCAGGCTGGCGCGTTGTCCCGTCTCGTGGATGACCTGCCCCTGTTTCAGGCTGCCGCCGTGGGAGATCCGCAGCCCGAAGCGCCAGCGCAAGACCCTGTCCGCGAACTTCTGGCCTCGGTCAGTCCCGACGAGCTCACGCCCAAGACGGCCCTGGAATTGCTCTACCGCCTGAAGGCAGCACTGGATGATTGATCTGCTCGTTCGCGGTCTGGCGCTCGCCGGCTTCGGGGCAGTGGGCGACGTGATGCGTCATCGCAGCTTCCGGATCTACCTGATCGGGCACATCCCCAACGTCGTCGGCACCTGGGTGGTCCGCATCTCGATCAGCTGGCTCGCCTGGGAGCTGACCAAATCCGGTTTCTGGGTGGGGGCCGTGGCGGCCGCCGATGCGCTGCCGGTGCTTTTGTTCGGCCCGATCGGCGGTGTTCTGGCCGACCGGATGGACCGGCGCAAGATCGCTATCGCAACCCAGGCCACCCTGGTCGTGATCTCGGTTTTCCTGACGGTGTTCACCTTCGCCGGCCTGATGACGATCTGGCTCTTGCTGGCCATGGCGCTTGCACGGGGTGTGACTTTCTCTTTCTGGCAGCCGGTGCGCCTGGCGTTGATGCCGAACCTGGTGCCGCGCTCGGAAATTTCCACGGCGATCGCGCTGAATTCCTCGACCTTCAACGCCGCCCAGTTTGTCGGGCCCGCGCTGGCCGCGATCCTCTTGCCGTTGGGCGGGCCGGGGCTCGCCTTCTTCTTCAACATCTTTGCGGGCGGCGCCATGGTCTGGGCGCTGGCGGCTATCGACGTCCCGCTCCAGGCCGGCAGCAAATCGGCGCGCGGGACCTTTCTCGGAGATGCGCTGGCGGGCATCCGGTACGGCGCGTCCCATCCTGGAATTGGGCCGATGCTGCTGCTTCTCCTGGCGCTCGGGACGATGATACGGCCCCTGACCGAGTTACTGTCCGCGCTCGCCGGTTCCGTGTTTCTGCTCGATGTCACCGGTTTCTCTGTTATGGCGTCATCGCTCGGCATCGGTGCGATGGCCGGTGCGGTCTGGATGCTTCGGCGCGGAAACAAGGACGGCATCACGGAGATTGCGCTCCTCTCAGGCCTGGCCGGCGGGGCCGCGGCATTCCTGATCGTTACCGTGGTATGGCTTCCCATCGCCATGGTCTGTCTTGCCGTGCTCGGATTCTCGATGACCAGCGGCGGCATCGCCACCCAGCAGGTCGTCCAGTTTGCCGTGCCCGACGCGATGCGCGGGCGGGTGTTGGGCCTGTTCGGGATGATTTTCAGGTCCGGCCCGGCGCTCGGGGCGCTGGCCATGGGCCGTATCGGCGATGCGGTCGGGCTGGGTTGGCCGGTGACCGCCGGGTCCTTGATTGGCCTGGCGATATACACATATGCCTATTCAAGGCGTGCGCGCCTGCGCGCGGCCCTGGAGGCAGATCCTCCAATCGAATAGCACGACCGGACACGCATCAATTTCATTCAATTACGCACCGTGTAAAACTGCACACCCATGGCCACGCGAAAACGAAAACGCGACGTAATCGACCGGGCGGCTCTCGAGGCCCGGATTGAAGACGCATGCGCCGATGTGTCGTCGGCGTCGGAACGGCGGCGGATAACCCTCGAATTGCTCAAGGCTGCGGTCGAGCAGGGCCGGTCACTGGTTCAGGCCCGGTTCGAGGCGGTGGAGATCGACGGCAACGCGGCGAAAGGCGAACTCGCCTTCCTGTTCGATCAGGTCATCCGGATCGTCCACGACACGGCGTTGCGCGAGTATCCTGCCGCCAACCCGACCGCGACGGACCGGATGGCGATCGTGGCGGTGGGTGGTTATGGCCGCGGTGAGCTGGCGCCCTTCTCGGACATCGATTTGCTGTTTCTGTTTCCCTGGAAGCAGACGGCCCACGGCGAACAGATTGTCGAATATGTCCTCTATTTTCTCTGGGACCTGGGATTGAAGGTCGGGCATTCGACGCGTTCTGTCGATGATTGCGTGCGCCTGGCCAAAAGCGACCTGACCATCCGCACCGCACTCCTGGAGGCCCGCTATCTGTGGGGTGACCAAGCGCTTTACCTGGAGTTCCGCAAGACATTCAGCGACCAGGTGATTTCCGGCGCGGCGATGGAGTTCGTGAAAGGAAAGCTCGACGAGCGCGACAGCCGCCACGAAAAGATGGGGGACAGCCGCTACTATGTGGAGCCGAATATCAAGGACGGAAAGGGCGGCCTAAGGGATCTCCAGACGCTCTACTGGATTGCGAAATTCGCCTACGAGGTCGACAGCGTGAACGACCTCGTCGAACGCGATGTCCTGACGAAGGCCGAGGCGCGCAATTTCTCGAAGGATCAGAATTTTCTCTGGAGCGTCCGTTTCCACCTGCATTACCTGTCGGGCCGGCCCGAAGAGCGGCTGACCTTCGACGTGCAGACGCCGATCGCCCAGCGCATGGGCTATGCGGACCGGTCCGGCGCGTCGGGCGTCGAGCGCTTCATGAAGCACTACTACATCGTGGCGAAGGATGTCGGCGATTTGACCCGTATCTTCTGCGCCGCGATCGAGGCGGAGAATATGAGCCGGCCGATCATTCGGCTGCCGCGATTGCGCCGCCCGCGAGACCTGATGGGATTCACGATCGACCGCGATCGGCTGACCGTTGCCGACGACGGACAGTTCGAGCGCGATCCGGTCGCGATGATCCGGCTCTTTTATGTGGCCCACAACGAAGGCCTGGATATCCATCCCCATGCGCTGCGCGTGGTGACCCAGAACCTGAAGCGGATCGACAAGGATGTTCGCGAAGACCCGGAGGCGAACCGCATGTTCGTCGAGATGGCGTCGTCGATCGATTCGCCCGAGCTGGCGCTCACCCGCATGAACGAGGCCGGCGTCTTTGGTCGCTTTCTGAGGGATTTCGGCCGGGTCGTGGGCCAGACCCAGCACGACATGTATCACGTCTACACGGTCGACGAGCACACGATCCAGGCGATCGGGTTGCTGGCCAAAATCGAGCGCGGCGAGTTGGAAAAGGACCACCCTGTCTCGAGCGAGGTGATCCACAAGATCGGCTCTCGGCGCGCTCTTTATATGGGCGTGCTGTTCCACGACATCGCCAAGGGCCGCGGCGGGGATCACTCCGTGCTGGGCGCGCGTGTGGCGAAACGGGTCTGCCCGCGCCTGGGCCTCGACGCCGAGGAAAGCGAGACGGTCGAATGGCTGGTGCGCGAGCATCTGGCGATGAGCGATGTCGCGCAGAAACGCGATCTGAATGACAGCAAGACCATCATGGACTTTGTCGACCAGGTCCAGTCGCCCGAACGGCTGCGTCTGCTGTTGTGCCTGACGGTTGTCGATATGCGTGCGACCGGCCCCAATGTCTGGAACAACTGGAAGGCCGAATTGCTGCGCGAACTCTATTACGCAGCGGAGGATGTGATGTCGGGCGGGCAGCGCACGAATGCGCGCGGGGCCCGGATTGAAGCGGCGAAATTCGCCCTGCGCGAGGCCCTGGCCGATTGGTCGGATGCGGATATCAAGGCGCAGTTCGATCGCGGCTATCCCGGCTACTGGCTGACCTTCGACACGGAGACGCTGGCCCATCAGGCGCGCCTGATGCGCACGGCCGAGCAGGAAAAGCTTCCGCTATCGATCCGCACGCGGGTGCGCGCCGATATCGATGTGACCGAGCTTACGGTCTACACGCAAGACCATCCGGGCCTGTTCTCCCGGATCACGGGGGCGATCTCGGCGGTCGACGCGAATATCGTCGATGCCAAGGTCTTCACCACGCCGCAGGGCATGGCGCTGGATACATTCTGGCTGCAGGACCGCGATGCCACGGCCCTTTCGGCGTCAGGCACATTGGCAAAGCTTACCGTCCAGATCGAGCGCGCCTTCGCCGGCGAGATGGACCGCGCCGAACCCGAGGCGGAGCGAACCTTCGTGCCGGCGCGCACGAAAGTCTTCACCGTCGCGCCGCGGGTCATCGTCGACAATCAGGCGAGTGCGACCCACACCGTGATCGAGGTCAATGGCCGCGACCGCCCCGGCTTCCTCTACCTCGTCACGCGCGCGCTTTATGACCTGTCATTGCAGATATCGTCGGCAAAAATCTCGACATTCGGCGAGCGTGCGATCGATGTCTTCTATGTCAAAGACGGGTTCGGCATGAAGGTGAGCCACGAGGCGCGGATCGCGGCGATCCGCGAACGCCTGCTGGATGCCATTCGCGAGGATGACGGCACCTCGGCCACGGAGGCCGCGGAATAGGCATTCCGTCACCAGCGAGCCGCCGGCGCCGGGGGTAAACGCTGCCTTTCCTTCGCCCCGGTTTCCCGCTAAGAGCGCTCCATGCCACTCTTTCGCGCCATTGCTACGGTCGGCGGCTGGACCATGGGGAGCCGTGTTCTCGGTTTCGTGCGCGACATTTTCATCGCGGCCTTCCTCGGTGCCGGGCAGATCAGCGACGCGTTCTTCGTCGCGCTTCAGTTTCCCAATATTTTCCGCCGCCTGTTCGCCGAAGGGGCCTTCAATGCCGCGTTCATACCGCTGTTCGCCGGAGAGCTGACCGAGCATGGCCGCGAAGCAGCGCGCGCCTTTGCCGAGCGGGTCTTCGGGATCATGCTGCTGATCCTGATCATACTCAGCGTGCTGGTCGAAATTTTCATGCCCGAGGTCATGGGGGTGGTGGCCGGCGGCTTTGTCGATGAACCAGAAAAGTTCCAGCTGGTCGTCGATTTCGCGCGGCTGACCTTTCCCTATCTCCTGTTTGTCTCCCTGTCGGCGATGCTCGGCGGGATTCTGAACACCCTGGAGAAATTCGCCGCCGCCGCCGCCGCGCCGATCCTGCTGAACATCGTGCTGATCGGCGCCCTGAGCGGGGTGGCGCTCGGCTGGTTGCCGGACCCGGGGCTGGCGTTGAGCTGGGGCGTGTTGCTTGCCGGTGTGGGCCAGTTCGTCTGGCTGGCCGCCATGTGTTCGCGCACCGGGTTGATGCCGGTCGTGCCGCGGCTGGTGTTCGGCCCCCGGGTGAAGCGCCTCTTCATTCTGATGGGCCCCGGCATCCTCGGTGCCGGCGTGTACCAGATCAATGTGCTGGTCGGGGTCCGCCTGGCCTCGGAGCTGCCCGAGGGTTCGGTGTCGTTCCTGTATTTCGCCGACCGGGTGACCCAGCTGCCGCTGGGCGTCGTCGGGGCGGCGGTGGGTATCGCGCTTCTGCCGCTCCTGTCGCGCCAGCTGAAGGCGGGTGATGCGGACGCCGCGCGCGACAGCCAGAATCGGGCGATCGAGTTCGCGATGCTGCTCACCCTGCCGGCCGCCGCCGCACTGTTGGTCGTGGCCGATCCGATCGTGACGGTCCTGTTTCAGCGCGGTGCGTTCGACGCGGTTGACGCGGCGGCCACCGGCGCGGCGCTGGCGGCGTTCGCCCTGGGCTTGCCGGCATATGTGTTGATCAAGGCGCTGGCGCCCGGCTTTTTCGCGCGCGAGGACACGGCGACGCCGGTCAAGATCGCGGCCCTGGCGCTGGTCGTGAACGTGGCTCTGGCCCTGGCCTTGATGCCCACGCTGGCCCATGTCGGCATCGCGCTGGCGACGGCGGCGTCGGCGTGGATCAATGCGGGCTTGCTGGCCACCCTTTTATATCGGCGCGGGCTGTTCGAGCCCGACCGACGGCTGATGACGCGATTGCTGCGCATGCTGATTGCCGCGCTGCTGATGGCGGGCGTCCTGTGGTTGATCGCCGGCGCGCTGGCCTCGCCGCTCGCACAAAGCGACCTGCCCGGTGTCGCTGCGCTGGTATCGCTGGTGGTGGCCGGGATGGCGGTCTACGGGGCGCTGGCTCAGCTTCTCAAGGCGACGTCGTTGGCCGAAATGCGATTGATGATTCGCCGCGGCTAGGTGCCAGCCCGCTTGACCTGTCGCGGGCTCGCGGGTCATAACGCGCGCCTTCCCTGACACCCTCGGGCGTCCACACCCCCAGGAGCGAACTTGCGATGAGCCGCATATTCTCGGGCGTACAGCCCACCGGTGATCTCCACCTCGGAAACTATCTCGGCGCGATCCGGAATTTCGTCGGCCTGCAGGCCGATTTCGAATGCATCTACTGCGTGGTCGACATGCATGCGATCACGGTCTGGCAGGACCCCAGGCAGCTGGCGCCGCACACCCGCGAAGTGGCGGCGGCGTTCATCGCCTCGGGGATCGACCCCGAGAATTCGATCATCTTCAACCAGAGCCGGGTGACCGCCCATGCGGAGCTGGCCTGGGTGTTCAACTGCGTGGCGCGGATGGGCTGGCTCAACCGGATGACCCAGTTCAAGGAGAAGGCCGGCAAGCAGCGCGAGAATGCGAGCGTCGGCCTCTATGTCTATCCGAACCTGATGGCCGCCGACATTCTTGCTTACAAGGCGACCCATGTGCCGGTCGGCGAGGACCAGAAGCAGCATCTCGAGCTGACCCGCGACATCGCGATCAAGTTCAACAATGATTTCGAGACGGAGTGTTTCCCCGTGGTCGAGCCGCTGATCTTCGGCGAGGCGACCCGGGTGATGAGCCTGCGCGACGGCACCAAGAAAATGTCCAAGTCAGACCCGTCGGAATATTCGCGGATCAATCTTACCGACGGCGCCGACGACATCGCCGGCAAGATCCGCAAGGCCAAGACCGATCCCGGGGAGCTTCCGGGTGCCGAGTCACTGGCCGAAGACGGGGTACATGTCGAACCCGAGGCGGAAAAGGCGCGGCCCGAAGCCTTCAACCTGTTGTCGATCTATGCCGCGCTTTCCGGCCAGTCGATGGCGGTCACGCTCGACCAGTTTGCCGGCGCCCAGTTCAGCGCCTTCAAGGGCGAGCTGGTGGATCTGTCCGTCGCCAAGCTGGGGCCGATCGGCGAAGAGATGCAGCGCTTGATGGCGGCCCCCGATCATGTCGACACGGTCTTGCGCGACGGGGCGGATCGCGCGGCGGCCATCGCCGCGCCGGTCATCAAGGAAGTCCACGAGATCGTCGGGTTCCTGGGCTCGTAGGGAAACTTACCCGCGCCGCTCAGGCATATTCGGGCAGGGTGAAAATTTCCTGAGGTTCGCGCACGCCGCGCAATGCGTGGAAGCCGAGGTTCTCGCCGGATGCCTCGGCGATACGCTGTGACGCCAGGACCGGACGCGCGAGTTTGCGACACATTGCCTCGATCCGCGCGGTCTGATTGACGGCAGGTCCGATCACCGTGAAATCCAGCCGGTCGGGTCCGCCGATATTCCCGTAGACGACGTTGCCGTGATGCAGCGCGATGCCGAAGCCGATCTCGGGCAGGCCCTTTTCCCGGCGCACGGCGTTGCCGTCTTCAATTCGCCGGGTCGCGTCGCGGGCCGCGGCCAGGGCCGCCGTTGTTGCCGGTTTCGGTCCGTGCTCGGAATCAACCGGGAAGATGGCGAGTACGGAATCGCCCATGAACTTCAGCACCTCGCCGCCATGGTCGGCGATGGCGCCCACCACCCGTTCGAAATGATCGTTCAGAATGCCCAGCATCACCGGCGGTGCGAACTCGTCCGACATCCGCGTGAAATTTCGCAGGTCGGATATCCAGACCACGGATTCGATGGTTTCGTTCACGCCGCGATAGATTTCGCCCTGGAGAACGCGCTCGCCCGCACTGTGGCCCAGATAGGTGTCCATCAGGTTGCGCGAGATCATGCGCACGGCGAGGATTTCGAGGACCAGTGAGAAGGCGGGCATGAGCTGGGTAATGCGTGCGATCGCCGCATCGGGGAACCCGCCCGGCACCTTTGTCGCCCAGGAGCAGGCATAGGTCTGTCCGTTGGAGAACGGGATCGGCAGGATCACGTAATCGGTGACCCCGTCGGCATCGAGCTCCTCGAGGATCGGGAAGTCGCGAGGACAGTCGGGGTCGAAGAGCCGGCGACGCAGGCCCGGCGAGCCTTCGAACACATGCCGCACCGGGCTTCGTTGGTAGGCCTCGCTCGACTGGGATTGATGGTCGCCCGTGAACTCCGACATCTCGCCGGTTTCGCCATTCCAGGCGAATCCGGCCGCGGCGATCTGTGGATGGAGGGTGCGGATCACGATGCTGAGGCGGGTCAGCGGCAGGCCGCAATCCTGGAAACGCCGACCGACTTCACTGATCAGTGTGGGAAGTGAATCGGCGTAGCGCCCGAAATTCTCGATCCATTCGAATACCGGGCAATCGTAATTCGGGCCCGGCAGAGCCGACGTCGGGCTTTCGGACGCGTGATTCTCGGACACAAGTGTTTCGCTATCCACAGGGGGTTATTCCAGCGTTCGAGTTTTAAAAGGCATTCGCCAACATGCGGCGAACATAGGGTGTTCTTGCTGTGTTCGCCACTTTGAGGGCTGCGGCGTTAACCCTAACAGGCTCTCGCGTTAACCATTGGGGCCGCAAATCAAGGCTTGATTAATCCGGAAAACGGCCCAAATTCCCTCACCAACAACGCCCGGACCGTTTAAAGGGTTAACAAGTCCGGACGGGATTCGTTAACACGGGCTCCAGGCCACGCGTTGAATGTGGTTTCGACAGGCTAAGAGGCAAGTATCGGATGTTTATCCAGACCGAAGAGACACCCAACCCCGCGACCCTGAAGTTTCTTCCGGGGAGCGATGTGCTCGCCACCGGCACGGCCGACTTTCCCAGCCGGGAGAGCGCCGATACCTCGCCGCTGGCGATGCGGCTGTTTGGGGTTCCGGAAGTGACGGCGGTGTTTCTGGGAAGCGATTTCGTGACCGTGACGAAGGCGCCGGAGGCCGACTGGCAGGTCCTCAAGCCCGCCGTGCTGGGCGCCATCATGGAGCATTACACGTCGGGTGAGCCGGTCATGCGCGAGGCCGCCGGCCCGGCGCATGCGGTCGACGATGGTGAGAATAAAGAGGTGGTCTCGCAGATCGTCGAGCTGCTCGACACGCGGGTGCGACCCGCGGTGGCGATGGACGGCGGGGATATTGTGTTTCACGGCTTCGAAGACGGCGTGGTCTTCCTGACCATGCAGGGGGCGTGTGCCGGCTGCCCGAGCTCGACCGCGACTTTGAAGATGGGTATCGAGAATCTGCTGCGCCATTACGTACCGGAAGTGGACGAGGTGCAGGCGGTCGCTTAGCGCCGCTCAGGACAAATTGGACGATTAAGCATGCAAGGCGGGCGAAAGCACGACTTGCCGAACAGATTGCATATGCATAAAAGTTGATACGCCCCTGGCCCGCGGCGACGTGGGGGGACGTATGAGATGAGGGGCGTTATTCGAAACTTTCGTAAACATAAGCGCACTGCATTCACGGTTTCGGCCGTGAGCGCCGCCATGATTTACGGCGCCGTCGCCGGGTTTTCGGTCGACCAGCCCGCGCGCGCGGCCCTCGACTGGGTCGCGCTGCCGCAGGTCGACTTCGAGCTCCCGCGCCCGCAATTTGCCGATATCGATGACGATATGGTCGAGGTTGCCTCTGCCGAAACCCTGCACGAGGTGCTGGATGAAACCGGGTATGCGCTGCGGCAAATTCGCCGGGGCGATTCGCGCGTGCCGCGCCTGTTGGTCGAATCCCTGCCCGGCGATTTCGATGAACAGATGGTCGTCGAAACCCGCAAGCAAACCTTCATTCGCACCGTCCTGCCGCTGATTTTGAAGGCGAACGAGGAAGTCCAGCTGGAACGCCGGCGCCTTATCGATCTCGAAGAACATATCCTGTCGGGCCGTGAGCTATCGGCGGAAGACCAGAGCTGGCTGGACCGGCTCGCCGAAAAATATGACAGCGCGCCGGGTGACATTGCGGTGCTTTTGCGCCGGGTGGACACCGTTTCACCGGCCCTGGCGCTGGCGCAAGCCATCGAGGAAAGTGGCTGGGGGCGCTCCCGTTTCGCGCGTGATGGCAACGCCCTGTATGGGCAGCGCGCCTGGAGCAAGGGCGCCGGTTTTGTGCCCGAGGAGCGGGCAGAGGGCGAACGCTTTGAAGTCCGTGCCTTCGACAGTCTGCTCGATAGTGTCCGCAGCTATGTGGTCAATCTCAACCGTCACTATGCCTATGAAGACTATCGGGTTGCCCGCGCGCAGATGCGCGCACGCGACACGCAACTCAATGCCTATGAGCTTGCCCAGACGCTCGTCAGCTACTCCGAGCGGCGCGAGGCGTATGTCGATGCATTGCGCGGGCTGATCGCCACGAACCGGCTCGATGATTTTGAGGTCGCACAATTGTCGACCGAGCCGTTCGACTTCGACCCGGACGGGACCGAATCAAGGTAGCGGGTTCCCGCTGAATTCGGGAACGGCCCGCCTTCAAGAGCGCGGCACGTAGTACAGCATGCCAAGCCAATGCCAGCGCCCGTCGCGCCCCAGGCCCGTGCAGTTGATCCGGGCGCGGCCGGTTGAGAACGGCCCGTTCATCCGGACCTCGATCCGCGGTCCGATTTCCTCGACACGAACCTGTCCCTGATCTGCCGCATAGCAGGCAAGGCCGTTTACCTGCGGCGTCTCCGGCGCGCGGGTGAAGCCGAAGATGGGCGGGTTCTGGGTCAGCGTCGGATTGGCCGGCGTCATGTCGCTATAGGGTATCGGCAACGCGTTCGTGACCAGCCGAAACCGATCCATGTCGCCGAATGCCTCGTTCAACGCAAAGCGCGGCATGTAGTAGCCGTCAGCCGACGCGTCGAGCGCGCCCGACTGCTGGCCGAAGGCGCTGGTGTACCCCGCTTCGCGGACGACGGTTTGTACTTGCGTGCTCGCCTCGCCGAAGGGATAGGCGAACAGCGCCGGCACGGCGCCGATCTCGCTGACATATCGTGCGTTGGACTGGGCGAGGTCGGAGCGGTTGCGTTCGAGCGAGTTGGCGGCCATGTGCAGATGGGTGGCGGTGTGCCCGCCAATGGTCACACCGGCTTCATGCAACTCGCGCACTTGTTCCCAGCTCATGAAGTCGGTGAACTTGCGGTCGATGGGGTCGGTGGAAACGAACACCGTGAACGGAAACCCCGCGCGCCGAAACCTTGGCCAGGCCTCGGTATAGATTGACCGATATCCGTCGTCGATGGTGATCCCGACGGTTCGGTCGGGAAGTTCCCGGCCTTCGCGGATGGCGGACACGATGTCGGGGACGGACATCACGGTATAGGGCCCCGAGGAAAGCTCCGCGATGTGCGCATCGAGCTGTTCCAGGCGAATGTTGGTGGATGGAAACGCGTTCTCGCCGAAACGGTGATACATCAGGATGACGGCCGAATCGGCAGCACCCGCCGCCGTGGACAGGCTCAGCCAGATGGCCGCCGCGGCCAGGACCGAGGCGATTGTTGCTTGCGCGCGTTGTTTCAACAATTCGAGTGCTCGTCGGGTCACGTGCGTCTCCACGGTCGGGGCACCATGCGACAGGCTGTCGGTTCTTCGGAGACGTTACCGTCGGGTGGTTTTGCGCCGCAAGGCCTAGAGAATCGAGTTTTCCGCGCGGCGCGGTATCATTGTGGTCCCATCATCGGCTTGTCGAGATGGTGGTCTTCGGCCAACGGATATCGCCGCGGATCGAACAGTTGATAGTGCCACCATTCCTTCGAGTAAAAATCCCAGCCCGCCGTCGACATGATGCCCAGCAACAGGTGCCGGTTGCGTTGTGCGTCAGGCGATACGTCGGCGCCATGGTGCGAAAGGGGCGTGAAGGCGTCGAAGGCTGTTCCCATGTCGAGAGGTGTGCCGGTCTCGTCGATCAGGGTGAGGTCTACCGCGACGCCGCGGCTGTGGGGGGATCCGCGCCGCGGGTCGGCCAGAAAATCGGGATCCGGTGAGTGGTTCCACAACATCCACTGGGCCTCGCTCGGCCGCAGGGCATCGAATATCAGCAGTCGATATCCGAGGCGTGCGGCGAGTTCGATCGCGCGTGCCAGATGCGCTGCGGCGTCCTCGTGCAGATAGCAATGTGCGTTCGCGTAAACCGGCCGGCCGGTGAAATTGTCGGCCGTCGCATAGGCCAGGTGGATGTCGACATTGTAGGCTTGTCGATCAATCTCGACATATGCGGCGCGCAAGGTTGGGGCGTCGGTCATGGGAAAATCCTCCGGCCGGCCGCCTTTGCCGCGACCCGCGCGCGATGCTAGACCCGATCATGGATTCGCGGAAAAGCAGGAATATGGGCACGACTTCAAATTCAACGATCCTGGCTCTGGATGCCGCCGGCGGTGCCTGTTCCGCTGCTTTATGGGCAGGGGGCGCAATTGCACAGCGGCGTTGGGTAGAGATGGAGCGCGGCCATGCCGAGGCGTTGATGCCGATGGCGCGCGAGGTCGTCGCCGATACGGGCTTTCAGGCCCTGGACCTCATCGCTGTCTCTATCGGCCCCGGCGGATACACCGGGTTGCGCATTGCCATTGCCGCGGCGCGGGGGCTTGGCCTGGCGCTTGACGTGCCGGTTATGGGTGTCGGCAGTCTCGATGTGCATCGCCATATGGCCCGCCAAGCGGGGGTGGTCGGGTCCCTGGCTGTCCTGTTGGAGACCAAACGTGCCGACTTCTATGTTCAGGCGTTCGGCGCCGACGATGATCCGCGCATGGCACCGTCGGTGTTTGACGGCGCGGAGGTCGAGCGGCAGCTCGTGTCGCACGACGTCGCCGCGCTTGTGGGCGACGCGGTTGAGCGCTTCGCCGATCAGGCGACAGGCCACCTGTCAGATCAACTGGTGAAACGGAGCCAGGCAGCGGATGCGGCGGCCGTCGCGGCCCTTGCCGCCGTCGCGATTTCGGATGCCGGCGCCGGGGAGATCACGCCGCCGCGCCCCCTGTACTTGCGCGCGCCTGACACCAGTCCGCCGGCGGCCGACCGGCAGCGTCTGCGCGGGTAGGGGTCGGGTTTGACGTCCCCACTCACTCCGGGCTGGCATATCGAGGAAGCGCCGGTGGCGGCGGCGGCGCATCTTGCGCGGCTTCACGGGCTTTGTTTCGCGCCTCTCCCGGAAACACCCTGGTCCGAGCACGCATTTCGCACGATCCTCGGCATGCCGACGACTTTTGCGATCGTGGCACGTGAAGGGGAATTGGAGGCGGCGGCGCTGCTTGTCGGCCGGCGCACGGGCGATGACGCCGAGATTCTCACGCTTTGTGTCGCGCCGGTAGCGCGCCGCGCCGGTGTCGCACGCGCCATGCTCGATGTGTTTTTTGAGCATGTCGGCGCGCAGACAGGGGTCGTGCTCGAGGTCGCGGCGGATAATGCGGCGGCCATTGCGCTTTATGAATCGGTGGGTTTCTTGCCTGTTGGCCTTCGGCCCGATTACTACGCCGGACAGGACCGGAAAGTCGACGCTCTGGTGTATGCGCGCCGCGCGACCGTCGTATGAATAAATGAACGGGGCTGTGGATCAAAAAAACTTGGATAAACGTGGAACAGAGCCTAAATATTCGTTCGTATATTCACAGTTGTTAGCGTTCATGAGGCAAATCAAATGAGTGAACAGGTTAGTTCCGCGGAATTGTTGAAGTTGACGGCAGATATTGTTGCGGCGCATGTGTCGAACAACAAACTGCCGGCGAATGATTTGCCCCAGTTGATCGCGCAAGTGCACGCAAGTCTCACCGACACGGGCGGTTCGGCGAATACGCAACAGCGCCCGTCGCCGGCGGTCCCGATCAAGAAATCGGTGACGGCTGACTTTATCGTCTGTCTTGAGGACGGGAAAAAACTCAAGATGCTGAAGCGGCATCTCAAGACCTCTTATGACATGACCCCCGAACAATATCGCGAACGCTGGGGGCTGGCGGCGGATTACCCCATGGTTGCCCCGAACTACGCCAAGAAGCGCAGTCAGCTGGCGAAAAAGATCGGCCTGGGGAAACGCGGCAAGAAATAGCGCCGATGTCGCCGGGGCATATTCGCCGTGAATCGGTATTTGGCCTATATTATGCGGGTGAAGATTTCTGAACCAGATAGCTGGTCGGCCGGTCGGGGGTGGACGTGAGCATGAATAAGTTGTCAAGGATCGAGCAGCTGTGCACGGATCGCGGTCTGAAGCTGACCGAGCAACGCCGAACAATCGCGCGCGTGCTGTCGGAGGCCGAGGATCACCCCGACGTTGATCAGGTCTATCGCCGGGCCACCCAGCTCGATTCACGCATCTCGATCGCCACGGTCTATCGCACAGTACGCTTGTTCGAAGAGGCCAACATTCTTGAAAAGCATGACTTCGGTGATGGGCGCGCGCGCTATGAGGAGGTGCAGGACGATCATCACGATCACCTGATCGATGTGAAGACCGGCAAGGTGATCGAATTCTTCAATGAAGAGATCGAGGAGCTGAAAGCCAAGATCGCGCGCGATCACGGTTATGAATTGATCGATCATCGGCTTGAGTTGTTCGCGATGCCCTTGCAATCCGCGGATGACGACGGCACCGACTGACGGCCCCTCGAGACCCCATGCAGGCGCAATCCGTATGAACGACCTCCCTGATGGCGACGGCGATGCACCGACGCCCGGGGGTGCGGCGCGTCTTGATGAGGCCCTGGCGGCGTTGGGGTCTGGCTCGCTGGTGGCGCGACTGGCCCGCGACGAAGACGACATCATGGCCGCACAGGCGCTGCGATATCGCGTTTTCTACGGTGAGATGAAAGCCAAGCCTGACGCGGAGATGGCGCGTGTGCGGCGCGACATCGACCCGTTTGACGCGGCGTGCGAACACTTGCTCGTCTGCGATACGGACCGTGGCGCGGGCGTGGAATCCATCATCGCGACCTACCGTTTGCTGCGCGGTGAGAATGCGCGGAAGCTCGGGCGTTTCTATTCCGCGGGTGAGTACGACATCTCCCCGCTGATGAATTATTCCGGTGAGGCGCTTGAGCTTGGCCGGTCTTGCGTCGACGAGGCCTACCGCGGACGTCCCACCATGCAGCTGCTCTGGGCGGCAATTGCCCAGTTTGTTTTTCATCACGACATTTCCGTGATGTTCGGCTGCGCCAGCCTGCACGGCGTGGAGCCCGAGAGCCTCGCCCTGCCGCTCAGCTACCTGCACCATTTCCACCTGGCGCCCGAGGATATGCGGCCCGTGGCGTTGCCGGAACTGCATGTGGGCATGGACTTCATGCCGGCCGACGAGGTCAACAAGAAGGCGGCGCTGACGGCGCTGCCGCCCCTGTTGAAAGGGTATCTCAGGCTGGGCGGGTTTGTCGGCGACGGGGCCGTGGTGGACCATCAGTTCAACACGACCGATGTTTGCATCGTGGTCAAAACCGACCTGGTGACCGGGAAGTATTATCGGCATTACGGGCGTGACCGCGCACCGGAAGATGCCGGGGGCGCGGCGTGAGCGAGGCGACGGTTCACAACGCCCGCATAACCGCGGCGGCGCGGGCGGCCATATATGTGTTGTTCACGTTGGCGCTTATCCCGGTTCAGGCGGTGGCGCTCATATTGCGCCTTCCCTTGTCGCGTCGAATCCCGCTCTGGTATCACCGCATTTGCTGTCGGCTGTTGGGAATCCGGCTGGAGGTGTTCGGCCGCCGGTCGCGCACACGGCCCACCTTGTTTGTCGCCAATCACAGTTCCTATCTCGACATCGCGATCTACGGTGCGCTGATACCTGGGTCATTCGTCGCCAAGTCGGAAGTGGCGGGGTGGCCTCTGTTCGGGCTGCTTGCAAAGTTGCAGCGCTCGGTTTTTGTGGACCGGCGGGTCCGCACGTCGCATCTGCAGGCAACCGCGCTCGGGCAACGGCTCGAAGCCGGCGACAGCATGATCCTTTTTCCCGAGGGCACCAGCGACGACGGCAACCACATATTGCCTTTCAAGAGCGCGCTTCTGTCTGTGGCCGAGTTTCGTGCCAAGGGAGAACCGCTCACGGTGCAGCCGGTGTCGCTGACATATTCGCGTGTCGACGGTGTGCCCATCGGCCGTCACTTGCGTCCGTTCTATGCCTGGTACGGCGACATGGACCTGCTTGGTCATGCCGCGGAGCTCGTCGGGCTCGGACGGCTGACTGTCACCGTTTCTTTCCACCCGCCCGTGACGATCGATGAGTTCGGGTCGCGAAAGGCGCTGGCGCAGCATTGTTACGAGCGGATCGTGAGCAGCCATTCGGACGCGTTGTCCGGCCGAATCCAGCCGAAGGTCGGCACGTCGGGCAAGTGGGACTGGATCCGCTGGCGTCTGCGCCCGCGATTGAATGACCTCAAGGGGTTGCGGCGCGCCAACAAAGGCTTCGCAAGCCCCCGTGCAAAGCGTGATTCGGCGCGGGTTGACTCGAAGTCGGCGAAGGCTTAGGTGTGAGATTATTGATAAATAACAAAGTGTTGGCGGTGGAATTGGGGGTGTGTCGCTCCTCCGGTGCCGCGTTCGCATCGCAAACGGCGTAAGGGCCCTTGGCCAAGAAACTTTTCATCAAAACCTACGGTTGCCAGATGAACGTCTACGATTCCGCGCGTATGGCGGAAATCCTGGCACCGCTCGGCTATGCCCCCGGGGACGACCCCGAGGATGCGGACATGGTGATACTCAACACCTGCCACATCCGCGAGAAGGCGAGCGACAAGGTCTATTCGGAACTCGGACGCCTGCGCAAAGCCAAGGATCGGCGGGCCGAAGAGGGCGCACCCATGGTCATCGCCGTCGCCGGCTGCGTGGCGCAGGCCGAAGGCGAGGAAATGCTGCGGCGCGCGCCCTGTGTCGACATTGTTTTGGGGCCGCAGACCTATCATCGACTGCCGGAGATGGTGGCGCGCGCGCACCGTGCCGCCAACAGCGCAGGCCAGGGTGCCGAGGCGCCGGGATTGCGCGGTGTGCTCGATACGGAATTTCCCGCGGACAGCAAGTTCGATCATCTGCCCGACCGGCAACATTCGAACGGGGTGTCTGCCTTCCTTTCGATCCAGGAAGGCTGTGACAAGTTCTGCACCTTCTGTGTTGTGCCCTATACCCGCGGTGCGGAATTTTCCCGGCCGGTCGCCCAAATTTTCACCGAGGCCCGACAACTGGTCGATGGCGGTGCGCGCGAGCTCACCTTGCTGGGGCAGAACGTCAACGCCTATCACGGCATGGATGAGACCGGCCATGAGACCGGGCTGGGTGCGTTGGTCGAACGGCTCGCAGGCCTCGAGGGGTTGGCGCGCATTCGATACACGACAAGCCATCCGCGTGACGTCGATGACGCGCTGATTGCCGCGCATGGAAATGTCAAAGCCCTGATGCCGTTTATTCATCTGCCGGTGCAATCGGGCAGCGACCGAATTCTCGAGGCGATGAATCGCGGCCATGACGTGGCGCAGTATCTGGACATTGTGGCGCGCTTGCGCGCTGCCCGTCCGGACCTGGCCCTGAGTTGTGATTTTATCGTCGGATTCCCCGGCGAATCCGATGCGGATTTCGAGGCCACGCTGGATCTCGTGCGCAATGTCGGATTCTCGATGGCTTATTCGTTCAAATACAGCGCCCGGCCGGGAACGCCTGCGGCAGGGCTACCCCGCCAGGTTCCGGAAGACGTCAAGGACGAACGCCTCGCGCGTCTCCAGGCCCTGCTCGAGGAACAGCAGCTGGCGTTCAATGAACAAACGGTGGGGCGCACGATGGACGTGCTGTTTGAGCGCCCGGGCCGCCACCCGGGCCAACTGGTCGGGCGGAGCCCCTATAATCAGGCCGTGCATGTGGCGACAACCGAATATCAGATTGGTGACATCGCGAAGGTTGCCATCGGTTCGTGCAAGCCGCACAGTCTTGAGGGGATAATTGCTAGCCCCGATTCCGCGCAGCTGCGCGAAGATTCCGAGGAGAGGTTGAGCGCTTGACTTCGACTGACACGGCTACCGGACAACCGGTGCAGATCCAGTTCGACGACAATACGCTTCTCCCGGCTTTGTTCGGGCATCACGATGAGCACTTGCTGCAAATCGAGCAGCTGCTCGACGTGACCTTGCGTTATCGCGGCAACCAGCTGGAAATCCAGGGTCCGGAGATTTCACGCGCCATCGCCGACCGGGCGATCGAGGATCTCTATGGTCGCCTGAAGGGCGGGCATGAAGTCGCGCCGGCCGATGTACAGGCGGCGGTTCGCATGGCATCGGCGGGAGATCAGGATGACCGCCTGATTGCGATCCGGACGCGCAAACGCACGATCACGCCGCGTTCGCCGATGCAGGCGCGATACCTCGAGGCATTGGGCGAGGCGGACCTGACGTTCGGGCTCGGCCCGGCGGGCACCGGCAAAACCTATCTGGCCGTTGCGATGGCGGTGACCGAGCTGATCCAGGGCAAGGTGGATCGTCTGATCCTTTCCCGTCCGGCGGTCGAGGCTGGTGAACGCCTCGGGTTCTTGCCGGGTGATCTGCAGGAGAAAATCGATCCCTATCTGCGGCCGCTCTACGACGCGCTCTACGACATGCTGCCCGGCGACCAGGTCGCAAAGCGTCTGAGCGGCGGCGAAATCGAGGTCGCGCCGCTGGCATTTATGCGTGGCCGCACATTGTCGCGCGCCTTCATTATTCTGGACGAGGCGCAGAATACATCGGCCATGCAGATGAAGATGTTCCTGACCCGCCTTGGCGAGGGTTCGCGGATGGCCGTCACCGGCGATATGAGCCAGATCGATTTGCCGAGCGGCACCCGGTCCGGACTGGCAGATGCGCTGGATGTTCTCGACGGGGTGAACGGGGTGCGGACCGTGCGCTTCGGGGAGTCCGACGTCGTCCGCCACTCGATGGTGACCAGGATTGTGACTGCTTATAACGCCCGCGACAGGCAGAAGAGTGCCGGCGACGCAGGCGGGGACGGCGGGGCGGACCGTAATCAATGACCGAAGCCGACAGCGGCGGGATTGCCGTGATTGTGGATGTTGTGAACCCGGACTGGCGTATGGCCGACCTGGATCCCGATGAGGTTGTGCCGGCCGCCGTGCGCGCAGCACTGGCCGGGGCCGACGTGCCGGTAGCCGCCGGCGTCGAGATCGGCGTGCGGCTGACCGATGATGCGGATATTCGGACTCTCAACCGGGACTGGCGTGGTCGCGACGCGGCCACGAACGTGCTGTCTTTCGCGCTCGATGAGGCGCCGGTCGAATCCATCATGGGTAACAACCCCGAGAATGGCGCGGTCATGCTGGGCGACATTGTGATCGCCTACGAGACCTGTGCCGCGGAGGCGCAGGACCAGGACAAATCATTGACCGATCACCTGAGTCATCTCGTCGTCCACGGCGCGCTGCACCTGCTCGGCTTTGACCATGAAGCCGATGACGAAGCCGAGGCCATGGAAGCGCTCGAGCGGGCCGCGCTGGCCCAAATCGGGGTGCCCGATCCGTATCTCGACAGCGAAGCCGCGTGACGGGACGGATTGAAGCCATGACCGAAATTTCGCGCAATGACAAACCGGCCGCCGATTCCGAATCCGAAGCGTCGGGCGTCGGGCAGCTTGGAAGCTGGCTGCGCGGCCTGGTCGGCGGACGTAATGGCGAGAACTCGGTTCGCGAGACCATCGGCGAACTGATCGAGGAGACCGGTGACGCGGCGACGCCGATCAACCCCGATGAACGCACGCTGATTGCCAATATCCTCAAGCTCCATGATCTGACGGCTGAAGACGTAATGGTGCCGCGCGCCGAGATCATCGCCACGGACCAGGAGGTCGAGCTCGAGGCGCTGGCCGATTTGATGTCGCGGGAGGCCCATTCGAGAATTCCCCTCTATCAGGAGCATCTCGACAAGGTGGTCGGGTTTGTCCACATCAAGGATGTCCTCTCGACCATGCGCAGCAGTCCGCACCTGGCGGTGCGTGAGCTGACACGCGAAATTCTCTTCGCCGCTCCCTCGATCCGGGTGCTCGACCTGCTTCTGGAGATGCGCGCCCAGCGAACCCATATGGCGATCGTTGTGGACGAATTCGGGGGTGTCGACGGGCTGGTGACGATCGAGGATTTGGTCGAGGAGATCGTTGGCGAGATCGAGGATGAGCATGACGAGGATGGCCCGCTGATCACGCGAAACCCGGATGGTTCGATCCTGGCCGACGCGCGCGCGGAGATTGAAGAGCTGGAAGGCATGATCGGTGCCTTCGTGACGGACGACGAGCGCGAGGAGAATGATTCCCTGGGGGGCGTCGTGTTCTCGCTCGTGGACCGGGTGCCGCGGCGCAGCGAGGTCGTCACCCATTCTTCGGGCATCGAGTTCGTGGTTGTTGATGCCGATGCACGTCGAATCAAGCGATTGCGGGTGCGCGATCTGCGGCCAAGCGATCCCGCCGAACCCGAGTCACAATGACTTTATCGCGCCTCCATGCTGACGACCTTCGCTGAACGCCTGGGTGCGTTGAGCGGCTGGCGTCGAGCCGCGGCATGCTTGTTGCTCGGCGCGATTTCTGCGCTGGCCTTGCCGCCTTTTCACATTGTGCCGGTGCTGGTGCCGGCGTTCGTCGGGCTGCTCTGGCTTCTCGACGGTGCGCGGGCGGCACCCCGACGGCGACGGCTCGGTTTATGGGTCGGGTTTTGGTTCGGCTTTGGGCATTCCCTCCTGGGGGTTCACTGGATTGCCGAACCGTTACTCGTGGACCCGGCGCGTACGGCCTGGCTGATCCCGTTTGCCCTCCCGGGGCTCGCGGCCGCGTTGGCCGTGTTCCCGGCCCTGGTCTGCGCTGCGTTCGTTGCCCTGCCGCTTCGGGACGCCCCGGTCGCACGCGTGTTTGCATTGGCGGCGCTCTGGATGGCGGCCGAGTTCGTCCGTGGCATTGTCTTCACCGGGTTCCCGTGGAACCTGATGGGATATGTCTGGGCCGGGACACCGTCGATGGTGCAGGTCACAGCGGTGACGGGTGTGCTGGGTCTCAGCGGGCTGACCGTTCTTGCCGCGGGCATGCCCGCGATACTTGCCGGAAACAGTGGCGCGTCTGCGCGCCGCTGGGGCGTGGCCGTGACGGCGACGATTGTCTTGCCGTTGGGACTTTGGGCCGGCGGGCAGGCCCGGCTTGCCGACGCCGGCGACAGCGCGATGCTGCCCGATGTACGCCTGCGGATTGTGCAGGCGAACATCCCCCAGCGGGACAAATGGAATCAGAATTTGCGTGCCGCCCATCTGGAGCGACACCTGGCGCTCAGCCGGACCGTGGCGGAGGTCGCCCCGACCCATGTGATCTGGCCGGAAACCGCCGTGCCGTTCCTGCTGGCGAACGACGTGTTGGCCCGCACGCGCAGTGCGGCTGCCGCGCCGCGGGGCGGCGCCCTGATCACCGGATCGGTGCGACGCGCCTTTCACAATGACACACAGCAGCTGCGAAACGCGTTGCTGGTGATCGATGCCGCAGCAGATGTGCAGCGGGTCTACGACAAATCCCATCTCGTGCCGTTCGGCGAGTATGTGCCGCTGCGCGGCGTTCTGCCGATCGACAAGATTGTTCCCGGACAGGGCGATTTCGTCGCCGGGGCAGGACGGCGGTTGCTCGAGATACCGGGCCTGCCGGCGGTGAGCCCGTTGATTTGCTACGAGGCGATTTTTTCGGGCCGGGTGACGCCGCACGGTGCGCGGCCGGGTGTGCTTCTGAATCTGACCAACGATGCGTGGTTCGGTACGTTCGCCGGGCCGCAGCAGCATTTCGCGATCGCGTCGATGCGCGCGGTCGAGGAGGGGCTGCCGTTGGTGCGCGCAGCGAATACCGGCATATCGGCTGTCGTCGATCCCTATGGAAGGGTGATCGCCCGGCTTGGAATCGGCAAGCAGGGTGTCCTCGACAGCGGCTTGCCGGCTGCCCTGTCGCCGACGTTCTTTGCCCGTTGGGGTGAGTTGATTCCCATGATCATGGCGGCGCTGTTTCTCGCCCTTGCCCTGGTCCTGGCACGCCGCCGCAAATCCCCTTGACGGCCCGTGTCCGCTTCCTGCACAACCGGGGCGCCTGGCCGCAGGGGCGCCGGGTGATCAGACTTAGATTGAACTCATAACGGTGCGGGTTGCCCGCCGCAGCCAACAAGCCGATCGCAGGGAGACCGAGCCCGTGTCCAAAAGCAGCTATCTCTTTACCAGTGAATCCGTCTCCGAGGGACATCCGGACAAGGTGTGCGACCGCATTTCCGATGCCGTCGTCGATGCCTTTCTGACCGGTGATCCCCAGAGCCGCGTGGCGGTCGAAACCCTGACCACGACAAACCGCATCGTCATGGCCGGCGAAGTGCGCGGCCCGGCGGACATCGACGCCGCGCGGATGGAAGAGATCGCGCGCGCGGCGGTGAAGGACATCGGCTATGAGCAGGAAGGGTTCCACTGGAAGGATGCCGCGGTCGATTGCCATGTGCATGCCCAGTCCGTGGACATCGCCCAGGGCGTGGATGCGGCCGGGAACAAGGATGAGGGCGCGGGTGACCAGGGCCTGATGTTCGGTTACGCCTGCCGTGAGACCGATGTGCTCATGCCCGCACCGATCCATTATTCACACGCCATCCTGCGTTCGCTCGCCGAGGCCCGGCATTCCGGGGCGGAACCCGGCCTTGGTCCCGATTCCAAGAGTCAGGTCACGATGCGCTACGAAGACGGCAAGCCGGTCGGCGCAACGTCGGTCGTCGTTTCGACCCAGCACAGCGAGGAACTCAGCCAGGATGATGTTCGCGAGATCGTGCGCCCGCATGTGGTCAACACGCTGCCCGACGGCTGGATGTGCCCGGAAGAGCAGTTCTATGTGAACCCGACGGGCCGGTTCGTCATCGGCGGCCCCGATGGTGATGCGGGCCTGACCGGGCGCAAGATCATCGTCGACACATATGGCGGCGCGGCCCCCCATGGCGGTGGCGCCTTCTCGGGCAAGGATCCGACGAAGGTCGATCGCTCGGCGGCCTATGCGGCGCGCTATGTGGCCAAGAATGTGGTCGAGGCCAAGCTGGCCGACCGCTGCACAATCCAGGTCGCGTATGCGATCGGCGTCTCCCATCCCCTGTCGGTCTATGTCGACACCTATGGCACCGGCAAGGTGGATGAGGCGGATCTGGCCGAAGCGGTGCAGAAGGCGATGGACCTCAGCCCGCGTGGCATTCGCGAGCATCTCGGCCTGAACAAGCCGATCTACGCGCGCACCGCAGCCTATGGCCATTTCGGCCGTCAGCCGGATGCAGATGGCGGCTTCTCCTGGGAAAAGACCGACCTCGTCGACGCGCTTCACAACGCGCTTTGACCGGGGCGCCTTGATCGAGAAATCTTGACCGGGAACGACACCAGGCATTCCGGAGTCGAAGACCCGCGGTTTCATGGCCGCCGTCGCGGCCGCAAGCTGCGGCCCGGCCAGGAGCGCCTGCTCGAGACCTATCTGCCGCAAATCCAGGTGTCGGTGCCATCCGGCGGTGGGGCCATCGATCCGGCGGCACTGTTCGGGCCGGCCCCGCGCGAGGTTTGGCTCGAGATCGGGTTCGGTGCGGGCGAGCATCTGGCGTGGCAGGCGGCCCAAAACCCTGACATCGGGATGATCGGCGCGGAACCCTTTCTGAACGGGGTCGCGCGCCTGTTGTCCGAGGTTGCCGACGACCGGCCGGCAAATATCCGCATCCATCCCGATGATGTGCGCCCGCTGTTGCCACGCCTTGCCGATGCGAGCCTCGCACGGGTGTTCATTCTGTTTCCCGACCCCTGGCCCAAGCTGCGCCATAACCGACGCCGCCTGATCAACACCGCGCTGCTTGATACGCTCGCACGCCTGATGGGCGACGGGGCCGAACTTCGCGTGGCGACGGACGATCAGGATTATCTCGTCTGGATCCTGCGGCATCTGCAGGAGCATCCGGATTTCGGGTGGACGGCTCGCCGCGCCGATGACTGGCGCCGCCGGCCGGCGGACTGGCCGGACACACGATATGAAGACAAGAACCGCAGCGGCGGGCCGGGCCCGACCTTTCTGCGCTACACGCGAAATCCGCGCACCGGCTAACGCGCGGGTTGCCTTTTCCGGCGTTTTCCCTATATTCCCGCTCAACAAGGCCCAACGTCTGGTGACAGACAGTTAAGGGTGGCCCGGAGAACCCGGCGCCGCCTTTTTTGTTACCTGATTTTCGGTGGGCGCTACGCAGGAGCTTGGTCAAGGATTGAACCTGATCAGCGAAAATATGCAGACGGACAGGATCATCTCCGTCATCGAACCCTCGCTGGCCGATCTCGGCTTCGAGTTGGTGCGCGTCAATTATGGCGGCGGCGGCCGGCCGGTCTTGCAGATCATGATCGACCGTGCGGATGCCAAGGATGTGACGATCGAAGATTGCACTCTGGCGAGCCGAACCTCGTCCGCGCTTCTCGATGTCGCCGATCCGATCAAGGACGCCTATGAGCTTGAGGTGAGTTCGCCGGGGATCGACCGCCCGCTGACGCGGCCGAAGGATTTCGAGAGCTTTGCCGGATACGAGGCAAAGGTCGAGTTGAAACAGCCCGTTGACGGCCGCCGGCGCTTTCGGGGGCGGTTGCTGGGCATGGAAGATGACAGGGTGCGCCTGGCCGACCTGGATGCGGAGGATGACGAGTTCATCCTGCCGTTTTCGGAAATCGCTAAGGCGAAACTCGTACTGACCGATGAACTAATTGCCGCTGCCCAGAAGGGCCGGACAAACGAAGGATAGAGATTATGGAGTCTGGTGGTCCCAGCCGCATTGAGATGCTCGCCGTTGCCGACGCTGTCGCACGGGAGAAGGGCATTGAACGCGAGGAAGTCATTACCGCAATGGAGCAGGCCATTCAGAAGGCCGGCCGCAACAAATATGGCCCCGAGCATGATATCCGCGCGATCATCGATCGCGATGGCGGGCATATTTCATTGGCGCGCCACCGCGAGGTCGTGGAAGAGGTCGAGGACGAGAACACCCAGCTGACGGTCGCCCAGGCGCAGGCCGAAAAGGCCGATGCCAAGGTGGGTGATTTCCTCGTCGACGAGCTGCCGCCGATCGATTTCGGCCGCATCGCGGCGCAGACCGCCAAGCAGGTCATCGTCCAGCGGGTTCGTGACGCCGAACGCGAGCGTCAGTATGAGGAGTACAAGGACCGCGTGGGTGAGGTCGTCAACGGCCTGGTCAAGCGGGTCGAATATGGCAATGTGACCGTCGATCTCGGTCGCGCCGAGGGCGTGATGCGCCGCGACGAAGCGTTGCCGCGCGAGAATCACCGGCCGGGCGACCGGATTCGCGGGTACATCTATGACGTGCGCCGCGAACCCCGCGGCCCGCAGATCTTCGTGACCCGCACACGCCCGGAACTGATGAAGGCCCTGTTCGCGCAGGAAGTGCCTGAAATTTACGACGGCATCATCGAGATTCGCGCTGCCGCGCGTGACCCGGGAAGCCGGGCGAAGATCGCCGTCATCTCGCGGGACGCCTCGATCGATCCGGTCGGCGCGTGCGTTGGCATGCGAGGCAGCCGGGTGCAGGCTGTGGTCGGCGAACTGCAGGGCGAGAAGATCGACATCATCCCCTGGTCCGATGATCCGGCGACCTTTGTGGTCAACGCGCTGGCACCGGCCGAGGTGACCAAGGTCGTGCTGGATGAGGACGCCAACAAGATCGAGGTGGTTGTCCCCGATGAGCAGCTGTCGCTGGCGATTGGCCGCCGTGGCCAGAATGTACGTCTCGCATCCATGCTGTCGGGCTGGGATATCGACATCCTGACCGAGGAAGAAGAATCCCAGCGTCGCCAGGATGAATTCAACACCCGCAGCGCCCTGTTTATCGAGGCGTTCGACGTGGAGGATGTCATCGCGCATCTGCTGGTTACCGAGGGTTTCGCGACCATCGAGGAAGTCGCCTTCGTGCCCATGGAGGACCTGACGACCATCGAAGGGTTCGACGAGGAGATCGGCGAAGAGCTCCAGGCCCGCGCGCGGAACTGGCTCGAGGAACGCGACTCCAAGCTTGATGTTGAGCGCAAGAAGCTCGGCGTTGATGACGCGTTGCTCAATGTGTCCGGCGTCACGCTGGAAAACTCGGTGCGTTTGGGCACCCATGGCGTGCGCACGGTCGAGGACCTGGCGGGCCTGATGCCCGACGAGTACCGGTTCATCTTCATGGACAGCGAGACCGAGGTGAAGCTCGACGATCTGTTCAACATGGCCGATCACGAAATCAGCCGCTTGGTGCGCCCGAGCCCGGTGCAGGCCGATGAGGCGAACACCATCATCATGGCCGCGCGTGTCGCGATCTATGGTGAGGATGTAATCCCGCCGGAGCCCGAGCCGGACCCCGAGGAAGAGGCCGAAGCCGAAGCGGTGCCGGAAGCAGCGTCGGACCTGGCGACGGCGGAAGCCGTGTTTGCGCCCGCGCCCGACCAGCCGGCCGGCGAGTAGGGCCGGAACAGGGAAAGGGTGCGCGCAAGGATGATCGCGGTGGAACAGGCTCCAGTCGATACGGCCATGGCCGAGACCGGCCGGCATGCGGGTGCGACGCAGCACCGCACGCGACGCTGTCTGGTGACGGGCGACGTGCGGCCGCGATCGGAGCTGATGCGATTTGTCGTCGGCCCCGATGATCTTGTGGTGCCCGACCTTGATGCCCGCCTTCCCGGGCGCGGATTGTGGTTGACCGGCCGCAGGGATATAGTCGCGCAAGCCTGCGCCAAGCGTGCGTTTGCGCGCGGTGCGAAGCGCAATGTGGCGCCGATGACAGGGCCCGACGGTGAGAGCCTCGAGCAGTTTGTCGAGACGGCATTGTTCCGCCGGGCAGCGGGCGCATTGACGATGGCCCGCAAGGCGGGCGCGTATGTGTCGGGTTTCGAAAAAGTGCGTGCCGCCCTGTCGGAGCGCGACGAGAACGAGAGTGCGGGTGACACCGTTTTGTTATGTGCGTCCGATGCCGGCGAGGATGGCCGCGACAAGATTGCGCGGCTCGCTGATCGGGTGGGTGTTGTCACACGTGTAGATATTTTTGACGCGGCCGAATTGGGCGCCGCGTCGGGGCGTGACCATACGGTTCACGCTATCGTGCTGCCGGGTGGCGCCGCGCAGCATGTGTTGGAAACGGTCCGGGCTTACACCGCTTATCGGGGTGATACGGCCCCGGCGACCGATATTGATTTGATGGATTGAGATCATGGCGAGTACGACTGAGAACGACGACAAGAAGAAGCCGCTGACGCTCTCCAAGCCGGGCAAGCTCGAGCTGAAGAAGACCGTTGAGGGTGGCCAGGTGCGCCAGAGCTTCAGTCATGGCCGGACCAAGACCGTGACGGTCGAGGTCAAGAAGAAGCGGACGTTCCAGCAGGGCGATTCCGGTGAGATGACCGAGATCAAGGAGGCCGCAGAGGCGGAAGCGGCAGCGGCGACCCCGGCCGCGGCACCGGCGGCGCCCCCCGCGGCTGACACGCCCCCGCAACGTACGTTGACCGACGCCGAACAAGCATCGCGCGTGCGCGCGCTCGAGGCGGCCCGCCAGGCCGCCGAAGAGGCCGCGATCGAAAGCGAGAAGGCCAAGGCGGCGCTGGAAGAAGCGCGCCAGGCTGCCGCCGAGGAAGAGGCTGCCGCCGCCGCGGCCGCCGCGGAAGAGGCCGAGACGGAAGCTGATGCGCCCGCCGAACCCGAGCCGGCCCCGGTCGAGACCCGGACGCGACGGGAAATCGAGGAAGAGGCTCGCCGCGAGGCGGAGGCCCAGGCCCAGAAGATGGCCGACGAGGCCGCGCAGCGTGCCGCCGCGGCAGAGCGGAAATTCGCGGCGCTGGAAGAAGAGACAAGCGACGAAGAGGGTGCGGGTGGTTCCGCCAAGGGCAAGCCGGCCCGCGCCGAAGGTGCGGCGGCGAAACCCAACGCGCGGCCGCGCGGTGGTGAACGCAAACGCCGGAGCGGCAAGCTCACCATTTCCGAGGCGCTCGACGAGGAGGGCGGTGCACGCCAGCGTTCCGTCGCGGCGTTCCGCCGTCGTCAGGAACGAGAACGCCAGCGCGCGACCGGCGACAACAAGGGCGGCGGTCAGGCCTCGAAGGTGGTGCGCGAAGTCAGCATTCCCGACACCATCACCGTCAGTGAACTGGGCAACCGGATGGCCGAACGCGGTTCGGAAGTCATCAAGACCCTCATGAAGATGGGTGTTCTGGCGACGATCAATCAGACGATCGACCAGGAAACCGCGCAACTCGTGGTCGAGGAATTCGGCCATGCCGCGAAGCTCACATCGGCCAGCGATGTTGAACTCAATCTCGGCGCCACGGTCGAGGATGATGACGGCGCACAGGTTGGACGTCCGCCGGTCGTCACGGTCATGGGCCATGTCGATCATGGCAAGACGTCACTGCTCGACGCGCTGCGCTCCACGGATGTCGTCAGCCGCGAGGCGGGCGGGATCACCCAGCATATCGGCGCCTATCAGGTGGAGCTCGAATCCGGCGACAAGATCAGCTTCATTGACACGCCGGGCCATGCGGCCTTCACCTCGATGCGCCAGCGCGGGGCTCATGTGACCGATATCGTGATCCTTGTGGTCGCGGCCGATGACGGTGTGCAGCCGCAGACGGTCGAGGCGATCAATCATGCGCGTGCCGCCGAGGTGCCGATCATCGTTGCGGTCAACAAGATGGATTTGCCCGCCGCGGACGCGTCGCGCGTGAAGAACGAACTCCTGTCCCACGAGATTGTGCCCGAGGAAATGGGTGGCGATACCCAGGTCATCGAGGTTTCGGCCAAGACCCGTGCGGGGCTCGACACGCTGACCGAGGCGATCGTGCTGCAGGCGGAACTGCTTGAGCTGACCGCCAATCCGGAACGCGCCGCCTTCGGCGCGGTGATCGAAGCGCAGCTCGAGCGCGGCCGCGGTGCGGTTGCCACCGTGCTGGTCCAGGGTGGCACGATCAGGGTGGGCGATATTTTCGTCGCCGGTGCCGAGTGGGGCCGGGTTCGCGCGCTGGTCAACGACAGGGGCGAGAATGTGGAAGAGGCCGGCCCGGCCGCGCCGGTCGAGGTTTTGGGCCTGAACGGCGCGCCCCAGGCGGGCGATGAGTTCGCCGTCGTGGATTCCGATGCCCGGGCACGCGAGGTCGTCGAGTATCGCCAGAGCGTCATTCGTGACGCGCGCGCCGCTGCCGGTGCCCGCGGCAGCCTCGATGACATGTTCGAACAGATCAAGGCGGGTGAAGCCACCCAGATCCCCGTGGTCATCAAGGGCGATGTGCAGGGCTCGGTCGAGGCCATTGTCGGTGCGCTGAACAATCTGTCCACCGACGAGGTCAAGGCCCAGGTGTTGCACGCCGGTGTCGGCGGTATCACCGAATCCGATATTTCGCTCGCGACGGTCAATAACGGGCTGGTCATCGGCTTCAATGTGCGGGCCATTCCGCAGGCGCGTGACCAGGCGAAGCGCGACGGGGTCGAGATCCGTTACTACAACATCATCTACAATGTGGTGGACGATGTGCGCGCCATGCTGGAGGGCGAGCTGGCGCCGACCCTGCAGGAAAACCTGCTGGGCTCGGCCGAAATTCGCGAGATCTTCAGTGTTTCCAAGGTCGGCAAAGTGGCCGGCTGCATGGTGACCGACGGTATGATCCGGCGCGATTCGAAGGTCCGCCTGATGCGTGATTCGGTGGTCGTCCACGAAGGCAATCTGGGAACGCTTCGGCGGTTCAAGGACGATGTCCGTGAGGTCCAGAACGGCTACGAA
>CBDHEC010000034.1:0-58797 GCA_965261975.1 Alphaproteobacteria bacterium
TCATCGCGTCGACGAAGGCGAATTCGGACTGGTGTGCCGTCGTAGAGGATTTGCAGGTGTGGTCGTCACCGGCCAGCAGGAGCACGCCGCCATGGGCCGAGGTTCCAGCCAGGTTGCCATGCTTGAAGACGTCGCCCGAGCGGTCGACCCCCGGGCCCTTGCCGTACCACATGGAGAAGATGCCCTGATGCTTGGCATCGGGATACAGGTTGAGCTGCTGGGTGCCCCAGATGGCGGTGGCCGCCATGTCTTCGTTGACCCCGGCGCGAAACACGATGTTGTTCCGCTCCAGAAACGGCTTGGCCCGAGCCATCTGCTGGTCGAGCGCGCCGAGGGGAGAGCCGCGATAGCCGGTCACATAGGCCGCGGTATCGAGCCCTGCCGCCACATCGCGCTGGCGCTGGATCATCGGCAGCCGCACCAGCGCCTGGGTCCCGGTGAGGTAAACGCGGCCCGATTCGAGGGCGTATTTATCGTCGAGGCTGACGGCGGTCTCGGCCATGAATGTCTCTCCCTGCTGAGCCGCTGGGGCGGCCCCGAACAGAAATGTAAGCATTGCTGTCCTATTTGTCTAATCACCAACACTCACCAGTGCGTGGGCATGACAAATAGGGCGTATTCCGTTTCCATTGTGCTTGTTTCACCGGGCGACGTGCAATCGCGGCGTGTCTGATTTATATGATCGGTTGAACATGCGCGTGAGCATGTGCCCGAAGACGCAAGCGGATTTCGTGACGTCATGACAGTTCTTCTGACCGGTGCGGCCGGTTTCATCGGTATGCATGTCGGCCAGGCGCTCCTCGCGCGCGGTGAGACCGTCGTCGGCATCGACAACCTGAACGACTACTACGATGTCGCCCTCAAGGAGGCGCGTCTGGCGCAGTTAACGTCCCACGAGAATTTCTCGTTTGTGCGCGGCGACATCGCCGATCTCGACACCGTCATGGCCGCGGCCAAGGGTGTGGACCGGATCGTCCACCTCGCCGCCCAGGCGGGGGTGCGCTACAGCATGGAGAATCCCGGCGCGTATATTCAGGCCAATATCGTTGGCCATATGAATATGCTCGAAGTCGCGCGTACGCTCGGCGACGATCTGCAACACATGGTCTATGCCAGTTCCTCGTCGGTCTATGGGGGCAACACCAAGCTGCCGTTTTCGGTGGAAGACCAGGTCGACAACCCCGTATCGCTCTACGCTGCGACCAAAAAATCCGACGAGTTGATGAGCAACGCCTATGTGGTCACCTATGGATTGCCGCTGACGGGGCTGCGTTTCTTCACGGTGTACGGGCCCTGGGGCCGGCCGGACATGTCCGCCTATATCTTCACTCGCAAGATCGTGGACGGTGAGCCGATCCCGGTCTTCAACAATGGTGATATGCAGCGCGACTTCACCTATGTCGACGATATCGTCGCCGGTGTGCTCGCGGTGCTCGACCTGCCGCCGGCGCCCGATGCCGACGGCAAGCTGCCCCACCGGGTCTACAACCTGGGCAACAACCAGTCAGAACAGCTGATGCGGTTTATCGGTGTGATCGAGGACGCGCTCGACACCAAGGCCGAGATCGACTTCCAGCCCATGCAGCCCGGTGACGTGCAGGCGACCTATGCCGATATCAGCGCCAGCCAGCGCGATTTCGGTTTCGAGCCCAAGACCCCGATCGATGTGGGTATCCCAAATTTCGTCGCCTGGTTCCGCGCCTATCACGGCTAGCCGACCGCTGGTTTAGCCCCGGGCCCGCCCATACAACGCCTCGAGGCGCTCTCCGTAGATTTCCCGGATCACGTGGCGCCGGATCTTCAGCGACGGCGTCATCAGGCCGTTCTCGGTGGTGAAGGCCTCATCCGCGATGATGAACCGTCGGACCTGTTCAATCGGGCCGAGGCGTCCGTTGGCCCGGTCGAGTGCTTCGCGCAGGCGTTCATGGAAGGCCTCGGAATCGGCGAGCGCGGCGAGGTCCGGCTCCCGGTCGTTCTCCGATGCCCAGGCGCGGATGAAATCGTCGTCGGGCACCAGCACCGCGACCAGGTGCGGGCGCTTGTCGCCGTAAACCATCGCCTGGTTGATCTCGGCCTCGAACACGAGTGCCCCCTCGACGCGCTGGGGCGAGACATTGTCGCCGCCGGAATTGACGATGATGTCCTTCTTGCGATCGGTGATCTTGATGTAGCCGTCTTCGTCCAGGACGCCGATATCACCGGTATGCACCCAGCCGTCGCGCAGGGTTTCCGCCGTCAGATCCGGCGCGTTCCAGTAGCCCTGCATGGTCAGCTCGCCCTTGATCAGGATCTCGCCATCCTCGGCGATGCGCAGGTCGACCCCGGGAAAAGCAGGCCCGACCGTATCGATCTTGATTTTCGAGGGCGGGTTGGCACTGACCACCGGTGCTGTCTCGGTCTGGCCATATCCCTGGAGCAGGCGCACACCCAGCGCCAGAAAGAAGACGCCGATATCATAGTTGAGGGGCGCGCCGCCGGAGACGAACGCCTTGAGCCGGCCGCCGAAACGTTCGGACACTTTCTTGCGCACCAGCTTGTCGAGGACGGAATCTTGTAACCGCTCGACCATCGACATGCCGGCCGCGCCCGCTTCGTAGCGCTTGATGCCCAGAGACACGGCCTTGCGGAAGAGCTTCTCCGACAGCCCGCCCTTGCGCTCCACCCCGGCCATGATCCGCTGGTGCATGGATTCGTAGAGCCGCGGCACGGCCGTCATGATCGTGGGATGAATCTCGCCCATGTTCGCGGCCAGCTTGTCCACGCTTTCTGCGTAGTAGACCTGGGCACCGATCGAGATCGGGAAAAAAAGTCCCGCCGTATGCTCATAGGAATGGCTCAGCGGCAGGAAGGACAGGAAGGTCTCGTTGTCCATCTCCAGCAGCTTGTCCATTTCGAACAGGTGATAGGCACCCACGCAATTGCACAGGATTGCGCCATGGCTCAGCATCACCCCCTTGGGCGCGCCGCCGGTGCCGGAGGTGTAGATCAGGCATGCGGTGTCGGTGCGCGCGGTCCGGTCGACCACGGCGGCGACGTCGTCGTCGGTCTCCACACCCGAATCAAAGAGGTCGCGCCAGTTGATGATGACGATCCCGTCGCTCTCGCCGCCGGCACCCTCCATCGTGATGACGGTCTTGATGGTGCCGGTGTTGCGGATCGCTGGCAGCAGGCGTTCGGCCAGCCGTTCGCTGGACACGATGGCGACGCGCGGATCGCAGTCGGTGATGATGTGGATGTGGTCGGTCACCGTGTTGGTGGTGTAGGCGGGAACGGTTATGCCGCCCGCCGCCATGATGGCGAGGTCGGCCAGGCCCCATTCGGGCCGGTTCTCCGAGACCAGCATGACCCGGTCGCCGCGCTCGACGCCGATGCGCCGCAGGCCGCGCGAGACGGCGCTCACCGTGTCGCGTGCCTCATGCCAGGATACGGGCTGCCAGGCGTCGTAACGCTTGGACCAAAACATCGCGTCGGTGCCGCGCGCGTCGGCCTTGTCGAAAAACATCTGCGGCAGGTTCTGCCAGCGTTCGTAGCGTTCGGCGTAGTCCATTACGTTTACCCTGTTTTCCGGTCGTTTCGGCGGCCGCACAAGCACGTGAAAATCCCGATGAGCGCTTGTTGCGCGCCTCAATGGACCCTATCTCTTGATCTGATTCAAGGAGCTGTCGATATGTCCCGAAATACCCCTGTCCCATCCCCGCTGCGGGCCCCCGAAGGCAGTCCGGCGCGGGCCAAGCGCGAAAAGCTGCCCGAGTGGGATCTGACCGACCTGTTTTCCGCACCCGACAGCCCGGAACTGACCACGACCATTACGTCGTCACGTAAGGATTCAAAGGCTTTCGAGGCTCGTTACCAGGGAAAGCTCGCGGATCTCGATGGTGATGCGTTGGCCGCGGCCATTTCCGCATATGAGGCGATCGATGAGGCGCTGTCGCGGGTGATGAGTTACGCCGGTCTGCTGTATGCCGGCGACATGACCGATCCCGAGAACGGCAAGTTCATGCAGTCGATGCAGGAGACGGTAACGGAGATTTCGTCTCATCTCCTGTTCTTCGCGCTGGAGATCAACCGGATCGAGGATGACCGCCTCGAAACCCAGCTCGGGGAATCCGAGGCTCTGCGACGCTATGCACCCTGGCTGCGTGACAGCCGCGCCTACCGCGAGCATCAGTTGGATGACCAGCTTGAGAAGCTGTTGCTTGAGAAAAGTGTCGCGGGGCGTGCCGCATGGAATCGCCTGTTCGACGAAACCATGGCGGATCTGCGCTTCGACGTCGAGCTGCCGGCCGGCAACCAGGAAATGACCAGTGCGGAGGTGCTCAACCTCCTTTCCGACGGCGACAGCGCGGTGCGAAAGGCCGCGGCCAAGTCCCTTGGCGCGGTGCTGGGTGCGAACGCGCGGACCTTCACCCACATCACGAACACGCTCGCGAAGGACAAGGAGATCGAGGACAAGTGGCGCGGTTTTGCGCGCCCGGTCTCCAGCCGCAACCTCGCCAATGTGGTCGAAGACGAGGTGGTCGATGCGCTGGTGACGGCCGTGCGTAGTGCCTATCCCGACCTGTCCCATCGCTATTACGCGTTGAAGGCGAAGTGGTTCGGTGTCGACCAGCTCGACTATTGGGACCGGAATGCGCCGCTGCCCGACGATGACGATTCGACCATTCACTGGGGCGATGCGGTTACCAAGGTCCTCGATGCCTACGGGCAGTTTTCGCCGGCGCTGGCCGAGGTCGCGCAGAAGTTTTTCGACAATGACTGGATCGACACGCCGGTCCGGCCGGGCAAGTCACCCGGCGCGTTCGCGCACCCGACCGTGCCCAGCGCCCATCCCTATTTGCTGCTCAACTATCAGGGAAAAACCCGCGACGTGATGACCCTGGCTCATGAACTGGGCCATGGCGTGCATCAGGTGCTGGCGGGCGGGCAGGGGCACCTGATGTCGGATACCCCGCTGACCCTGGCCGAGACGGCCTCCGTGTTCGGTGAAATGCTGACCTTCCGCAAGCTGCTGGCGGAAGCGGACGACACCAGGCTGCGCCGGACAATGCTCAGCTCGAAAGTCGAAGACATGATCAACACCGTGGTGCGCCAGATTGCGTTTCACGAGTTCGAGCGGCGGTTGCATGACAAGCGCGCCGAGGGCGAGCTCCTTACCGAGGAGATTTGCGACATATGGATGGAGATTCAGGCCGAGAGTCTCGGTCCGGCCATCCGCTTCGAGGATGAGTACAAGTATTTCTGGACCTACATCCCCCACTTCATTCATTCGCCCTTCTATGTCTACGCCTACGCCTTCGGCGACTGCCTCGTGAACTCGCTCTACGGCGTCTATGAGGGCGCGGCCGACGGGTTTGCCGAGCGCTATCTCGACATGCTGCGGGCGGGCGGCACGCTCCGCCACAAGGAGCTTCTCGCCCCCTTCGGCCTGGACGCGTCCGATCCGGCTTTCTGGCAGCGCGGGCTGGATGTCATATCCGGTCTCATCGACGAGCTCGAGGCGTTGGAGGCGTGATCGGTGACCGTTATGCGATGACCCATGGCGGATGACGAGCGCGCGACCGTGCGCGGCCGGGTCGGCCGCTATGGCCGGGTCGGGGCTGCGGTCGGCGGGGCGGCGGTCCGCATGGCCGGGCAGCGCTACTTCGGTCGTCCGGCGGATCCCGAGCGCAACGCGGCAGACCTGAAGGCCGCGCTGGGCGGCCTGAAGGGGCCGCTCATGAAGGCCGCGCAGATCCTGGCCACCATCCCCGATGCGCTGCCGGCCGACTATGCGCGTGAGCTGGCGGAACTTCAGGCGAACGCGCCGCCCATGGGATGGCCGTTCGTGCGCCGGCGCATGGCCGCCGAGCTGGGTGATGACTGGCAGGAGAAGTTCGCGGCGTTTGATCGCACGGCGGCCCGGGCGGCATCTCTCGGGCAGGTGCACAAGGCGACCGGCCATGACGGTGCGCCGCTTGCCTGCAAGCTCCAGTATCCCGACATGGCCTCGACCGTGGCCGCGGACCTGAACCAGCTCAAGATCGTGTTTGGTCTCTATCGCCGATACGATTCCGCGATCGACCCGAGTCAGATTCACGCAGAGCTTTCCGAGCGCCTGACCGAGGAACTCGATTACCGGCGTGAGGCCCAGCACACGAAACTATACGGTGCGATGCTGGCGGATGAGCCGGGAGTGCATGTCCCCCGGGTAGCCGACACCCTGTCCAGCGGTCGCCTCCTGACCACGAGCTGGCTCGAGGGGCAGCCCATGGCGGACTTCGCCGAGGCGGCGGATCCCGAGGCGCGCAAGGCCGCGGCGCTGAACATGTTCCGCGCCTGGTACGTGCCCTTCTACGGCTATGGCGTGATCCATGGCGATCCCCATCTGGGCAACTATACGGTGAATGATGACGCCACGATCAACCTCTACGACTTCGGCTGCATCCGGGTCTTTCCGCCCGCCTTCGTGCATGGTGTGATCGAGCTCTATCACGCATTGCGCGAGGGGGATCGAGACCGCGCCGCGCACGCCTATGAAAGCTGGGGTTTCGAGAATATCTCCAACGAGCTTCTCGACGCGCTCAACATCTGGGCGGAGTTCCTCTACCGGCCGTTGATGGAAGACAAGGTGCAGCGGATTCAGGAATCGGAATCGGGCCTCTACGGCGCCAACATCGCGCACCAGGTGCAGGAGAAATTGCGCGGCCTGGGCGGGGTCACGCCGCCGCGGGAGTTCGTGCTGATGGACCGCGCCGCCGTCGGGCTGGGCTCGGTGTTCCTGCGCCTGCGGGCGGAACTCAACTGGCACCGGGTTTTCCACGAACTGATCGACACGTTTGACATCGACGGTCTCGCCGACCGCCAGGCGAGTATGCTCGCGGCGCATGATCTCGAGGCGCCGGGCGCTGGCGGCTGACGACTTGCATGACGCGCGCTAGCGTCGTCGATGATGCGCGCGATTGTTTTCATATGTTTTTTCGTGCTGTCGCTCACGCCGCTTGCGGCGTCGGCCCAGACCGATACGGACCCGGATATTCTCTGTGAGAACGCACCGCCGGGGACCGTCGCCGAAATTCCGCCGCCCGTCGCCAAGTGGATCATCCTGCTCTGTACCGAGAGGGGGCAGACCCTGACCGCGCGCGTCGGGGACGAGGTGGAGATGTGGCTCGAGCGTGGAACGGCGATCCCGTTCCAGCTCGCCGCCGCCCCGGCGCGTATCCTCGAAGGATCGAGCGCATTGACCAAGTATGATCTTCGTTTCGACCGGTTTGCCGCGCGTCTGGCGACCGATGCGCAGCGGGATTTTCTCCTGGATCTGTGGCGTAACGCCTACGAGGAGGAGGACATTCCGCCGGATCTCGGTGACGTGTTCCAGCTCGATACGGTGTCGGTGTACCGCGGCGACGTGGCGAATATGTTCATCTATCTGCGCGGCGATGCGCCGCGCTGGATTGTTGTGTGCCGGGACCAGTGTCGCTCGGGGATCGCGCTCGATGTTTTGCGGGGTGCCGAATTGGAGGCGCGTGTGCGCGAGCAGGAACGCCTGCGGCAGTAATTCTCCTCACGACAATGTTGCTTGTTCGTGGGCCCGACGATGGTGTCATACAGATAGAAATATCTGGAGGTGCATCATGCTTGATCGACGCGCATTCATCGCCGCCGCCGCTACGCTCCCTGCCGCGATGCTGGCCGGAACCCCGGCCCGGGCCGCCACACTCGACGGCGCGCTCAAGTCCGGTCTGAAGGGGCTGCAGGTCATCCGTGGTCCGGTGACCGACGCGAACTTCGACGGCCGCCCCGTCCTCGTGACCTTCTGGGCGAGCTGGTGTCCGCCATGCCGCGCGGAGATGGTCGAGCTCGCCGACTACATTTCCGACAACGGCAACAAGGTCAGCATGATCGCCGTGAACTGGATGGAGAATTTCGCCGGGCCGGTCAGCCAGTCGCGTCTGCGCCGCTTCGTAGACGTCATTCACCCGGATATTTCGGTTGTCGTCGGCAATCGAACCTTGAGTGAATCCCTCGGCGGGATTTTTGCCGTGCCCGCGGTGGTCGTTTTCGACGGTCAGGGGCGTGAAGTGTTCAAGCTCGGCGGCGGTCGCGGCGAAATCGGCCGCGCCTTCATCACCCAGCGGCGGCTGACCGGGATCGTGAACGGGCTGTCATAGCCCGTTGCGCATGTCAGGTGACCGTCTGTTTGGTGACGGCGAGGGCGCCGTCGAGGGTGCGATCCACCGTGTCGGAGATATACGCCGCCAGGTCGGCCTCGACCGGTGAGCGATAGATGAACTTGCGCACGAAGTAATAGAAGATCGCGGCGTGGATGTTCCAGGCGGCCTCGATCTCGAGATCGGAGATCGGCACCTGGTCCGGGTCCGGTGCGCCGGCCGCGGCGCGTATCTCCGTGCAAATCGGGATCAGCAGGCGGCTCTCGAGCAGGTCGATATAGCGCCGGTTGATGTCCTCGCCCGCCAGCCCGGCGAACATGTAGATGCGAATCCACTCATAGGTCAGCGCCTCGCTGGCATAGGCGTCGTAGAAGCCGATCAGACGTTCGCGCAAGGGTATCGAGCGGTCGTCGATCAGCCGTTCCCACGCCGGCTTCCAGCGACCGATGAAGACCTCTTCATAGACCTTCTCGATCAGGTCCTGCTTGGTGGGGAAGTACCGGTAGAGCAGCGGCTGGGTTATGCCGAGCCGCTGGGCGAGCTCGCGCGTCTGGCCCGCAAACCCCACATCGGCGAAGAACTGGATGGCGCCGTCGATGATGAATTGCTCGCGTTCCGCCGGGGCGAAACGCTGGCGCTTTGCGGTGTCGTTCGTCTTCACCGATACGGCCATGCTTGATCCTCTTTGGTCGGGGCTGGCGCGGTCAGGCGGCGTCGGGCTCGATGCCCTCGGCCTTGCCGCCGGCCTTCGACGAGTAGTTCCGGTCGATGTACCAGCACACATAGTCGTACATCGTCGTCGGCTCGTACTTCAGCTCCTCACCCGGTTCGGCGAAGTCGGCCGGGTCGGCCAGCGTCTCGGGTGCGGCATCGAAGAAGGTGGCCATCGAGATGCGGTCGGTCTCGGGCGGCACCACGCGGTGCGGCGAGGCGATGAAGCGGCCATTCGACCAGAGGTTCAGGAACTCGCCCGTGTTGATGACGAGCGCGTCCTTGTTGAAGCCCGCGGGCAGCCAGTTGCCCTGGCGGTTCAGCACCTGCAGCCCCGCGACCCGGGTGAGCGGCAGGATCGTCAGGAAGGAGTGGTCACTGTGGGGCGAGATGCCGAACTGGTTTTCTTCGGCCTCGACCGCGGGATAGTGGGCATTACGCGTCCACATGATCGGCTCCTCGAAATGCTTGTCGAAGAAGTCGATGGGCTTGTCGAGCGCCAGCGCATAGAGCGGCACGATCTTGCGACCCAGATCCGCACACGCGTACTGGTAGCGCACCATTGGCTCGCGGAACCCTTCGATGGCCGGCCATTTGTTCGGGCCGGTGAAGCGGACGCCGTCGCGGACATAGGGGTGATCGTCGGGGCGATCGAGGCACAGAACGAGGGTCTCGTTCAGATCCTGCTTGGTGTTCTCGTTGATCTTCGATGTGACATAGACGGTGGATTTCGGGGCGATATAGCCGACCGATGTTTCGTCGAACTTGTACGCCGCCTTTTCCTCCGGGGTCAGTTTGAAGAATTCCCTCAGCGCGCCATAGGCCCCGTCGATCAGCTCACGGTCGATCCCGTGATTGATGACGACGTAGAAACCGATCGTCTCCTGGATGAAACGGATGTTGGCGGCAAGCTCTTCGGCCGCGCCGGGTTCGCCGGCCAGATACGGCCCCATGTCGAGGACCGGGATTTCCTCGAACTCGTCGGCCTTGTCCACGTTGCGGTAATCGAAAATTTTCGGCGCGGTCTCGGTGCTCATTCTTCGTCTCTCGGATTACGGATGGCTCGTTATTTATCATTTGATAAATAAGCATTCGCGCCGAACCCGTCAACGTTATTTATCAGGTGATAAATAACAGAATCGCGGTCTATTCCGCCGGTCGGCCGAGCCAGCCGACCCAGGCGGCGATCATCGCGAGGGATTGGGTGCCGAAAATCACCCATGCCAGGGGGAGGTGGGTGGCGCTCGACAGGGCGCCGACCAGCAATGTTGCCAGCGCCGCCGTGCCATATTGCACCAGCCCGTTGATCGACGCGGCCGTGCCGGCATAGTCGGGCCGCACGCTGACCGCGGCGGCCATGACGGAAGGGAAGGCGATCGCCAGACCGATCCCGAACAGGGACATGGGCGCGATCGCGGCCAGGGGTGTCAGCACCCCGGCCAGTGGTAACGCCAGGTACAGGCCCGCGCCGAGCAACCCGATGAAGGTGCCCAGCACGATCATCCGGTTCACGCCGAGCTTGCCGGTCAGCCAGATGGCGCTGGCATAGCCGAAGAAGGCCCCCAACGTGCCGGTGAGCATGAGATAGCCGAACCGGTCCGGTGCGACGCCGTAATTGTCGATCAGGACGACGGGGACACCGGCGAACCAGGCGAACATGCCGCTGGCAATGAAGCCGATGTTGAGGCTGTAGGCGACGAAGGTGCGCTCGCCGATCAGCACCCGGTAGCCGCTCGCCAGCGCGCGGATGTTGCCGAGCAGGTCCGCCCCCTGGACGACATTGGTTTCCGCCATGCGCAGCGCACAATAGGTAAAAAGGGTGGCGCCCATGATTGCGAGGAAGATGAACGAGGCCTGCCAGCCGAACTGGGTGTGCAGATAGCCGCCGATGGCGGGCGCGGTGGCGGGCGCGAAGACCATGACGGTGGAGATGATGGCCAGGGCGCGGGCGGATTGTTTGCGGTCATAGAGGTCGCGGACGATCGAGCGAACCATCACCATCGACCCGGCCGCCCCGACGCCCTGCGCCACGCGCGCGAAGATCAGCATCGTCATCGAGGTCGAGCCGGCGCAGACGAGGCTGGCGATCGTGTAGATGGCGAGACCCCACAGGAGGGTCGGGCGGCGGCCGAAGCGGTCGGATACGCCGCCATAGAAAAGTTGTGCGATCGCGTAGGGAATCAGGAAGCCGATCAAGGAGCCCTGAACGGTGGTCGAGGGGACATCGAAGGCCCGCCCGATATCGGGGATCGAAGGCAGGAACAGATTATAGGCGATCGCGCTGCTCGAGATCAGGATGGTCAGCAGCGGGATCGTTGGTGGACGGCGAAGAATGGCGGGTTTCCAGGCGGTTTGGGCGGGTCTTGTGCTAGCGCACCAGCATATCGGCGTCCGACAGGTGCGGCACCTCCTCGTCGGACCCGGCGAAGGTGCGCGTGACCTTGTTGGAGCCGTAGATCCAGAGGATCACCATCGGTTCGTCGCCGATGTTGCGGAAGCAATGCTCGACGCCGGCCGTCACATAGGTCGTGTCATAGGCCTTGAGTTCGGTCGTCTCGCCGTCGATCTCGACCTCCGCACGGCCCGAAAGAAGCGTGACCTGCTCGTCGCAATTATGCTTGTGCAACGGGGCCGCCTGTCCCGCGGGGAAAGAGCTGATGCCGGTGGTGAAGGCCGCGTCGGGCCGTGCCTTGGGCACGATTAACGGCGTGCTCGCAACACCGCCGCCTCGCGCGAGGGTCGGAGTCTCGTCGAACTTCAGAATGACGTTATCGGACATGGCGATCTCCCCAGATTGTCACGCGGCGCAACGGGTCGCCGCCGTGTCCTACCTGAGTAGCAGTCCGGTTTGCGGGTTCACAAGCCCCGGCGCCGAGCGGCGCGTCGCCTGGAACTAGTCTGCGGCCTGCTCGTCGGCGAAGTAGTTGAGCTCAACCGTGATCCCGTTCGGGTCCTCGATGAAAATCTGGAACAGGTCGAGGTCGGGGACCTTGCGTTCGCGAAAGCGCACGCCCTTCTTCTCAAGCTTGGCCACCAGCATCTCGGGCTCTTTCGCCCGGAACGCAACATGGTCGAATGCGCCAGAGCCGCCTGTTCCGTCGAGCTTGGAAGCGTCGATGTCGCCGCCGAGATACTCGATCAGGCCCGATGGGTCGCCCGGGTCCACGCCGACCAGGTGGACGACAGGCTTGCCGTCGACATAAAGCCAGTTGCCGGGAAAGTCGAAATCGGGCCGATCACCGTCGATCATCCCGAGAAGGTCGACATAGAAATCCCTTGTTTCGTTCAGTTTGACCGTTCGGATCGAACAATGATCCAGCGTGCTGAGGGACATTTTCTTCTCCTGTTCGCGAGGGGGTGAGCGGAGGGGAATGTGCGCGAGGGGCGCCGACGCTGAATTGATCCAGGTCAGGGCCCCCGGCGGGTGGGCGGCGTATGAGTGGGGTGCGATGGGTCAGCACCCGTCACAGCTATCGTCATGCGAATCGGCCGAGAGGAGCTCGAATACCAATGGACCCGGATACGAAGAAAACCGTCCTGCGCATCATCCCCTACGGGATCTATGTCGTCACCGCCAAAACCGCGGCCGGGGAGATCGCGGCGGCGACCGTTAACTGGGTGACACAGACCTCTTTCGAGCCGCCGTTGGTCGCCATTGCCGTGAAAGCGGATTCCGGCCCCCTGAATGTCATCAGGGAAGCGGGCAACTTCGCCCTCAACTTCCTGGGGAAGGGCCAGCAGGGATTCGCGTTCGCGTTCTTCAAGCCGGCGAACGCCGATGACGGGACGATCAATGGCGAGGCCTATCAGGACGGCGCGACCGGTGCGCCTATTCTGGATGGCGCGCCGGCTAATATCGAGTGCAAGCTTGTCGACATTATCGCCCATGGCGATCACCACCTGGTGCTTGGCGAAGTCGTCAATGCGGAAGCCAAGTTGCCCATCGAGGGACGTCCCGATGTGGCCGGGCTGCACATGAATGAGCTGGGGGACAACGTCTTTTACGGCGGTTGAGTCCAAACACCGCGTGTGACCATCTCAGTGGTCCGAAATGACGACAAAATAGCGTCCTGATGCTGCTTGCCCTGCGTGCTGCAGCGCGGCATATTCCCCCCGCACTGTCAGGTGCACGGTGCAGGTGCCGACCGGCCCCGCACATGTTGGTTCGAACCGAGGTTCTTCACATCATGAAGATCGCGATTGCAAAGGAACGCCGCCCGCACGAACGCCGCGTGGCCGCGACCCCAGATACGATCAAACGCTACCTCCAGTGGGGCTTCGACGTGAGCGTCGAGAGCGGCGCCGGCGAGGGAGCATCAATTTCAGACGCGCAGTACAGCGATGCCGGGGCGACCGTTGCGGCGTCACGTGCCGATGCGCTGGCGGGTGCCGATATCGTGCTCAAGGTCCAGCGTCCGCTGACCGCGGCGGACGGCGACGACGGGATGGGCGACATTCCCGACGGGGCAATGCTGATCGCGTTGCAGAACCCGTATGGCGATCCGGCCGGCGTGGAGGCCTATGCAAAGGGCAACGTCACCGCTTTCGCCATGGAGATGCTGCCGCGTATCAGCCGCGCCCAGTCGATGGACGTGCTGAGCTCCCAGTCGAACCTGACCGGCTACAAGGCGGTGATCGACGGTGCTGCGAATTACGGCCGCGGCATGCCGATGCTGATGACCGCCGCCGGACGGATTAACCCGGCGAAAGTGTTCGTGATGGGTGCGGGTGTTGCGGGCCTCCAGGCCATCGCTACCGCGCGCCGCATGGGGGCCATCGTGTCGGCCACCGACGTACGCATGGCGGCCAAGGAAGAAGTGGCGAGCCTCGGCGCATCCTTCATCATGGTCGAGCCCGATGAGGGCGATACCGGACAGACCGCCGGCGGTTACGCCAAGGAAATGTCCGACGATTACAAGCGCCGCCAGGCCGAGCTGATCGCGGATCACATCAAGGATCAGGATATCGTCATCACGACGGCGCTGATCCCGGGACGTCCGGCACCGGTGCTGGTCAATGATGACATGGTCGCCTCGATGAAGCCGGGTTCGGTGATCGTCGATATCGCGGCCGAGCAGGGTGGCAACTGCACCCAGACCAAGCCGGGCGAGAAGCATGTCACCGACAATGGCGTGATCATCCTGGCCGAACTCAATCTGCCCTCGCAGCTCGCCGCGGACACCTCGGCGCTGTATGCGCGGAACCTGCAGAACTTCATCGAATTGCTGGTCGACAAGGACGAAAAGAAAATCGCCATCGACTGGGAAGACGAAATTATCGTCGGCACCTGCCTGACGCGCGACGGCAAGATCGTGCATCCGGCCCTGCTGCCGAAAGACGAGACACCGCCTGCCCCGGAACCTGCTGCCGAAGCAGATGATGAGGCGGACGACGAAACTTCATCCGAGCCGGGAGCCTGACCATGGATCCTTCGACCCTAGCTGAAAGCGCCGCCCAGCTTGCCAATGACGCGCAGGGCATTGCCGAGCGCGCCGGTGCGCTGGCCCAGGACGCGACACAAATCGCCCTGACGCAAACCGCGGCCGGCGGCGACCCCTTCGTGTTCCTGTTCACCGTGTTCGTGCTGGCTTGTTTCGTCGGTTACTACGTGGTCTGGAGCGTCACCCCGGCGCTGCATTCGCCGCTGATGGCCGTCACCAACGCGATTTCGTCGGTGATCATCGTCGGCGCGCTGATCGCGGCCGGACCGGGTGAGTGGAACATTTCCAAGACTTTCGGGTTCATCGCCGTGATTCTCGCATCGGTGAACATATTCGGCGGATTTATCGTGACGCAGCGTATGCTCTCGATGTTCCGCGCGAAGAAGTAGCAGAGCGCCGCACATGTCCGCTTCACTGACTGCATTTGCATATCTGATCGCCAGCGTCTGTTTCATCATGGCGCTGCGCGGCTTGAGCTCGCCGAAGACGGCCCGCATGGGCAATGTCTACGGCATCACGGGTATGGTCATCGCCATCCTCACCACCCTGACGCTACCAAGCGTGTCCTCTTTCGGCACGATCGCCCTCGGCATCGCGATCGGCGGTGCGCTGGGTGCGATCATCGCGCTCAAGATCGCCATGACCGCGCTGCCGCAGCTGGTTGCCGCCTTCCATTCCCTGGTCGGCCTCGCCGCGGTGTTCGTCGCGGGTGCGGCCTTCTTCTCGCCCGAGGCCTATGGCATCGGCACGGTCGGCGATATCAAGGTCGCCAGCCTGGTCGAGATGTCGATTGGTACGGCCATCGGCGCGATCACCTTCACCGGTTCGATCATCGCCTTCGGCAAGCTGCAGGGCATCCTGCCGGGCAAGCCGCTGGTCTTCCCGGGCCAGCACATGGTCAATCTCGGCCTCGGCATCGCACTGGTCGCCTGTGTGATCTGGCTGACCATCGCCCAGTCCGACACGGCCTTCTGGACGATCGTTGCGATCTCGCTGGTGGTCGGTGTGCTGATCATCGTGCCGATCGGCGGGGCGGACATGCCCGTCGTCGTGTCCATGCTGAACTCCTATTCCGGCTGGGCGGCCGCGGGTATCGGCTTCACCCTGGCCAACCCCGCGCTGATTATCGTCGGCGCCCTGGTCGGCTCGTCGGGTGCGATCCTGAGTTACGTCATGTGCAAGGGCATGAACCGGTCCTTCTTCAACGTGATCCTGGGCGGCTTCGGTGGCGAGGCTGCCGCACCGGGCATGGAAGACCTGGGTGACCGGACGGTGCGCCAGGGGGCGGCGGACGACGCGGCCTTCATCATGGAGCAGGCGACCAAGGTCATCATCGTGCCGGGTTACGGCATGGCCGTGGCCCAGGCGCAGCACGCCCTGGCCGAGATGGCGCAGGTCCTGGAAGAGAAGGGCGTGGAAGTGCGCTACGCGATCCATCCCGTGGCCGGTCGCATGCCGGGTCATATGAACGTGCTGCTCGCCGAGGCGAGCGTGCCCTATGACGTGGTGTTCGAGCTGGATGAGATTAATTCCGATTTCTCATCCACCGACGTGACCTTCGTCATCGGCGCCAACGACATCACCAACCCCGCGGCCAAGACCGACAAGTCGAGCCCGATCTACGGGATGCCGGTCCTTAACGTCGAGGAATCGGGCACGGTGCTGTTTATCAAGCGCTCGCTCGCATCGGGTTATGCCGGTGTCGACAACCCGCTCTTCTATGAAGACAACACGATGATGCTGTTCGCCGATGCCAAGAAGATGTGCGAGGACATCGTCAAGGCGCTGAAGGGCGGCGGCCACTAGGCCAAAGATTTTCCGGGTGCCTTGACGCACCCCTGAAACGCAAAACGCACGACCCAAAGGGTCGTGCGTTTTCTTTTTCCTGAAAACAGGAGGTGTTGTCGCGGGGCTAGAAGCCTTCGCGTTCCTTGCGTTTGCGCGCGAGCTTCCGAGCCCGGCGAACCGCTTCCGCCTTTTCACGAGCGCGCTTTTCCGACGGCTTCTCATAGGAGCGACGGAGCTTCATCTCGCGAAATACGCCTTCGCGCTGCATTTTCTTCTTCAGCGCTTTCAGCGCCTGGTCGACATTATTGTCTCTAACTACGACCTGGACGATAGGAATCACCCCCTTCCGCACATTTCGGCCCGCAACCCGCATAAATTCACGGTTTTCGGTGCCGTCCCCAACGGGGAGGCGCCTTCTAGCACGGGTTTGCGCGAAAAGCCAAGGATTGGCGGCAACAGATTGGGCGTGCGTGCCGGAAAATCGCCTTAATTCGACGTTTCCATGGTATCCGGCGCTCATGTTGGGCATGCCGGCGCGATGGCGGTAACATCGCGGGACGCGTATCTGGATGGGAGTATCGGCATGACGAACCGGCCGAATTTTGCAACGCCGACAACAGCGGTAGCGTTTGCCTGCCTGCTGACGCTGGCGGCAGGCCCGGCCTGGGCGCAATCGACCCCGTCTTCGAACGCATCTGCCAGCCGCGATGCCGGCACGCTGTCCCACGACTGCACCGAGGTGACCGTCGACTACACCGACGATGCCAACCTGACCCGCGAGGAACGGATTGCCCGGATGGACCGCGCCTTCCAGCGCTCGTTGAGCCGGTTTGAGGAATGCCAGAGTGAACGCGCCGGCGCCGGCGGTGGAGCCAGTGGCGGCGGCACGGGTTCCGGCGCAGCGGGCGGCGGCGTTTCCGGGTCCGGGACCGCGGGATCTGAGCCGGACGGCAGCGAAACCTCGACGGCGGCGAGCGATATCTCCGGGCCGGACGCGCCGCTCGACGCGCCGGCACCCTCGGGCACCTCGACCGCGGCCAGCGATGTGACCGGCGATGAGCCGACCGTGACCGCCGCCACCACGCCCGACACGAATGCTTCGAGCTCAGGCGGCAAATGGACGCCGCCCGAGGATGCGGAAAACGGCCCATTGCCCGCAGACAGCGCGGCCGACGAAGAACCGGTGCGCGAGGCGGCGCGTACACAGAATAACGGGAAGGTGCCGGAAGATATCCCGCCGGCGGACAACGACAGCGCGCTGGAGGCCCAAATACGCCAGGCGGCGATCGAGGAAACCGACCCGGAGCTGAAAAAACGGCTCTGGGACGAGTATCGCAGGTATAAGGGCCTGCCCGTGACGAACTAGGCGGGCGGACGGAGACAGACATGCAAAAGTTTTTCCGCAATATGGGTGTCTACGCCCTGTGTGCGTGCTTCATTCTCACCGGCTGCGTGACCAACGGGAACGTCGGCTCGGGCGGCGGCGCGTCGGGTGCGAGCGGTCCCAATGTGGGCCCGCAGCTGTCGTCGCTGTTCGACCCCAAGGGGCCGGCCGTGGTCGACCCGGCCAAGCCGCGCCTTGATGTGATCGTGCCGGTGTTCGACCCGGGCCTTTCGGATGCTGGGCGCAACTACCAGGAAGAGGGTGTCTGGCCCGAGCTGCGGCGGGCCGAGGCAAACCGGTTTGCGGTGAAGCTGAAGGAGGCGCTCGAGAAAACGGGCGCGTTCGGCGCCGTGCGCGTGACCCCGGACCGCAACGCCACCGGCGATCTGTATGTCCTGGGGACCATCGTCGAATCCAACGGCGAGGACGTGGAGATCCAGGTCGAGGTGGTCGATGTGTCGGGCCGGTCCTGGTTCGTTCGCTCTTTCGACCATGAGGTATCCCCGGGATTTCACAAGAACACCCGCAATGAGGGGCTGGATCCCTATGACCCGGTGTTCGATGAAGCGGCCAACCGGGTTGCCCTTGAGCTGGACGATTACTCGGTTGCGGAGCTGGACAATCTGGGCCGGCTAACCGAGCTGCGCTTCGGTTCGAACTTCGCCGAGGAGGCCTTCGCCGATCATCTCGAGGTCAAACGGAACAGTGTTTCGTTGCGCAGTTTTCCGAGCGATGCGGACCCGATGCTGGAGCGGACCCGCGCGGTACGGGTGCGGGACCAGTTGTTCGTGGACGGCTTGCAGGATCACTACCGCGCCTTCAGCGCCGAGATGCAGGAAAGCTACCTGATCTGGCAGGAGCAGAGCCTGTTCGAGATCGAGGCCCGGCGCGAAGCCAATGAGAAGGCGGCCGGTGAGGCCGCGCTCGGCGTGCTGGCCATCGGCCTGGGCGTGCTGGCCGTCATCGCCGGGGCGAACTCGGATTCCGCTGCCGGCCAGACAGCTGGTGTGACCGGCGGTATGGTGGCGGGAACGCTGGGGGCAACCCTGCTGTCGAGCAGCTTCCAGACCAGCAAGGAAGCCAAGGTGCACCGTGAAGCACTCGCCGAGCTGGGCGAATCCATCGATATCGACCTCGCCCCGCGGGTGGTGGCGTTCAACGAGAAGACTGTCGAGTTGACGGGTACCGCCAAGGAACAATTCGCCCAGTGGCGGGCCTTCCTGCAAAAGGTTTTCGAGGAAGAGCGAACCCCGAACGTCCAGCTCTAGGTTACACTGGCGCCCATGCTCCAGGAGAAACTCGAACAGGAAAGTCGGGCTGCCCAGCGTCGTCGGATGCAGATCGTGGTTGCCGTCGCGCTGAGTGTTGCGGTTGTCGGCCTCGCCTATGGCGGGCTGGTGCTGCTGCGCCCTTCCGGAGACGCGCCGGACGTGACGAATGTGTCGCGCTCGACTCCCGCCGAGACGGTCACGAATGCGCCGGAAACCGTGGCGCTGGAAATTGCTGTCGACGATGCGGCGAACGAGGCCGCGCGCGCGCAGTTCAAGACCGACCTTGCGGCCTTCCAGGCCGACCTGGAGCCGGCGGTGGTGCATGCTGATTTCGCCCGCTGGGATGCCGCTGCCCAGCGCCGCGTTCTGGACGGCAAGGCAACCGCGATCGCGCTGTTTTCCGAGGCGGCCTATATGGCGGCCGTGGATGAACTGGCGGCGGCCCGCACGGTGGCCGAGGCGGCCCTGGCGGCCCGGGAGAAGGCATTCGATGATGCGTTCGCCGCGGCGGAAGCCGGCCATGGCGCGGACAATTACGACGTTGCGGCGCTGGCGATCGACCGGGCCCTGACCATCCGGCCGGCCTCTGCGCCGGCGTTGGCCCTGAAGCAGCGCATCGATGCGTTGCCCGCGCTGCTGGCGAAGATCGAGGACGCGGCCGTGGCCCGGGTCGAGAATAATCTGGACGCCGAGCGGCAGCATCTGGAGGCGGCCCTGGCGATCGATCCCGGCCGCACCGCTCTTGCGACGCGTCTGGACGAGGTGCGCCGCCTGCAGCGCGACGCGCGCTTTGCCGGCCATATCGTCGCCGGCCTGACCGATGTGGAGGCCCGCAGACTGGCCTCGGCACAACGCAACCTGGACGATGCCCGCGCGATCTATCCCGACCGCGCGGAGGTGGATGTTCTGGACGAGAAGATCGCCGGGCTGGAACTCGAACTCCTGATCGAGCGGCTGACCCGGACGGCCCGGGGTGCGGCACAGGCCGACGACTGGGCGACGGCCGAACAATCCTATGTCCAGGTGCGCCGGCTGGCCCCGGCCAACCGCGACATCACCGACGGGCTGGCGCTGGCCCAGACGATCAACGGGCTGCATGCGCGTGCCGCCCGGCACCTGGGCGCGCCCGACCGGCTCGCCTCCGAAGGGGTGGCCGCCGATGCCAGCGCGGTCGTCGCGGCGATCGCACCGCTGCGCGAGCACAGCCCGCGGCTCGCCGCCCAGGCCGATGCGCTCGCCGGGCTGGTGGCGGCCTATGGGGTGAAGGTGCCGGTGCGGATCGTCTCCGACGGGAAGACCGACATCACCGTGCGCGGGGTCGGGATCGTGGGGAAGGTGACCGAGCGGACCATCGAGCTGCGGCCGGGGCGTTATACCTTCGAGGGAATCCGCGAGGGTTTCCAGGCCGTTCTCGTGCGCGTCGACATCCCGCCGGGACAGGCCGACCTGGTCCTGGAGATCGTGCCCGATGAACGAATCTGAACCGCGTAAAGAACACGGGTTTGAACAGGGTCTGCGCGCGGCACGCGCGCGCCAGGCCCGGCTGTACCTGTTCGGGCTGGCAGCACTGGTGCTGGTGGTCGTGGCGGTCGCGGGGGTCCTGGTTTCTACCAATGCTACCCGGGTGACGATCCTGCGCGCCGAGGCGGAGCTGGCGGGCTCCATCGAGCTTGCCGAGGGCTTCGGGCTGGCGGTGGGAGACGCGGTCTACACGGTCTCGGCGCGGCCGGTGCTGCAGATACAATCGCCGGGGTTCCGCACGGCCAGGCGGGTGATCCAGCCCGGAGAGAAGGGTCGCCGGATCGCGGTGACCCTGGTGCCGCTGCCCGGCCGGGTGGTTGCCACTACGGCCCCGGCGCTGGACGACGCCCGCTGGTCGTTTGACGGGCGGCTGTTAACGGTGGGAGCAGTGCTCGATACCGAGGGTGAAGACGGTCCTCACGAGGTGGTGGTCGACCATCCGTTCTTTTCTCCCGAGACACGCGCGGTGGATCTGCGGCGCGGCGAGGTGACGGAAATCGAGATTGCGCTCACGCCGGTCGCGGGTCGCGTGGCGATACTGTCAGATCCGACCGGTGCGACGGTCGCGATCGACGGCGCGGATGCCGGTGCGACGCCGCTGGATCGTTCGCTGGAGGGCGGGGAATACAATATCACTGTGACGGCGCCGGACAGGCAACCCCTGGAAGATATCATCCGGATCACCAACGCCAGGCCCGAGGTCGCGCGGAACTACAAGCTGCTGCGCTACGCCGCGACACTGAACTTTGAGGTGACGCCAGCCGGGGGTGAACTGCTGGTCGACGGTCGCCGGGTCAACCCGGACGACCCGCTCGAAATCACCGCGGCGGCGGACCACACGGTGGTGTATCTGCGCGACGGCTATCAGGGGGAGACCCGGACGGTACGGCTCGGCGCAAACGAGAACCGGACGATCGAGCTCGCGCTCAAGCCCGAGCTGGGACTGGTGGAGATCGAGGCCGCCCCGGCGGCGGAGATATATGTCGACGGCAAGTTGCGGGGTGAGGGCAGCGCTGCGCTGCGCCTGCTCGCGGTGCCGACGAGAATCGAACTGCGCAAGCCGGGCTATCGCAGTATTGCGCGCACGGTCGTACCGTCGGCGGGAAGCCCGCTGGTGATCCGCGAGACGCTGATCCCCGAGGCGGTGGCCCGGCTGGCCGAGGCGCCGCGGGCCTATACCAACAGCGCGGGTATCGAGCTTTTGCTGTTCGAGCCGAATGATGAATTCAAAATGGGGGCGCCGCGCCACGAGATTGGTCAGCGGGCCAACGAGTTTGAGCGACGCGTGCGCCTGACCCGGCCCTTCTATGCGGCGAAACACGAAACGACCAACGGCCAGATGGCGATGTTTCGCGGCAGCCGGGGCCTGGCCCCGAACGAGCCCGTGAGCGATGTGCGCTGGCAAGAGGCGGCCGCCTTCGCCAACTGGCTGAGCGTCAAGGAGGGATTGACGCCCTTCTATCGGATGACCGGTGACCGGGTACGTGGGTCCGATCCGGCAGCCGACGGTTACCGGCTGCTGAGCGAGGCGGAGTGGGAATGGCTTGCACGCAAGGCCGGACGGCCCGCGCGCACGATCTTCCCCTGGGGTGACGGGGCCACGGTGCCGCGCGGAGCAGGCAATATCGCGGATGAATCGGCCAATGGTGTGGCTCGGAATTTCGTTCCCAACTACAATGACGGACATGCGCGGATCGCGCCCGTGGGCAGCTTCGCGGCTGAGGAATCCGGGCTGTTCGACCTGACGGGGAATGTCAGCGAATGGGTCCATGACGGATATTCGCTCGAGCCGCCCGCGAAGGGGTCTGTCGCGACCGACCCGCTGGGGCCGTCGTTCGGCGATGCCCATGTGGTCAAGGGATCGAGCTGGCGCTCGGGCACGCGCACGACGTTGCGTGCGGCCTATCGCGACGGCCTGTCCACCGGGCGCGACGATGTCGGATTCAGAATAGGGAGATATCTCCATGGCGAAGCCACAGCGCAATAGAACAAGAATGGGCCTTGTCCGGCGCCGGGCGACGCTGGCGCTGGTCGCCCTCGCCGCGGGAGTCGGGCTGCTCGGTTTTGCCTACGCCCAGTCTTCATCATCCATCAGCCTGAACTCGCCGGTTTCGTTTCCGGTCGATATCTAGCTGCAGCTACAGGGACGAACGCATGCCCGAAGTCGCCAAGAATATCCTCGCGCTGGTCGTCTCGATCATCGTCGTCCACCTGTTCTACGTGAGCTATGTCTGGCCGGAATCGACCCAGCTGATCGAGGCGGCACGCGCCGCGGGCCAGAGTGCGCCGCGCAATATCGTGGTGATCCTCAAGGACTGGGAACAGGAGATCGCCATCATCCTGATGTTCTGGGGTTTGTATCTGATCTTCGAGAAATCCATCGCGATCATGCGCGAGCGCTACTTGTTCAATGTGGACCTCCTCGACGGCAACGGAGACGGCGGCGGTGATATGGCCGCGACCCTCCGGACCCTTGAAGCCCTGCCGGAGAAGATCCGTACTGCACCCCTGGTCCGCACGCTTATGGCGAGCCTGCGCCGGTTCCTGATCACCGGCGACGTGCACAACACGTCCGAGACCATCGAGGCGAGCGTCGACGCGATGGCGCAAAAGCAGGAGGCCGAGAACTCCCTGATCCGCTACCTGATCTGGGCCATTCCGGCGATCGGCTTCATCGGCACGGTGCGCGGCATCGGCGAGGCGCTTTCCCAGGCCGACCAGGCGCTGGCGGGCGACATCGCCGGCATGACCGAGAGCCTCGGCGTGGCCTTCAACTCCACCTTCGTGGCGCTGCTGATCTCGATCGTCCTGATGTTCCTGCTGCACCAGTTGCAGCGGCTGCAGGACGGGATGCTGGTGGACACCCAGGAATATTGCGAATCCTTCCTGTTGAACCGGATCAGCGCGGCGGGCCTGAGCCAGGCTGATTCCAACCTGGGCGGCGAAAGCTGAGACGGCGCCGCTCACCCCCGGGGTTCAACCTCGCCTTCCTGGACATCATGTCCTGCGGGCTGGGGGCCATCATTCTCGTCCTGATGCTGGTGAAGCTCGACACCGACAACGTGTCGGCCGAGAGCGACCGGTTGCGCGAGGATCTGGCACGCCTGGAAGCGACGGAGACCGATCTGGCCGTGCGGATCACGGCCCTGCTGCGCGCCAAGGCGGTGAGTGCGGAGGAGGTCGCGGCCCGCGCGGCGGAACTGGCCCGGTTGCAGGCGGAGCTGGCACGCGAACGAGACCGGATTGCCGCGAGCCAGACGGCGGCGCGTGCGCTCGAGGAAACCATCACCTCGATCGAGGTGCCCGAGAAACCTGATGTGATCGAGACCCGGCCGACCGGCAGCGAAAATTATATCGTCGGGCTGCGGGTCGAGGGTGCGCGGATCGGGGTGCTGGTGGATTCCAGCGCGTCGATGACCGACGCGGTGCTGATCGACATCATCCGGCGCAAGAACATGAATGCGGCCGCCAAGCAGGCCGGGCCGAAATGGCAACGCACCAAACGCGTGGTGAACTGGTTCCTAGCCCGGATACCGCAACGCTCCGACGTGCGCGTCGTTGCCTTCAACGATCAGGCGCGGCCGCTCGGCGATGTGGTCGGCGGCACGGATGCTGCCGGGCTGGGCCGGGTGCTGGGCGACCTCGATGACGTGGTGCCGGCGGGGCCGACCAATTTGGCGGCGGGACTGGCGTCACTGGCCGCATTCCGGCCGACGGATGTTTATGTCATCACCGATGGCCTGCCCACGGCGGGCACGGGCGGTTACCGGAGCCTCAACCCGTTCTCGGACTGCAGCGCGCTGTGGGGCGGTGCCACCTCGATTTCCGGCGCCTGCCGGGTTCGCCTGCTGCGGCACACGATCGACAATGCGGGGATCGGCAACGCGAAGGTCAATGTCGTGCTGTTGCCGATCGAGGGCGATCCGCAGGCGTCGCACGAGTTCTGGAAATGGACATCGGCGACGGACGGTACCCTGATCAGCCCGGCATCGAGCTGGCCATGAGGATGAGGCCATGAGGCGAAAACGCGCCGAGTTCGAAATCTTCAACCTGTCGTTTCTCGACGTGATCTCCTGCGGCTTCGGCGCGGTGGTGTTGCTGGTGCTGATTTCGCCCTTCGGTGTGTCGGACGAGGCGGGCGGAAAGGACGAGACAAGCACGCTGTTGCAGCGGCTGATCAGTACGGAGGCGCGGATCGAGCAGCTGGAGACCGCGTTGGGGCGCGAGAGCGAGACTCTGGCCGAGACCAGAGCGCGGCTCGAATCCGAAGGCGCGGCCGTCGGTACCACAGAGGAGGAATTGCGCCGCGCCAACGCGGCGGCGGCCCAAGCGGCGCGCAACGTGGAAGGGCTCAAGACCGTCGAGAGCGCGCTGCGCAACCAGGCCCGGGCCGGGGTTTCGGCCCCCGAAGCGGCCCCGCGCGATGCCGAGGTTGGCGGCATTCCGGTGGATAGTGAATTCGTCGTCTTCGTCGTCGACACCTCGGGTAGCATGCAGTCGATCTGGGAGCGGGTGACCCGCGAGGTCGAGAACATCATTCGCGTCCACCCGCAGATCAAGGGCTTCCAGGTGCTGAACGACAATGGCACCCACCTGATCGGCGGCTATAGCGGGCGCTGGATTCCCGATACCAAGGGTGCGCGGGACCGGGCAATAAGCCTGTTTCGCAGCTGGAAGAGCGCGTCGAACTCGAGCCCGGTCGAGGGGTTGGAGGTGGCGCTGAAACGCTATGTGAAGGCCAACGAGAAGACCTCGATCTACATCTTCGGTGACGACTACACCGGGTCGTCCTACGACCCCGTGATCGCCACCCTGTCGCGGCTCAACCGGAACCGCATCACCGGTGACCCCAAGGCGCGGGTGCATGCCATCGGGTTCATCTCCCAGCAAACCCAGGGCCGCTTCGAGACCCTGATGCGCGAGGTCACGCGGCAGAACAACGGCACGTTCGTGGCGCTGCCGCGTTAGCGCCGTACCGCGCGCGGGTCGAGGGCGTCCTGGAGGCCGTCGCCGAGGAAGTTGAAGGCCATCACCGTGACGAAGATGACCGCGCCCGGCCAGATCGCCAGTGCCGGCGCGCGGGTGGCCAGCTCCTGGGCGTTGGTCAGCATGTTGCCCCAGCTCGGGATGGGCGGCTGGATGCCGAGGCCCAGGAAGCTCAGCACCGATTCCAGCAGGATCACCGTGCCGATCGACAGTGTCGTGGCGACGATGATCGGCGAGACGATATTCGGCAGGATGTGGCGCAGCATGATCACGCCGGGCCTGGCGCCCATGGCCTCGGCGGCGCGCACGAATTCGCGGGTTCGCACCGACAGGGTGCCGGCGCGGACCAATCTTGCGACCGTGGTCCAGCCGACGACCGCGATGATGAAGACGATCCGGTAGAGGCTCGCCATTTCCGAGTTGGCGATGTCGGCGGGCACGCCCACCTTGCCCAGATCGACCGCCGCCAGGATGATCAGCAACGGCAGGAGCGGCAGCGCGATGACCCCGTCGGTGCTGCGCATCAACAGCGTGTCCAGCCGGCCGCCATAGTAGCCGGCCAGCAGGCCGATGGTCGTGCCGATGGTCGCCGCACCCAGCGCGGCCACGAGCCCGACCAGCAGGGAGATGCGCCCGCCATACAGCAGCCGCACCAGCACGTCGCGCCCCGCCTCGTCGGTGCCGAGCCAGTGGGTGGCATCGGGCGGCGCATACTGGTTGAACAGATCGACCCGCGTGGCATCGACCCCGAGCATGGCCTCGAAGGCGGGCGCGAGGAGCGCGGCCAGCGCGATCAGGGCCAGCAGCATGGCGCTCGCCATGGCCGGGCGGTTGCGCCGGAACCGCTGCCAGAAACGCGAGGACTCCGACTGGCCGATTGTATCTGCGGCGATACTCACGAAGCCTCCAGGGCGCGGAAGCTGATGCGCGGGTCGAGCGCGGCATAGGCGATGTCGGCGAGGAAGTTGCCGATCAGGACCACCAGCGTGGCCAGCAGCAGGCCGACCAGCGCCAGGTTGAAATCATTGCCCAGGATGGAATCGTAGATCAGCTTGCCCATGCCCAGATAGCCGAACATCGTCTCCGTGATCAGCGCGCCCGAAAAAAACGTCCCGAAATCGAGCGCGATGATGGTGGTGAGCGGCAGCATGGCGTTGCGCAGCCCGTGGCCGAACAATGTTCGCCGCGGCCCCAGGCCCTTGGCCCGCGCGGTACGGATATAGTCCTGGCGCAGCACCTCGATCATGGCCGCGCGGGCGAAGCGGGTGTAGCCCGCCAGGCTGGCGATGGTCAGCGTGGCGACCGGCAACACCAGGAACTTCAGCCCGGCGAGGAACCCGGCATCGGCGGGCCCCATACCACCCGCCGGCAGCCAGCCGAGAGATACGGCGAAGACCATGATGAACAGCAGCGCCAGCCAGAAGGGCGGCACGGAGATGCCCGCGAAACAGAACAGGTTGATCGCCCCGTCGAGCCGGGACTGGGGCCGCGTCGCGGCGATCACGCCCAGCGGTATGGCGATGAGGATGGCGACGATGGAACTGAGGCCCAGCAGGATGACGGTGTTGCCCAGCCGCGGCAGCAGGATCTCCATCACCGGGCGGTTGTAGGTGCGTGAGAAACCCAGATCGCCGGTGAACACGCCGCCCAGCCAGTTGGCGTAACGCTCCCACAGGGGCAGATCGAGCCCATGCAGGCGCTTGAGGCGCGCGCCGTCGGCCGGGGTCAGGTCCGGGTTCGAGGTAATCATGATGTCGATGGGATCGCCGGGCATCAGCCCGATCAGCATGAATACGATGAACGACATGACCGCCAGCACGGTGGCCATGCCGAACAGACGGCGGGTCAGGAAGGCGAGCATGCGGCCGTGACGGATAGTTGCAAACGCATGCTCACTCGGCCTTCCAGTTCTCGATCCAGAGCGTGCTCGGATACTGGTGGCCGGTGGGCGTAACGCCGGAGAGCCATGTGGGCATGACGAAGGCGTTGGCCCGGAAGTAGAGCGGCAACACCGGGAGCTGTTCGGCATAGGTCTGCTGGATCATGTTCCAGTGCCGGGTCTGGGCCTCGGGCCCACATTCCACCTCGACCCGGTCGATGGCCTCGTCCATCACCGGGTTGGCGAAGCCGGTGTAGTTCTGGCCCGACCAGCCGTTGTCGGCGGTCGGGATCATCGAGGAATGCATGGTCGTGCGCGGGATGTTCTCCGGGGTCGAGAACCAGGCGAACATGGCCATGCCCGGAAACTCGCGCTGGCGGATGGTCTGCCCGAACAGCACCCGGGCGGGCTGGTTGCGGATGCGCAGATCGACCCCGACCTCGCGCAGGTTCGACTGGATCACCTGCTCGACCAGTTCGCGGACCCGGTTGCCCGCCGTGGTCATGATCTCGAGGCGCAGCGGCTCGCCCCCCGCGTTGTGGCGAATGCCCTTGCGAATGTCGGTCCAGCCCGCCGCGTCGAGCAGCGCGCGGGCCGTCTCCGGGTCGAAGGGATATTTGCGCACGTCATCGGTGTGCACGGCATCCAGCGGGTGGGACGAAGGTGTCGGCGACGGGCTGCTTGCCCTCGAACAGACGCTCGCTGATCGCGTTGCGGTCGATCGCATGAAGCAGTGCGCGCCGGACATCCAGATCCGCGAGGATCGGGTTGTCGAGCCGCAGATCCACATGCTCGTAAAACAGCCCCGGCTTGAAGACCACGTTGAAGCGGTCGCCATGGCGTTTGTCGAAGGCGAGCGCCTGGTCCAGCGAGATGCCGTCCTCGCCGGCGATGTAGTCGATCTCCCCCGACAGCAGGTTTGCCTCCAGTGCCGCCGTGTTTTCGATGGTGCGCACGGTGATCCGTTTGAAGGCCGGTTTCTTGCCCCACCATGTGGGGTTGGGCTCCAGGGTGATGCTGGCCCCGGGTTCGACGTTGGAGATACGATACGGCCCGAAATACAGCCCGGCGCGGGTCGGGTCGGTGTCGTAGGCGTTGCGGGTGCGATAGGTCGCCGGGTCGCGTGCCGCCTCGGCCTCGAGATGGGCCGGGACGAGTTCGAAATCGTTGATCGCCTCGGCGTTACATGTGCGCTTGTTCCAGAAAATGGTGAAGTTCTTCGCATCATGGGCGACGATCTTCTCCATCCGCCGATAGAGTTCCTGGTTGTTGATACCCGCACTCTCGTCGCGCCCGATCGCCCAGGTAAATTTCACGTCCTCGGTGGTGACCGGCACGCCGTCGCCCCAGGTCGCGCCAGGCCGGATCGTGTAATCGACCTCCAGGCCGTCTTCGCCGGCCGCTGTCGTCCAGTCGCGGATGGTGCCTGCCGCGCGTGACGGCAGCGTCTCGCACAGCATGCAGATGAGCTTCCAGTCCGCGTCGTAGACGGTGAAGGGCCGCCGGGTCATGCCGTTGATCAGCGACAGGACCACATGGCTGGCGAGGTTGGGGTGGAAGCCCTGGGGAAACTGGCCGACGCCGATGACCAGCTCGTCGCGTGCCTTGTCCTGGGCCGGCGCCGGGGCGGCGGCGAGTGTCGTGGCCAGCGCGGCGGCGGCGATCGCGATCTTGAGCTTCAACATGGCCCCATTCTAGGCGATCGGGCAGGTGTGCTGACAATCAACAATCTGCGTGGGCGCGGGTGTGCGGGCGGGTCTGTGACCGGCCCGGCAATCACGCCATGGGTTTCCAGCCGTCGGGATCGTGGAGGTAGGCCTCGACACTGTCGAGCTGTTCGGTCGAGAAGGCGCCCTGTTCGCGCGCGGCGTCGAGGATGTCCCACCAGGTCGCCAGGGCGTGGAGACCGACGCCGAGCTCGTCCATCGTCGTCTGGCTTTCGGGGAAGATCCCGTAGTGGAAGACCACGTAGGTGTGTTCGACCTTTGCGTCTGCCGCGCGCAGCGCTTCGACAAAGCGCACCTTGCTGCCGCCGTCGGTGGTCAGGTCTTCGACCAGAAGCACGCGCGCACCGTCGTCGAGCGCGCCCTCGATCTGTGCCATCCGGCCGAACCCCTTGGGTTCCTTGCGGACATAGACCATGGGCTTGCCCAGGGCCACGGCGATGAACGCGGCATGGGGAATGCCCGCCGTCTCGCCGCCGGCAACGGCGTCGATATTGTCCCGGCCGATGTCACGGTCGATCAGTTCGACCGCATGGGCCGTCATCGCCTCGCGGGCCTCGGGGAAGGCAATGACGCGGCGGCAGTCGATATAGCTGGGGCTGACCCGCCCCGAGGTGAAGGTGTAGGGGTCCTCGGGCCTGAAATTCACCGCGCCGATATCGAGCAGATGATGCGCCGTGTCGCGTGCCGCCTTTGCCGCAGCCTCGCTGCCATGCACCATGTTTTCCGGTCGTGCCATGGTTCTTCCCTGTTTCGTTCGGTGTCCGGGTGTGGAATCCACAGGCAGGAAAATACCGGGTCGGGCGGAGTCGCGCGCCGCCGTCTGCTGCCTTTTCCTGTGGGAAACCTAGTGCCGGTAGCGCGACGGGCTGTCGGCCGTAATGTCGATGGCATCGGCGGGTGCCCCGGCCGGCGTGGGCGCCGCCCGCGGTTCGACCGTCTCCTCGTTCCAGTCCAGCGCCCATTCTGAGCGTTCGAGAACGGTCAGGATGCCCTGGGTGAACTGGGTAATCTGGTCGCTGTTGAGGGGCACGTTCAGGGTCGTCGCCGTGTCGGATATTTGCAGCACATGCGCGCCCTTGGCTTTCGCGACGATGCGCAGACGGGTCACGAGATGGATATCCGGCTGCGGGGGTGGGGGCGTCGGCTCTGCCCTTGCTGTGGGTTCACCCGCGTTGGAATCATTCGCGTCGCCGGCCGGCATACCGCCTGCGGGTGCTGCCGTTCCGGCTGTCTGGTTGGTGTTCTCCGTCGCCGATTTCGGTGCCGGGGGATCGAACGGCATATCCGGCGTCAGGCGCGCGAAGGCATCATCGCCCATGATGCTGCGCAGCCCCGGCACCAGCCGCTTGACGATCCGCCGGGTGAGCCCGAATACACGCTCTTGCGCATCCTCGCCGGTGACGATGATGAGGACCCGATCCTGGACCGGTGAGTAGCGAATTTGAAACTTCTGTGCGTGCATTATGTGCCGACCGTTGGGCGTGCCATAATCGCAGTCCCGGTCGCGCAAGTCGAGACGATGCGGGAGTGGCGCCGTGCGGCGCGGCAGGGTTGCACGTCGCACGGGATGTGCGTGCTGAACAGGCTGGCGGTCTGCAGGAGACGGGTCCGGTTATGTGCCGAAACACAGTGTCGATCTTTCTCGGTGCCTTTTTGCTGCTGACGGGCAGTGCGGGGATCGCCGATGAGCCCAAGCGCAGCTGGGAGGCCACGATCTCGGCGCGCACGCTGAATGTGCGGGCCGGCCCGGGCGAGGGTCATCCGATCGTCAGCAAGCTGAAGCGCGGCGACAAGGCCCGCGCCTTCGATGAGGACGGCCGCTGGATCCATATCCGTGAGTTCGACGACACCGATGCGATGGGCTGGGTGCACCGGTCATTCGTGCTGTTGCCCAAGGAGTTCATGGCGCCCGCCTTCGGGAAGGCGGAGAATGATTTCCTCGAATGGGCCTCGCAGCGCGGCGACCTGTCGGAGGTCTCGGTCGAGGCCGATGACCGGATTTCGATCATACTGGGCCCCGGCGTGGCCGCGGACCGCGCCGACGCGATTGCGCGCGACGTGGCCTGCACGTGGCGCGAACTGCTTGATCCGAAAGTCGACGTGACGGCGACGGTCTGGCCGGACACGGGCACCGGCGCCGGTTGGGTGACCCAGACACGCTGTCCCTAAGGTTTGACGATCCGCCCCGTGCGGATCGCCACGGATTTGTCGGCAACACGTTCCGCGAAAACCGCATTCTGTTCGGCGACGAGGATCGCCGCGCCCGACGCCGATAATTCTCGAAGAGCGGCGGCGACGTCGTCGATGATTTGTGGGGCGAGGCCCAGGGTGGGCTCATCGAGAAGATAGACATCGGGTTGGGCCATCAGGGCGCGGCCAATGGCCAGCATCTGCTGCTGGCCGCCCGAGAGCTGCCAGGCGCGGTCGTTCGTCCGTGCGGTGAGCTGCGGGAACAGGTCGAGCGCATCGTCGAACCGTTTTCGCCGCTCTTTTGCGTCGGACGGGCCGGCGACCAGCAGGTTTTCCCCCACGGTCAGGCCCGGAAAGACCCGTCGCCCCTCGGGCACATAGGCCAGGCCGGCGCGGATGCGGGCCTCGGTGGGCAGCTGCGAGATTTCCTGTGCGCCGAGACGAATGTTCCCCTTTGCTGCGGCGAGTCCGACGAGGGCGCGGAGCAGGCTTGATTTGCCGGCCCCGTTCACGCCGACCAGGCAGGTGATGGCGCCGGGTGCGGAGTCGAATGATGCGTCGGCGACCGCGACAACCGCACCATGACGGACCGTCAGATTCTCGACCTGCAGCGCGGCGCTCATGGCTGCACCAGCCCGAAATAGGCGCGTCGCACGGCGTCGTTGGCGAGGACGTCGTCGAGGGGGCCGTCGGCGATCAACCGGCCGGCGTCGAGGCAGGCCAGGCGCGTGGCGAGCGGCCGCAGGAAATCTATGTTGTGGTCGATCACCAGGATCGCGAGGCCGGTCGCGGCGAGGGTGCGCAGGATTTCGGCGATCTCTGCCTGTTCGCCCGGGGCGAGCCCGGCGGCCGGTTCATCGAGGACCAGGAGGTCCGGTCCGCCTGCCAGCGCGCGGGCGATCTCCACCCGCCGTCGCATCCCGTGGGCAAGCGTGCCGCAGTTTGTGGCGGCGATGTCCGTGAGGCTGCATGTGGCCAGCGCGCCGGCGGCGCGTGCGCTGTTGAGGTTTGCGTCACCGATATGGGCCGCGGCGGTTGCCACCGCTTCGTGGACCGTCAGCCCGTCGGGCAGCTGGGGGGTCTGGAATGTGCGCGCGATGCCCCGGCGCGCGATGGCCGTGGGGGCGGCGGTCGTGAGATCGAAGCCGGCGGACCGGATGGTGCCGGAATCGGCCCGGTCGATACCCGTGACGATGTTGGCCAGCGTGGTCTTGCCCGCGCCGTTGGGGCCGATCATTCCGACGATGTCGCCAGAATTGATTGTCAGGGCGACGTCATCGAGCGCCTGAATGCCGCCATAGCGTTTGGAGAGGTTGGTGATCTCCAGCACCGGTGGGCCGTCGGGAACCGGGGTTGCCGGCACGGCGATCGCGGGTTCGGTCGTGGATGGGGGCGATGGTCGCGGGGGCTTGATGAAGGAAGCCAGCCCGTCGGGTGCGAACACCACCATGGCCAGCAGCAAAACGCCGACGGCAACGAGATAATACTCATCGAGACCGCGAAACCATTCCGGCAGGTGGGTCAGCAGCAGCGCGCCGATGACTGCGCCGAGGATGCCGAAGCGCCCGCCGACCACGGTCATGGTCAGGCATGTGACCATGATTCCGAAGCCAAGCGTCTCGGGCGAGACCACCCGGTTGGTGTGCACGAACAGCGCACCGGCCGCCCCGCCGAAGGCCGCACTCAGCAGGAAGGCACGCAGGCGCAGCAGGCCGGGGTCGATGCCGAAGGCCGGGACCGCCAGCGGGGTCTCGCGCATGACCGTGAACACTGCGACCCGCAGCGGGTTGAGCTGCCAGCGGGCGATGAGCATTGCCACCACCGCCATGCCCCAGACGAACAGGAGGAGCGGCACGCCGCGCGTGGCCTGCCAGTCGCCGATGGTGACCGGCGGGACGCCGGGCAGGCCGTTGGCGCCGCCCGTGACCGATTCCCAGTTCACCGCGATCAGCAGCAGGAGCTGGCTCAGGGCCAGCGTGGCCAACGCGAAGTAATGGGACGCCAGGCGCAGGACCGGCACGGCGACGATCAGCGCCAGCACGCTCGTCCCGATGATGGACAACGGGAAGGTGATCAGGAACTCCGCCCCGTACCGGCTGGCAAGAATGCCCGTTACATAGGCCCCGAGGCCGAAGAATGCGCCCTGGGCGAGGCTCAGCGCGCCGGCATGACCGAAGATGAACTGATAACCCAGCACCATGATCACGTAGATGCCGGCGAGTGTGAGGATGCGCTGGTCATAGGAGGACGCGAAGAACAGCGCATAGATTGTCAGAACGAATCCCCCGGCGACGACCGGCAGGTTTCGTCGGTTCAGATATGAAGAAACAGCGCTCATGCGCGCAACCGCCCGGGCTCGCCGAAGATGCCGTCGGGCCGGATCAGCAGCACCAGGAGGACGGCCACATAGAGCAGGCCCTCCGCCAGGGGTTGTGACGATATTGATGCCACGCCGACTTCGAAGAACGCGATGAGCATGGCACCCAGTGCCGCACCACGCAGGCTGCCCCAGCCGCCGATGACGACCGCGATATAGGCCTTCAGGATCAGGGCCGCGCCGTCCGACGGGGTGACGAAGAACTGATGCGCAAGCAGCAGCCCCGCGGCCCCGGCGAAGGCGGTGCCAAGCGCGAAGGCCAGCAGGGTGATCCGGGTCAGGCGAATGCCCAGCGCGCGTGCCATCTCCGGATCCTGGGCGCAGGCGCGGAACTGGCGGCCAAGCTGGGTGCGCTGCAGGACGAAGGCGAGCGCGCCGACCAACAACACCGCCGTGGCGATGATCGCGAGGGACTGGCGGCTGGCAGCAACACCCAGAAACTCACGGTGCCCGTGCCAAGAAGCGCGGGTGCGGTTCTCGGGGCGGCACCGAAGGCCGCGTTGAGGCCGTTGGTCACGATGATGCCGAAGGCGATGGTGGTGACGAAGACCGAGACCGGCGGCCGGTTGCGGATGGGCAGGTAGGCGAGCCCGGCGATCGCCAGGCCGAGTCCGGCGGTGAGAAGCAGCACGCCCGGCAACAGGATGACCCCGGGAATGTTGGTGCCCGCGGGGACCAGCATCGCGAGCGCGACCGCCGCGAACCCGCCGGCGACGACGCTCTCGCCATGGGCGAAGTTCACGGCCGTTGTCGCGTTCAGGACGAGGACGAAGCCGATGGCGACGAGCGCATAGGCCGCACCCAGTGCCACGGCGTTCAGGGCGAGCTGTGCGCCGAGCATCAGCGGTATGTTTTCATCGGCTAGAGGACGCCCGTGAGGTTCTCGTAGCGCTTGACGATGGCCGGAACCCGGCTGTCGCCGCCATAGCAGAGGATCACCGCGGAATGGGCCATGTTGCCCTTGCCGTCAGACGCGTAGGTCATGGCGAGACCCTTGTAGCGCTGGGTCGAGAGGTACTCGCGGACATCGGTAGCGGATGTCGCTCCTTCCTCGATCGCGGCGAGCAACATCTGCACCCCGTCATACTGGCCGAGCGCGAACGCGTCCGGCTCGCGGTCGAAGGCGGCCCGGTAGGCATCGGCAAAGGCCGCGATGTCGGGGTCGGTCTCGGAGATCGGCGATGCACCCGATTCCGCACAAACCCCTGCCAGCTCCGTCGGTTCCAGCAGAGCGGCCGTTTCCGGCTGGTGCATGGCCGAGCCGGCGATGATGGGAATGTCGAGGCCCATCGCGCGGGCCTGGCGCACCACCAGGGCTGTCGGGCCCGCATGGAGATGGAGCAGTAGCGCATCGGCGCCGGAGTCCCGGACCTTGCTGAGGACCGGCAGCATGTCCTTGACCGAGACGTCGAGCCCCTCGGCAAGGATCGGCGGGTGGCCCAGTGCTGAGAGGTTGCGGTCGAGCTCCGCGCGCCCGCTCTGGCCGTAGGCCGTGGTCTGGAAGATCACCGCCGGGCGCTTGGCGTTGCGTTCTTCGACGGCATAGCGGGCATGGGCGGCCTTGACGACCACGTCGCCGGGGAAAAAGCGAAAGACATTGGGGCTGCCCAGCTCGGTGATGCGCGCGGTCCCCGACACGGTCACCATGGGCACCTCGAACTCATCGGCCAGCGGCACGAGTGCCAGCATCTGGGTGCCGAGCATGGGCGCGACCACGGCCGCCACGTCATCGCGCTTGCGGCCCGACGTCAGGGCGCGCTCGAATGCGTTGACCGCGATCTCCGGCGAGGTGGCTGTGTCGTCGACTTCGAATTCGACCCCCGAGCCGCGCAGCGCCAGTTCGGCGCCGTTCTTCTGACTGGTGCCCTCGAGCGAGAGAAATCCGGTAATCGGTACCAACACGGGGATGCGCAGCGGTTCGGCCTGGGCCACGGTCAGCGTGGCGAGGAACGCGGATAGGGCGAGGAAAATGCGCGGCAATGCAGACATGTCTCGACTCCGATGCGTTGGTCCGGGATCGGGGCGGGTGGAGTGTCTGCGAAAGACGATCCGTGACAACTCCCTCCGCCGGCATAATCCGGATCAGGTTTGTGGGTTTCTTCTCAGCCCCGATTTTGGTGGGGCACCCCAGCGTCACGAACTGATGGAACGATGGGTTGCGGACGACGATGAGTCAAGCGGGTCAGTTCGCATGGCCGCCGATCAGATATCGTGTGCCGTCATACAAGGAGAAATAATCGCCGAGCATCGGGTGATCGATCTGGGCCGGGTCCGCGGCGGCGATCAGGTTACGCTCGGCGACGTAGGTCGTGTGTGAGCTGTCATGGACGAGAACGTGATACCAGGGCGCGTCCTTGGGCGGGCGCGACTTGGCGACCTCGTTATACCATTCCTCGCTGCCCTCGAAGGTCGGGTCGACATCGAACACCGCGCCGCGATACCCGAAGAGCTTATGCTCGATGATCTGGCCCACATGGAAACGCGCAGAAAACTCGTTCATGGGATTCTATGATCCGGAGTTGGTCGTGGGGCGCCGCTGGGCGTCGCGATCGACATAGGCGTAGACCGCCTCGGCGCTGGCGACGAGATTGTCGTGCTCGTCGCGCACCTCGCCCGACGCGAAATAGATGCGCCGGCCCGCGCGAATGACCTTCGCGGTGCAGATCAGGGTCTTGCCCTTGGCCCGGCCCACGAAGTTGACGTTGAGGGACACGGTGACGTTGCCCCGGCGTTTTTCGGGATCCGGCTCATAGACCCCGCAGAAGCCCGTCGCCGCATCGATCAGCGAGGCGGTGACGCCGCCATGGATGCCGCCCTGGCGGTTGCGGTGGCGGTCCTCGATATCGACGGCAATCTGGGCGAATCCCTCCTGCCAATCCATCAGCCGGAAGCCGAGGAATCCGTTGAGGCCCTCGGTGAGGTCGCGTGCTTCGAAGTCTGTCATGCGTGAAAGTCTCTGGCGGTAACAACTATGCGGATGCTGATATGCCCGATCGGCGCGGGCGGGGCAATTCCCGTACGCGCCCGGGCCGGTTACACTGGTGGCCACGACGGGGAGAAGGAATTTGGACGAAACCGTAAATATCGCCAACGGCGGGCGCCGGCTGCGGCCCGCGGTCGATGACCTCGAGGGGTCGCTGATCCGCAAGGTCGCCGAATCCAATATCGGCCGCGACGATGTGATCCCGCTCTGGTTCGGCGAACCGGACCTGCCGACGCCGGACTATATCAAGCAGGCGGTCACCCAGGCGATTGCGGACGACCATGTCTTCTATGCGCAGAATCGCGGCATCCCGCCGCTGCGCGAGGCCATCGCGGCCTATTCGAGCAACCTGATCGGGCGCGAGATCAATGTCGACCGGATCACCGCGGCCGTCTCGGGGATGGCGGGCATCATGCTGACGTCGGAGGTGCTGGTCGACAATGGCGACAATGTCGTGGTGGTCGGGCCGGTCTGGCCGAACTGCAAGGGCACCGTGTTCATCATGGGCGGCGAGGCCCGTACGGCCCCGCTGCGCGCCGACGAAAGCGGCCAGTGGCATCTCGACCTCGATGACATCAAGAGCCGGTGCGATGAACGCACGCGTGCGGTGTTCGTCAACTCGCCGGGCAACCCCACCGGCTGGATCATGGAGCAGGATCAGCAGCGTGAATTGCTGGAATTCACCCGCGAGCGGGGCATCTATCTGATTTCCGACGAGGTCTATATACGGCTGATCTACGACCGGCCGCGCGCGCCGTCCTTCCTGGATATCGCCGAGCCCGAGGACCGGGTGATCGTCATCAACAGCTTCTCCAAGACCTGGTCGATGACCGGCTGGCGGCTCGGCTGGCTGACCCATCCGCCGGATCTCGGGCCGGACCTCTCCAAGCTCAACGAGTTCAACATCGCCTCGCCGACGACCTTCGTGCAGCATGCCGGCGTCGTGGCGATCCGCGACGGCGAGCCTTTCGTGACCGAGATGGTCGCGCGTTATCAGCGGAACCGGGATCTGGTGTTTCAGCGGCTCGGGGCGATGCCGCGCGTCACCCTGTCGAAGCCCGAGGGGGCGTTTTATGCCTTCATGAAGATCGACGGGATGACCGACAGCGTCGCCTATGCGCGCCAGCTGATCGCCGAGACCGGCGTGGGCCTGGCCCCGGGACGCGCCTTCGGTGAGGAGGGCGAAGGCTGGCTACGCCTGTGTTTTGCAGCCGAGCCGGACACCCTGTCGGCGGCGATGGACCGGCTGGAGCCGGCGCTCTCGTGAGCGGCCCGGAAAAAGGGGGGCGCCCATGAAGGTTGTGATCACCGGAGGGACCGGAATGCTCGGCCGCCGGCTGGCGATCCGTATTCTGGCGCAACCGGAGCTGTTGGGGCCGGATGGGGTGCCCGAGGCGGTGGACAAGCTGGTCCTGTTCGATGCCTTCGAGCCGGTCGAGCCGCCACCCGACGACCCGCGGGTCGAGGTCGTCACCGGTGACATCTGCGACCCGGCGACGGTCGATGGGCTGATCGACGGCGAGACGGATGCCGTGTTCCATTTTGCCGCCGTCGTCAGCGGCGGGGCGGAGGCCGATTTCGATCTGGGCTACGCGGTCAATCTAGCCGGTGGCCGTAATGTGCTCGAAGAGAGCCGGCGGACCGGGCGCTGCCCCAAGATCATATTCACCAGTTCGCTTGCGGTGTATGGCGGCGAGCGTTCGATCGATGATTCCACCGCGCTGACCCCGCAGACATCCTATGGGGCGCAGAAGGCGATCGGTGAACTGCTGGTCAACGACTACACCCGCAAGGGTTTCGTCGACGGGCGCACCCTGCGCCTGCCAACCATCGTGGTGCGGCCGGGCAAGCCCAACAAGGCGGCCTCGGGTTTCGCCAGCTCGATCCTGCGCGAGCCGCTGCAGGGCGATGAGGTGGCCAACCCGGTCGAGCCGGGACACGCGGATGTTGATCCTGTCACCCAAGCGTGCGGTGCAGGCCTTCATCGATGTTCACAATGCGGACAGCGATGTCCTGGGGCCGAACCGATCGGTGATGATGAACGGCATCTCGCCTTCCATCGGCGAGATGCTCGATGCGTTGCGCGCGATCGCCGGTGATGCGGTCGCGGACCGGGTGCGCGACGCGCCCGATGCCCAGGTTCAGACCATCGTCGATAGCTGGCCCTGGTATGCCGACGGCGCGCGCGCGCGGATGCTGGGCATGGCGCCCGACGCGTCGGTCGACCGAGATCATCGAGAATTTCGTCGCCGACGAACTCGACGGCGAAATCGTCCGCTGATCAGGCGTCGAACTCAAGCAGGGCGGTGATCGGGACATCGAGATGTTCGCGCCCGCCCAGGCCGTCGAGCTCGATGATGAACGCCGCCGCGCGGACATCGGCGTCGGCCTGGCGCAGCAGGTGCAGCGCACCGCCGGCCGTGCCGCCGGTTGCCAGCAGGTCGTCGATGATCACCACTTTCTGTCCCGGGGTGATGGCATCGACCTGCATCTCGACCGTGTCGGAACCGTATTCCAGATCATAGGTGTATGACGTCGTCTCGCCGGGCAGCTTGCCCTGTTTGCGCAACATGGTGAATCCGCAGCCCAGCTGCAGGGCCAGCGGCGCGCCGACCAGAAACCCGCGGCTCTCGATGCCCGCGATCACGTCGGGCTCGTGCTGGCGGATGGCAACGGCGAGCAGATCGACGGTGTGGCGCCAGGCCTGCGGGTGCGCGAGCAGGGTCGAGATGTCGTAGAACAGGATTCCCGGCTTCGGGAAATCCGGGATCGTGCGGATGTGTTCGGCGATGTCCATGTGTCGTCGTCCTGCGGGCGGGAATGTCGTGCGGATGCTACCGATCGCAGGTTCGCGACACAATCGGACGGATATAGTATTACACTGCGCATATGTGTTTTTCCGCTTGTCGAATGGATGAAACGGTTGTTTCATACCTGCCTTAAAACGATCCAACTGTTGCAAAGACCAGCAGGGCAATTGAGTGGGGACCCGACGCCATGGACTGCAGACCGCGACCAGATTCCGAAGAGTGAGCAGATCCTGGCCGATTTGCAGGATGTGTATCCGAGGCTCAGCCCGCAATTGCGCCAGGCCGCGCATTACCTGATCGACCGCCCCGACGAGATCGCCTTCACCTCCATGCGCCAGCTGGCCGAGCGCGCCGACGTGCAGCCGGCGACGATGGTTCGCCTGGCCCAGGCGCTGGGTTTCGACGGTTACGAGGCCATGCGCGAGCCGTTTCGCGATGCCCTGCGTCAACAGCCGGCGGGATTCGGCCAGCGCGCGCGCAATCTTCTGGCACGCACCGGCCGGCGCCGGAAAGGCCGGGCCCTGGCCCAGCTGGCCAACGAAATGGTGGCGGCGGACCGGGACAACCTCTCCCTCAGCCTCGAGGCCATCGGTTCGGATGAACTGGCGGAGGCGGCCAATGTGCTCGCCACGGCGCGCCGGATATACGTCGTTGGTCAGCGAAGCCTGTTCCCCGCGGCATTCTATGTGCACTACGCCTGCTCCATGTTCCGCGAGGACATGATCCTGATGGACGGCAATGGCGGCACCTTTGCCGATCGCCTGCGCGGCATCTCGTCGGAAGACACGATGCTGGTGTTCTCGTTCGAGCCCTATTCGCGTGGCGCGGTCGAGGCGGCCGAATTTGCGGCGGCCCGCGGCGCGACGATCGTTGCCGTGACCGACAGCCTCGTCTCGCCGCTGTCGTCCCTGACCCGGCACATGCTGCTGGTGGGAACCGATACCCCGGCGTTGTTCAAGTCGGTCGTCCCGGTGCTCAGCATCGCCCAGGTGCTGGTCGCGCAGATTCTGGCCCAGGGCGGCCAGTCGGCGCTCACGAGCGTGGCCGAAAGCGAGCATCAGCTCGAAACCTTCGGTGCCTACTGGACGGAGGCCGACAGGGTCTTCGTGCCCGAGACGGATGACGACGATGCGCCGGGCGTTCGCGAGGACGCGGCGGCATTCGAACATGCGAAGGGTCGGCGCAGCTCCTGATATGGGCAAGCCCGTCACATCGCCGCGCGTGTCCGACATGCGTCCAGCCCCGCATACAAGGGTACTGCACCGCAATTCGCACAGCGATTTGCCTGTCGCCGCGTCGGGCGACGGGCCCTATGTCATCGACACGAACGGCAAACGGTATCTCGATGCGTCGGGCGGTGCCGCGGTGTCGTGTCTGGGGCACAGCGACGCAGACGTGATCGCGGCGGTGCAGGCGCAGATCGGCGAGATGCCGTTCGCCCACAGCGCCTTCTTTACGAACAAACCCATGGAGCAGCTTGCGGACCTGATGGTCGACGGCGCGCCGGCGGGGCTGGACCGGGTCTATTTCACGTCCGGCGGGTCCGAGGCCGTCGAGGCGGCGCTGAAGATGGCGCGGCAGTATTTCATCGAGATCGGCCAGCCGGAACGCTCGATCTTCATCGCACGACGCCAGTCCTATCATGGTAACACGCTGGGCGCGCTGTCGGTCGGCGGCAATGAATGGCGACGCGCGCCGTTCCGCGAGATCATGGCCGAAACCCGGCATGTCGATCCATGTTTTGCCTATCGCGGCCAGCGGGAAGGCGAGGTAGACGAGGACTATGCGACGCGTCTCGCCGATGAACTCGAAATGGAGATCAAGGCTGCCGGGGCCGAGCGGGTAATCGCGTTCATCGCCGAGACCGTGGTCGGGGCGACCAGCGGCGGCGTGGAGCCGGTCGCAGGATATTTCAGGAAGATCCGCGAGGTCTGCGACCGGTACGGGGTGCTGCTGATCCTCGATGAAATCATGTGCGGTTTGGGACGCACGGGCTCGCTCTATGCGTTCGAGCAGGACGGCATCGTTCCCGACATGGTGACCGTGGCGAAGGGGCTGGCAGCGGGGTATCAGCCCATCGGGGCGGTGCTGCTGTCGGAGGAGATCTTCGATGCCTTCTATGACGGGTCGGGTTTCTTCCAGCACGGCCACACCTTCATGGGTCATGCGACGGCCTGTGCCGCCGCACTGGTGGTGCAGGAGAAGCTGCAGGACCCGGAGATGATGCCCCATGTCCGCGCCCTGGGAGACATGCTCGACACACGGCTGAACGACCGGTTCGGCAACCATCCCCATGTGGGGGATATGCGCGGCCGGGTGATGTTCCGCGGGCTCGAGCTGGTGTCGGATCGGGCCACGAAGGCGCCGTTCGATCCGGCGTTGAAACTACACGCACGGGTCAAGGCCGAGGCGATGACCCGCGGCCTGATGTGTTATCCGGCGGGGGGGACGATCGACGGCACCCTTGGCGACCATATTCTCCTCGCACCACCATTTGTGGTCGGTGAGAGCGAGATCGACCTTATCGTTGAACGTTTGGGGGAGGCGATCGATGCCGCTATTGCAGGCGCTGCGTGATGAAGCCGGCGTTTGTGTCATCCAAAAGTATGAAATTGCACGATTCTTTATTCTGGAATTGTGATGGCTGAGCATGTGACGCTAGTGTCACGGCAAGCAAAATGGGGCTGACCGCGTAAAAAAAAGGCCAGCCCGGTAAAACCAAGACAAGACAACAGGAAGAGGAGAGACCTTGTGATCAATTATCGTAAAACCCTTTTCTCGGCAGCCGTGGTCGCCTTCGGCGGCATGTCGCTTCACGCGACCGAAGCCAGCGCCCAGCAGCGCGATATCCTGATCGGCGGCGGTTCCGTCACCGGTGTTTACTATCAGGTGGCCTTGCAGACCTGTCAGATCATGAACAAGCATTCCGGCGGCAAGTACAACTGCGTTGGTCGCCCGGCGCTCGGTTCGGTCTTCAACGTCAATGCCGTGAACCGTGGTCTCCTCGACTTCGGTGTGGCCCAGTCCGATCGTAACTGGCAGGCCACCAACGGTAAGGCCGACTGGGACGGCAAGCCCGTCGGCAAGCTGCGCAGCGTGTTCTCGGCCCATCCGGAAGCCGTGCTTCTGGTGACCCGTGCCGACACCGGCGTGAAGTCGGTCGGCGACCTCAAGGGCAAGACCGTGAACATCGGCAACCCGGGTTCGGGCCAGCGGGGCAACTCGATGGACCTGCTGCCGCTCTACGGCATCGACCCGGACAAGGACATCAAGGCCGAGGGCCTGCAGCAGGGCGAGGCTTCCCGCGCCCTGGTCGATAAGAAGATCGACGCCTTCGTCTACACGGTCGGCATGCCGTCCGCGGCGATCGAAGAGCCCGCCAACTCGACGGATATCAACATCCTCGATATCAACTCGGACGCGGTGAAGAAGTTCATCTCCGACAAGCCCTACTACGTGCTCGCCAAGTATCCGGCCGGCATCGTGAAGGGTGTGGACGAGTTCGAGACCTACGCCGTGAAGGCGACGGTTATCACGAGCGCCGACGTCGAAGACCAGGTCGTCTACGACTATGTGAAGACGGTGTTCGAGAATCTCGAAGAGCTGAAAGGCACCCACGCCGCATTCCAGATTCTGAAGCCGGAAGACATGCTCGGTGGCCTGTCGGCCCCGCTGCATCCGGGTGCGGAGAAGTACTACAAGGAAAAGGGCCTGATGTAAGTCGGTCCTGTAACGGGCGGCACCGAGCGGTGCCGCCCGTTATTTCTTTGACAAAGAAGTTCACGTTTCTGGGGGGAATGGGATGACCACCCAAGACAACGCCGCCGAAGAGGTCGTTGAGACCGAAGAGCGGGATTTCATCGCCGAGGTCGAGAGTGGCCCGCGCAGCCCGACGAGCAAGATCGCCGTCGGCGTCATCACCCTGCTTTGTGTGGCCTGGTCGCTGTTCCAGCTCTGGATCGCCGAGAACCCCATCAATTCGCAGCTCGCCCGATCCTGGCATCTGGGTTTCGCGCTGGCGCTCGTGTACCTCGCATTCCCAGCCTATGACTATCGCAATCCGCCGCTCTGGGCGCGGACATTGCATCGCATCCTGCCGTTCCTGCGGGGCAAGCGATCGAACCGGGAATATATCCCTGTCTTCGACATCATTCTGGCGATCATCGCCGCAGGGTCGTCGCTCTTCATCGTGTTCTTTCAGAAGGAAATCCAGGCAATGGGTGGGCTGGGCGGCCCGCGTGAAGTCTGGATGGGTGCCATCCTGATCGTCATGCTGCTGGAAGCGGCGCGGCGTGCACTGGGCGTGGCGCTGAGCACGATCTGTATCATTTTCATTATTTACGCGTTCGTCGGCAGCGAGCCGTGGATTCCCGATCTGCTGCGCTATCGCGGCACGACCTTCGAGTTCTTCATCTCCGAAATGTATCTCACGGACACCAGCATCTTCGGTGTGCCGTTGGGCGTATCCACCAGCTTCGTGTTCCTCTTCGTCCTGTTCGGCGCGCTGCTGGACCGGGCGGGTGCGGGTAAATACTTCATCGATGTGGCCTTCTCGGGCCTCGGCCACAAGATCGGCGGACCGGCAAAGGCTGCCGTTGTCGCCTCGGGCCTGTCGGGCCTGGTCTCGGGTTCGTCCATCGCCAACGTTGTCACCACGGGTACCTTCACCATCCCGCTGATGAAGAAGGTCGGATTGCCCGCCTACAAGGCGGGTGCGGTCGAGGTGGCCGCGTCCACCAATGGTCAGTTGATGCCGCCGATCATGGGTGCTGCCGCATTCATCATGGCCGACATCATCGGCATCCCGTATCTGGATGTGGTCCGCGCGGCATTGTTCCCTGCGATCATCTCCTACCTCGCGCTGTTCTATGTGGTGCATCTGGAGGCGCTGAAGCTCAACCTGCGGCCGCTGTCGAAGAGCGAACTGCCGCCGATGCTCAAGACCTTCGTCAACGGCAGCCACTATCTGATCCCGCTCGGGGTGCTGATCTGGTTCCTGGTGATTGAAAAACGCTCGCCGATTTTCTCGGCCCTCACCGCGATTGAAGCGCTGGCGGTGCTGATGGTCATCCAGCGTCCGATCATCGCCTACCTGGCGCTCGGCGCGCACAAGAAGGCCGGTAGCCTGGATCCCGACACCAAGATCGGCGGGATCATCGGTGCCGCGTTCCTGGACGGCCTGAAGGATATCTGGGAAGGCCTCATCAATGGCGCACGCTCCATGATGAGCGTCGGTGTCGCCACGGCTGCGGCCGGTATCATCGTCGGTGTGGTCAGCACGACCGGTCTGACAGGACGTTTCGTGAACCTGATCTCCGCGGTTTCCGGCGGGAGCGTGATGGTCATGCTTGTCCTGACTGCGGTCACCAGCATGATCCTCGGCATGGGATTGCCGACAACGGCGAACTACATCCTGATGGCGACTTTGACCGCGCCGGTCATTGTTGAACTCGGCGGCGATGCCGGGTTGATCTTCCCGCTCATCGCGGCCCATCTGTTCGTCTTCTACTTCGGCATCCTGGCGGACGATACGCCGCCGGTGGGCCTCGCGGCCTATGCCGGTGCGGCCATCGCCAAGTCCGACCCGATCAAGACCGGTATCCAGGGCTTCACCTATGATATGCGGACGGCGATCCTGCCCTTCGTATTCATCTTCAACACCGAGTTGCTGATGATCCAGGGCGTGGGACCGGAAGGCGAGATCATCTGGATCGATTCGATCATCAACCTCGTCTGGGTGTTCGGGATATCGTTGATCGCGATGTTCGCCTTCGCGGCGTTCATGCAAGGTTACTTCGCCGATAACTGCAACTGGCCGGAGCGAATATTCCTGCTGTTGCTCGCCATCGCGATGTTCAGACCCGCGCTGGTGACGGACCAGATCGGGCTGCAGCGCGAGATCGTCCAGGCCATTGCATTGGCGCTGTGGATCGCGATGTATCTCTATCAGAAACGCCGCAAGGCGGGCCGCGGCGACGGTGCCGCGCCTGCTGCGGCATAGGGGAGGTCAGGCATGTCCAAGCATATCCTTCTGCCGGTCGATCTTGAGGACGAAGCCTCGTCGGCGCAGGCGCTCGATGCCGCGGTAGCACAGGCGCAGGCGTCGGGGGGAACCCTGCACGTGATGACCGTGGTGCCGGACTTCGGCATGAGCGTCGTCGGCTCCTTCTTTCCCGACGATTTCGCGGAGAAGGCGCTGGCGGAGACCGCGAAGCGGCTCGACGCCTATGCCGGCGCGAATGTGCCCGACGGGGTCCCGGTGCAGCAAACCGTCGCCCATGGCCGGATTTACGACGAGATCATCAAGGCGGCCGACAGCAACGGCGCCGACCTGATCGTCCTGTCCGCCCATCGCCCCGATGTCGGCGATTATCTCCTCGGCTCCAACGCCGCGCGGGTGGCGCGCCATGCGAAGCAGTCGGTGCTGATTATCCGCTGACCCGGCGATGCCGGAAGACAGCTCCTTCGACTATGTGATCGTCGGCGCGGGCAGCGCCGGTTGCGTGCTGGCCAACCGGCTGACCGAGAGCGGCGCGCACAAGGTGTTGCTGCTCGAGGCGGGCGGGCGTGACCGCAATCCCTGGCTCCACATTCCGCTGGGTTACGGCAAGGTCTTCGACGACCCCAAGGTGAACTGGTACTACGCGACGGAGCCCGACCCGACCTGCAACGGGCGGCGGATCGTCCAGCCGCGCGGCAAGGTGCTGGGCGGCTCCAGCTCGATCAACGGGATGGTCTATATCCGCGGCAACGCCGCCGACTATGACCATTGGCGCCAGCTCGGCAACACGGGCTGGAGCTATGACGATGTGCTGCCCTATTTCCGTAAACTGGAAGACAACGCCCGTGGCGAGGATGAATATCACGGTACTGGCGGCCCCCAGGCCGTGTCCGAGCAGCGGGACTTCCACCCGCTCGGCCGCGCCCATCTGGCGGCGGCCGTCGAGGCGGGCTACCCCCTGAACCCCGACTTCAACGGCGCGACCCAGGAGGGTTTCGGGCGCTACCAGGTGACCCAGCGGACCGGCCGGCGCTGGTCGACCGCGCGGGGGTATCTGCGCCCGGCGCGCAAGCGCGCGAACCTGACGGTTGAGACCGGCGCCTTCGCCAACCGGGTGGTCTTCGACGGGCGCCGCGCTGTCGGGGTCGAGTACCAGGTCGGTGATGAGATCCGAACTGTGCGCCCGAGGCGCGAGGTCATCCTGGCGCTCGGCGCCTTCAACTCACCGCAGTTGCTGCAGCTCTCGGGAGTCGGCCCCGCGGCGTTGCTGCGCGAACACGGCATCGACATGGTGGCGGACATACCCGGGGTGGGCGCGGACATGCAGGATCATTACCTGGTCCGCACGGTCTACCGCTGCAAGCAGCCGGTGACCCTGAACGACGTGATGCAGAGCCGGGTAAAACAGGCCGGAACCCTGCTGCGTTATGCCCTGTTCCGCCGGGGCATGATGGCGATGGCCGCCGTGCCGACAGGCGGGTTCTTCCGCAGCGATCCGAGCCTCGCCACGCCGGACCTGCAGCATCACATCGTGCTGTATTCGAATGGCGGGGCCACGGGCAAACACGGCTCGACCCTGCATGAATTCTCCGGCCTGTCGGCGACGGTTATCATGCTGCGGCCGGAAAGCCGCGGGGCGGTGGAGATCGGGTCCGCCGATCCGCGCGCGACCCCGTTGATCAAGAGCCGTTATCTCGAGGCCGAGCATGACCGGCTGGCGCTGATGCGCGGGGTGCGCGCGGTGCAAAAGATCATGCGCCAGCCGGCGCTGGAGCCGTTTGTCGGCGACGCGGTGGAGCCGGGCGAGGACGTGGTCAGCGATGACGACATGATCGAGTATCTGCGCAATTTCGGGAACACGGGCTTCCACCCGACCAGCACCTGTCGCATGGGTGTGGACGACAAGGCCGTGGTCGACCCGCGGCTGCGCGTCCATGGGCTCGAGGGGTTGCGGGTGGTGGATGCGTCGGTGATGCCGGCAGTCACGTCGGGCAACACGAATGCGCCGACGATCATGATCGCGGAGAAGGCGTCGGACATGATCCTGGCGGATGCGCGGTAGGGCGCGAGGGTGTTTGCAAAGCCGCGCCGGGCGTTGTAAGAAACCCGCCGTCGGGAAGTAGCTCAGCCTGGTAGAGCACTACGTTCGGGACGTAGGGGCCGGAGGTTCGAATCCTCTCTTCCCGACCATTTCTTCTGAAAACCTGATGTGTAGAACGGTCTATTCGCGCCATTCCGGTGCGGCGACCGGCGTCCAGTTACGCGCGAGCCCGAGATCGTCCACGATTGCATTCGCCGCGATGTAGTCCGATAGGTTTTTCTGACAACTACCCTGCTTGTTCCACTTCCTCGGTTAATAACGACCGTTGGATTCTATGCCACCCGGAATTCAATGTGAATGCATCCGGCGTGGAACAAGATTGGAACAAGGTTGTCGTCCTCGGTGGATGAAGACCATTACTGCCCAGCAGGACCGACAAATCCGAGAGGCGGGGGCGGAAACTAGAACTCGGCTGTAAAACCCAAATCACTGCCCTCGAGCAACGACCCTCTGAGTAACGAGGATTGTCGTTTGGCAATCAATCCGAATCCGTACCGGTAAGCCCTCCTAGAGCTTCTAGGAACCTTTGGTGTCTTTTCCTGTATCCATCTGTTGCAATTTCTTCTTCCCCTTCTTCCTTACGATCAATGACAACCTGCTTGGCTCCTGTGACCTGCTGGTAGGCACTCACCATGGTTTGTCGGAGTAGGTCTTCGTGCTGTCTGGCCACGATGTAGCTGTCATGGATGGTCAAAACAGGAATATTCATTTGGGTGAACTGGTCGATGATGATGTCGGTGATACGTCCATCGGTGTTCATCAGCCGATTGCCAACCCCAGTACCTAGCTGGTCACCGACGATGGGATGTCGTTGTGGTATGGCCTCAAGTAGACGGTCGAGTAGGTTGTCAGTCAGACGGATGTCCCCGGTTCGACCACCAAGCGACTTCCGGACCGCCTTGAAGCCGGATGCCCTGTCCTTGGCGTTCAACATGATCAGAAGAAAAACCTTGATGATGTCGGGGCCAATGAGTTCCCCGGTGTCACTATCGAAGACCTCGATGGTCTCGTAAGGCCTTCGATCGGAACCCGCCCAGTAATCGACACCCGCCTCGGCATAGAGAAGAACGGGATGAAGACCGGCATAGTCCAGCTCGACGGTTGGTTCATCGTTGATGTGTAGGCGTTGTCGTTCCTCCGACTTGAGGCTCATCCAGAAGCCGCGCCAGAAGCGGCCTCCCTGATCCCAGTCGCTATTTGAGAAGATACGGGAGACACGCTTAGACGATTGAGAGACCGTGACCCTTCGATAGGTTTGCCGACCGCGCGGCCTGACCTTGTTGGGCGTCACGATCACTGCCGGGTGACCAAGCCCCGGTATATCGATGAAGGTGCGGTCCAGCAGCAGATTGTAGTCAATGAGCCGTTGGCGCATCACCCGGGTCTCATCGGTGTCGATGTAGTTGATGTCGTTCTTGTTGGCATCACGCAGGATGATGAACTCGGCATTCTGGTGCAGCGTGATCGACTGCCGTGCCGAGAGGGGCAGGGCTTCAAACATCGCCACCAGATCAAGGTCAGGTCTGATCCGCGTCAGGAGGAGTTCATGAGTATCGGGGTGGGGGCCGCCACGACGATCGTCGATCAGCCCGGCGTCGGATAGTCCATTAATATAGGTGATAATCAGTCCGGTTATCTCTGCTGGATTGTACCGATTGGACCGACCGTCGATCTTGGCCCGATAGGCCTTGGGCCGGTTCGACATCGGCAGAGCAACGAATGCCTCTGGGTCGTCCCACCAGCACCGGTAAAGGTTGGCAATCAGCAACGACAGTTGTCGTTTGCCCACACCACTTTTGCGACTGTCGAAATATTCCCCCCAGAGCTGATCGACCAATTCGATGAAAACCGGATCTTCGGCAACGACCTGCAAGTCCAGACGACAAAACGGGGCGTCGTCAAAGGACTGGATCTCTTCGCCTCTATCAGCAAATCGTGGGCGGCGTGTTGGCATTAGAACCTCTCGACGAAGATTCTAACGGACACTCAGAGATTAAGACGCAATCAGGCTTGTGGGTAACCCGCATAGCTCTGAGTTCCTGCATCTATCAATTCCGTGCTGGTCACGGTCCGTCACGACACCAGTCTCTGGAGGTTGTCGTGCCCTTCGAACGGGCCAGCCCAGTAACCGTCAAGGAATAGCCTCTTTCCGTTGTCGTCGACTTCTTGGCTTTCCCGAATATCGTCAAGGAACTGCTCGAACGACATACCGTCATATGCCGGGTACAGGCCCGTGCGTGCCGCCAGATGATGGAAGAAGCGCTGAATTATCTCTTTCGCAAGAAAGACGATATTGCCCTGCGAATCACGAACGAAGTCGCTCGTCTCAGCAGGCGACGACGGATCGACGACGGAAACATAAAAGTACTCCACGTTTGTCTGACCCGAGCCATCAAAGGTGATCATCCCCTTCAGTCGGTTTGTCGGGTCTGTTCCGGTGAATGTGGTGGTGAAAAGCCCATCTTCAACGGGTGGATATGTCGTTACCTCTGTTGCCATGCCGATACTCCTTCTGACCAATTTTACGATGAGGTCGGCATGTTCAGAAGGAGATCTAGGTACGTTATGATGGTCGCATTGCCAACCATGCGGTCGGTGGGACGAAATCATACCTGCTGAGTGGCTGGAAGATGGCATGCCAGACGTTGACTAAATCCGGCAGCGGTTCATCTACTCTGTCTGCGGCAGGGTCGCCGAGAAGCAGGTGCGGGCACCAAAGTTGGGGATGTCCAACGAGAGTGGGTACCGGGGGACGTGACTTACAGCTTCACGACATGTCAAAGGATTGACGATAGAGGCTGAGTTGGATAGCCGGTCGGGTTATCGGGGGATTTGAACGTAGCGTACTATGTTTGTGCTGAAAGGGGTTGCGGTTCGTCTATTTAGGAGAATTTTTGTGCAAGGGTTTAAAATAAAAAAATTATTAATATTTATTTTTTCTGCATTCCTTTGTCATTTTTCTCCTTTTCGCCTCTTTAATAAATATTTCTTTTTCTAGAACCCATTCATGTGCAATATTTGTTGATGCAAGGCAGACTTGCTCATCGGAGTAATTTTTCATAAATTTCTGGTCGTCTCGCAAGGCCTCTTCAAGCGCATAACCGCCAAGTTGTTTGGCCCCCTCTACCAAAGAGGGAATCGGTATGCACCCTGATAACAACGCCATCAGAGTAAGCGTTAGGATTATGAAAAAATCCTTACCGGCCAACAACTTACCGGCCAACAAAGGGGGTTCCCTCATGAAAAAATTAACCTTTCTTCTCATCGTAGCCTTATCACTAGCCGCTTGCAGTAAGGGGTCAAGAGAGATAGTTCCAACATACGTGTCGCCAGCACAGTATTCGAACTATGATTGCGATCAGATCCGTCAGGAGATGGTGCGTATCAATGGAATCGCTAATCAGATGGCGGGGAAGTTGGACGACAATAAAGAGACGGATAACGCAGTAACGGCAGCGGGCATTATTCTTTTCTGGCCTGCGCTTTTTTTCTTGGGTGGAACTTCTGACGAAGAAGCAGAATATGCTCGCTTGCGGGGTGAGTATAATGCCTTGGAGCAAGCTGCTGTTCAGAAGAAGTGTTCCTCTTAATTTGGGATTGTAAATGGGCCTCATCTGCCAGACGTACTGCGGAGAGGCCCACCAGTCTCTATAATTCTGAAAGTCCTTGAGGTTCTGGAAAGCGTTTTTCTGCTGAGCGGCTGGGGAAACTGCCCTGCATGAACGACAATAACCCTGTATCGATCAGGAGATTTGTCGATGTCGCTAAACGAGAAACAAACACGCTTTGCCCACGCCTATGTCGCTTGTGGCGGTAACGGCCGTGCCGCAGCCATACAGGCCGGGTACAGCCCCAGCAGCGCCGCCAAACGTGCCTGTGACCTGCTCAAGAATACTGACGTGCAGGTCATCGTTCAGGGGCACCGTGACGCCATTCTGACGGTGACCGAGGACTTCGATGTCGTTGCTGAACTGAAGGACTTGTATCGTCGTGCAATCGCGTCAGGTGCGTTGGCGGTCGCGCATAATTCGCTGGCAACTCTGGGCAGGCTCGAAAATTTGGAACCCGTCCGGCGTTTCGAGGTGAGAAATCTAGATCCCGAGGAAATGGATCGGCAGATCACCCACTATCTTGATGTGATTGGCACCGACCAAAAGGAAAGGCCCCCGGAGACAATGCCTCGCGGGAGCCTGAATTAGCTGTCATATCGCGCGGCCAAAGGAGAAAACCGCCATATTGTGACGGGGTTTTTCGACTGCGGCACTCACCGTCTAATCCGCATCCACCCACCCGCATCTGTGGCCCCGGTGGCAGGGTCATTATCGTTTAGCGTCTAAATCTAAAGACGGAATCGAGCATGAGTGTGACGCGGTCAGGCCAACTTCCGGGCAAGGTCCTCGGGTCTTAGTTGGACGTACCGCTGCAGCATTCTGAGGTCCTTGTGACCTGTGATCGCTGCTACCTCCATTACGCCGAGACCCTTCTCGAAGAACCGTGTTGTTGCTTCATGTCTGAGGTCATGGAAACGAAGGTCTGTGATGTCGGCCCTGCCGGTTGCTCTGTTCCACAGGCCCTTTAGTGCCTCGGGGTGGACCGGTATGACGACACCACTCAGGCTTCTTGGTAGCGCCTCGATGGTTTGTCGCGCCTTTGGCGACAGCGGCACGTCCCTGCTGTCACCATTCTTGGTCTGGGGTAGATGGACGTAACTTTTGTTGAGCTGGACATGCTCCCAGCGAAGACCGAGCAGCTCACCTCTGCGCATAGCTGTTTCGATTGCGAGGATAACCAACGGCTGAAGATAGGGGTTCGATGATGCCTGACACGACATCATCAGCCGCCCTTCTTCGCCTTCCTCCAGCCGTCGGGTTCGACCCTTTGGCTGTGTCGGTTTCCGGAGGTTGGCTGCTGGATTACCGGGAAGGTTAAAGCCCCACTCCGACATCGCAATACGAATGGCGTGGCTGATGATCGAGAGGTCTCGGTTACAGGCGGATGCTCCAACCTGCCGCAGTCTTTCGTCCCGATACTGTGCGAGATGACCCGAGGTCAGCTTTGACAGCCAAATACTAGATAGCCATGAACGACGAAGCCGATCGACGACATAGGCCTCGACATAAGCGGATCGCTTGGTCGGCGTGATTTCTTGGCCGTACCTTCTGAGAAGGTCACCAACTGTGCAGTCGTTGGTGATCAGATGGCCGAGATCAATCTGACGTTCCACCTCAGATGCCCATCGTCGGGCATCACCGGCGCGATCGAATGTCTTAGTCTGAAGAGGTGTACCCCGACGTCTTACTCGAGCGGTGTACCGACCGTTTCTTTTTGTAATTGATGCCAATTCCATCTCCTGTGGTACAGGAGTGGAACAAGACGAGGCCTAGGAGTTTTCCTTATCTCTTCACCCTCGGTAGAAAACTGAAAATAAACAGTTTTCTTCAGGGTAAGACGATCTTTTGTCAGACACACTTAAGGTTCGGGACGTAGGGGCCGGAGGTTCGAATCCTCTCTTCCCGACCAATTTTCTTCACATGATCAATGATCGTCGATGGCCGTTCGCCGCGCCTAGAGGCGCGCCGCCGGCGGCGGGGCGTTGCCGAGGATCATGTCCGCGCCTTTCTCGGCGATCATCATGGTGGCCGCGTTGGTGTTGGCCGAGGGCATGGTCGGCATGACCGAGGCGTCGACCACGCGCAGCCCCTCGAGGCCGTGGACCTTGAGTTCGTCGCTGACCACATTGTCGCGGTCGGCCGCACCCATGCGGCAGGTGCCGACCAGGTGGAACACGGTGGTGCCGTAGCGGCGCGCGAAGTCGAGCAGCTCGTCGTCGGTCTGGAGGTCGGCGCCGGGGACGATCTCGTGCTCGTAATACTGCGCGAGCTCGGGCGCGGTTAGCAGTTGCCGGTCGAGGCGCAGGCCGGCCACGGTGACCTGGCGGTCGGTTTCGTGATCGAGATAGTTGGGCTGGATGATCGGCTTGTCGGCCATGTCCGCCGAGCGTGCGCGGATGAAGCCCCGGCTGAGGGGGCGGAGCGCGAAGGTGGCGGCCGTCATGCCCGGCTCGTCCTCGAGCTTCGCGATCTTCCCCGCTTCGTAGGTGGCCGGGGTGAAGATCAGCTGCATGTCGGGCTGTTCCATGGCCGGGTGGGACTTCCAGAACACGAAGACCTGGCTGGGTGACATGGCCAGCAGTCCCTTGCGGCGAAGGGCGTAATTCGCGACCTCCTTCACCAGGGACAGGCCGCGGGCGCGCTCGTTGATGGTGCGCGCGTTCTTCACCCGGGCGGTCATGCGGGCCAGATAATGGTCCGACAGGTTCTCGCCGACGCCGGGCAGGTCGTGGACGACCTCGACCCCGAGATCCTTTAGCAACGCCGCCGGGCCGACGCCGGAGATCTGGAGTAGTTGGGGCGAGCCGACCGAGCCGCTGGCGAGGATGACCTCGCGCCGCGCGCGGATTTCGATCTCGCGGCCGCCTTTCCTGTAGCGGATGCCGACGGCGCGCTTGCCCTCGAACAATATACGCCGGGTGTGGGCGTCGGTGCGGATGTCGAGGTTGGGGCGGTGGCGCACGGGATGCAGGAAGGCGCGGTAGGCGCTGACCCGGCGGCCCTTCTCGATGACCCGCTGGAAGTAACCGACCCCGGCCTGGGTGGCGCCGTTGTAATCGTCGTTGCGGGGAATGCCGATGCCCACCGCGCCGTCGATGAAGGCCTCGCAGATGGGTTCGGGCCCATCGATGTCGGTGACCGGGAGTTCGCCGTCCCGGCCATGGAATTCCGTATCGTCTCCGTTTTCTTCCGGGCCGCCGATGCGGCGCTCGCTGCGCCTGAAATAGGGCAGGATGTCGGCATAGCCCCAGCCGCGGTTACCCTCCTGTGCCCAGCTGTCATAGTCCATCCGCTGGCCGCGGTTGTAGATATGGCCGTTGATCGAGCTGGAGCCGCCCAGCGTCTTGCCGCGCGGCACATAGACCGGCCGCCCGGCCGTGCCTTCGCTGGGTTCGGACTCGAACAGCCAGTTGATCTTCGGGTTGGCCAGGGTGCGGGTGAAGCCGGCCGGAATATGGATCCACGGGTTGCGGTCGGGCGGCCCGGCGTCGAGCACGCACACGGTTGCGTCCCCCGCCGAGAGCCGGTTGGCGAGGATGGAGCCGGCGGAACCGGCCCCGACGATGATGTAGTCGAATTCATCCGCCATCGTGCCAAAGCCCCGATCTAGAATTGTGCGACTTGTGGCGAATGCCCGCCCCGGGCACCGCCCTTGGCGACACCGGGCGGGAAGGCGGCGTCGATCCGGGCCACCTGATCGGCGGAGAGCGTGATATCGGCCGCGCCGAGATTTTCCCGCAGATGTGCGAGCCGGCGCGACCCCGGGATCGGGATCACGTCGTCGCCCTTGGCCATGAGCCAGGCGAGGGAAAGCTGGCCGGGGGTCGCGTCAATTTCGGCCGCCATGGCGGTGAGTTCATCGAGGAGCGCGAGATTGTGGTCGAAAGCATCCTCCTGAAAACGCTGGTTGCTGAGCCGCCAGTTGTCACCCTCGGGCACGTCCGCGCGGCTTCGCATGCCGCCGCCGAAGAATGCATAGGACAGCGGGCCATATGCCACGAAGGCGATGCCGAGCTCGCGGCATACGGGGATCAGGTCCACCTCCGGCTCGCGGGTGAACAGGGAATATTCGGTCTGCAGGGCCGCCATGGGGTGGGTGGCATGGGCGCGGCGCAGCTCGTCGGCGGTCGCGTTGCAGATCGCGAGGTGGCGCACCTTGCCGGCGGCGACGAGATCGGCCATCGCGCCGATGCTGTCCTCCAGCGGCATGTCCCTGGGGACCTGGTGCAGATAGTAGAGATCGATCACGTCGGTGTTGAGCCGCGCGAGGCTCTCGTCGCATTCGCGTTTGACGGTGGCCGGGCTGGCGTCGATGACAACCTTGCCGCTACTGCCGACATGGATGCCGCATTTGCTGGCGAGCACGACATCGCGGCGCCGGTCCCCCAGCATGGCACCGAAGAAGGATTCGCTGCGCCCCATGCCGTAGATCGCCGCACTGTCGATGAAGTTGAGGCCGCGGTCGATCGCCTCATTGACCGTGGCGACCCATTCAGCCTCGTTCGGGTCGAGCAGCCGGTTGGCCCCGAGGCCCAGCTGGGAGACCGACAGGCCGGATTGGCCGAGGGGGACTTGCTTCAGCATGATGGGGTCCTTCATGGCATCGTCTGGAAGGGCGTCAAACCCGCACGGCCAGCGTACGACAGGTTTCGCCGACGTGGTAGTTTCGCCGGCGCGTAATGTTTTCCCCATCTCTGGAAACCGACAGCCATGACCCAGGACAATTCCAAGCTCAAGATTGCCGTGTTTGCCAGGGACGGCATCGGCCCGGAGGTGACCGCGCCCTGTGTCGAGTTGCTGGCTGAGCTGTGTGACACGCTGGGCGGGCCGGCCCTTGAGTTCGAGGCGCTCGCGGCGGGGGCCGGGCATTATCAGGAAACAGGTGAGGCGCTGCCGCAGGCCTCCCTCGACCGGGCGGCCGAAGCCGATGCGATCCTGCTGGGGGCGATGGGCGACCCCGACGTGCGCTATCCCGACGGCACCGAGATCGTGCCGCAGATCGATCTGCGTGACTATTTCGAGCTCTATGCCGGGGTGCGGCCCGTCACGACCCGGCCGGGGATGCCCGTGCCGCTGGCCGACCCGCGCGCACATGAACTGGATTTCGTGATCATCCGGGAATCCACCGAGGGCCTGTTCGCCCATCGCGGCGAGGCCGAGGACACGGACGACAGCTCCACCGACCGGCTGACCATCACGCGGGCGGCGTGCGAGCGGCTGTTTGATTTTTCCTTCGAGCTCGCACGATCACGCAAGGCCCGAGGCGGGCCGGGCATCGTGACCTGCGTCGACAAGGCGAATGTGCTGCAGTCCATGGGGTTCTTCCGGCGCATGTTCGACGAACGCGCGGCGGCCTTTCCGGATATCGAGCGGCGCTACATGTATGTGGATGCGGCCGCACTCGCGCTGGTCAAGCAGCCCTGGGTGTTCGACGTGATGGTGATGGAGAATTTACTGGGCGACATCCTGTCGGACCTGGGTGCGGGCCTGATGGGCGGGCTGGGCATGGCGCCGTCGGCGGATATCGGCCCCGGTCACGCGGTGTTCCAGCCCTGCCACGGCACCGCGCCCGATATCGCCGGGCAAGGCAAGGCCAACCCGACGGCGATGTTCCTGTCGGGCGCGATGATGCTCGACTGGCTGGGCGAGCGGCAGGAGTCGCCCGAACTGCGACAGGGTGCGGGAATTTTCCGGGGCGCCGTCGATGCGGCTTTCCGCGACGGCACGCTGCAGCCGACCGAGCTGGGCGGCAGTGACGGGCTGGCCGAGATTACCGCCCGGGTGCGCGCCGAAATGCAGGCGGGCCTGCGCTAGGCGTCGAGCAGGACGTTGAGCAACGCCGGGCGGCCCTCCGCGATCGCCGCGAAGGCCTGCTCCAACACGCCGGGCAACTCGGCCGGGGCCTCGACCTTTGCGCCGAATGCGCCGAAGGGTTTCGCGAGTTCCGCATAGTCGAACTCGGTGATCGGGTGGCCCATCCATAAATCGTTCCGGGCCGCCACGCCATCGGGGTAATAGCTCTCCTGGTCCTTCCGCATCGCGTTGTAGCCGTGATTGTTGAACACGATGGTGAGGGTTGCGAGATTATGCTCGCGGGCGAATGCGAGCGCCTGGACGGCCGGGTTGTAGAGGAAAGTGCCGTCGCCCAGCGTGTTGACCACGGCGCGTTCGGGTGCGGCCAGGGCGGCGCCGAGCGAGACCCCCATGGACTGCCCCAGCCCGCCATTGACCCGGAAATAGCTGTGCGCGGCCCCGGTGCGCAGGTGGCGCAGGATGGCCGGGCGGTGGGTGATGCATTCATCGACGAAAATGGCGTCGGCGGGGGCGGCGGCACGGATCGAGGCGGCGAGCAATGCCGGCGAGATCGTGTCGCGCCCTGCGGCCTCGTCCTCGTTCGCCCTTATTTCTGCGCGGCGTGTCTCGGAGGCTTCGGTCCATGTCGCGCGGCGCGCCGCGACGGCATCGGAGTCCGGGCCGGCGGCGCGCACGGCGGCGGCGAGGAGTTCGAGGTTCGCGGTGATCGTACCCTCGAGGAAACGCTCGGCCTCGTTGGGCTGGTAGACCATGTGATCGCGGAACGGGGTGTCGTCGATGGCGACGATGCGCGCCTTGGCCGGCGTTTTCGCCAGCGGATACCAGGGCTGGCGGCAGCCGATGGTGAGGATCAGGTCCGCCTCGTCGACGAGCGGCGGGCGGCCCGGCCCCTGATAGAGCGGGTGGTCGGTCGGGAAGTTCGCGTAGAGCGCGAACAGCCCTTCGACCACGGGGATCGCGAAGAGCTCGGCGAGTTCGAGCAGTGCCGCGTGGCCGGCCGGGTCGCGCCCGGCTTCCTCGGTGATGATCGCGGGGTTCTTCGCGGCGAGCAGCATCTGGGCGACGGCGTCGATGTCGTCGGCGGTGGCCGTGAGCACCGGCGGCGGCGGCGGGTCGCGCAGTTCGTCGGGCGGGGTCCAGGGCTGCGTCATCACCTCGATGGGGACGGACATATAGACCGGCGCGCGCGGCGTGCGCTGGGCGAGTTCGCCGGCGCTGACGATCTGCTGGTGCACGACCGAGACATTGCCGGCCTGTTGCGACCATTTGACCAGCGGCTCCATCAGCCGCGGGTTGCTGCCGACCTGGTTCAGGAGCGCCTGCCACTGGAAGCCGGGGTTGAAGTCGGGATCCTCGCCGAAGCTGAGGGATTCGCCCGACAGGACGACCATCGGGATGGCGCCGCGCAGCGCGCCCTCGACGCCGAGTGCGCCCTGCAGCAGGCCGACGCCGGCGTGGAGCATCACCGCCTGCATGCGGCCCGTGATCGAGGTGTAGCCGACCGCCAGATTGACCGCGAGGGTCTCGTGGGCACAGGTGAGGTAGGTGGGGCCGGGTTCGTTGGAAAGCTTCTGCTGGGCCATCGCCTCCCAGACCGGACCCCATTCGGAGCCCGGGGAGGACATCACATAGTCGATGCCGAGCGCGCGGAAGGCCTGGAGGACGGCATCGCCGCCGTCGGGTGAGTTTTTCATCGCATGTACTTCCCTGATGAGACCGGCAGCCCGATTGGTTCCCCGGCACCTGTTCGCTGCATCGTGGTGCAATGGACGGGGACAGGCAACCGTCCGGGACGGGCAAAAATGTCGGGCGGCTATCAGGTCGTTTGAGGCCGGGGTGTGTTGCGGGTTGTATACCGCCGGGCCTCCCACTCGCCCGCGGCCTGTTCCAGCCCGCGCAGGGTGTAGGTGACGTCGCTGCGGGCATCGTCCAGCGGCAGCAGGTCGCGCAGATCGTCGGTCGCGATCCGGCCTGCTCGTCGATGCGATCGGGCGAGGGCGCGGACCGCGTCGATGGCGGTGAGATGGGTTTCCAGCGCGGCGATACGTTCGCGCA
>CBDHEC010000035.1:0-25624 GCA_965261975.1 Alphaproteobacteria bacterium
CATCACCGCGAGGCGGCGTTCCAGAAGTTCTTCGACGCTGCCGTTGCGCACCTCCGCGAAAGGTTCGAGCGCCCGATTGAGATAGAAGGCATTGCCGATCAGAGGTTGATCCAGCTGGGCGGTATCGCCCGACACGATGCCGACCGGGCGCCGACGAAGGCTTTCGTCGAACAGCATCACCGCGCCGGCATGGCGCGCGCCTTCGATGGCGATCCGCGCGATACGGTTGCGCAATTCGCTGGGCATCGCCAACGGCACATCGGCGATCTTCGCCCCGTCATCGAAGGTGAAGGACGCGCGGCCCAACAATCGGCCACCCTCGTCGCTGGCAATGAGGGCGGCGGCACGCGGGCCGTCCGCGTCCAGCCGCTCGACCCGAACACGGATACCGTCGGGGCTGCTTTCGGTGCCCGAGACAATCAGCGGCTGGTTGGCCGGTGCGGGATGTACGTAGCGCAACGAGCCGAGGCGTTGCAGCGCCAGTTCAAGTGATCTGGCGGTGCCGTCCGCACCCACATTTTCGGGCGCATCCAGTCCGCTCGACAGCCAGATGGCGGCCGCCGGGCGGGATAGTTCCAGCGCTTCGATCTGCGCGAGCACCTTCGCATAGTCCGCGACCCAGGGGTGGGGAGCAATCGAGCGGATCTGGTCCCGGGCCTCCGCCGGCGACATGGGCCTCAGAACGTCTTCGGTGCGCGCGGCAGAAGGCGCGGTCGTTGCGATATAGATGCTGCGGTTGTCGCGGGCGGCTTCGTCGATCAGGGCGGTCGCCGTGGCCTGGCGTTCGCCCCAGTTGGCACCCCCGGTCCAGCCGTTGTCGATGACCATCACCAGCGGGCCGTTGCCGCGCAGGATGCGTCCCGGATCGATGATCGGGTGGGCCAGCGCCAGGATGATCAGGGCGGCCAGAAGCAATCGCAGCGCGAGCAGCCACCAGGGCGTTCGATGGGGTGTTTCTTCATGCTGCGGGAGCCCGAACAACAGCCGGATCGCGGGGAATGCAACGCGGACAGGCGCGGGCGGGACGGCGCGCAGCAGCCACCACAGGACCGGCAAGGCGGCCAGTGCCAGCAGCAGCCAGGGAACGGCAAAGGACAGGGCGCCGATGCTCAACATCTACGTTCAGGCCCCCGCCCGGGTTTCGGTCATGGCCATGAACATAGCGAGCAGGGCGGGTTCTGGCGCGGTGTCCGTCGTGTGTACCGCGTAGGACCATCCGGCCCGTTGCGCGAAGGTGGTCAATGCGGACTGCAGCGAACCGAGGCGCTCCATGTATCCCGCATGCAGGGACTCGGCTCGGCCGACGAGCAATTCTCCCTCGCTCTCCAGCCCGCGGAACCGGGTCCGGCCCCGGAACGGCAAATGCGCCTCGCTGGGGTCGAGCACCTGCAGCAGATGGCCGCGCACCCCGCGTGCGGCCATGTCGCGGAGGAATGTGAGCAGGGTTTCTTCCTCGACCATGAAGTCGCTGATCAATGTCACGGTGCCATAGCGGGGCAGTGCCGGGACCGGCGGCAACTCGTAGGTCTCGGGCTCTTGCGCCATGGCGTGCATCACCGTCATCGCGATGCGGTCGAGGGCAGCACGACCTGTCGAGGGGGCATCGGGCTGGTCGAGCAAGGCGATCCGCTCGCCCCCGCGCGTCAGCAATGACGCCAGCGCCAGGGACAGGACCGCGGCACGGGCCTGTTTCTCCGGCAGACTGTTGTCGGAGCTGTAACGCATCGAGGCGGTGAGGTCGGGCCAGAGCCATACGCTTTGCGCGGCTTCCCATTCCGTTTGCCGGACAAAAAGACGATCCGAGCGCGCCGAGCGTCGCCAGTCGATATCGCGCGGGCTGTCGCCGAACGCGAACTGCCGGTATTGCCAGAAGGTCTCGCCCTGTCCGACCCGGCGGCGGCCATGCACGCCCTGCGCGACGGTTGACGCGACCCGGTCCGCTGCCACAAGCAGAGGCGGAAACGCCGAGGCGATCTCTTCGGCAATACGGCGTGTTGCGGGCTCGTTCGTGGATGCCATTCGTTGCCGTCTATTTGAACGGGCTGCAGAGGCTGTCGATCACATCTTCCAGCGTGCGGCCTTCCGCGCGTGCCGCGAAGTTCAGTGCCATGCGATGGCGCAAGACCGCCGGTGCCAATGCCACGACGTCATCGATCGAGGGCGAGATGCGTCCCTGCAGCAGCGCGCGGGCACGCGTCGCGAGCATCAGTGCCTGGCTGGCGCGGGGGCCGGGTCCCCAGGCCACCCATTGGGCAACCTCTTCGCGGTCCGATGTGTCGGGCCGCCCGGACCGCACGAGGGCGAGGATGGCATCCACCACGCTTTCGCCGACGGGCAGGCGGCGAACCAGCTGCTGCGCCGCCAACAGCTGGGCGGCGTCCATCACTTGTGTCGGCGACCGATCTTCCAGGCCGGTGGTCACGAGCAGCATCTGCCGTTCGGCCTCGGGGTCGGGATAACCGATATTGACCTGCAGCAGGAAGCGGTCGAGCTGAGCCTCGGGCAGGGGGTATGTCCCTTCCTGCTCGATAGGGTTCTGGGTGGCCAGCACATGGAACGGGCTCGGCAGTGGGTGGTTGTGACCGGCGACCGAGACCTCGCGTTCCTGCATGGCCTGCAACAACGCGGACTGGGTGCGCGGGCTGGCGCGGTTGATCTCGTCCGCCATCAGCATCTGGGTGAACACCGGGCCGGGGATGAAGCGGAAGCTCCGGCCGTCCTCGGTCTCGTCGAGAATCTCCGAGCCGATGATGTCGGCCGGCATCAGGTCAGGCGTGCATTGCACCCGGCGGTTGTCGAGGCCGAGCACCGTGCCCAGGGTTTCGACCAGCCGGGTCTTCGCGAGGCCGGGCACGCCGAGCAGCAACAGATGGCCGCCCGCGAGCAGGGTGATGATCGTCTCGTCGATCACCTCCTCCTGACCGAAGATCACGCGGCCAATGCCCGTGCGCACGGCCGAGAGTTGTTCGCTTACGCGCTCGATATCTGCGAAAATTGAATCCGTGACCGGAAGATCGAGTTCCGAGCGCACGACATCATCTGTGGGCATGACCTTGCTCCTGCGAATGCTACTGTGACCGAACCATGGGCTCCGACACCAACAATCCCCAAGGCCTTTTTGAACGGATCGGCAAAAACCGTTCCGAAGGCCCAACCCGGCGCGAACCGATCGATTGCGGTCACTTCGACATGCGCATCGGGCGCGACGGGACTTGGTATTATCGCGGCTCCCCGATAGGGCGTAAACCGCTGGTCACTTTGTTTTCATCGGTGCTTAAACGCGACGCCGACGGCCAATACTGGCTGGAAACACCGGTCGAGCGCGGCCGTATCGACGTGGATGATGCGCCATTTACGGCGGTGGAGATGGACGTGACCGGACAGGGCCGCGACCAGATGCTCATATTCCGCACCAATCTTGACGAAATGGTGACAGCGGGGACAAAAAATCCACTCCGCATCGCGTTCGACGAATCGACCGGCGAGCCCTCACCTTACTTGCATGTGCGTGACGGGCTCGAGGCGTTGTTGACGCGCGCGGTCTATTACCAGCTCGCCGAACTCGCGGTGGCGGACCCGGAAAAAGGATTGTTTGGCGTGTGGAGTGACGGGATGTTTTTTGCGCTGGAATCGGCTGCGGGGTCGGCAGGGACATGACCGGGATATCGGCCGACCGCGAGGGGATCGCCGCGCGTATCCTCGCTGCCCAGTCACATCTCGATGTCCGGCGCAGCAGCGGGGCGGCCGTCAGCCAGATGCTGCATGACGATTCCGATGCCGCCCCCGATGAGGTGCCGCCCAACCGGCGCGGCGATCATGACCTGAACGAAATCGGCATGCGACCCAATCCGCCGCTCATCCCCGCCGCGGTCCTGGTGCCGCTGCTCGATCACGGCGACCGGATCACGGTCCTGCTCACCCAGCGCGCTGCGGACCTGCGTGCCCATGCCGGGCAGATCAGCTTTCCGGGCGGCCGAATCGACCCCGATGATGCCCATCCCGAGGCCGCGGCCCTGCGCGAGGCCGAAGAGGAAGTCGGCCTGCCGCCCAAATCAGTCGAGCTCGTCGGCCGGCTGGACACCTATGAAGTGCGCACGGGCTTCGAGATCACACCCGTGGTCGGTTTCGTCGAGCCCGGCTTCGATGTGGTGTGCGACCCGGGCGAGGTTGCCGATGTTTTCGAGGTACCGTTGTCCTTCATCCTCGACCCGACCAATCATGAACGTCAGAGCCGGGTATTCCAGGGCAAGCGGCGTTACTTCTATGTTCTGCCCTTTGAGGACAGATACATCTGGGGCGCGACCGCGGGCATGCTGGTCAACCTGTTCGAGGTCCTGACCGGTCAAGCCGCGCGCTGGCGCTAGGCGGGTCGCCGCGATGACACCGACCCGGACAATTCCGCAGCAGCCGTGGATGGTCGACCGTGATTTGCAGGCCGTGTTTGCGGTCCTGCAGGCGGAAGGCGATCCTGTGCCCGCCATTCTTTGTGTCGGCGGCTGTGTGCGCGATGTCTTGATGGACCGGCCGGTGGTCGATGTCGATCTGGCGACCATCCACCCGCCCGACGTCACATTGGCGCGGCTCAAGGCGGCGGATATCGATGTGCTAGAAATCGGCATCGAGCACGGCACGGTCGTCGCCCGGTTCGGGGGTAAGCTGTTCCAGATCACCACGCTGCGGGTCGATGTGGAGACCGATGGCCGCCACGCAACGGTCGCCTACACCGACGACTGGGCGGCCGACGCGTCGCGGCGCGACTTCACCATGAATGCTCTCTATGCCGATCTCGACGGCAATGTCTTCGACCCGCTGGGCGGCATGCCGGACATGGAGGCGCGGCGGGTGCGGTTCATTGGTGACGCGAGCGCACGCATCGAAGAGGACGCGCTGCGAATTCTCCGTTTCTTCCGTTTCCACGCCCAGTTCGATTCCTCTGCGTTCGATCCCGATGGCCTCGCGGCCTGCCACTCTCATTTCGGTATGCTCGAGAATCTGTCGGGTGAGCGGATCCGCGACGATCTGTTCAAAATTCTTCTGGCGCCCGCAACCGGCTGGATGCTGAGCAACATCGATTACGTCGAGCTCTTCGAGGTCGTGTTGCCGCAGGCCAACCAGGTGGATCACGCATATGGATTATCTTTCTTGGCGGATTTCGAAAATGAGTACGCCAGCCCTGATCCGTTGCGTCGGCTCGGCGTACTGATCGGGAATGACGGCGACGTGGCTGCCCTTGCGGGGCGATTGCGTCTCTCGAACAAAGAGGTTTCTCGCCTCGAGAAGATGGTGGCAATCCCGCCCGGCATGACACCGAAGCTGAGGCCGCACACGCGAAAACTCCGCCTGTATGCACTTGGCGCCGACGCGTGGCGGGATGCGGTATTACTGAGTTGGTCTCAGGAAAAGCACCATTGGCTCGATGCGAGCGACGACGGCATCGTTAATGAAACGGCACCAGACGATGCGTGGGTTACATTGCTGCGATTTCCCGATCTGTGGCCGGTGCCGACGTTTCCGCTGCAGGGGTCGGATGTGCTCGCGCTCGGCGTGTCGCAAGGCCCGGAGGTCGGCCAGCATCTCGCGGCAGTCGAAAACTGGTGGATGATTCGTGACTTCAAGCCGGATCGTGCGGCTTGCACTGCAAAGTTGAGGCGACGCCTTTGGTGGGTCGGGTTGCGGAGACGGGTGGGCCTCGGCTAGTCGGCCCTACTTCGTCCGCACCAGTTCGCCGGACACGCGGACCTTCACGTCTTCATCCTGCAGGCGTATGAACGAAATCGACATACCCTTTTTGGTCAGCGTTCGCCGATAGACCTGCAATTCCGTGCCACCATGTTCGTTGATCGCCAGCGAGTAGACGATCATCGCATTGCCTTCGATGGCCGCCCAGCGCACCGCGTCCCCTTCCAGGGGATTGGGCAGTTCGGATTTGTGGAACAGGCCGCCGTCGGGCGACAGGATAAAGACATTCTCCTTGTCCTCGACCGGGACGAAGTTCTCCTCGACCTCGCGCCGCTTGACGTCGGCGCCGGTGCGCCCGCCATTCTCGTCGCGGATGACGGTGATCCATTTCAGTGTGAAGCCTTCATTCTTGTAACGCTCGACCGTCACATCGAGGTCTCGGGTCTCCCGGCGATCGGTGCCCAGGATCACGGCGCTGCCCGCGCCGACATAGTTGCCGAAAAATTTCTCGACCACATTATCCGCATGGGCGCTGGCGGACAGGACCACGCCGGCGGCGAGGAACGCGCTCGCTGCGAGCAAATTTCGGGTGGCGTGGAGGAACTTCATGCGGTTTGTCCGTCGGTCAGGAGTGCGGGCCTAGTTCCCGACCTTGACCAGCCGGGCATCGACCTCGCGTTGCGGTTCGCCGTCGGCGATATTGATGAACTTGAGGCGCATGCCCGTGCCTTCAAGCGTTCGATTGTAGGTTTGGATCACATATCCTCCCGCCGCAGTGATCTGCATCACATGTACGGACAGGGTTTGATCGTGAACCTGGGCCCAGGCGAGGCCGTCACCGCGCGGATTGTCCCGGCCGGTCGCGTTGAACACATTCGCGTCGGCGCTGGGTACGAAGTCCATGCGCTGGGTGCGTCGGCGGATATCGGGGTTGTTGGGGTCGCCGCCGCCACGGATGACGCTCGTCCATTCCACATAAAAGCCCGCACCTTCGGCACCAATCTTGACGTCGAGGTCCCGGACGGTGACGCCGAAATATAGTGAGTCGCTGTTCTCGGCCACGCCGGAACCCTGGTAATGCCCATAGAACGCCTTGACCGGCAGGGCCTGTGCGACGGCTGCGGGGGCGAGGAGCCAGCTCGCGGTGAACAGCATGGCTGCGGCGAGCAACGTGGTCAGACAACGTGAAATGCGGGTCATGTTCTCTCCAATTCGGCGCCGGCGCCGGTCGAGAGGACCGGGCTGGATATATCTATGCTGAAACTAGCCCAGGCCGGGCGACTTAGGAACTCCGCGTGACGTGAATTTCGCCGAATAACATTCAAGGCCAGGTGACCACCGGCGGGAGGGACATCAGGATCGCCTCCACATTGCCGCCGGTCTTGAGGCCGAACTGGGTGCCCCGGTCGTAGAGAAGGTTGAACTCGACATAACGCCCGCGCCGCTGCAGCTGGTGGGCGCGCTGATCCTCGGTCCAGCTTTCATTCATGTGGCGCCGCACGATGCGCGGGTAAACATCGAGAAACGCCTTGCCCACGTCCTGGGTGAACGCGAAATCCGCCTCCCAGTCGCCGGTGTCGACATAGTCGTAGAAGATGCCGCCGACCCCGCGCGGCTCGTCGCGGTGCTTGAGGTGGAAATACTCGTCGCACCACGCCTTGAACTTGGGGTGGTAATCCGGGTCGTGCGCGTCACACGCCGCCTGCATGCTGGCATGGAAGAGGGCCGTGTCGTCGTCATCGGGATACATCGGCGTCAGGTCCGCTCCGCCCCCGAACCAGCTGTTCGACGTCGCGATATGGCGTGTGTTCATGTGCACGGCGGGCACCAGGGGCGATTGCATATGGGCCACGAGCGAGACGCCCGAGGCCCAAAAACGACCGTCTTCCGCCGCACCGGGAATATTCTTGCGGAATTCTTCCGAGAAGACGCCCTCGACGGTGGAGATGTTTACGCCCACCTTCTCGAACACCCGGCCACGCATGATCGACATCACGCCGCCGCCGCCCGGCGCGCCGTCCTGGCCGGGTCGATCCCAGCTCGACCGTTCGAAACGGCCGGCCGGGCGGTCAGCCATCGGACCCTCCAGGTCATCCTCAATCGCCTCGAATGCGGCGCAGATATCATCGCGTAACTGCGCGAACCATGTCGCGGCCCGCGTTTTGTGATCCTCGTTTGTCATCGGCTGCACACCTTGTTTTTAACCGGGAAACCCGTCCTGTTGCCGCAACGCCTCGCCAAGCACGAGCGCCAGGGCCGTGACGACGTTCAGTGACCTTGAGGCCGGCTGCATGGGCACCCGCAACTGGGCGTCGGCCCTTGCGTGCACGGTTTGCGGCACCCCGTCGCTTTCACGTCCGACCAGCAGCGTATCGTCGGGGCGGTAGTCAAAGTCAATGTGCCGTTCTGTCGCCTTCGTGCTCAACAGGATCAGCCTTTGCGGGGGAACAACATCCGCCTCGAAGGCGTCCCAGGAGAGGTGCCGTGTCAGATCCACCTGTTCCAGGTAGTCCATTCCCGCGCGTCGCACACCGTGATTGCTGAGCACGAATCCAGCCGGTTCGATCAGGTCGACCGGGATGTTCAGGCATGCGGCCAGTCGAAGGATGGCGCCTGCATTCTGGGGAATGTCGGGCTGGTAAAGGGCGATACGCACGGTGGTGATCTCCGGTGCCGGGGTTGGTTCCGGCAAAACGTTGTGGAGAGGCGTTCAAGGCGGGCTTGGCAAACGCTTTGGACTTCGATTATATCCGGACGAAGTGTAAGGAACACATGGTACCAGGGGGGCATTCTGGTCACAGCGTGGAGGCGAATCGCGACGCGGCGGACATATTCTGTTGCGGCACGGTGTCACATTGCTGGTAATCGGAAAATCTCGTACCCAAAGGCCATGTGCACAACAGGTCTCAAGGCGGACGCAGACCGCCGAACCAAGGACATTTGCTCATGAGCGATGATACTCAGGATCACGACGGTCATTCTGGGAGCCGGCGCGATTTTCTATACCTTTCCGCCGGCGCGTTTGCCGGGGTAGGCGGGGCGATCGCGCTCTGGCCGTTCGTCGATTCGATGAACCCCTCGGCCGAGGTGTTGGCCCTGTCCTCCGTCGAGGTTGACGTGTCGCAGGTCGAGGTCGGACAGCGGATCACGGTGAAATGGCGCGGCAAGCCGGTCTTTATCGACCGACGCACCCCAGCGGCTATCGCCGAGGCCGTCGACACGCCGTTGAGCGAACTGCGTGACCCCGAGACAGACGAACAACGCACCGATCGGCCGGAATGGCTCGTTGTTGTGGGTGTCTGTACCCATCTGGGCTGTGTGCCGCTGGGTCAGAAGGCCTCCGAACCGCGCGGTGAGTGGGGCGGCTGGTTCTGTCCCTGTCACGGGTCCCAATTTGACACCGCAGGTCGCATCCGGAAGGGCCCGGCACCAACCAATCTGGAGGTGCCCGCGCATACCTTCCTGACTGACACCAATATCAAGATCGGCTGAGGCGAATCATGAGCGCTGGAAACCAACAACCCGTGGGCAACGGCCTGGTCAAGTGGATCGACACTCGACTGCCGGTCTTTAGTTATCTCCAAAAGGAATATGCCGAGTTTCAGTCCCCCAAGAACTTCAACTGGTTCTGGAACTTCGGTGCCATCCTGACCTTCATGCTCGTGCTGATGATGATCACGGGCATCTTCCTGGCGATGCAGTATCAGCCCAACACCGAGCTGGCCTTCGATTCCGTCGAACGCATCATGCGCGATGTGAACTTCGGCTGGCTGCTGCGCTACCTGCACGCGAATGGCGGCACCTTCTTCTTCATTGCCGTCTACATCCACATTTTCCGCGGCATGTATTACGGGTCCTACAAGAACCCGCGTGAGCTGCTCTGGATTCTGGGCGTGATCATCCTGGTTCTGATGATGGCGACCGCGTTCATGGGCTACGTGCTTCCCTGGGGCCAGATGAGCTTCTGGGGCGCCACGGTCATCACAAACCTGTTCTCCGCGATCCCGCTGGTGGGCGACGCCATCGTGACCCTGCTCTGGGGCGGCTTCTCGGTCGACAACCCGACCCTGAACCGTTTCTTCGCGCTGCACTATCTGTTCCCGTTCCTGATCTTCGGCGTCGTGATCCTCCACGTGATCTCGCTGCATGTGTCGGGGTCGAACAACCCGCTGGGTGTTGACCCGAAGGGGCCGCAGGACACGGTGTCCTTCCATCCCTACTACACGATGAAGGACAGCGCGGGTCTGGCGATCTTCGTGACGGTCTTCACGTTCTTCGTGTTCTTCGCGCCGAATTTCTTCGGCGAGCCGGAAAACTATCTCCCGGCTGCACCGTTGAACACGCCGGCGCATATTGTGCCGGAATGGTATTTCCTGCCCTTCTTCGCGATCCTGCGTTCGATCGATTTCAACATCTGGTTCATCGAGGCCAAGCTCGGCGGCGTGATCGCCATGTTCGCCGCCATCTTTGTGCTGTTTATCCTGCCCTGGCTCGACAAGTCGCCGGTGCGCAGCGCGAAGTTCCGTCCGATGTACAAGTGGTTCTTCTGGATCTTCCTGCTCGATTGCCTCCTTCTCGGTTGGGTCGGCGGACGTGCGCCGGATGATCTGGTCTTTGAAGGCCTGGGCCTGAAGGTAATCCATCTCGGTTACCTCTCGACCTTCTGGTACTTCTTCCACTTCCTGATATTGCTGCCGTTGCTCGGCGTTTTCGAACGACCGAAGCCATTGCCCAAGAGTATTTCCGAACCCGTTCTCGGGGGTGGAACCACGGGTGCCTCGGCAACTGCCAAGCCGATGGAGAAGGCGTAATGGGTATCGTTTCCAAATTGCGCCGCACGGCGGTGGTGGCTGGCCTCGCAGCCGGATTGGCCATGGCCTCGACGGCAGCACTGGCCGCAGGTGACGCCAAGCAACCCGAAAAACTCGACTGGCCCTTCCAGGGAATCTTCGGGAAGGTGGATTTGCATTCCGCGCAGCGCGGCCTGCAGGTTTATCTCGAGGTCTGCTCGGGTTGTCATTCACTGAAGCAGGTTGCCTACCGCAACCTGAACGCGCTCGGTTTCACCGAGCCCGAGATCAAGGCGATCGCCGCGAACTTCGATGTGACCGACGGCCCGAACGACGAGGGCGAGATGTTCGAACGCCCGGCGATCCCTTCGGATAAGTTCGTGTCGCCGTTCCCGAATGAAGAGGCTGCAAAGGCCGCGAACAACGGTGCCAACCCGCCGGATCTGTCGTTGCAGGTCAAGGCGCATCCCGGGGGGGCGGATTATATCCACGCGGTGCTGACCGGCTATGCCGATGCGCCCGAGGGTGTCGAGGTGCCGGCGGGCTCCAACTACAACTCGTACTTCCCTGGTGGGTTCATCGCCATGCCACCGCCCCTGTTTGAGGACGGTGTCGAGTATTCGGATGGCACCGCCGCGACCGTCGACCAGATGGCGACCGACGTGGTCAACTTCATGCAGTGGACGGCCGAACCCGAGATGGAGCAGCGCAAGAAGATGGGCTTCAAGGTGATGATCTTCCTGATCATCCTCAGTGCATTGCTCTATGCCGCGAAACGCAAAATGTGGGCGAACATCGACCACTGAGCGAAGCAAATTCAGTGAAAGGGCCGTTTGCGAACCCGCAAGCGGCCTTTTTTTTAAGCGCGGTGGCCTACATTCGCTAAACTCTGCCGCAAGCAATACACAAACAATCGCATTGGGGGATCAGATGGCGCGTGAAACCATCGTCACATGTGCGGTGACCGGCGGTCACCAGAATTTCCAGGACCATCCAAATTTTCCGATTACGCCGAAGCAGATCGCGGAATCCGCGATCGAGGCGCGGAAGGCAGGGGCGGCGGTGGCGCATATTCATGTGCGCGAACCCGACGGGTCGCGTTCGGGCAATCCCGACTATTTCCGCGAGGTGGTGGAGCGAATTCGTGACGCCGACTGCGACGTGCTGATCAACCTGACCACGGGCGAGGGTGGCCGTTACGTCCCCAGCGAGGAAGACCCCCAGGTGGGTGGACCCGGAACGTCCTTGTCCACGCCGGAAGTTCGGGTGCGCCATGTCCTCGACCTGCGCCCTGACATTTGTACGCTTGACGTGGCGACCATGAATTTCGGTGAGGCCGTGTTCATGAACACGCCCGCCCATTTGCGGCGGATGGCGGAACTCATCAAGGATGCCGGCGTGAAGCCCGAGATCGAGGTCTTCGAGCCGGGCCATATCCGGCTTGCGGTCGACATGATCAAGAACGGTTTCATCGAATCGCCGCCGCTGTTCCAGCTCTGCCTTGGCATTCCCTGGGGATCGCCCGCGACGCCTCAAATGGTGCAGGTCATGCATTCGATGCTGCCGCGTGACGCCAACTGGGCAGCCTTCGGAATCAGCCGCTGGGAGTTCCCGATCGTCGCCGAGGTTGTCAACAATGGCGGCCATGTGCGTGTCGGGCTCGAGGACAACCTCTATCTGACCAAGGGTGAGTTCGCGAGCAACGGACAGCTTGTCGACAAGGCGGTTCGGATCATGCATGAGCTCGACGCAGAGCCGGTCGAGCCGGCGCGCGCTGCCGAGATGCTCGACCTGCTGCCGCGCGCGCAATAGGCCGCCATATGGAGCCTAATCACACCGGCGTGCCGCCGATGCTCGGGATTATCGGTGGCAGCGGAATTTACGACATCGAGGGCCTGACGGATGTTCGCTGGGAGGCGGTCGATACGCCGTTCGGCAGCCCGTCCGACGAGCTGATGTTCGGCACCCTCGATGGTCTTCCCATCGTGTTCCTGCCGCGCCATGGCCGGGGACACCGGGTGCCGCCGTCGGAGCTGAACTTCCGCGCCAACATCTATGCGCTCAAGCGTGTCGGGGTGACGGAGATTCTCTCGCTCTCGGCTGTAGGGTCCCTGCGAGAAGATCTCGCGCCGGGATCGTTCGTGATCGTCGATCAGTTCATCGACAGGACCTTTGCACGGGTCAAGTCCTTCTTCGAAACCGGCCTGGTCGCCCATGTCTCGATGGCCGATCCGGTTTGCGGGCGGCTGGGCGATCATATCGAGGCCGCTGCGACAGGGCTGGGGATCGACATCACCCGCGGTGGGACCTATCTGGTCATGGAAGGCCCGCAATTTTCATCGCGCGCGGAGTCGGAGCTCTATCGCTCCTGGGGATGTTCGGTCATCGGGATGACCAACATGCCCGAGGCGAAACTCGCCCGGGAGGCCGAGATTTGCTACGCGACGGTCGCGATGGTCACGGATTTCGATTGCTGGCATGAGGACCATGAGGATGTGACAGTCGACCAGGTGATCGAGGTTCTGATGGGCAATGCAGAGAAGGGGCGCAGCCTGGTGCGTGCCCTGGCACCCCGGCTCGCGGGCCGGGACGATGTCTGCGGGCAGGGTTGTCACACCGCCCTGGACAACGCCCTGATCACTGCACCAGACGCGCGTGATCCGGCCATGATTGATCGTTTGTCCGCAGTGGCTGGGCGTGTTGTCGGGTAATTTCTTTTAAAAACAGTCGGTTGTGCGGGCGACCTTCCGGCACCGTTGCGGACGTAATAGAATGCATCAAACGGCAATCCGGCCCATGCGGGTTCGAGACGATTGCCCGGGGAGCAGTAAAACATGCCAGACGCGAACGGCCACGATACGGTGACCGACCGTCCGATTGCGGGAGTCGATCACGCGCTGATCGGTGTCGCCGATTTGGATGCGGCGCGAGATACCTTTACGCGGCTTGGATTTACCATCTCGCCGCGGGGGCGTCATATCGGCTGGGGGACCGGCAACTACACGATCATGTTCGAGCATGATTATGTGGAGCTGCTGGGGGTCATCGATCCGTCGCAGTATATTCACCGCCTCGATGAATTTCTGGAGACCGGCGAAGGGCTGCTGAATGTGGCCCTCGGCACAGCCGATGCCGAAGCCGCGTTCAACTGGCTCAAGGCACAGGGCGTGAATGCGGCACCGCCCGAGCAGTTGCAGCGCCTGCTCGAGACCGAGGAGGGCGACGAGACCCTCAAGTTTCGCAACGTCTATATTCCCAACGACATCACCCCGGGTCTGAACACGTTCGCGTGCGAGCATCTCACACCCGAGAAGCTGCGGCGTGCGAGCTGGCTGTCACACCCCAACGGCGCGCGCCGGATTTCGGAAGTCACCATCGTGATGGAGACACTCGACGGCGTGGGGGATTGTTATGTCCGGTTGTACGGTGAAGAGGCGGTGTCGGGGGACGAGCGCAAAGGCAACATCACGGTCGATACGGGCCGCGACGAGCTCTGGTTCGTCACGCCCAAGACCTTTCCCGAGCGGCACTATGACAAGACGATCGATGAGAGCCTGCCGCTGCCGCGACTGGCAGCACTCACGCTCGAGGTCGCCGATACCCAGGCGACGGCGCTGTATCTGTCCGGACAGCAGGTGGCGTTCGAGCGCGACAGCACCGATGCGGTGATTGTCTCATCGGAGGAGGCCTGCGGGACCTTCCTGGTATTTGCCGACGCGCCCGGGGACTAGCCGGACCGGCTACCGGTACCCTAGCCGATATTCGCCGTCAGGAATTCCAGCGTGCGGCCCATCGCCTGGCCGGCTGCTTCCTTGTGATAGGAGCCGCGGCGCGAGCAGCTGAAACCATGTCCCGCGCCCTCATAGATGAAGCTCGGAATGTCGGGATGCTCGGCCTCGACATTATGGACCCCGTCGAGGGGGATGCCTGCGTCTTCCGCGCCCCAATGGAACATGACCGGGCATTTGGGTGCTTCACCGCTGTTCGACAGAATATCGCCGCCGTAATAGCAAACCGCCGCCGACACCGACGAGCGGGCTGCCGCGAACCATGCGACCGAACCGCCCATGCAGAAGCCGACCACGCCAATCTTGCCGGCACCGTCAATCTGCGCGATCGCCGCGTCCACGTCCTTGACCACGTCGTCCCAGTCCAGCGCGCCCTTGAGGGCACGACCCTTGGCCATGCCGTCTTCGTTGAATTCGAGGACCGCGTCGCGCTCATGGCGGTCGAACAATGCCGGTGCAATGGCGACGTAGCCTTCCTTGGCAAAATTGTCGACGGTCTCGCGGATGTCGTCATTGACGCCGAAAATTTCCTGAATGATGACCACGCCACCACGCGGCGCGCCGTCGGGTGCGGCCTGATAGGCGTCAAGCTCATGTCCGTCGGCAGCCGTCAGTTTTAGATCGGTACCCATTGTTCGTTCCTCCCAACCAGGTTCATTTTCTGTTTCGAGATGATCCTAGAACGCTAGACGTTGAAGCGAAACAGCATCACGTCGCCGTCCTGGACCTTGTAATCGCGGCCTTCCTGCCGCATGCGGCCGGCTTCGCGTGCGCCCTGTTCACCACCATGCTCGACATAGTCGGCATATCCGATCGTCTCCGCGCGGATGAAGCCCTTCTGGAAATCCGTGTGTATGCGCCCGGCCGCGTCATAGGCGGTGGCGGCGCCCGCCACCGTCCAGGCCCGGGTTTCCTTGGGGCCGACGGTGAAGAACGTCATCAGGTGGAGGAGTTCATAGCCGGCGCGAATGACCCGTGAAAGGCCGGTATCGGACAGTCCCAACCCTTCGAGGAATTCGGCCCGTTCGGCGAGATCCTCGAGCTGTGCCACCTCGGATTCGATTTCCGCCGACACGATAACAATGCCGGCACCGTTCTCCGCGGCCATCTCGGCGACGGCCTGGGTGTGGGCATTGCCATCGACCGCGGATTCCTCGTCCACGTTACAGACATAGAGTACCGGCTTGGAGGTGAGTAGCTGCAGCTGCTGGAATTCGACCTGCTGATCGTCGGGAATATTCGCGGTTCGGGCCGGGCGACCGTCCTGCAGGGCGGCCAACACGGGTTCCAGCAACTGGAGTTCGGCGCGGGAGGCCTTGTCACCTCCCTTGGCGCGTTTCTCGGTCGTCTCGTAGCGCCGCTCCATGGCCTCCAGGTCGGCGATCAGTAGTTCGGTCTCGACGATCTCGGCGTCGCGGACCGGGTCCACGCCGCCCTCGACATGGGTGACCCCGCTATCGTCGAAGCAGCGCAGCACATGGCAGACCGCATCGACCTCGCGAATATGGGACAGGAACTTGTTCCCCAACCCTTCGCCCTTGCTCGCACCGCGCACCAGCCCGGCGATATCCACGAATTCCAGGTAGGTCGGGATGATCTCGGCGGACTTCGCCAGGTCCGCCAGCGTGGCCAGACGATCGTCGGGAACCGCCACGCGACCGGCATTCGGCTCGATGGTGCAGAACGGATAGTTTGCCGATTCCGCCTGCGCGGTCGCGGTCAGCGCGTTGAACAGGGTGGATTTGCCGACATTGGGCAAACCGACGATCCCACAATTGAAACCCATGCTAGTCGCGTCCTCGTATCCGGTTCATGGCGCGCGACAATGCGTTGCCGACCGCGGTATCAGGTTCGGATGGCGCCGGCGGTGAGCCTGCGTCTTTGGTCTTGTTGCCGGGCTTCTTGGCGGCCGATTTCGGCTGCGCCGGTTCGCTCTCGCCATGAACGGTCCCCTGGACAGCCATGGCGACCCGGCTCATGAAGTCGCTCGCCCGGCCCTCGAACAGGGCGGGAAGCTCGTCGGCCACGGCGGCCAGCTCGCGGGTGAGCCAATCCTGGTCGGCCTTGGAAAAGTCGCCGAGCACGTATTTCTTGACCTGGGCCTTGTCGCCGGGGTGACCGACCCCGAGGCGTACGCGCCAGTAGTTCTTGTCGCCGAGATGGGCGTCGATGCTGCGCAGGCCGTTATGTCCCGCATGGCCGCCCCCCTGCTTGACGCGCAGCTTGGCGGCGACCAGGTCGATCTCGTCATAGATCACGATGACATCTTCGGGTGCCAGCTTGTAAAAGCGCACGGCCTCGCCGACCGCGCGGCCGGACTCGTTCATGAAGGTCGCCGGCTTCAGGACGATGACCCGTACGCCACCGACCTGACCCTCGCTGACATCACCCTGGAACTTGGCGCGGGGCGCAGAAAGGCCATGGCGGCGAACGATCTCGTCCGCCGCCATGAAGCCGATATTATGTCGGTTGTTTCGGTGTTTCGGGCCGGGATTTCCGAGCCCCACAACCAATCGCATTTTCTGCTCGCCCGTTTGTGGGACGGCGGGTTATTCCTCGTCGCCCTCGCCGTCGGTGCCTTCGCCTTCACCTTCTTCGCCCTCTTCACCCGCTTCGCCTTCTTCAAGCTCGGCATCCGGGTCGACTTCGTCTTCGACCGGCGCGACCGTCGGCGCGGCAATGGTTGCGATGGTGAAGTCACGGTCCGTAATCGTCGGCTTGACGCCGTCCGGCAGCGTGATGTCGGAGATGTGGATGCTGTCACCAACGTCCAGGCCGGTCAGGTCGGCCACGAACTCCTCGGGAATGGCACCCGCGCGGCAAACAACCTCGACCGCATGTCGCACGATGTTGAGAACGCCGCCGCCTCTGAGGCCGGGGGATTCTTCTTCGTTCTCGAAACGAACCTGAATTTCCAGGTTGATGCGTGTGCGTTCGGTAACACGCAGGAAATCCAGATGCATCGGCACATCGGTGACCGGATGTACCTGCAATTCGCGGCACAAGACCTGCTGCTGGCTTCCATCGACATCGATATCGAACAGCGTGGCGAAAAAGCCCGGCTGTGCGAGAGCGGCCCGCAACTGGGCCGGCGTGATGGAAATGGGTTCGGGGTCTTTGTTCGCGCCATAGATCACCGCCGGCACTTTGCCGAGGCGTCGAGTTGCACGGGCGGCCCCCTTGCCGACCTGTGCGCGCGATTCCGCGTTAAACGTCACGGTATCCGCCATGATAAACTCCTCTGACCCGGCCATGCCTCCAAGGGTGCCACGACCGGGGCGGTTAAATATCGACGCCGGATGCGCCGAATTCTAATTGAACAGACTTGAAACCGAGGCTTCGCGGCTGATGCGGTCTATCGCCTTGCCCAGCAGGGGGGCGACCGTCAGCTGCCGGATGTTGCTCGCCACACGCACCGCTTCGGTTGCCTGTATCGAGTCCGTCATCACCAGGGTTTCCAGCGGAGATGCCGCAACACGCCCCACGGCACCACCCGACAGCACACCGTGCGTCACATAGGCCGATACCGATTTGGCGCCCTGATTCATCAACGCTGAAGCGGCGTTACACAAGGTGCCGGCGCTATCACAGATATCGTCGACAAGAATGCACCGCCGCTGGTCGACGTCACCGATGATGTTCATGACTTCGGAAACGCCAGCCCGTTCGCGGCGCTTATCGATGATCGCGAGATCGGCGTCAAGGCGTTTGGCCAATCCCCGGGCGCGCACAACGCCGCCCACGTCGGGGGAAACAATGACCAGTTCGTCGTCTTTCGCCTGACTCTCGATGTCTTCGGAGAACAGCGGGCCGCCAAAAAGGTTGTCGACGGGGATATCGAAGAACCCCTGAATCTGGCCCGCATGCAGATCGAGGGTCAGTACCCGGTCGGCACCAGCGCGGGTGATCAGGTTGGCAACGAGTTTCGCCGAGATCGGCGTCCGTGGCCCGGTTTTCCGGTCTTGCCGGGCATACCCGAAATAGGGGATCACGGCCGTGATCCGGCGTGCAGAACCGCGCCGCAGCGCGTCCAGCGTGACCAGAAGCTCCATCAGATTGTCGTTGGCCGGGTAGGATGTGGACTGGACGACGAAGACGTCCTCGCCGCGCACATTCTCCAGGATCTCGACAAACACTTCCATGTCCGAGAAACGTCGGATGGAGGCCTGTGTCAGCTCAATATTCAGATATGCCGAAATTGCCTCGGCAAGCGGGCGGTTGCTGTTGCACGCCAGCACCTTCATCGACCGTACCCCCGAACCCTGAATGCCGCCCTCTGGCGACCCGGGTCATTCTCGACCTTCTCAGCGGGGCGGTTGTCGAAACCGACCCCATGCGCGGGCGGAACGTATCAACCCGACAGGGGGCTGTAAACAAGACTCCGCTGGGGATAATAACGGGTGCCTTGTTAACGTCGCGCCTTGTCGTCGCCGCCGCCATTTCCGGCCTCGGGCACGACAAAACCATCGCGCCAGTCGATCCGTGAAACCAGGTCCACCAAACCGGCTGCAGCTGCAAGCCCGGCCTCGCGCGCGAGGTCGCCCCAGCGGTTTTCGATGACGGTATTGGCGAACGGGCTCGCCTGCTCGATCTTCCCGATTTCCGCGCCGAAGGGGTCGGCGACGACCCACTCGATCGCGACTTCTGTGCGCTCGCCCGAGAGCGGAATCATGCGGACTTCCGCCGTCGCCGTCAGGGTTTCATCGCTCGGCGTGACTGCGACGCGGGCACCGAGCCGTCGCAGGCCCTGGCGCAAGGCCGCCTGCAGGCGCGTCCCGCCATTCGCCGGCGCGCCGGTGGCCGTTCCCACATAGATCGCAGGCGTGACCACCTCGGTCTTGACGTCGTCCTGGATGTAGGCGGCGATTCTGGGGGCCGCACGTGCTGCGAAGGCCTCCATGAGTTCTGGCTCGGCCAGCGCCCAGGGTTCAATGGGTGTGCCCTCGATACTTTGCTCATACCGCCCGATTTCTTCGCCCGACGGGTCTTGGAGAATCCATGCGATATGGGCGTCGCGACCGGGGTCGACCACAGTGCCGGTCAGAACCATGCTGGACCGGTTGCGGCTGTGCCGAAAGGCCGGAACGTCCCGCTCGATCAGGGCCTTGACCATCTCGCGGGCCAGCCCGTCCGCCGTCGCCGCGGGCGCATCGACCACCGGCTGGACCAGAATGCCGGGCGAATCCGAGAGCCGCAGCAGACCGTTTTCGCTGTCGGGCGGACGCTCGAATACCCGCGGTACCGGCTGGCATGCAGTCAGGAGGACCAGGAGCGGCAAGAACAGGCTAAAGCGCACAGCTCACCATCATCGCCGCCAGCGTGAAGAATATCAGCATGATCAGATAGGGCATGGACTAGTCTTCCGCACCCAGGACGATCAGCGACAGGTTGCGGCCATAATCCGGTTCGTGTCGGTGGCAGCTGCGCCGGTAGCTGAAGAAGTTCTCGTCACGATAGGTGTCGTGGCCGGTCGTGGCGGGATCGGCCACCCCGGCATGTGCCAGTCGGTTGCGCACATACCCGGGCAAATCGAAAAGCAGGCGGTCGGTGTTTGGCCGCGGCGTGAAAAACATCTCGTTCGCGGCGTCCTGCGCCAGGAAGGGCGCGGGAAACTCAGGCCCCACTTCATAGGATGCCGGGCCGATACAGGGCCCGACCGCGGCAATGATACGCCCGCGGTCGGCACCGCGAGTTTCCATCTCGGCCACCGTCGCCTCGACCACGCCATCCAGTGCGCCGCGCCAGCCGGCATGGGCTGCCGCGACGATGCGGGCGCCGGGGTCGGCAAACAGAACGGGCGCGCAGTCGGCTGCCAGAACACCGATCGCCAGGCCGGGGCGGGTGCAGACAAGCGCGTCGGCTTCCGGCGGCTTGTCCGGGTCCATCGTTTCGGCGTCGATAACGCTGGCGGAGTGAACCTGGTAGAGGGTGCGAAGCTGGTCGTCATCCGCGCCGACCGTCTGGGCCGCGCGGGCACGGTTCTCGATCACATGGGTGCGGTCGTCGTCGGAGCCGAGCCCGCAATTGAGGCCGGCATAGATCCCCGCGCTGACCCCGCCCGCGCGGGACAGAAAGCCATGCCGGACACCCGGGAGGCGGCCCAAATTATCTGCGGTTGCGTGCGGGTCTTGCATGATGATCACGATTGCGAGTCGAAGCCGGCGAGAAGCTCGATCCGTTGCTCGGTGAGGGCCATTACCTTGAACAGGGTGCCCATTTCGGAGGGCCCGATCAAGCGGGTCAGCGCGGCGTTCAGGTCGCGCGTCTGGCGCTCGTCTGCATTCCGGCGCAAGGCTTCCGCCCGCTCGCGAATGCCGAGCCGTTGCAGAAACACGCCCTGATCGAGCGGCCCCAGGCATCGTACCCCGGCGGGCGTGGCGGCTTCGGCGACCCGTTGAAAATCCACATGCGCGGTCACATCGCTCGTCCCCGGTGCGGCGAGAGGGTCGATGGGCCGATGCTGTCGCACGGCTTGAAGGGTCTCACCGATCGCGGTTCGCCGATGACCATAGTCCACGAAGAGTGCGCTGCCGCCATCGGTCGCAATGTGGGTGGCGATGGCGCCGACGACCGCCGTCACCGCCGGGGATTCTTCAAGGATTTCGCCCTCGGATGCGTCGGCGAGCAACCGCGCCGCGTTCGGGCCTTCCGGGCTTGCCGTCCCGGTTGCGGTAAACCTCAATCCGTCCGTCGCCGTGTCGTGATCGATCAGGCGTTCGCGCCAACTATCGCCGGTCTTCACGAATTGTCGCACCGGCAACGCATCGAGGAATTCATTGGCGACAAATATCGCCGGCAGGCCGTCGAGCGTGGGGACGGCATCGTGCCAGGTTACATTCCGGCCCTGCAGCGCCTTTTGCTGTGCCGTGCGCAATGTGGGGCTGGTCTCGACCATGTGAATTTGTGCCGCGTCGTGACACGCAGGTAGGGCCGCCAGCGCGCGCAGCGCATCCGCCATCAATGTGCCGCGGCCGGGCCCCAGCTCGATCAATGCGAATTCGTCGGGCGCGCCGATCCGCTGCCAGGCGTCGACGCACCACAGGCCGACCAGTTCACCGAACATCTGGGAGATCTCGGGTGCCGTGGTGAAGTCGCCGTCCACGCCAAACGGGTCGCGGGTGGCGTAGTAGCCCCCTTCGGGGTCGCCCAGCACGATCTCCATATAGTCTGCGACGCTGATTGGCCCGCGTTCGGCGATCAGGCGCGTCAGGCGGCGGACGACGGGCTGTCCGCTATCCATGCCCGTAGGTCCTGTTGGGGTCGATGTGCCTAAGGGGCCGGCGTGGCCGCGCGTTGATTGTTGTCGAGGCGATCATGGGTCATCGCATAGACGATGAAGATCAGACCGGCAATGGCGATCGGCGTCGACAGCCATTGGCCGATGGTCGAACCCCACAGCAGGAAGCCGCCGTCGCCGACATAATTGTCGGGCTGACGGAAGAATTCGACGAAGGTGCGGGCCGACCCGTAGCCGAGCAGGAATACGCCTGTGAGCAGGCCGGGCCGGCGTCGCGCATGGGCAAGCCGGATCAAAGCGAACAGGATAATGAACAGCAGGATGCCTTCCAGCCCCGCCTCATAGAGCTGGCTGGGGTGGCGGGCGACATCGCCGCCATCGGGAAACACGACCGCCCAGGGGACGTCGGTGGCGCGGCCGTACAGCTCGCCGTTGATGAAGTTCGCGAGGCGCCCCAGGAACAGGCCGATAGGGGCGGCGGCGGCCACCAGGTCGCTGAGCGTCAGAACCAGAATCCGGTATCGGCGGGCATACAGGATGATCGCGACTACGACGCCGAGCAGGCCGCCATGGAACGACATGCCGCCGTTCCAGACCGCCAGTATTTCGATCGGATTGGCGAGGAAGTAGGTGGGTTGGTAGAAGCCCACGAATCCAAGCCGTCCGCCCGCGATTACGCCGACGATAGCCCAGCTGAAGAAGTCCCCGACCTGTTGCGATGTCATCGTCACCGGCGGCCGGCGCAGCAGGGTCACCATATAACCCCAGCCGGCGAGCAGCCCGGCGATGAAGGCGAGTGCGTACCAGCGCACGACGAAGGGGCCGATCGCAATCGCGACCGGGTCAATTTCGGGAAATGGAATCGGCCCGGTCATAATCGCTCAGACATATGGGTCGTTGGTTGCGAGATAGTCTTGAACATAGCTGCGCACCCCATCCTCGAGGGATGTGAAGGGCTGATCGTATCCGGCGTCACGCAGGCGGTCCATTCGCGCTTCCGTGAAGTACTGATACTGATTGCGGACGGTGTGGGGCATGTCGATATAGGTGATCTCCCGCGCCTGGCCCATCGCGTCGAAAATCGCACCGGCCATGTCGTCGAACGACCGCGCCCGACCGGTGCCGAGATTGAAGATCCCGCTGACAGCCGGGTTGTCGCGTAACCACAGCATGACCGACACCGTGTCGCGGACATGGACGAAGTCGCGCAGCTGGCCGCCATCGCCATAGTCGGGCTCGTGGGATTTGAACAATCGCGCGCCGCCGGTCTCGCGAATCTGTTGCCAGAATTGCGGCACAACACTCTGTTGGCCACCCTTGTGATACTCGTTCGGCCCATAGACGTTGAAAAACCGAAGGCCGGCCCATTGCGGGGGTGCGTGACCGGCGGCCGCCATGCGCAGCGCCGCGCGGTCGAAAAGAAGCTTCGACCAGCCATAGGGATTGAGCGGTCGCAGCCGCGCCAGGGCATCATCGTCATTGGCGTCGTCGAAGCCCCGTTCGCCACCGCCGTAGGTGGCGGCCGAAGAGGCATAGATGAACGGCACCCCGTTTGCCGCACACCAGTCCCACAGGCGCAGGCTAAGCAGGTAGTTGTTGCGCATGACCCGGTCGACATCCCGTTCGACCGTCGAGGAAATGGCGCCCATATGAAAGAGCGCCTCGGGCGGCTCGTCGAGCGCCGCGAGCCAGTCCGGGAGCACATCCGGCGCAATCAGTTCGAAGGGTCCGCGTTTGACGATATTGCGGGCCAACGCGTCTTCTTCGAAATCGCAAACCACGGGCGCGCCGCCGCGTTCGGACAGCGCGGCCACAAGGTTCGAACCGATGAATCCGGCCCCGCCGGTCACGACATGCATTGGCTGCTCCAATAATTACTGCCGCTTTATAGGCTTTCGCGGATCGGTGCGGCAATGTGGCAACCCTGTTCGTTTGCGCCGGAAGGGCGTAATGTCGCCCCACCTGATAAGGAGTGACCGGCATGCAGACCCGAAGCCGATTGTTGGATGAAGTAGCTCGCCTCGCAAATGGTGCGGCGGGTGTCGCCAGCGGCCTGCGCGAAGAGATCGACTCGCTCGTGCAGCAGCGCCTGGAGCGCGTCCTGGCGGATATGGAGCTTGTCCGTCGCGAGGAGTTCGAGGCCGTCGAGGCGGTTGCGATCAAGGCCCGCGAAGAGCAGGAAGCCCTGGAGAAACGGGTGGCGGCGCTGGAGAAGAAGCTCGCTGCGCGGTCCCGTAAGTCTCCGTCGAAAACGTCGACGAAAGCAGCGGGTAAGGGCGGCTCCGCCAAGAGCTGACGCGCGGGTTCCGGCTGAAACCGCCGGACTTTTAAATAGCTGGGGATGTCCACAGGCGCGGCGGTTGCGGCGCAGTTGGCGTTCGTGACAGTCTACTTCCAGTAGTGGTTTTACGCTCATGACCTACAATATTTCGTAGCTATTACAAGATATTGGGGGTCATGAAGTTTGTTCGCATAAACCGCATTCTGGAGGCCTTTCCCATATGGGTAACCTGTCCCAAAGCGTCATCGATCAGACATTGCATCCCCTCGATTTGACCGAGGAGATGATCGCAATGCGTGATTGGGCACAGGAGCGCACCCGTCGGGATGAGTTGTTGGCCGAAATTGCCGGGCGCTGGTGTGATTACCACGCGGTCTTCAACTGGATCGACGATATCGGCGCGCTGCAGCTGACATGTGCATTTGATATGCGCACCCCGCCTGAAAGGCGTGACGCGGTGCATGAATTGCTGGCCGTGCTGAACGAGCGGCTCGGTATCGGCCATTTTGATGTCGGCTCGCAGGACGGACTGCCGGCTTATCGCCACGCCCTGCTGTTGCGCGGCGGCGGCCTGTCGGCCGAACAGATCGAGGACATGGTCGATATCGCGGTGCACGAGCTGGACCGGTTCTACCCGGCTTTTCAGTATGTGGTCTGGGGCAACCAGTCCGCCCATGCCGCCGTAAGCTCGATCATGTTCGACACGGTCGGTGAAGCCTGACTCCGTCGGTCGACGGAGACCCCTGATCCGCCTGGCGGACGAAGACTTACGGACGAAATACAATGGCCCGATCTGAATCGATACTGCTCGTCGGCTGCGGCAAGATGGGGGGCGCGTTGATGGACGGATGGATCGGGCAGGGCACAGCTCCCGATGCCATTTTCGTCGTCGATCCCATGCAACCGGATTTGCCAAACGGTGTCGCGGGCGGTGCGGCATTCGAAGATATCCCGGACGGTTTTGATGCCACCGTGGTCGTGCTGGCGGTGAAGCCGCAAGTCATGGACGCGGTGCTGGCGCCCTATCCCGCCCTCGTGCGCCCCGGTACGGTTTTCCTGTCGATCGCAGCCGGGCGCACCATTGCCTCGTTCGAGGCGGTGCTGGGCGCCGACGCGCGAATTGTACGCGCTATGCCCAATACGCCGGCGGCGGTGGGCCGGGGGGTTACCGTGCTGGCTGGTAACGACCATGTCACCGATGATCAGCGCAACGCCTGCGAAGCCCTTATGACGGCGGTCGGCAAGGTTGCGTGGGTGGCAGACGAAGGTCTGATCGATGCCGTGACGGGTGTGTCAGGAAGCGGTCCTGCATACGTTTTCCATCTGGTCGAGGCGATGGCTGCCGCGGGGGTCGCTGCGGGCCTGCCGCCGGAGTTGGCGATGCAGCTTGCCCGCGAGACGGTCGCCGGCAGCGGCGAGCTGCTGGCGCAGAGCGACGAGCCTGCCGCGACCCTGCGCGAGAATGTGACCAGCCCCGGGGGCACGACGGCGGCAGCCCTCGATATTCTGATGTCTGACGATGGTCTGACCGCGTTGATGACCCGGGCGATCGTGCGCGCGACCGAGCGCTCCCGCGAGCTTGCCGGCTAGCGTTTCGCTTAACAGGGCGCCGTGTCTGTCCTAGGTTTCGGACATATCGGAGCCCGTATGACCGAACATGACAGCGAAAACCTGAACAAGTCGATCGACGCCATGCTCGACATCGTCGCGACCGATGGCTGGTCGGCGATCACGCTCGATGCGGTTGCGTTACACGCGGGTCTGGCACCGTCGGACGTGCGTGCATTGTGCGCCGACAGGGGGGCATTGCTCGATGCTTATGCCCGCCGTGTCGATGCGGCCGCTTGCG
>CBDHEC010000036.1:0-73841 GCA_965261975.1 Alphaproteobacteria bacterium
CGCGGTTGATGCATATCGGCATCAAGGCCATGGCCGACCGGCGTTTCGATGATGCGGTAGAGGTTTATACCGCGTTGATCGACCAGGCGCCGGACTATGCGGAGGCGTGGAACAAGCGGGCCACGGTCTATTTTATCCAGGGCAAGTTGGCGCTTTCATCGGCGGATGTGAAAAAGACCCTGGCGCTTGAGCCCCGGCATTTTGGCGCGCTTAGCGGCCTGGGACAGATCGAGATGCTGCGTGGAAACGGCGATGCGGCGCTCAAGGCATTCGAAGACGCGTTGAAGGTTCACCCCCGGTTGCCGGGCATGCAGGCTCTCATTCGAGATCTGAAACAACGGGTGCGCGGCCAGGAACTTTAGATGCCGCGATTAACGTCGGGTTCGGGGCTCGACTTTTGCGACCGCACAGCCGATGTTTCATGCATCAGCTAGTTTGAATTCCTCTCGCCGGAAGGTCGTCCCATGTCTCAGGCACTTGGCCGAAAACAGCTAATCGTGATGGGCGCGGGCGCGGGCCTGCTCGCCGTTGCACTGGGGGTGCGCCAGGGCATGGGTTTCTTCCTGGTGCCGATGACGGTCGATCTTGAGTGGAGCCGGGAGCTCTTCGGCCTCGCGATGGCGGTCCAGAACCTGATCTGGGGGGCTTTCCAGCCGCTCGCGGGCGGGCTCGCCGACCGCTACGGCTCTGGCAAGGTCATCATGGGCGGCGGGGCGCTGTATGCCCTGGGTGTCGTGGGCATGGCGAGTGCCGTGACACCGACGGAATTGCTGATTTCCGGCGGTGTGCTTATCGGTCTGGGCATGAGCGGCGCAGGTATTTCCGTGGTGTATGGCGCGGTGGCGCGTCTCGTGGTGCCCGAGAAACGAACCTATGCATTGGCCATCGTCAGTACCATCGGTGCACTGGGGCCGTTTGTGCTGCCCAAGGTCACCCAGGTCTTGATCGGGGGTTTCGGCTGGGAATGGTCGCTGCTGGCGACCGCGGCGGTCGTGGCCTTGATGATCCCGCTCGGCGGCATGATGCGCGGGAAAGCGATCGAAGAAGGCGGTGCCTCACCCCAGAGCTGGTCCCAGGCGCTGAGTGAAGCACGCAAGAGCCGCGGCTATCTATTGTTGGTGGCCGGTTTTTTCGTTTGCGGTTTCCACGTGACCTTCATCGGAACCCATCTGCCGGGATTTGTTGCCTGGTGCGGGCTTGCGGTCGGCGTTGGCGGCACGGCGCTGACGGTCATCGGCGGCGGCAATATCCTCGGCACCTACCTTGCCGGTGTCTTGAGCAATCGCTTCCGGCAGAAGAATCTGCTCAGCCTGATCTATCTCGCGCGCGCGCTGCTCATCGCCTGGCTGATGTTGATGCCCAAGACTGAATTGACGATCTACATCTTCTCTGGCGTGTTCGGCCTGCTTTGGCTGTCGACGGTGCCGCTGACCAGCGGAGTCGTGGCCAAGATGTTCGGCGCGCGCCATCTGGGCATGCTGTTCGGGCTGGTGTTCTTCAGTCACCAGATCGGGGCGTTCCTGGGCGCCTGGCTCGGCGGCCTGAACTTCGATGTGACCGGCGACTACAATGCGGTCTGGTACACCTCGATCCTGCTGGGTCTGCTTGCGGCAGCACTCCACTGGCCGATCCGGGACGAGCCTGTCGAACGGCTGTTGTCGACACAATCGGCCTGATTTCTCGCTCTTTTCCGGGCGATAACACCGCAGCAACTAGTTTATTCCGTTTCGCTGTTTTCAAGCAGCCGTGACTTGTTTTCGCGCGTGCGCATCCCCATCGTATGGGCACAGCGCATGGATTTGCGCAGGCACGAACGGAGAATGACATGCTGGTCAAGGTGAAGCGGGGCTGGGAACTGCCCGAGAGCGCGGTCACACCCGAGGACATCTATCTCAATCGCCGCCAGATCGTGAAAGCGCTGGGTATCGCCCCCGCCGTTGCGGCATCGGCGAGCGTGCTGCCGACCGGCACGGCGATGGCCGCGACGGATCCGTCCGCCGGCCTCTACCCGGTGCCGCGCAACGAGAAGTACACGGTCGAACGCCCGCTGACGACCGAGAAAGAAGCCACCTCCTACAACAATTTCTACGAGTTCGGCTCCCATAAGAAGATCTCGCGCGCCGCCCAGCGGCTCCAGACGCGCCCGTGGAACATCATCATCGACGGTATGGTCGAGAAGGAATTCGAGATCGGCATCGACGATCTGCTCAAGCAGGTCCAGCTTGAGGAGCGTGTCTATCGCTTTCGCTGTGTCGAGGCCTGGGCCATGACGGTGCCCTGGTCGGGGTTTGCGATGAAGCAGCTGGTCGATCTGGCCAGGCCGACCTCGGGCGCCAAGTATGTGATGATGCAGACGATCGCGGAGAGCAAGGCGGAGATGCCCGGCCTGCGCCAGTTCTGGTATCCGTGGCCCTATCAGGAGGGCCTGACGATGGAAGAGGCGACCAACGATCTCGCCTTCATGGTCACAGGCCTCTACGGCAAGCCGGTGCCACCGCAGAACGGCGCGCCCCTGCGGTTGGCGGTCCCGTGGAAATACGGGTTCAAGTCGATCAAGTCGATCATCCGCTTCTCCTTCACGGACAAGAAGCCCAAGACCTTCTGGGAATCCCTGCAGGACAAGGAGTATGGCTTCTGGGCCAACGTCAATCCCGAGGTTGACCATCCGCGCTGGAGCCAGGCCACCGAGTGGCTGCTGGGGAGGCGTCAAAGCGATCGGGTCCCGTCCCAGCTATACAACGGCTATGGGGAATTTGTGGCCGGCATGTATCCGGCCGACGCGGACGATTCCTACTTCCGCTAGGCGCTTGCACGCCGCCGGGTCTGCACAGGTGCTTCGACCCGCGCTTTCGCAAAACTGACATACGGAAAAAATAAAGCCGGGCCCCGAAGGGCCCGGCAGTTGAACAGGGAGGCGTTACGTCTGGGAGACGCCGAGGCCATGTTCAGGGGCCTCGAAGCCGCTGGTTTACTGGGAGGGACAAACCAGCAGCGTGGTGCGTGTCGCACCGTGTGTACCCGATAGATAGTGCGCCGACGCCCCGAGGAGGAGGCGGCTAAACCGTTAACCAGATATGCGCAAAACGCATGTCTAAAAACTGTTTGATTTCAGAGGTTTGTCGGAAAGCCGAATTCTAGAAGCGGGTTTGGGCAACCTTGCTCAGCAGAAAGTCCCGGAAAACCGCGATTCTCTGGGAACTGCGCATTTCCTCGGGATATACGAAATACGCATCGTTTCCGGGACCCTCGAGTTCGGGCAGGACCCGCACCAGATTCTTGGCTTCACGGGCTAGAAAGTCCGGCAATCCGGCAACACCGATCCCGGCCTCGACCGCACGGAACATGCCGTACAGGTTGTTCAGGGTCAGAACCTTGCGGGGTTCCTCGTTGGTTGCGTCGCGGACGGCATTTAGCAGCCAGTTGATATTCGGCGCGGGCATGGCGACATCCTCGCCATAGACCACGAGGTCGTGGTTCGCCAAGTCCCTGACCTTCTCCGGCATGCCCCGGCTTTGCAGATACTCAGGCGATGCAAAGACATGGGTGTGGACCCGCGTGAGGCGACGCTGGATCAGGTCGCCCTGGGTGGGTGGGGTCAGGCGGATGGCACAATCGGCTTCTCGCATGGACACATCGAGCTCTTCATCCGTGGTGATCAGGTTCACCTCGATATCCGGGTAGAGATCGATGAACTCGTTGATGCGTGGCGTCAGCCAAAGCGACCCCAGCCCCACCGTCGTGGCAATCTTCAGTTCCCCTTGCGGGCGTTCCTGGGAATCCGTGAGACGGGCCTCGACCATGGTGAGTTTGGCGAACACGTCATGCACGGTTCGATAGAGCAATTCGCCTTGTTCGGTCAGGATCAGGCCCCGGGCATGGCGGTGAAACAGGCGTGACCCCAGGCTGTCTTCCAGCGAACTGATTTGCCGGCTGACCGCCGACTGGCTTAGATGCAGGGTCTCGCCCGCATGGGTAAAGCTGCCGGCGTCCGCGACGGCGTGAAATATCCGCAGTTTGTCCCAATCCATGGCCATGTGGCCGTTCCCCCAAGGATTGCCCCCACGGGGGGCGTGCGCGCGGCGTGTGCGCTGTTTATTCGGCGGCGTCCTGTGCGACCTCATCCTCGTGCGCGGCGATAAACTTCTCGGCCTCAAGCGCGGCCATGCAGCCCATGCCGGCCGCTGTCACGGCCTGGCGGTAGATCTTGTCCTTGACGTCGCCCGCGGCGAAGACGCCGGGAATGTTGGTCGCCGTGCTGTCAGGCGCGGTGATCAGGTATCCCTCATCGTCCATGTCCAGCTTACCCTGGAAAACCTTCGTGTTCGGGTCGTGACCGATGGCGATGAACACGCCGTCGACCTCGAGATCGCTGTTGTCGCCGCTTTTGACGTTCTTCAGCTTCGCGCCGGTCACCCCCGGCGGGTCTTCGGTCCCCACCACCTCTTCCAGGACGGTATCCCATGCCACGTCGATCTTTTCGTGGCGCAGGAGGCGGTCTTGCATGATCTTCTCTGCCCGCAGCTCGTCGCGGCGATGGATCAGGGTCACCTTGGAGGCGAAATTCGTCAGGAACAGTGCTTCTTCAACCGCCGTGTTGCCGCCGCCGATCACCGCGACTGGCTTGTCGCGATAGAAAAAACCGTCGCAGGTCGCGCAGGCCGACACGCCGAAGCCAGAGTATTTCTGTTCGCTTTCGAGGCCGAGCCATTTCGCCGACGCGCCCGTCGCGACGATGACCGTGTCGCCCGTGTAAACATCACCGGAATCCCCGGTGCAGGTGAACGGCGTGGTGCTGAAGTCCACATCGACGATCAGGTCGTCCATGATTCTCGTGCCGACCTTCTCGGCCTGTTCGACCATCTGCTCCATCAGCCAGGGTCCCTGGATCACGTCGGCAAAGCCCGGGAAGTTCTCGACTTCCGTCGTGATGGTGAGCTGGCCGCCCGGCTGCATGCCGTGCACCATCATCGGCTGGAGGTTCGCGCGCGCGGCGTAGATGGCCGCGGTGCAGCCGGCGGCGCCGGAGCCGAGGATCAGAACCTTGGAATGATGGGTCTCGGACATGGTGTGGGCGTCCTCTGTGTTGTTCGTTGTGGCGGCATGCGGCGGCGCGGATGCCTGCCTCGTTGCTGATAACTAGATAGTCGGGGCACCGGCGGGTGGCAAGCCACCTGCCGGAAACTCACCCGTGAAGTCAGGTTCAGAATGCGATTCAGGCCATCACGCTAGAACGTGACGACGCTGCGGATCGATTCGCCCTTGTGCATCAGGTCGAAGGCGTTGTTGATGTCGTCCAACGGCATGACATGGGTGATCAGGTCATCGATGTTGATCTTGCCGTCCATGTACCAGTCGACGATTTTCGGCACGTCCGTGCGGCCCTTGGCGCCGCCGAAGGCGGTGCCCTGCCAGACCCGGCCCGTGACCAGCTGGAACGGGCGGGTGGCGATCTCCGCACCGGCGGGTGCAACACCGATGATCGTCGATTTGCCCCAGCCCTTGTGACAGCATTCGAGCGCCTGGCGCATCACCTCGACATTGCCGATGCATTCGAAGGAGTGGTCGGCACCGCCGTCGGTCAGGTCCACCAGATAGGGCACGAGGTCGCCCTCGACCTCGGACGGGTTCACGAAATGGGTCATGCCGAAGGCCTCGGCGATCGCCTTGCGGTCGGGGTTCAGATCGACACCGACGATCTTGTTGGCGCCGACGAGGCGCGCGCCCTGGATCACGTTCAGGCCGATCCCGCCCAGGCCGAACACCACCACATTGTCCCCGGGCTCGACCTTGGCGGTGTTGATCACCGCACCGATGCCCGTGGTCACGCCGCAGCCGATGTAACAGATCTTCTCGAAGGGCGCGTCCTCGCGCACCTTGGCGACCGCGATCTCGGGCAGCACCGTGTAGTTGGAGAAGGTCGAGGTGCCCATATAGTGGAACAGCCGGTCCTTGCCGATGGAGAAGCGTGACGTGCCGTCGGGCATGACGCCCTGGCCCTGGGTCTCGCGGATCGCCTGACAAAGGTTGGTCCGACCGGACGTGCAATAGTCGCACTGGCGGCATTCCGGGGTGTAGAGGGGGATCACGTGATCGCCCTTCTTCACCGACGTGACGCCCTTGCCCACGTCGACGACGACACCCGCGCCCTCGTGACCAAGGATCGCCGGGAACAGCCCCTCGGGATCGGCGCCCGAGAGCGTGAATTCATCCGTGTGGCAAATCCCGGTGGCCTTGATCTCGACGAGCACCTCGCCGTCGCGCGGACCATCCAGATTGACCGTTTCGATGCTCAGGGGCTTGCCGGCCTCGAGGGCGACGGCGGCGCGGGTTTCCATGGCGTTCCTCCCGGATGTGCGGATGTTTTCGTTGCCTCGGAGTGTCCCAAGGCGGGGCGGGGAGTGCAAGTAAATCGGCGGCGGATTCGGGCCTACCCCAACACCCGCGCGTAGAGGTCGAACATCTTGCCCCAGACGATCTCGGCCGATTCCTCATGATAGACCGGGCGCTGGGGGAAGGCGAAGCCGTGTTCCGTCCCCGGAAAAGTCTCGATCTCGTGGGGCACGCCGGCATTGTCCAGCGCGGCGGTGAGATCGGGGATCACGTTGTCCGGCACCCAGTGATCATGCTCGGCGAAGGCGTAGTACATCTCGCCCTCGATCCGGGGTGCGAGCAGGTGCGGGGAGTCGTCATGCTCGGTCACGATCCAGACCCCGTAGAGCGAGACGTTGGCGGCGAAGCGGTCGGGGAAGCGCCCGGCGACGGTGGTGATGAAGGCGCCGCTCATGCAGTAGCCCACCGAACCCATGGGCCCGTCCGACGCGTTATCGTCGTCGCCAAGCGCCGAAAGGATCGCGCCGGTGTCGCTCGCCACGCCCGCATTGGTCAGGCTGTGCCAGGCGGCGAAGATCATCTCGCCCATCTTCTCGGTGCGCTCGGCCAGGTTGAAGCGCAGCAGGCCGAGCCGGTAGTAGAGGTCCGGCAGAATCGCATAGTAGCCTTGGCTGGCGATCCGCCGCGCGAAGTCGTAGAGCTCCTCGCGGATGCCCGGCGCGTCCATATAGATGACGATGACCGGGTGGGGGCCGGGTTCATCGGGCCAGGCCGCGAAGCTGGGCATGACCCCGTCGGGGGTCGTGATGTCGAACTCTTTCTCGGCCAAGGTCGCGTCTCCTACCTCGCGGGAAGCGTACGCAGATAGGCGACGATCGCCTGGAGGTCTTCCTCCTTGATTTTGGCGTAGTAGGGATACGCCATGGGTGGCAGCATCTTCGAGCCATCGGGCCGGGTGCCGGTGGTGATCGCCTGCCGGATCTCCTCATAAGACTTGTCGGCGAGGCCGGTCGGCGTGAGGTTCGTCGATACGCTGACGCCCCAGGGGCCATGGAATTCGAACCCGCCCGCGCCGGTCTGGTTCATCCAGTCCGGTCCCTTCGGGCCCATCGGCGAGTGACATTCGATGCAGTGGCCGGCAGGTCCGGCCAGGTAGGCGCCGTAGGCGACCCTGTCGTCGGGTGAGACCGATGGTACGGAACCCACCGGCGGGCCATAGGCCGGCGGCAGCGGGATGCGGTAGACCGACTTGGGAATCTCGTTCTTCACCGGCTTGACCGTGCGCAGGTAGGCGACGATGGCCTGCACGTCCCAGTCGGACAGGCCGCGATACAGGCCGATGGGCATCGGCGGGCCGATGATCGAGCCGTCGGGACGTTTGCCTTCGCGGATCGAGGCGATGATCTGTTCATCGGTCCAGCTGCCGATCCCCATTTCCTTGTCCTGGGTGATGTTCGGCGCGTTCGCATCGAAAGCCGGGTTTTTCTCGAACGGCGACATGCCGGCCAGCTCCATGCCTGGAATCTCCCCATTCGGGCCCTTCGGCGTGTGGCAATTGCCGCACGCGACGATCGATTCCATCAGATAGGTGCCACGCTCCAGCAGGGTTTCTGCAGATGCGTTCTGCGCGCCGGATATCAAGCCCAAAGACAGAGCCGCCGCGAACGCGACCGCAAATGCTCGAATTTTCATGTAATCCCCCAAAAAAACAACTTGTCCCTCGAAACGAGGATAGCACCGGGACGGGGCGCGAGCGAGAGCCCTGGGGTTAGCTCAGAATCCGAACATGTGATCGAGCGAGAAGGCGTTGCCGTCGCGCGCGATCAGGCCGTGATAACCAAACAGACGACAGGTGGTGTCGCGGATCAGTACGTAGCCTGTGCCGGCTGCGCCCGGTTCGGCTGCCGCCGCGCGGGCCTCGGCATCGAAGGTCTCGCTGAGGCGGAAATGGACCGACCCGCCACATGGGATATGGAGGGTCTCCTCGGCCACAACATGACCGCTGCCGTCATGCAGCTGCAACTGGGTCTCGGATGTCGCATGCCATGGGGTCGAGGCGGGATAAATCAGGTGGCAGAAGGTGTCGTGGTCGTCGTCGGCGACGGCCATCGCCGGGTCGGTGCGCAGATACAGGCGCGTCGAGAGGCCCGGCGCGGCACCTGAATAGGATTGCGGCTCATTGTTCCAGGTCAGGACGGTGTTGAAGATATGCGCGCCGAAGCTCGTCTCTGCCGCATGGCCAGACCCGCGCGCCTCGTATCGGAACAGCCCGTGCAGCCAACCGTCGACGCCGCGCGTCGCCACGGAGAAATCATAAATCAGTTCCATATGGCCGGCGGTCTCGCGCAGCGCGTCGGAACCGTTGAGGGCATCATCCACGTCGAGCGCGACGCTGTCTGTGCGGGCCAACTCGCCGAAAGCGTGCTGGCCGACCTCCTGTCCGGCGGCGTCATAGAACAGCGCGCGCAGCGGCAGGGTTTCCTGGGTCGTCGACATCGGCGTGGGCAATGCGATGGACCGGAAGCTGTCACGCGGCAGGATCGGCGCGGGCAGGATGAAGCCCTTGCCCATGAGGTTGCCGATCTCGGCGATCCGCGGGTCCGGCTCCAGGTCAACGCGCTCGACATTCACATGGGCCGTGCGCCTACGTTGGACCTTGTTTTCCGCACGGGTCTCGATCTCGTAACGCGGGCGCACGAAATGCTTGCCCGCCTGGACTTCGATCTGTGCGGGCCATTGCGCATCGGGCAGGAGGTCGGCGGCATCGAGGGCATAGGTGCCGAACGGCGCGATCTCATGGTCGAGCGAGGCGATCTGATCGTTGCCCATGAGATTGAGGCCAACGGCGCCGGCGGGAATGGGGCAGGGGTGGCTGTTCTGAATCCACAAGACCACCCGTTCATCGGGCTTGGGTGCCGGAAGGCCGGCAAAGAAGTCGGCAGGCCAGGCGTTGGCATCGTGGGTGCAGGACAGGTCCCGGGGGTCGTCGCCAAAGGTGTCGAGCGCGTATTTGACGATGTCATGTCCGGTGGCGCCGATCGCATGGACGAACAACTGGCCGGTGAAGTCTTCGAGGCCGAACCGGGCACAGACGTCCGCACTGTCGATCGTCACGCCACCCGGTGCGTCGGGCAAGGCCAGATCCCATTCGGCACAGGTCTCGCCATGTTCGTCGATGAGTGTGAGCCACAGGGTGACATTCGCACCGCCATAGCGATGCCAGTAATTTGCTGTCGCGATGCGGGTGTGCAGTCGTCCGCCGCGCCCGTCGGGAACATCGCGGAAGAATGCGAAATTCGTCGCGAAATTCTGTGGGTCGAGATAGCGCCGCTTGTTGGTCAGCCGGTCCTTGGGCAGCCGGAGCTCATCGAGCGTGACGACTTCCATGCCGTCGGGGATGAGTTGCGAAATGTCGCGCAGCACCTTGTCGGCGTCGAAGGCGACGACCAGAAGATGCGACGCGTTGGAAGAGGCCAGATCGGTCACGGGCTGGGTCGTCTGCTCCAGCACCTTCTGGCCGAGATCGCCCAGGTCCTGGACCAGGACTTCGTGAATCGGGAGGGTGGCGAGCGGAAACAATTCCGCCAGCGCCGGTGCGAACCCGGACGGGTCGTAGACCGCGACCGCGCGGGCGTCGGCCAGACGCGCGATCATTGCCTTGGCCAGGGGCGCTACCGCGGGATGGCCGGCGGCCTTGAAGAAAGGAAAGCCGCCCTTGACGTTCGAGAAGGTATCGATGTTAAGCGTCATGGCGCCTGCTTGCCCGCGATTTTCTTGAAGAAGGCGGATATCGAATGGCGTATCTGCTCGCGCAGCTTGTAGCGTCGGTTGATCACCCAATTCAGCTGGATGGTCCGGCGTTCGCCGTCAAAGGGCTGGTGGCCGTGCCAGGCATTGGGGATGCAGGGGAACGCCAACAGGGTTCCCTCGTCGGGTGGCACCTCGACGGCGTAATCCTCGAGATCGTCGGGGCTGCGCAGCAGACGGAGCTGTCCGCCGGAATCTTCCCATGAGGGGTTCATGTAGAGCAGCACCGTCACCAGCTTGCCGGATGAATCGGTGTGGATCTTTCCGTCCGTCGGCCGCGCGCGCCCACGCACCGTGACCATGGTCGGTTTATCGGTCAGATCGAGCCCCAGTTTGTCGCCCAGCGCGGCGGCCATCTCGGGGCCCTCGAGTGCCTTCAGCAGAGCCGCGAAGCCCGGTCCATATCGAAGTTGGGTGGTCGGAAAGCTGCCCGGACGTTCGATGGATGGAAAATCCTCATGGGCCGCGCGCAGCGCGTCTTGCGAAATGAGGCCCGGCACGAGGACATGAGCAAACGGGTCATGTCCGACGGGGGCTGACCCCAAGGCTGCGAAGTCGATGACTGACATACATATTTCTTAGATCGCGACTCGCGCGAATGCAAACGATGCTAGGCCCGCTCGGATGCGGCCATACGACGCTGAATCTCGTCCACGACCTTCGTCATGTCATCCGGCGGTTCATAGCGCCATTCCTCCAGCGTGCCGGTGAAGGGCCGCGTGATGCCGCGCGCGGCCATCGCCTCGTGGAAGCGGTTGAATTTTTTCGACCCACCTTCGAGGTGGACCACGTGCACCGGCTTGCCGGTGGCGGCGGCCTCGCTGACCATGTTTACCGAGTCCCCGGTCACGATGAGCGAATCCGCGTGTGCCAGGAATCCCAGATAGGGGTTCGCGCCGGTTTCGTCCCAGATGTCGACATCCATCCCGGCGAGCGCGGCACCGATCGCGTCGAGGACAAAGGCGGGCGTGCGCCTGGATGGGGTGATCGCCAGGCCCCAGCCATGGTCCGCCGCCAGGCTGCGCAATTGCGCCGCCAGGGCATCCCCCAGAGCCCGCGTCATTCGGTAGACCGCGTTGTCGCCCCCCAGGAGGACAGCGGCGAGCGGTCGGGGCAATGCGCCGACCCGATCGGCAAATGCCGCCCGCGCCGCCTCCAGTGCCGCGGGGTCGACGCCCTGCATCGCACCCAGCGTTGTCACCACATTGTCGCCGCGCAGCCGGTCATGCGCCGGTGCCACGACGAGGTCAAAGGCCCCGGTCGCAACACCGGGGTCCTGGATCTGGACGCAAAAGGTCTTGCCCGCGCTCGCGCGACGGATCGCGCGCGCCGGTGCCACGGACTTGCGGCCCGACGCGATCAGCAAGTCGGGCCATGGCGGTACAAGCGGCGTGGAACCGGCGGTGACCACATTGGTTCTCGCCGGGATCAATGTCGGTGGCAGCCATGCCCAGGGACGTCGCAAATCGACGGTTTTGGCGTCGGCTTCATGACCCAGTGCGCGGGCGAGGCCGAGGCACTGGTTCACCATGCCGATTTTGCCATCGGTGAGTATCCAGCAGGATTGCGAGTTGGACGGCACGGTCATCGACAATGGTTATAGCGCCGGGAATTCGGCGAAAATTGAGCAAGCTTGCGTTTGAAATATAATTTCAATCTGCTAGCATCCGGATCGGTTTTGACGGCGACTATAAGCGGGGCGTTGGGTGATTCCCATTGCAGGTCCTGCGAAATCAAGAGCCGGGTGACCCTGGAGAGCGCACAGAATGCCGGACAGTGATCGGGGGGGCGAAGACGCCCTGAACCGCAAAGTAAAGCTTGATGCGATTGACCGGCGCATTCTCCGCAATCTTCGCGATGAAGGCCGCATCACCAATGTCGAGCTCGCGCGGCGGGCCGGTATTTCCGCTCCGCCATGCCTGCGGCGTGTCCGCGCCCTGGAGGCGGCGGGCTACATCACCGGCTATCACGCCGAACTCGAGGCCGAACAGCTCGGCTACGAGGTTGCGTTTCATGCTCTGGTGGGGCTCGACAGCCAGTCGGACGCGGTGCTGTCGGAATTCGAGAGGGTGGTCGCGGATTGGCCGGAAGTGCGTCGCTGCGACATGATCCGCGGCGGTGGCGACTTCATGCTGCGTTTCGTGGCACGTAACACCGCCCACGAGAACGAACTCACCACCCGCCTGACCGGCGTGGCCCATGTCTCGACGGTACAGACGTTCCAGGTGATCCGGAGTTCGAAATACGCCTCCGGCGTTCCGGTAGACGATCCGGCGGAATAGCGCGGCCCGAGGGGCAGCGGTTTTCGTGCAAATTAGGGTCTAGCGGAAGCGGACCGACACCACTTCGAAATAGCGCACGCCGTTGGGTGTCGTGACCTCGACGCTGTCGCCCGTCTCGCGGCCGATCAGGGCCTTGCCAAGTGGCGACATGATTGAAATCTTGCGCTTCTCGATATCGGCCTCGAATTCGCCGACGAGCTGATAGGTCGCTTCCTCGTCGGTTTCTTCGTCCGCGAGTTTCACCTTTGCACCGAAGCGCACGGTTTTGCCCTTGAGCTTGGTCGTGTCGATAATCTCTGCGCGCTTGGTCGTGTCTTCGAGTTCGCCGATCCGACCCTCAACGAAACTCTGGCGTTCACGCGCGGCGTGATACTCGGCGTTCTCCGAGAGATCGCCATGTTCACGCGCGGCGGCGATGGCCTTCACAATCGCCGGGCGTTCGACGGTCTTGAGGTTTTTCAGCTCTTCTTGAAGGGCCTCGTGGCCCTCCGGAGTCATTGGGATTTTATCCATGGTCCGACCGCTGTTCGATCGCTTTCACAAACGAAAAAATTATTACGAATGAAAGACTAAAACACCCGCCTCGGGCCGCACCAGCCATTTTGGCATGACGCGGACATCCAGCGGGCCTAAGCCGTTCAAAAATCGGAACTAAAATACGACTGAAGTGGTGCGACTTCAAGTGCACCGCTGCGCATCGCGTTAATCGATGCCACGGCGGCCCGCGCACCAGCGACCGTGGTGTAGTAGGGGATGCGCTGATTCAGGGCCGTGCGCCGCAGGCTGTAGCTGTCGGCGATCGAACGCGCGCCCTCGGTGGTGTTGATGACGAGCTGAATATCGCCATTCTGCATCGCATCGACGATGTGCGGGCGCCCCTCGAGGACCTTGTTGACGGTGTCGACGGGTATGCCCTTGTCGGCGAGGTGTCGCGCGGTGCCGCTGGTGGCAACAACCTCGAAGCCCATGTCCACAAGCCCGCGCGATATTTCGACCATTGCGTCCTTGTCGCGTTCGCGCACCGAGACAAAGACCCGGCCGGCAACGGGTACAACGGTGCCGCTGCCCAGCTGGGATTTTGCAAACGCGTGACCGAAATCGCGGTCGAGCCCGATCACCTCGCCGGTGGATTTCATCTCCGGGCCCAGGATTGTGTCGACGCCCGGGAAGCGCGCGAAGGGGAAGACCGCTTCCTTGACCGCGACATGGCCGCTGGGTTTGGACGTGTCGGGCAGGTCGAAGTCGGCGATCATTTCGCCGGCCATGATGCGCGCCGCGATTTTCGCGATCGCCACGCCGGTCGCCTTTGCCACGAATGGCACGGTGCGGCTGGCGCGCGGGTTGACCTCGATCAGGTAGACCTCTTCGTCCTTCACCGCATACTGCACATTCATCAGCCCCAGAACGCCCAGCGCGCGTGCCAGCATCTCGGTCTGGCGGCGGATCTCGGTCAGTACGGATTCGCTGAGTGAATAGGGGGGCAGGGAGCACGCGCTGTCGCCGGAGTGAATGCCCGCCTCCTCGATATGTTCCATGATGCCCGCGACATGGACGTTGCCGGCGCTGTCGCACAGCGCATCCACATCGACTTCGATGGCGTCTTGCAAGTATCGGTCGAGCAACACCGGGCTGGTCCCCGACACGCGCACGGCCTCATTGATGTAGCGGGTCAGCGCGTCCATGCCGTGGACCAGTTCCATGGCCCGGCCACCCAGCACATAGGAGGGCCGTATCAGGATCGGGAAGCCGAGCTCTTCGGCCGCGGCCAGCGCTTCCTCGGCACTGGTCGCGATCGCATTCTCGGGCTGGCGCAGGTCCAGGTCCTGAAGCAGTTTCTGGAACCGCTTGCGGTCTTCGGCCAGGTCGATCGCGTCGGGCGAGGTTCCCAGGATCGGGATGCCGGCCGCTTCCAGCGCGTGGGCCAGCTTGAGCGGTGTCTGGCCACCAAACTGCACGATGACACCCTTCAGGTTACCTTTTGACTGTTCGAGCTTGCATACCTCGATCACGTCTTCGGCGGTTAGCGGCTCGAAATACAGCCGGTCGGATGTGTCGTAATCGGTCGAGACGGTTTCCGGGTTGCAGTTGACCATGATCGTCTCATAGCCGGCTTCCTCAAGCGCGAAGACGGCGTGGACGCAGCAATAGTCGAACTCGATGCCCTGGCCGATGCGGTTCGGCCCGCCGCCGAGAATCATGACCTTCTCTCGGTCGCTCGGATCGGCCTCGCACTCGCCAGGTTGAGAGGAATCGCCTTCATAGGCGGAGTACATGTACGGCGTCTCGCTGGGGAACTCGGCCGCACAGGTATCGATCCGTTTGAACACAGGGTGCAGGCCGAGCTTTTCGCGAAGCGCGGCGATGTCGGTTGCCGTCTTGCCTGACAATTCGGCCAGCCGCTCATCGGAGAAACCCATCCGCTTGAGGCGCATCAGGCCGTCGAAGTTGTCGGGAAGGCCCGCCTCGCGCACATGGGTCTCGGCCTGAACGATGGCTGAAATCTGGTTCAGGAACCAGGGGTCGAAATGGGTAACGCGCTGGATGTCGTCGGCGGAGATTCCGAGCCGGAAGGCCTGGGCAATATTCAACAGGCGTTCGGGCGCGGGCTGTCCCAGCGCGGCGAACACCGCGTCTTCGTCGATGCCCGTGCCGGTTTCCGCGCCGGGGATCGTGACTTCGTTCAGGCCCGTCAGCCCGGTTTCCATCGAGCGGTAGGCTTTCTGCAGGCTCTCGGCGAAGGTCCGGCCGATCGACATGGCCTCGCCGACCGATTTCATCGACGTGGTCAGGAGCGGGTCCGTGCCCGGGAACTTCTCGAAGGTGAAGCGGGGCATCTTGGTGACGACATAGTCGATCGTCGGCTCGAAGCTGGCCGGCGTGGTGCCGGTGATCTCGTTGGTCAGCTCGTCGAGGGTGTAGCCGACGGCAAGTTTCGCCGCGACCTTGGCGATCGGAAAGCCGGTCGCCTTGGATGCGAGCGCGGAAGAGCGGCTGACGCGCGGGTTCATCTCGATCACCACCATTCGCCCGTTCTTCGGGTTGATGGCGAACTGAACGTTCGAGCCGCCGGTCTCGACCCCGATCTCGCGCAGGCACGCGATCGAGGCGTCGCGCATGATCTGGTATTCCTTGTCCGTCAGGGTCAGCGACGGTGCGACCGTGATCGAATCCCCCGTATGTACGCCCATGGGGTCGATATTCTCGATCGCGCAGATGATGATGCAGTTGTCCGCCTTGTCGCGGACGACCTCCATCTCATATTCCTTCCAGCCGAGGACCGATTCCTCGACCAGGACCTCGCTCACCGGCGAGGCGTCGATCCCGCCCATGACGATGTCGAAGAACTCTTCGCGATTGTAGGCGATGCCGCCGCCCTGGCCGCCCAGCGTGAAGCTCGGGCGGATGATCGCCGGCAGGCGCACCATGTCGAGCGCGGTCTCGGCGTCCTTGCGGTTGTTCACCTGCATCGAGCGTGGCGATTCCAGCCCGATCTTGTCCATCGCCTCGCGGAACTGCAGCCGGTCTTCGGCCTTGTCGATGACGTCGGCGCGCGCGCCGATCATCTCGATGCCCAGGCGTTCGAGCGTACCGTCACGGTCGAGGGTCAGGCAGGTGTTGAGCGCGGTCTGCCCGCCCATGGTCGGCAGGATCGCGTCGGGCCGCTCGGCCTCGAGAATCTTGGCGACCATCTCCGGCGTGATCGGCTCGACATAGGTGGCGTCGGCGAATTCAGGATCGGTCATGATTGTTGCCGGGTTCGAGTTCACCAGGATCACCCGGTAGCCCTCGTCCTTGAGCGCTTTCACGGCCTGGGTGCCCGAGTAATCGAACTCGCAGGCCTGGCCGATGACGATGGGGCCGGCGCCGACGATCATGATGGATTTGAGATCTGTGCGTTTGGGCATGGTCAGGCTTGTCCGTCAATCATCGTGACGAACCGCTCGAACAGGTAGTGGCTGTCATGGGGGCCCGGTGAGGCCTCGGGGTGGTACTGCACCGAGAAGATCGGCGCGTCTTTCACGCGGATACCTTCGAGCGTGCCGTCAAACAAAGACTGGTGGCTCATCTCGACATTCGCGGGCAGGGAATCCTTGATCACCACGAAGCCATGGTTCTGGCTGGTGATCTCCACCTTGCCGGTTGCCAGGTCCTTGACCGGGTGGTTTGCGCCGCGATGGCCGTGATGCATCTTCTGTGTCTTCGCGCCCAATGCCAGGCAGAGCATCTGGTGGCCCAGGCATATCCCGAATGTCGGCACACCGGCATCGACGACCGCCTTGATCGTCGGCACGGCATATTCGCCGGTCGCGGCCGGGTCGCCCGGCCCGTTGGACAGGAACACCCCGTCGGGCTTGTGGCGCAGTATATCGTCGGCACTCGCACTCGCCGGCACGACGGTGACCTTGCAGCCCAGCCCGGCCAGCGAGCGCAGGATATTGCGCTTGGCGCCGAAATCGACCGCGACGACGTGGCGGGTGGGCTCTGTCATCTCGCCATGGCCGCCGCCGAGCACCCAGGGGGTCTCGGTCCACGCATAGGTCTGGGTGCAGGAGACCTCCTTGGCGAGGTCCGCGCCTTCGAGGCCGGGCCAGTCGCTGGCGGCCGCGCGCAGGGTGGCCGCGTTGATCGGCGTGTCGGGTTGGTGGGCGATGGCGCCGTTGGGGGCGCCCGCATCGCGGATATGCCGGGTCAGGCGCCGCGTGTCGACGCCGGCGAGGCCGACCATGTCGTTCGACTTGAGCCAGGCATCCAGATGCTCGACCGCGCGCCAGTTGGACGGGTCGGTGATATTGGCGCGCAGGATGCACCCGCGTGCCGCCGGCGTGGTCGTCTCGATGTCTTCCGGGTTCGCGCCGACATTGCCGATATGGGGAAAGGTGAAGGTGATGATCTGCCCGGCATAGGACGGGTCGGTCAGGATTTCCTGATATCCGGTCAGCGATGTGTTGAAGCAAACCTCGGCGACGGCGACGCCGGTGGCGCCGATTCCGCGGCCCCAGAAAATCGACCCGTCGGGCAGGACCAATGCCCCGGTCGCCCATGCAGGCTGGCTCCGGTCTTGTGGCGCGTCAACGGCCATGTCTTCAGTTCCTCGGGGTGGCGGGAACGCAATCGCGCGACCGCCGGGGCAAATGTGTTCCTGAGCCGATCGCTGCGCGACCGGAAGCACCCGTGTGGGGCGCAAATTGCCGCGTTGTTTACGGCACCCCGCGGGAGTCGTCAAGCATGCGTGAGAAAGAAAAAAACGTTAATAAACAATATGTTACGACCATCCCGATCTGATTGCGTTCCCAGCGCAAATCCTTTACCGTCTGCCGCTTCTGGAAAAGGCCCAAAAATTCATGTTTCGCGATCAACTTCCCGACGCGCTGCGCGCGGCGTTGAAAGACAAAGACCAGCGTGCGGTCTCGACGCTGCGCCTCATCATGGCCGCGTTGAAGGACCGAGACATCGCGGCCCGCAGCAAGGGGAATGACGAGGGGATCGACGAAGACGAGATCCTTCAAATGCTCCAGACCATGGTCAAGCAGCGCCGTGAATCCATCGCCATGTACGAAAAGGGCGGACGCCTGGAACTGGCGCAACAGGAAACCGACGAGATCGAGATCATCGAACGCTATCTGCCCGCTCAGCTGGGCGATGATGCGATCGAGGCCGCCGTCGACAAGGTCATCGCCGATGTTGGCGCGGGCGGGCTCAAGGATATGGGCGCCGTCATGGGCGCCTTGCGCGAGGGCTATGCCGGCCAAATGGATTTCGGCAAGGCCAGCGCCATCGTCAAAACGCGCCTCGGCGCCTGACGGGGCCGACGAAACAGTCCCCGACAAAAATAATTATCCTCAGGGCCTGACTCTGAAGAGGGCGCTATTCTGTGGGCCGTTACAGTCCTGGAACAGATAGCTCATGGCGTTTCCGCCGCAATTTCTCGATGAGTTGCGCGCGCGGCTTCCGGTGTCGGAGGTCGTGGGTAAGAAAGTGCGCCTGACCCGCAAGGGGCGCGAGTTCACCGGGTTGTGCCCGTTCCATAATGAAAAGACGCCGTCCTTCACGGTGAATGACGACAAGGCCTTCTATCACTGCTTCGGCTGTGGCGTGCATGGCGACGTCATTAGCTTTGCGATGGAGACCGACGGGCTCAGCTTTCCCGAGGCGATCGAACGCTTGGCAGCGCAGGCTGGTCTCGAGGTGCCGCAATCCTCGCCGCAAGAGCGCGAGCGCGCGAAGTTGCGCTCGACCCTCTATGACGTGGTCGAGCAGGTTTGCGGCTGGTACGAGGAACAGCTTTCGCAACCCGGCGGACGTGCGGCCTATGACTATCTGCGGGAACGCGGGTTTAGCGACGAGACGATCAGCAGGTTTCGATTGGGCTTTGCGCCCGATGGGCGTGGCAGGCTCTTGCAGGCAATGGAGGCGCGCGGCGTGCGCCAGGACCAGTTGGTCGAGGCCGGGCTGATCAAGCTGCCGGAAGGCGGCGGCAATCCCCGCGACTATTTCTTCAATCGGGTGATATTCCCCATCAACGACAGCCGGGGCCGGGTGATTGCGTTCGGCGGACGTATTCTCGGTGACGGTCAGCCGAAATATCTCAACTCGCCCGAGACGCCGCTCTTTCACAAGGGCCGCAGCCTCTACAATTTCACCATGGCGCGGGAGGCGTCGCGTGAGGCGGGCACGGTGATCGTTGCCGAGGGCTACACCGATGTGATTGCGCTTGCCCAGGCGGGGCTGCCCAACGCGGTCGCGCCGTTGGGGACGGCTCTGACCGAGGACCAGATGCGCCTGCTGTGGCGCGTCGCGGATGAACCGGTTCTGTGTTTCGACGGGGACAATGCCGGCGCGCGCGCGGCGCTGCGGGCGGCCGAGCGCGCCTTGCCATTGCTCCAGCCGGGCAAGACCTTGCGGTTTATGGCCCTGCCGTCCGGCGAGGACCCGGATACGTTGATCCGGGCGCGCGGCGCCGAGGGGTTCCGCAGCCTGCTCGGGGGCGCCCATCAGATGGTGGATGTCATCTGGAAGGCAGAGGTCGGTGCGGCCAAACATGACACGCCGGAACGAAAAGCCGATCTGGACCGAAGGATTAATGTGCGATTGGCACAGATCGAGGACCCGGGGGTCAAACATCACTATCAGGAGACCCTGCGTCAGCGCTTGCGAGACCTGTTCGCGCCTGCACGGCGCTCGAATGCCGGAAACCTGCGCAGCGGCGGGCGTTTCGACGCCCCGCGGCGACCCGAAATCGCGCCGGGACTGCGCGCGCGCGGCGATATCGGGGCGATGAAGGCCCAGCAGGAGCGAATGCTGGTCGCAACACTGGTCAATCACCCTGACCTTTTGCACGACTCCCATGAGCAGCTGAACGAAATTTCCCTGAAAAACAAGGAACTTGACACCCTGCTCCGGGTGATTTTAAACCTCGCTGTCACGAAGCCGGTGCTTGACTCCAAGGACCTGCAACGCCATTTGACCGATAGTGGCCATGAAGCGTCACTCGGTCAGGTATTGCATTCGCAAGTGTATCGTCAGGCGTCCTTCGCGGCGCCCGATGCGACCATTGCGGATGCGCGTGCTGCGCTTGAAGAGATTCTCGCGCGGTACGGACGGGAACGGCTGGTCGCCGATCGGGTGGCCGCGAAAGAGGAGCTTGCGGACGACAACAACGAGACGAAGAGCAAAAAACTTCTCGAGTTGGTCCGCGAAGAATCCGGCGCGGGCGGTCTGTAGGAATAATTTGGCAAGTGCGCGATAGCGCGGCAAGATCCGCCGCCGCTGCGAGGGAAAATATGGCACGTAACGAAGCCCAGGAAGAAAACACCGACGAGCGCGAAGATACGCCCGACGGTCCGCTGATGGATGGCTCGGTTCAGGGCGTCAAGAAGATGATCGCGCGCGGCAAGGAACGCGGCTTCATCACCTATGACGAACTGAACGAAACCCTGCCGCAGGACCAGGTGTCTTCCGAGCAGATCGAGGACGTCCTCGCGCAGCTCTCGGAAATGGGCATCAACGTCGTCGAGGAAGAAGAAAAGGACGACGCCAACGCCAAGGCGGGCGAAGACGGCGCCAAGGCCGCCGCCGCACCGGCTGAAGTCAAGGCGGAGGTCCCTGCGCCAGTCACGAAAACGCGTGCGGGTGCCGAGGATCTGGGCCGAACGGATGATCCGGTTCGCATGTATCTGCGGGAAATGGGCTCGGTCGAACTGCTGTCGCGTGAGGGCGAGATCGCCATCGCGAAGCGGATCGAGGCCGGCCGCGAGAAAATGATCGGTGCGATCTGTGAATCGCCCCTGACCATCCGGGCCATCATCGCCTGGCGCGATGCGCTCGAGAAGGAGCAGATCCTGCTGCGCGACGTCATCGATCTGGATGCGACCCACAGCGGTGGCCCGGGCGAAGACAATTCTGCCAATGGCGGGGCCCAGGCCAATGCGGCCAACCGGGCGAATGCCCTGCGTGCCAATGGCGCGAATGGTGCCGCGGCGGGTGCGAACGGTGCTGACAAGAAGGCCGACAACGACAATGATGATGACGACGAGGATGAAGGTGCAAACCTCTCCCTCGCGGCGATGGAAGCCAAGCTGAAGCCGGAAGTGCTCGGCCTGTTCGACACCATCGACAAAACCTACAAGAAGCTGCGCAAGCTGCAGGAGCAGCGGCTCGCCGGCATGAAGAACAAGTCCGACCAGCTGTCCAACGCGCAGGAGAAGCGCTACGGCAAGCTGCAGACCGATCTGGTCGAGTATATGGAGCAGGTGCGGCTCAACAATGGCCGGATCGAGGCTCTTGTCGATGAGCTCTATGGCCTCAACCGGCGGCTCACCAGCTTCGAAGGCAAGTTGCTGCGCATGGCGCTCGACAGCGGCGTCAGCCGCGAGGATTTCCTCGAAGAGTATATGGGCAACGAGCTCGACCCGCGCTGGGTCAGCCGGGTCGCGCGCCTGAAGCGCAAGGGCTGGAAGAAATACTGCGAGAAGAACGCCGATGAGATCCGCGCCGTCCGCAAGGAGATCATCGAGATCGCCGCGCGGGTCGGCCTGCCGATCTCCGAGCTGCGCCGCATCGTCCAGACCGTCCAGCAGGGCGAGAAGGAGGCCGGTCGGGCGAAGAAGGAAATGGTCGAGGCCAATCTGCGGCTCGTGATTTCCATCGCCAAGAAATACACCAATCGCGGCCTGCAGTTCCTTGACCTCATTCAGGAAGGCAATATCGGCCTGATGAAGGCGGTCGATAAGTTCGAGTATCGCCGCGGCTACAAATTCTCGACCTACGCCACCTGGTGGATTCGCCAGGCGATCACGCGGTCGATCGCCGACCAGGCGCGCACGATCCGTATCCCGGTCCACATGATCGAGACGATCAACAAGCTGGTGCGCACGTCACGCCAGATGCTCCACGAGATCGGCCGCGAGCCGACCCCGGAAGAGCTGGCCGGGCGCCTGCACATGCCGCTCGAGAAGGTGCGTAAGGTCCTCAAGATCGCCAAGGAGCCGATCTCGCTCGAGACGCCGATCGGCGACGAGGAAGACAGCCATCTGGGTGACTTCATCGAGGACAAGAATGCGGTGCTGCCGGTCGATGCGGCGATCCAGTCGAACCTGCGCGAGACCACGACCCGCGTGCTGGCATCACTCACGCCGCGCGAGGAGCGCGTGTTGCGCATGCGTTTCGGCATCGGCATGAACACGGATCACACCCTCGAAGAGGTTGGCCAGCAATTCTCGGTCACCCGCGAGCGTATCCGGCAGATCGAGGCGAAGGCGCTGCGCAAGCTCAAGCACCCGTCGCGCTCGCGCAAGCTGCGCAGTTTCCTCGACCACTAGGTCGTTTGCTGTATTGAACGAATAGAAAAGGCCGGCGATATCGCCGGCCTTTTTCGTTGCGCGATTGCCGGTCCGTCATCCGCCGGCGAACAGCAGCTCCATGAAATCCCTGTAGAGGCCGACCTGGGCGGCGACCAGTTTCGGTTCCTTCAGGGTCTTCGACATGATGAAGGCGCCCTCGATGGTGCCGGTGAACATGTCCGCGAGATCGGCGGTGTTGACGGGCAACTTCGGCGGATGGGTTTCCGCGACCTTGTCGATCATCGTGCCCAGCGTGAGCCGCCAGTCGCGATAGGTGTCGTCGATCACCTGCATCGTGCGGTCGTCGAAGAGGTTTGCCTCATAGAGATATGACGCGAACAGGCAGCCGGGATAGGGTTCGTCGAAACCCTCCATCATCTCTTCGTAGAGCCCGATGAAAATCAGGAGTTGCTGCAGCGGGTCGCGGGCGAGCTTCTGGGCTCGGGCTCGGAATTCCTCGCGCAGTTCGAGATCCGCCTTCGCGAAACGCTCGACCAGGGTGTAGGCGAGGGCGGCCTTGTTGTCGAAATGATAGAAGAACGCGCCCTTGGTGACCCCGACCGCGTCGATCAGCTTGTCGATCGAGGTGGCGGAATAACCCTGGTCCAGGATCAGGGCCTCGGCGGTGTCGAGGATCTTGTCGCGTGTGATGTTGCCGTCGCGGGGCATCGCTTCCTGCCGGTTCGAATTAACAACATCTAATATATACTATGTGGTTTGTTACGTGCAAGCCTGAATGAATCATTTCAGATCTCATTGTGCCCGGAAGTCCGGATAATCATACGCCTTTCGTATGATACGCGTGATTGTGGCGTTGACTCTGTGGGCATCTATCCGTTTTAAACATACCAACTGGTCAGTATAGAAATAACTGACCTCAACACGAAACGGAGTTCGAAGAATGTCTGCTGCTGAAATTCACGATATCGACGGGGCTACATCGGTCCAAGGAAGCTTCTCTGAAACCCGCGCCGAGGCGTTCGAGGAACGCTTCGTCGGCATGCTCAATGGCGCGGCGGCCGCCCTGATGGTCTCCATCGGCCACCGCACGGGCCTGTTCGATGCCCTCGAGGACGGGGCCTGGCTGTCGAGCGCCGAGCTTGCGGCGCGCGCCGATTTGAACGAACGCTATGTGCGTGAATGGCTCGGCGCGATGGTGACGAGCGAGATCGTTGAATGCGACGGCATGAACGGGACCTTTCGCCTGCCGGCCGAGCATGCGGCCTGCCTGAACCGGGCCGCGACCCCGAACAATCTCGCCGTGTTTGCACAATACATTCCCGAGTTGGGCAGCGTGGAGGGGGACATCGTGCGCTGTTTCCGCGAAGGTGGCGGGGTTCCCTATGATCGGTTCGGACGGTTCCACGAGATCATGGCCGAGGATAGCGGCCAGTCGGTCCTGCCGGCGCTTGAAGAACACATCCTGCCGCTGGTTCGCGGGCTGCAGGACCGGTTGGTGGCCGGCATCCGGGTGCTCGACCTGGGCTGCGGGCGCGGGTTGGCGTTGCTGGATATGGCGGCGCGATACCCCGCCAGCCAGTTCACCGGCTATGACCTGTCGGCCGAGGCATTGGCCTGGGCAACCGCAGAAGCCGAGGAACGCGGCCTGGTGAATGTCAGGTTTGAGATGCGTGATCTGGCGACGTTTGACGTCGAGGCCGAACCGGATGCTTTCGATTTCGTGACCACCTTCGATGCGGTCCACGACCAGGGCAACCCCCGTGCGATGGTGCGCGGCATCCGCAAGACCCTCGCGGAAGACGGCGTCTATCTGGCCCAGGACATCAACGGATGGAGCCATGTGCACGAGAATACCGATCACCCGATCGGCACCTTGCTCTACACGATCTCCTGCATGCATTGCATGACGGTGTCGCTGGCCCAGGAGGGCGGCGAGGGGCTGGGTGCCATGTGGGGACGCCAGCAGGCGGTTGAAATCTTCACCGAGGCGGGCTTCGGCTCGGTCGAGGTGAACGAACTCTCCCACGATGTGCAGAATTGCTACTACGTGTGCCGCTTTTAGATCTTGTGGCACCGTGCGCCGTTGCGGCGGCGGCCCCCCGGTTGGGGCCCGCCGTCGCCACTCTTCAAGGAGTGATGGCCTGTGCTATAGGAGTTCCGCATCACGCATGCGTGGGCCCGTAGTTCAGCTGGTTAGAACGGACCGCTCATAACGGTTATGTCGCAGGTTCGAATCCTGCCGGGCCTACCATTTTTTCAATGACTTGGCTGGCCGCTGCATTCTGAAATCCCACCTCAAGTGCATCGTAAGTGCAGATGGAGCGGAAATTGTCGCTCTGATTTCCGCATTTCGAATCTGGTTACATCCCGGATACTGCTTGAGCGTGCAGCTTTCGCGAAGTCAAAAGACAGGCGGATTTCGACCGTGGCGAACTTGAAGGATTGGGTGACCACTTCCAGCGTGCCCGTGTTCGACGGGGCACCCTGGGTCAGTGTTGCATCGGAAAATGTCCAGTTGCCCGACGGGCAGACCGTCGACGGCTTCTATCGAGTGACGATGCGTGACTTCGTGTGCATCTATCCCGTGACGGAACAGGGGTCAGTCCTGATCATCAACCAGTACAAGCACGGACCCAAACGTGTAAGCCTGACGTTTCCTGGTGGCCATATCGAGGACGGCGAGGATCCCGTCGAGACGGCGGCGCGCGAACTGCTTGAGGAAACGGGCTACGAAGCCGGTGCACTCGATTATCTCGGCGGCTATACGATCAGCGCCAACCAGGAGTGCGGGACCGGGCACTTCGTGCGGGCAACCGGGTGCCGAAAGGTGACCGAGCCGGATTCCGGCGATCTCGAGGAAATGGAAATCGTCGAGATGCCTCTGTCGGAGCTTTGGACGAAGGCTCGGGCGGGCGATATTGTGTTGCTGAACCAACTTGCACTTCTGACCTTTGCCACCCATCCCGAGCTTTCCTCGGGCCCAATGGACTGAACATATGGCTGCCGCTGGAATTTCTGCAAACATCCTGCTGGTCGAGGATTCTATTTCCCTGGCTGAACTCTATGCGGAGGAGCTGCGTCAGGCGGATCTGCCGGTCACGCATGTGGAGCTGGGCAAGCAGGCGCTGGCTGCGATCCGGAAGTCGGTCCCCGATGTGGTTCTGCTTGACCTCGGCCTCCCGGACATGGATGGCCTCGATATTCTGCGTCTTATCGACGAGGAGCAGATTCCGACGACCGTGATCATCATCACGGCACAAGGCAGCCTGAATGTCGCGGTCGAGGCCATGCGCCTTGGGGCCTATGACTTCCTGGTGAAACCGTTCACGGGAGAGCGCCTGGCGGTTACCGTAAACAATGCGCTCGAGCGTTCCGAACTCAAGCGCACGGTCGAGGTTTTCAAGGAAGACTTCGCGCGAAACTCGTTCCATGGCTTCGTCGGAGAGTCACTGGAAATGCAGGCGGTCTATCGCGTGATCGAATCCGCCGCCGCGAGCAAGGCGACCCTGTTCATCACGGGCGAAAGCGGCACGGGCAAGGAGGTCTGTGCCCAGGCAATCCATCGCTCGAGCCCGCGCGCCAAGGGGCCGTTTACGGCAATCAACTGCGCGGCGATCCCCAACGAGCTGATCGAGAGCGAGATATTCGGCCACGTCAAAGGTGCCTTTACCGGCGCCACCTCGGACCGTGACGGTGCCGCCACGCTGGCTGATGGTGGCACGCTGTTTCTCGACGAAATCTGCGAGATGGATATCGGCCTCCAGGCCAAGCTGCTGCGTTTCATACAGACCGGAACATTCCAGAAGGTCGGCAGCGGCAAGGAAGAGAAAGTCGATATTCGCCTGGTCTGCGCGACGAACAGGGACCCGTGGCAGGAGGTCGAGGCGGGTCGGTTCCGGGAGGATCTGTATTTTCGGCTCCACGTCATTCCCATGCATCTGCCGCGCCTTGCCGATCGTGGCGACGACGTCCTCCTGATCGCGGAGCATTTCCTGCGCACGATCTCCGAGGAAGAGGGAAAGGCATTTCAGCATATCGCCCCCGATGCCGCGGCCCTCATATCGTCCTATGACTGGCCGGGGAATGTGCGGGAGCTTGAGAACATCATGCGCAACGCGGTCGTTCTCCAGGATAGCGAGTAGCTGCGGGCAGACATGCTGGCCATACCGGCGGCCGGGGCGGCATCGCGCCGGCCCGCGAATCCTCAGCCGGCGGCGGCTCCCGCGGGAGGCAGTGCGCCTCTGGATGCCAATGTGCGGCCGCTCGCGGTCGTGGAGCGCGAGACGATCGAGCATGCGATCGAGGCTGCAGGCGGAAACATCCCGCGCGCCGCGGCGATGCTGGAGGTCAGCCCGTCGACGATCTATCGAAAAAAGACCCAGTGGGACCAGGAGTAGCGGTGGGTCCGGTTTAGCCGGTCAGCGAGTCAAACACCGTCTGCGTGCTTTCCAGTCCCGATCTGATCTCGTCGATCTTTGCTCCATCGACATCATTCTCAGGCGTCGGTCCCTTTGCCGCGGCCTCGAGGTCTGCAGCCGCTCGTGACAGCCGGGGGGCGCCGTAGGTGGCGGCAATACCCTTGATCGCGTGAGCTTCGCGGCCGACCAGATCATGATCGCCGGCTGCAAACGCAGGACCCAGCCTCTCTGTTCTTTGTGCGACTTCTTTTAGGAAAGTTGCGATGAGGCGCGGGAATCCTTCGCCTGCAGTCTCGCGTAGTTGCGCGACCACGGTCTCGTCAATCCAGTCTGTCGCGCCGGGGTCCGTATCATCTTGTTCGCTCGGGGGCTCAGACGCGATGAGCTCGAGGTCCAGCCATGTGCGTACGACTTCGAGCAGTCGCGGCATCGTCACGGGCTTGAGGAGATAGTCCTTCATGCCGGCCTTCAGGCAGGTCGTTCTGAAACCTGGTGCGGCATTCGCGGTCAGGGCAATGATGGGGGGAAGGTCTGCGTCGGGGTGCTTCTCGATGATTGTCTGGCTGGCCTCCAAACCGTCCATCTCCGGCATCGAGATATCCATGAGTACCAGGTCGTAGGGGAATCGATCGATCGCCTCGACCGCCTCGGCGCCGTTGCCCACCACGTCGACGTCGATCCCGGCTTTCTCGAGATAGGTTCGGAACACCATCTGGTTCGACGGGCTGTCTTCGGCGAGCAACACACGCACGCGGCGGTCGTCGCGTGTGCGCAGACGCGGGGCCTGACCGGGTTGATCGGTCGAAGCGTTGAGCGCCGGTGCGCCCTTGGCGGTGGGAAGAGGTATCTCGAACCAGAACTCGCTGCCCAATGGCCCGCGTGAGTCGACGCCGATCTTTCCGTCCATCAACTCGACGAGCGTTTTCGAGATCGCCAGTCCCAGCCCGGTACCTTCGTGCTGGCGGCTGAGACGGTCATCGACCTGGGTAAATGGCTCGAACAAGTCGGCCCGTTTGTCTTCGGGTATTCCGATACCCGTGTCGACGACATTGAATCTAATGGTTCCGGCCTTCGCGTCCTCGTCACTTACCCAGACGGTGACGCCGCCGTCGTCGGTGTATTTCACGGCATTGCCGATCAAGTTGATTAGTACCTGGCGAATGCGCGTGGGGTCGCCGTGAACGAAACGCGCGACGTTCTGGTCAATCACGAGGTCGAACTGGAGGCCCTTTGACTCGGCCCGGAGCATGAACAGCTCCACCGATTCATGCGCGAGAGCGTGCAAGTCGAAATCCGAATATTCGAGATCCACATGGCCGGATTCGATCTTGGCCATATCGAGTACATTGTTGATCACGGTCAGCAATGCCTCGCCCGACTTTCGGGATGTCTCGATGTAGCGGCGCTGTTCTTCGTCCAGTGTCGTCGCGTTCATGAGCGTGAGAGCGCCGAGGACCGCGTTCAGGGGTGAGCAGCATATTCCGTTCGGCGGACATCCAGCGTTACTACCGGGATGTGAATTCAGGCGCGCAGCAGATATTTCTGAACTGGGATTCCAACGCCACGATCTATGGCAAGGTCGCGCTGGGCATCGAGGCCCGCAACGTTCGTTGGTAGCCTCAGGCCCACTTCGCCTGTCGGTGAATGACACCATCTCCACCGTCCCGGGTCGGGTGTGCGTCTCGACGCACATCCAACGTCTTCATTGAACACTCAGTAGGTTGGCTGCTCGAACGAAAACACCGTCGCGGGCACCGTCATCACGCTGGACGGGGATGACAGCCTGACCCTGATCGGTGTACAGGAAGGCGTCCTTCACGAGGACGACTTCCTGCTGTAGTCCTGCGGGAACGGACCTATCGGGCGCATCTTGCGCCGCCGGAGCCCATTTTCTTGGAATTTCTGCCCGCCGACATCGACACGACGGCTGCTGCCGCACTTATCGCTGCGACCTTCGTCGGTAACGTGATTTCCGCCGCCACCGGGATAGGCGGCGGGATCATCCTCCTCGCCGTTATGGCGAACCTGATGCCGGCTGCCGCGATCATTCCCGTTCACGGGGTCGTGCAGCTCGGCGGCAACATCTTTCGCGGTACGATCCAACGCGCCCATATCGACTGGCTGACCTTTGCGTGGTTTGCCTTGGGCAGTGTTGCCGGGGTGGCCGTGGGTGGCAGCATCGTCGTCGCCCTGCCGTCCGATATCCTGCGCGCGGGTCTGGGGTTGTTCATCCTGTACACGGTCTGGGGACCGAAGCTGAAATTCGTCAGCGAGGGGAACCTCATCTCGGTCGTGATGGGAGCAGTGTCGAGCGTCCTGACCATGTTCTTCGGCGCGACGGGGCCGTTCGCCATGGCATTGCTCGCACAGCGCGGCTACACCCCCCAGGGATTGATCGGCAGCCATTCGGCCTGCATGGCCGCCCAGCATGCCCTCAAGATTGTCGCCTTCGGGCTTCTGGGTTTCGCGTTCGCCGACTGGCTGGGTTTAATCGCCATGCTGCTGATGGCCTCACTCGCGGGCAGCCTGATCGGCAGCTATGCGCTGCGGCATATCCCGGCAGGCACCTTTGCAAGGGTACTGAAGGGGGTTCTGACCGTGCTGGCGGCGAACCTGCTGGCCGTGGCCTTCGGGCTCTACAGCATCACCGGATAGTCCCGTTTCGAAGAACGTCCATGTTCCGGGCGTCACAAGTCTTTGATTCCCCGGTCACGGCTCGTCGCTGGTCTGCGCCAGGAATCGCGTGTACGGTTTGTTCAGGTCAATACTGGCCGGACAGAGGGGTAAACATGAGTTTAGCAGAGAAGCTCGCGGAGATTAGTGCCGCGGGTGCCAAGCGGATGCCGGAAGAGGTGCGCGCGACCATGGGCAAGGCGACCCAGGAGCTGCGTGAATCCGGCATCATGGATACAGTCGTAAAGGTGGGCGACACGCTGCCCGCCTTCAGTCTTCAAAATGCGAACGGTGAGATGGTGAATTCCGCCGATCTTCTGTCGAAGGGGGCCGTTGTACTGACGGTGTTCCGCGGCCACTGGTGACCCTATTGCAATGCAGAGCTGTATGCTTTGCGCGATATCGTACCTGCCCTCGACGAAGCCGGCGCCACGTTGGTCGCCATCACCCCTCAGCTCGTCGAGCACAATAAGGCCATGACCGAAAAACATGGTCTGAATTTCGAAATGCTTTCCGACCCGGGTAACTCCTACCTGGCCGAGTTGGGTCTCAAGTTCGAGATCCCGGCCGCGGTCAAGGAGATCTACCAGGGTTTCGGGCTCGATATTCCGGGCACCAACGGCGACGACAGCTGGACGCTGCCGATGCCGGGCCGGATTGTCGTCGATTCAAGCGGCGTTGTCCGTGCGACCGACATCGACCCGAACTATGCCTCCCGGCCGGAGCCGGAGAAGACGCTGGCGGACGTTCAGGCGCTCTAGCCGAACCGACAGCTTTTCGAAGTGTAACGGAACCCCATCCGCGATCTGCCGCGGGTGGGGTTTTGTTTTGCCTGTGCTACGATTTCGGCACGGGAGATGCATCATGGCAACGACTGACGCCCTGACCCAGAGCTACACCCACGGCACCTCGGACGTGCCGCTGATCGGCGATACCATCGGCCAGCATTTCGATGCCGCGGCGGCCCGTTGGGCCGACCGGGACGCGCTCGTGGTGCGCCACCAGGACATCAAATGGTCATGGGCGGAGCTCAAGGCGCGGGTCGACGACTTTGCGGCCGGGCTGATCGCGCTGGGGTTGGAGCCCGGCTCGCGCATCGGCATCTGGTCCCCCAACAACGCGGAATGGGTGATCACCCAGTTCGCGACGGCCAAGGCGGGGCTGATCCTGGTCAACATCAACCCGGCCTACCGCCTGGCCGAGCTGGAATTCGCCCTCAACAAGGTCGAATGCGGCGCGCTGATCACCGCGGCCAGCTTCAAGACCAGTGATTATGTGGGAATGATCCGGGAACTGGCGCCGGAGATCGACGGTGCGGCGCCGGGCGAGCTGGTGTCGGCGAAACTGCCCCATCTCAAGACCGTCATCCAGATCGGCGAAGACGATGTCGCCGGGATGCATCGCTTTGACGATGTGCTGGCAGCGGGTGCCGCGGCGGGCCACGACGCGGTGGCGGCGCTGGCGCCGACGCTCCAGTTCGACGACCCGATCAACATCCAGTTCACCTCGGGCACGACGGGTTCGCCCAAGGGTGCGACGCTCACCCACCACAACATCCTCAACAACGGCTACTTCATCGGCCGGACGATGGCGTTAACCGATGCCGACCGGATCTGCATCCCAGTGCCGCTCTATCACTGTTTCGGCATGGTGCTCGGCAATCTGGCCTGCATGACCCATGGCGCGGCCATGGTCTATCCATCCGACGCGTTCGACCCGCTGGCGACCCTCGAGACCGTGGCGGCCGAGCGCTGCACCGGCCTGTATGGCGTGCCGACCATGTTCATCGCCCAGCTGGAGCATGCGCAGTTCGCCGAGTTCGATCTCGCGAGCCTGCGCACCGGCATCATGGCAGGCTCGCCCTGCCCGGTGGAGGTTATGAAGCAGGTCATCGACCGGATGCACATGGACCAGGTGACCATCGCCTACGGCATGACCGAGACCAGCCCGGTCTCGACCCAGACGGCGGTTGATGACCCCCTGGATCGGCGCGTCGGCACCGTGGGTCGGATTCATCCCCATGTGGAGGTGAAGATCGTCGACGAGGAAGACCGCATCGTCTCCCCCGGCGAGACCGGCGAGCTGTGTACCCGCGGATACTCGGTGATGCGCGGCTACTGGAACGACGAAGAGAAGACGGCCGAATGCGTCGATGACGCCGGCTGGATGCACACAGGCGACCTCGCGACCATGGACGAAGAGGGTTACTTCAACATCGTCGGGCGGATGAAGGACATGGTGATCCGGGGCGGGGAGAACCTCTATCCCCGGGAGATCGAGGAGTATCTCTATGGCCATCCGAAAGTGTCGGACGTGCAGATCGTCGGCGTGCCCGACGAGAAATACGGCGAGGAGCTTTGTGCCTGGATCAAGCTGGCCGAAGGCGAAGACGTCACCGACGACGAGATAAGAGACTTCTGCAAGGGCCAGATCGCCCACCACAAGATCCCGCGCTACATCAAATTCGTCGACAGGTTCCCGATGACCGTGACCGGCAAGATCCAGAAGTTCGAGATTCGTGCCGCGATGATCGAGGAACTGGGGCTCGACGAGGCGAAGACGGCTTAGGCGGTCTTACTGCACCGGCTTATTCGGGTGGGCCACGTCGGGCTGGATGTACGGCGCCTTCATTTCATAGATATCGTGGGTCCGGCAGTAGCGCGGGCCGCCGAGGCGGCCGACGGGGTGGAGCGTGTGGGGATTGACGTATTTGTCGTCCAGCATCAGGTCTTCGCGCACGTGCCAGCGCAGCACCCGGCCGATCACCAGGTCGGTGACCCACTCATCGCCGAATTTGAGTACCTGCTCGAAGGTGCATTCCATGGCGACGGGGCAATCCTTGATGCGCGGGGCATCTACCAGGTCCGACGGCACGGTCTCCAGGCCGATCTCCGCGAACTCGTCCTGGTCGGCCTCGTAGTTGGCCGAGCTGGCGTTCATGGATTCCGCGAAGTCGTCGGTCACCGTATGGACCACGAAGCCCTTGGTGGCCTGGACGTTCGCCGAAGTGTGCTTGGGCGCATGGGTCTTCTCGCTCACGGCCATGGAGACAAGCGGCGGGTAGTGCGACACGATGGAGAAGAAGGAAAACGGCGCCAGGTTGGGCACGCCGTTTTCGTCGATGGAGCTGACCCAGGCGATCGGGCGGGGCACGATCGAGCCGATCAGCAGCCGATAGCATTGCTGGTGGTCGATCTCGTCGGTGTTGAAAATCCTGTAGTCCATCACTCTCTCCTGAGGGCCTCTGCATAAGAGGCCAGTTCGCATTGCCGTGACCCGAGCTTTGCACGTGTGCGCCCATGGTGTAAGCCCCGCGGCATGTCCGATACGCCGACCGATTCCCTGTCTCTGACCGACCGCACCGCGCTGCCCGAGGGCTATGCGTTCTTGCTGGCGGAATACCCGCGTCCGGTCTGGGACGGGCACCCGAACAATGGTCAGTGGTGCCAGTTCTGGCTGCAGCGTCACCAGATGTTCCGGGATTATTCGGCCGCACTGACCGACGCCTGCGAACAGCTCGCCGACGGCAAGGTCGAGGCGGCGGCGTTTCACGAATGGTTCGTGCCGCGGGTCAATTTCTACTTCGGCGAGATCGATACCCACCACAAGGTCGAGGAGTATCACTATTTCCCGGCGCTCGCGCAGGCCGACATCAAGATGGCCCGCGGGATCGAGCTGCTCGAGGGCGACCACAAAGTGGTGCATGACCGGCTGATGGCCGCGCACGGCGCGGTCGTGGCACTGGATGGGGCGATCCGCGAGGCGCCCGCCGATATTGCCTCGGCGGCGCCCGCCGCACGGGACGGGATCGACGCGCTGGGGACGGGGCTGGCGCGTCACCTCGATGACGAGGAGGACATCATTGTGCCGCTGATCCTCGACCGTTCCGAGCCGGTGCTCGGGATCGGGTAGGGGCTATTCCAGCCGGTTGAGGCCGTCGAAGGCGGCCGTCTTGTAGCATTCGGCCAGGGTCGGGTAGTTGAACACCGTATCGACGAAATAGTCGATCGTGCCGCTGTGGGCCATCAAGGCCTGGCCGATATGGATGAGTTCCGAGGCACCTTCGCCCAGGATGCTCACACCCAGAATTTCGCGGGTCTCGACGTGGAACAGGATCTTCAGCATGCCGGTCGCATCGCCGATGATCTGGCCGCGGGAGATTTCCTTGTAAAACGCCTTGCCCACCTCGTAGGGCACCCCTTTGGCTGTGAGTTCCTCTTCGTTGGCACCCACCACCGAGATTTCCGGGATCGTATAGATGCCGTAGGGGAAGAGTTGGGCGACGCCGGACACCGACGCATCGAAGGCGTGGCAGGCGGCGAGGCGGCCCTGTTCCATGGATGTTGACGCGAGGCTGGGAAAGCCGATGACATCGCCGGCGGCGAAGATGTTGGGGACATTGGTGCGGTAGTTCGCGTCTACCGTCAGGCGGCCGCGTTCGTCGGCGTCGAGGCCGGCGGCATCGAGATTGAGCGCGCCGGTCGCGCCGGTGCGCCCGACGCTGTAGAGCGCCTTGGCGGCCACGACCTGTTTGCCGCTTTCCAGCACCACGCGCACATGCGCGCCATTGGCGCCGTCCTCACGGGCGATGGATTCGACGCCTTCGCCCAGGCGCAGGGTGACGCGGTTCTGGCGCATCAGGTAGGCCAGCGCGTCGGTGATCTCGCCATCCACGAAGTCGAGCAGTCGCGGGCGCTTGTCGATCAGGGTCACGCGCACGCCGAGTGTGGCAAAGATGGTGGCGTATTCCAGCCCGATGACCCCGGCGCCGATGACGACGAGAGTGCGAGGCAACTCCTCCAGATCGAGGATGTCGTCGCTGGTGAAAATGGTTTGGCCGTCGAACGGGATATCGGAAGACCGGGTCGTCTCGGTGCCCACGGCGATGACGATCCTGTCCGCGGTCACCGCGCGCTGGCCGCGACCGTCGAAATAGTCGAGGCGAACGGTGTTGGCATCGGCGAAGGTCGCCGTCGCCTCGATCACCAGCACGCCGTTGCGGCGCAGTTGGTGGTGGGTGACGTCGATCTCGTTGCGGATCACATGGTCGGCGCGGAACAGCAGGTCCGACATGGCGATATCCTGCTTCACCACATAGGACGCGCCATACACGTTGCGCTCGCGGTAGCCCGACAGGTGCATGGCGGGCTCGCGCAGGGTCTTGGACGGGATGGTGCCGGTGTTGATACACACCCCGCCCACGACGGCACGGCGCTCGATGATGGCGGCCCTCTTGCCCAGCTTGGCGGCCTGGATCGCGGCGCGCTGACCGGCCGGCCCCGACCCCATGACGATCAGGTCGAAATCATGACCCTTGCCGGTCGTCGATTGGCCGGCAAGCTCCGGTGTCGTCTGGTCGAGCATGTGCGTTCCCCGTTTCAAACGGCGCGCAGGCGCCGGACAGGGGACCAGAATCGCCTGTTTTGGTTAAGAAACCCTTGGTTGTGTGCAGATACCGCCGGGACGTTACCTATCCCGGCTCGCGTTCGCCTCGCAAATAGACGAGCCAGTACACCAAGGCGACGAAAACGCTGCCGCCGATGATGTTGCCGATTGTGACCGAAACCAAGTTTGCGGCTATCGCGCCGAACGCGACCCCTTCGGCGCCGAGCAGCCAGCCCAGCGGCCGGAGGTACATGTTTGCGACCGAATGCTCGAAGCCGAGAGCCACAAAGGCGGTAATCGGGAAAACGATTGCCAGGATCTTGCCGGTGACGCGATGTGCGCTCATGGACAACCAGACCGCGAGGCAGACCAGCGCATTGCACAGAATGGCGCGCACGAAGGCCTCGAACCAGGTCGTGGAAACCTTGCCGGTCGCTATTGTAACGGCGGTCTCGGCGACCGCCCCGTCACCCAGGTCGAGGGTGCCGGACCAGAAGACCATGACCGCTGTTGCCCCGGCGCCCACGAAGTTTGCGATATAGACGATCCCCCAGTTTCGCAAAAGTTTCCCGGTCGTGACCTTCCGGTCTGCCCAGGCCATGACGATCAGGTTGTTTCCGGTAAACAGTTCCGCACCGGCGATGATCACCAGGATCAGTCCCAGTGAGAATACGAGACCGCCGATCAGGCGGGTCGGCCCGAATCCGAGCGTGCTGCCGGTGATCGAGAGCGTGAAGAACATCGCACCAAACGCGATGAAGGCGCCGGCGAGAATGCCGAGCACGACCAGCGGCAGCAGCGGAAGGTTCGCCTTCCGGACCCCGATGTTCTCGACCAGATGGGCGATTTCGGCAGGCGCATAAGGGTCGCGGCCGGTGTTTGGGGTTTCAGGCGTGATGCTCGTCATGGCGCAATCCTAGCGCGGCACCATGCATGGTCGTCTGACCTCGATCAAACCCTGGTTCCGATATGGCGGCAGGTCAGTCCAGCGCGTTTGCCGCGCGAAGGCCGGCGATCATCGACGATCCCATCATGAAGCCGTAGCTTTTTTGCGGGTTCTCGGCGGTCGCGCGCATCTCGTCCTGGTTCTTGAGGCGTTCGGCGGGGTCTTTCTCGGCGATGAACTTGGTATTCCGGATCGTCTGCAGGCGAACATCCTCCAGCGCGACGTGACGGCGTTGGCGGGTGTAGCGGTCGAGAATGTCTTCGTCGGCCTCGCCACGCCAGATCTGTCCCATCTTCTCGGCGAAGTTGACCGCGTCATGGACGCCGGAATTCATGCCCATGCCGCCCATGGGCGAATTGATGTGGGCGGCATCGCCGCCGATGATCATTCGCCCCTTGCGGAAATCCTCCGCGACCCGCTGGTGGATCGCCCAGATGTTCCGGTGCAGTTCGACGACAGCGCCGGACTTGCCGAAGAAGGCGGCCATGCGGGCCTCGGCCACATCGTCGCGCACCGCCACGTCATCAGCCTCGCCCTCGCGGGCCGAGAAGGTAACGCGCCAGTATTCCGGCAGGTGCAGGATTACGCACCATTCGTCGGGGTCGGAGATATAGGCGACCCCGGCGATATCGGGCATGGCTTCGCTGACGTCGAAAGTCGTGCCGTACTGGACGACTTTTTCATCGTAGGTGAAGCCGTCGAAGCCGACACCCAGGGATTTCCGAATGCTGGAGCGCGAGCCGTCGGCGCCGAACACGTACCGGCCGTCGAAGCTCTCCTCGCCGTCGGGTGTTCGTGCGCGCACGGAAACGCTGTCGCCATCCTGGGTTGCGCCCAGCACCTCATGGGAGAAGCGCACGTCGACGTTGGGATGGGCTTCGAGCTTGCCGTAGAGGGCGCGGTTCAGCTCCATCTGCTCGCATTGCACACGGTAGGGGTATTTCGTCTCGTCCTTCAGGGCGGCCAGATCGAATTCGGCGACGACGCCGGTGTGCCGGTCGCGGAACTGCCAGACCGGGGTGATCCGCCCGTCGTTGAGCACCGCATCGACCATGCCGAGTGCGTCGAGATATTCCAGCGTCGGCGGGTGGAAGGTCGTCGCGCGACGGTGATCCTGCGGTGCGTCCTGCTGCTCCAGCAGCAGCACCGGAATATCCTGGTTGGCGAGTGATAGTGCGGCAATCAACCCGGTCGGGCCGCCACCGGCGACGATGATCCGGTCGTTAGGGTCTGTGGACATGCATGTGCACCGCGAAAGTTTGATCGATGCGTAATTGTTACGCGATTGCCGGGTTTCGTAAAAGCTCGTGGGGTGCTGCTTGACCCCGGTGTTTCACACCGTCAAACTCAATTTCATGAGTATGAATGATGGCGTGAAGACAGCGGTACGCACGGTCAACCTGTTCGAGGCATTTTCGCGTCGCAAGGGGCCGATGACCCTGACCCAGATATCGGAGGCCCTGTCGGCGCCGATCAGCAGCTGCCACGGTCTGGTCCGGACGCTCAGCGCCAAGGGGTATCTCTACACGTCTGAACGAAACCGGGCGATTTACCCGACCAAGCGCCTGCTTGAGGTCGCCAACACGATTGCCGCCCATGACCCGGTGCTGGAAAGCATTGTCCCGCAGCTTGAAGTGCTGCGCGACGAGACCAACGAAACCATCCTGCTCGGTCGCCGCCAGGGGGAGACGATCCTTTATCTGGATGTGATCGAGGGCGGCCAAACGTTGCGCTATTCCGCAGGCGCGGGCGATATCAAGCCGATGCATTCGAGTGCCATCGGCAAGGCGTTTCTCGGCCGCCTGGACGATGCCGAACGCGCCGCGCTGGTGGCTCGCTTGCCCCTCGATCTGCACACGCCCAACACGATCACCGAGCGCGCGACACTGGAAGCGGATTTGGCGGAGGGAATTGCCAAGGGTTACTTCGTGACCCGTGGCGAGAATGTCGTCGATGTGATGGGGCTGGCGACCACGGCGGATGTCTATGGCGAGGCCATGGGCATTGCGGTCGCGGGGCCGCTCGTGCGGATGGAGGCGGGCGAGATCGAGCTCGCCGCACAGCTCCTGGCCGCGAAAGCGCGGCTCGAGGCTCTCGGAGACAGTTCATGAGCGACACGGTAATCAGACCCGACGCTGCCACACCCGATTGGGCCGATGCGCTCTATGACGTGCTGGTGCAGCAGAATATTCGCCAGGTTGCCTATGTGCCCGATGCCGGGCATTCCCGTCTGATCGAGCGGTGCGAGGACAACCCGGACATGTGTGCGACCACTCTCACCACCGAGGAAGACGGTGTGGCAATGCTGGCCGGCGCCTGGCTGGGTGGTGATCGCGGTGTGTTGCTCATGCAGTCGAGCGGCGTGGGCAACTGTGTGAACATGTTCACCCTGATCGAGAATTGCCGGATCCCGCTTGTGGCGGTGATCACGATGCGCGGCGAGTGGGGTGAATTTAACCCGTGGCAGGCCCAGATGGGCCAGGCAACGCCCGACGTGCTCACCCGGATGGGGGTGCAGGCACATCGGGTCGATGCCCCCGAAGAGGCCGCACCGACATTGGACGCGGCGATCCGGCAATCCTTCGACGGGTCGCTCGCCTCGGCGGTGCTGCTTTCCCAGCGTCTGATCGGCCGCAAGGCCTTCACGGAGGAGGGATGACATGACAGGCCCTCTTCTCGACCGACGCGAGGCCGTCGCGCGGCTTCTGCAGGACCGCGGCGAACTGCTCGTGGTCTCCGGGCTCGGCTCGGCGACCTATGACTGCGCGGCAGCGGGCGACGACCCGCGCAACTTCTATCTCTGGGGCGCCATGGGTGGGACCGCCGCCCTGGCGCTCGGGTTGGCGCAGGCCCAGCCGGACCGGCCGGTCGCCGCGATAACCGGCGACGGGGACATGCTGATGGGGCTCGGCAGCCTGGCGACGATCGGTACCGCCAAACCGGCGAACCTGTCGGTGATCGTGCTCGACAACGAGGTGTATGGCGAGACCGGCGCCCAGCCAACGGCCACGGCCGGCGGCGTGAGCCTCGTGGAGGTGGCACGCGGCTGCGGGATCGAGGCACTCGAGGATATCCGGGACATGAACGCGCTGGGTACGCTTGCAGGGCGCATGCAGCGCTGCGAGGGGCCGCTTTTCGCCAACATCAAGATCGAGGCGGGCGAGCATCCACGCGTGCTCCCCGCACGCGACGGGGCCTATCTGCGCTCGCGGTTCCGCGAGGCGGTATTGGGCACCGGCCCGTAAGGCCGGGACATACCGAACAAATCCAGAGGGAGGACATCATGGCTGAGAAGGTTGGAATTCTGGGACTTGGACTGATCGGCGGTATCACGGCCGAGATCCTGATGCCCGAAGGCTACGAATGTGCAGCCGTTCGCCGCCCGAGCACGGAGAGCTTTCCCGACACTGGCGGCAAGTTGTTTGATACGGCACGCGAGCTCGCCGAATGGTCCGACGTGGTGATTTCGGCGCTCCCGAGCACCGACGCCTCCCGCACCGCGCTGGAAGGCCCCGACGGCTTGTTGGCAGGTGCCCATGAAGGCCTGACCATCATCGAGATGAACACCTTCCCGGTGGGTGAGAAGGAACGTGTACGCGACCAGGTGGCTGACACGCCGGCGAAAATCATCGATTGCCCGCTCAGCGGTACCCAGCCGATCATTCGCGCGGGCAAGGGTGTCATCATGATGAGCGGCGACGAGGCCTTGTGTGAATCCGTGAAGCCGATGCTGGAGCTCGTTTGCCCGAAGACGTTTTATGTTGGCGAGTACGGCACGGGCATCAAGCTCAAGCTGATGATCAACTTCATGGTCGGCGCGAATACGGTGGCCTTGGCCGAAGGCATGCTGTTCGGCGCCCAGATGGGGCTCGATCCCGAGCAGATGATCGATATCGTGGGACCCAGTGCCGCCGGGTCGGTCGTGTTCGGCATGCGCGCGGGCATCATCAAGGACCGGTCATGGCAGCCCTGCGCGGGCCCCAGCAAGCTGCTGTGGAAGGATCTCGATATCGTCGAGGAACAGGCCGATGCGCTGGGCCTGTCCGCGCCGTTGCTGCGGATCTGCAACGACTATTACAAGAAGATCGAGAAGGCCGGGCGGCTCGAGGATGAGTGCTCGGTGGTCTACGAGATCCTCGAGAGCGAGATCAAGGCGGCTGCGGAATAGGTGCGGGCGGTTTTGTAAGCCGCCGTTCTACATATGCGAGAAGAGAACGCGACCGGCGGTCGGCATGTCGGCCGTCAGCACCTTTCCGCTCGATGATTCCGTGATGTAGAGGGTCTTGCCGTCGGGGCCGCCATAGGCGCAATTCGTGGTCAGCGGGCCGGCGCAGGAATTGATCCGGTGGATGGGTTCGCCATTGGCCGCGAAGACCCAGATCGCGCCGAACCCCACGTGACAAACGAGAATGCTGTCGTCCGCGCCCGCCGCCATGCCGTCGGGGCCGGTGCCGCCCGACATCCGCGCGAAACGCCCGACCTGGTCGGCGCGGCCGCGGTCGGCCAGCCGCATGCGCCAGACCGCGTTGTCGCGAGTGAGGCCGACATACAGGATTTTCTCGTCGCTGCTCAGGACCAGCCCGTTCGGGCTCGGCAGGTCCGCACAGACGAGTTCGAGGCCGCCGTCCGCATGCAGGCAGAACACCCGGCCCGAACGGTCGATCAGGTCCGACGTGCCCTGGTCGGTGAAGTACAGATCGCCGTTCGACGCGAAGGTCAGGTCGTTGGTGCCGCGAAACCGCTCATTGGTGTTGCGCACCAGATAGGGCTCGACGGTGCCGGCCTCGGGGTCGAGGCGCATCAGGCCGTGATAATGGTCGGCGATGATGCCGTGTCCGTCCTTGTGGAAGACCAGGCCGTTCGGTTCGCCGTCATAGGTGCAGGCGAGTTCGATGTCCCCGGCGGGGGATATCCGGAACAGCCGGCCCCAGGCGACGTCGACGAGCCAAAGATTGCCGGCGCGATCGAATGAAGGGCCTTCCAGGAAACTGGGCGTGTTCGGGCGGCCGAACAGGAGCTTTGCCCATTCGGACTCACGGTCGTTGATGCCGTGGATGGCATTCACATCGGCGAACACCCGGGTTTCGATGACGGGGGGCGGAGCGAACATTCCGGTCAGGCCCCGTTCGTGCGGTTCAGGCGCGCCACGATCGCGTCGAACAGGTCACCGGGGTTCTGGTCGAGGACATCTTCGCCGGCTGTCTCGAGCACCTCGTCGATGCGCCGGGAGATCAGCGACTGGGCTTGGTAACGCGCCCGCGCACGCCGCACTGCGTCGGCGTCGCCATGGTCGGCGCGCCAGGCAGTGTGGGCATTGATCGCGTCGTCGAGGGCTGCGAAGCCCTGGGGGTCGTCGCGTGATGTCATGATGACGGGGGGTGTCCAGCCGTCGGCGCTTTGATGGGCGGCCACTTGCTCGATCTCGGCGGCCATGAGGTCGGCACCCGGCAAGTCGGCCTTGTTCACCACATAGATATCCGCCATCTCGAGGATGCCGGCCTTCATCGCCTGGATCGCGTCGCCGGAATGGGGCACCAGGATGAGCACCACCGTGTCGACCAGTGTTCGGATGGTGTATTCGGCCTGCCCGACGCCCACGGTCTCGAGAATAATCTCGTCGAAGCCGTGCCCTTCCATGGCGTTGAGCAAATCGGCGGTGTTGTCCGCCAGGCCATCATGGGCGCGGCGCGAGGGAATTGAGCGGATGAAGATATCCGGGTCGTCGGCGATGGCATCCATGCGGATACGGTCGCCGAGAAGCGAGCCCTGGGACACCGGGCTCGACGGATCGACCGCCAGGACAGCGACCTTCCGGTCGGTCCGTTTTCGAAGTTTGGTGAGCCGGGCGATGAGCGAACTCTTGCCGGCCCCCGGCGCGCCGGTGATGCCGATACGCGGCAGATCGCCTGCGGCACCCTCACTGTGTTGGGCCAGGGTCTCCGATACGTCGGCATTGGCGATGCGCGACAGGGCGCGGCTGAGGTTGCGCCGCGGATTTCGTGAGGTGCCGCTCATTTGGCCGCAGCGGCGGGCGGGGTGCCCAGGATTTCGTCGGTATGTTCGCCCAGAAGCGGCGGCAGGCCGTAGCGCGGCGGATGATCGGTCATCTTGATCGGGTTGCCCACCACCCGCAGCGCACCATCGGGCGTTGGGATCACCGCGATCATCTCGCGTGATGCGGCCATGTCCCCGTCGAGTGCCTGGTCGAGGGTTTCGACACCGGAAACCACAAGGCCCTCATTGCCCAGTATTTCAACCCAATGCGCGGTGGCTTGTTTCTTCATGAGGTCGCCGACGGCGCCAATCACGGCGTCGCGGTTCTCCGAGCGTGCGCTCATGGTCGCGAGGTTCGGGTCGCGCGCCTGGTCGTGCCAGCCGACAACCTCGCAGAATTTCTGCCAGAACTTGTCGGTCGAGATGAACAACATCAGGTGCCCGTCACGGGTCTCGAAGACCTGGGCCGGGACCATGTAGGGATGCGCGCTGTGCGACGTTCGCTGCGGCACGATGCCATGGTTGAGGTAGCCCGACGCCAGGTAGTTGAGCTGGGCAAGCATGGTGTCGAAGAGCGACACATCGACCTGGCCGCCCTTGCCCTCGATGATTTTTGCCAGCAACCCGATGGCACCCATCATGCCGGTGGAGTTGTCGACGGCAGAATAGCCGGCCTTGGTCGGCGCGGTGCCGGGATCGCCGGTCAGGGTCATGACGCCGGTGAGCGCCTGGACGATGTAGTCATAGGCGGGTTTGTCGGCATAGGGGCCGTCGAGACCGAACCCCGTCAATGCCAGGCATACCAGGTTCGGATTGTGCGTTTTCAGCTCGTCATGGGTCAGGCCGAAGCGCCGAATGGTGGACGGGCGCAGATTGGTAATCAGGCCCTGCGCATCGGCGGCCAACGCGCCGAGTTGAGATTTGCCCGCCGGGGTGTTCAGGTCGAGGACGATGGATCTCTTGTTGCGGTTGAGGCTCGCGAAATAGTCGTTATAGGGCCCCGTGAACTGCTTGGTAATGTTTCGGGCCATGTCGCCGCCGGGCGGCTCGACCTTGATCACGTCGGCACCCAGATCGCCCAGAATCATGCTGCAAAACGGTCCCGCGAGGACGTGCGCGACCTCGATGATCCGGACGCCGGCGAGGGGGCCTTCGCTCACCCGCCGAGCTCCGCATCGAGGGCGTCGACCACATCATTGACCGCCATTTCGGCCGTGAAGATTCCCCGGGCACCGGCATCGCGCAGTTCGTCATGGTCTTCCGCCGGGATGGTGCCACCGACAAACACCCGAATATCACCGGCATCGAGTTCGTTGAGGCAGCGCACCGTCTCCTCGACCAGTTCCTTATGGCTGCCCGACAGGATGGACAGTCCCACCGCGTCGACATCCTCGTCGACCGCGACACGGGCGATGTAGTCGGGCGTGCGGCGCAGGCCGGTATAGATCACGTCGGCGCCGGCATCACGCAGCGCCAGGGCGATGATCTTGGCACCCACATCGTGCCCGTCGAGGCCCGGTTTCGCGATCAGAATGCGTTTTCCGTTCAGGCTCATGATGCGATCCTACAGCCTCACCGGTTCTTCGAATTCACCCCATTGGCGCTTCAGGGTGGCCACCATTTCACCGACGGTTGCATAAGCATGGCAGCAATCGATGAGGTACGGCATCAGGTTCTTGCTGTCGTCCGCCGCAGCGGCCTCCAGCGCGGCGAGTGACGTTGCGACCGCATCATTGTCACGGCTGTCGCGCACCCGCTCGAATTTCTCGACGACACGGGCGCTGGCGCCCGGGTCGAGCTTGAAGAGCTCGGCAACACCGTCGTTCTGATCCTCGCGGCGGAAGTGATTCTGGCCGACGACGACCGTCTCGCCGCTATCGATCTTGTGTTTGCGCTCGGATGCCCGCTGCGCAATCTTCATCTGCAGCCAGCCGTCTTCGACCGCCTTGGTCACGCCGCCATAGGTCTCGATATCGTCGATGACCTTCATGATCTCGTCTTCCATCTGGTCGGTCAGCCATTCCACATAATGGCTGCCGCCCAACGGATCGACGGTGCGCGCGATGCCGGATTCATGAGCCACGATCTGCTGGGTGCGGACCGCGATCTCCGCCGAATGCTCGGTCGGGATCTGGTAGGCCTCGTCGAAGGCGGCGGTGAAGATCGATTGGGCGCCGCCCATCACGGCCGCCATGTTCTCGATGCCGACGCGGACGACGTTGTTGTAGGGCTGGGCGCCGACCAGGGACGAACCGCCGCAAACGACGCCAAATCGAAACATAAGCGCCTTGGGATCCTGCACGCCGTAGCGATCCTGCAACAACTTGGCCCAAAGTCGCCGGCCCGCCCGGAACTTGCAGACCTCTTCGAAGAAATCCATGTGGACATAGAAGAAGAAACTGAGCCGGCGTGCGAACTTCTCGACATCGCCGCCCCGGCGGATCAATTCGTCGATATAGGCCAGGCCGTTGGCCAGGGTGTAGCCCATCTCCTCGACCGCCGTGCAGCCGGCGTCGCGCACATGCGCCCCGGCGATGCTGATAGCGTTGAAGCGCGGCGTCTGGTCGTAGGAGAAAAGAATCGTATCGGCGATAAGCCGCATGGACGGGCGTACCGGGAAAATCCAGGTGCCGCGCGCCACATATTCCTTGAGGATGTCGTTCTGGATGGTGCCGGTGAGTTTCTCGCGGGGCACACCCTTCTTGTCGGCCACGGCGCAATACATGGCGTAGATGATCGACGCGGTGCCGTTGATTGTGAAAGAGGTCGAGATGCCGCCGAGATCAATACCATCGAAAAGAATCTCGGCCTCCGCGAGGCTCGAGAGCGAGACGCCGACCTTGCCGACTTCGGTTTTTGCGATCGGGTCGACCGGGTCGTAGCCGCACTGGGTCGGCAGGTCGAGTGCGACCGAGAGGCCGGTCTGGCCTTGATCGAGCAGGAACCGATAGCGTTCGTTTGATTCCTCCGCCGTCCCGAATCCCGAATATTGCCGGATCGTCCAGAGCCGTCCCCGGAAACCGTCGGGGAAGATGCCGCGTGTGTACGGGAATTCGCCCGGCATTCCCTGATCAGGGTTACTGACCATGTCCGGTGTCACCACCGGCGGCACTTCGATGCCCGAAGGGGTCGCGGTGGAGGGTTTGGTCGGCGGTTCGCGCCGCGCCGCGTCGGTTTCGTTTTTCCGGGAGGCAGAGTTGTCGGCCATCGGGTCAGCCTTTCTTCGCGGGAAGCACCTTTTCGGCGGCCTCCCAGTGGTCGTCATGAACCCAGGTTTTCACGAACATGCGTGTCTCGGCGTCTTGCATCGTGGCACGTGAATCTCCGCGCCGGTGTGCATCGCTGACGGCCTTGAACGCGCGCATGGACTGGGCCTTCTGCTTTCGGATCGGCTCGAGGAAAGCCTCGATGGTGTCGTCGATGTTTTCGGTTTCGGGCCCGATTGCGTCATACAGCCCGATATCAAGCGCGGTCGGCGCGTCGAGCATCTCGCCGGTGCTCATGAGTTTGAGCCCCCGCGCACGCCCGACCAGGTCGAGCAGGTCCGGCCCGCCGCCCCAGGCGGTGGCGAGGGCGAGACGACCCTGCACAAAGCCGATGCGCGCATGCGCTGCCGCGACCCGGAAATCGCAGGCGACGGCGAGTTCGGCACCGCCGCCGAAGGCATTGCCGTTGAGGCCGGCGATCACGGGCACCGGGAAATCGCGGATCGCGTTGAACGCCGCCTTGGCATCGAGTGCCATTGTCTCCGCTTCCGCCTCGGTGCGAAGGCCGGCGAGTTCACGCAGGTCGCCGCCCGCGGCAAATGTCTTTTCGCCCGCGCCGCGCAAGACCGCCGCGACGAGACTCTCATCAGCCGCCGCCGCACGAAATGTTTCGCCGATCGCGGCGATGATCGAAATTGCGAGCGCGTTGTGTTTCTCCACCCGGTCGATGGTCACGTACAGGACGCGATCACGTGTTTCGCTCAGGAGATGTGCGTCGCTCATACCAATTCTTTCGTCACGGAAAACACCTTGCTGGTCGGCGAGGGCCGTTAGTCCTCGTCCATCTCCGCGGTGCGGTAGATGTAGTTGCCATCCATATAGGTGATGAAGAAATCATGGAACGACATCGGCTCGTAGACCGGTTCTTCGCCCGGGTTGATGCAGGTCGGGATCGGGTCGGCCACGGTTTCGTCATTGCAGTTATAGAAGAATGTCAGCGCATAGCGATGGTCGAGCGGCGGCACGACGCGGTGCGGTGTTGCGATGAAACGTCCGTTGGTCCAGCGATTGAAGAACTCGCCGGTGTTGACGACGATCGCGCCGCGCAAGGGCTCGATTTCCATCCATTTGCCCGATGGGCGCCATGACCTGCAGGTCCCGCCACGTCCATCAGGGGCAAGATATGTCATCGAGCTGTGATCGGAATGCGGCGAGAGGGAGAACTGCCCTTCCTCGGCATCCACGGGCGGATACCAGGCGCAACGGTTGTAGTATTCCGGGTGGGAGAACTTGTCGTCGAAATAGTCTGCCGGCATCTCCAGCGCCCGGGCATAGGCCGGCAGCATCCGTGTCGCCAGGACCGCCATCGTCTCCTGATACTCGAGTAGGGTGGCTTGCGGAATTCGGGGAGTTCCTCGGGCCACTGGTTGAGGTTCCGGTGACGGATGTTGGCCTTCACCTTGGGATCGTCGGCCGTCGCGTTCGCGCATGAACGCCCAGGCCTCGTTGAGGTCCTTCTTCTCGTTCTTTGCGATTTTCGACCAGCGCAGGATCAGTGACTTGTTCGGGATGAAGCCCTGGTGGTGGAAATCCACCCGGTACTTCATCTTTGTCTCGTCGGAGAGTTTGAACAGTTCGGCGATCTGTTCGAAGCTGCGATCGATCAATCCCTGGTCGATCCCGTGATTGATGATGCAGTAGAAACCAAGGCTTTCCTGTATGGCCCGCAGGTCGGTGGCGAACTGCTCGACGGCATCGGGGTCCCCTGACAGATAACCGCTGACATCGATGATCGGAATGCGTTCCTCAGCGATGCATTTCGCGACGTCGGGTGAAACCTGACGTTCCGATTCAGCGGCAACGGACATTTTGGCCTCCGTGATTCTTATGTTCGCCGGCCCCGCACCGCATGTGCGGTGCAGGGCGGGCCGAACAGGTCTTTGAGCCGGACTACTGGGCGGCGGCGGCGGAATCCTCGTCTTCCGGCACCAGGTCGGCGAGGTTCGGCATGACTTCCTTGGCGAACAGCGACATGTTGTCGAGCCAATCCTGGAAGGGTTCGTAAACATACTGGACCTGCAGAACGGTGCCGAAGCCTCCCGTGTCGTCGTAGAGCTTGCGCAGTTTCTCGGTGACCGTATCGGGACTGCCGACGATCCAGATGTTGTCGCAGATATATTCCGCGGTCAGATCCTCGTCCTTGATGTCCTCGTTCTCCTTGTAGAGATCGACGACGCCGAGTGATTTGAGGACGTTGTACATATAGTCGTTATAGGCCTTCGGGCCATGCCGCCGTTGAGCACATGGTCGCGTGCTTCCGCATCGGTTTTGCCGACATAGATCTCGCGCGCCACCCGCCAGTCCTTGCGGCTTGGCGTCCGGCCCGTTTCCTTGCCGCGCCCTGTTTCACCGCTTCCCAATGGGTGTTGAGGTTGGCGGCGGGCAGATAGTTGACGCTCATCGGCATCCAGCCCTCGCGTCCCGCCGTCACCAGCGATTCCGAGTATTTGTGCAGTCCGGCCACGGCGATTGGCGGATGCGGGTCCTGATAGGGCCGGATGTGATGGTAGAGCGGGATCTGCGGCATCGGTTCGGGCACCTTGAACTGCCAGAACTTGCCATTGTGTTCGAACGGGTCCTCTTCGGTCCAAAGACGCGTGGATGGCGTCGATCGCCTCGCGCATCCGCTCGCGATGCTCGCCTTCCTGATAGTCGATGTCGAAGAAGTGGAAATCGGTCGGGTGCGCCGCCCGCACCGATGCCGAAGTTGAGGCGGCCTTTCGAGAGGTGATCGAGATACGCGATGCGCAAGTGCCACGAGACGCGGGTCGTGCATCGGCAGCAACACAACGCCGGTGCCGACCCGGATCTGCTCGGTCTGTGCGAATACGGTCGCGGCGAACAGGTCGGTCGCGGGAATGGGCTCCCACGGGATGGTGTAATGCTCGCCCATCCAGCCCTCGGTGTATCCGAGCTTGTCGGCATGGATATAGGTCTCGATGTCGCGGTGATAGTTGCCGTTCACGTCGCCCCCGGGCGGACGCAGAGGCATGCTGAACATTCCGTATTTCATCGTTTCATTCTCCCTAAGGTACCGGAGCCGTGGGCGGTATTTGAGCCGCTCTCATTCGTTAACGGGGTTTATTCTAGGCGCAGGGGCTTGTCGGCTGGAGTCAATCGGGTTCCATTACATAGAAAAATAATTCCCATGTATGTGAAACATTGTCGGCGCGGTTGGTTTGACCCTATCGTCGCGCAGGACTTGGGGGAGAGGACCATGCTGATTGGCAAGAAGGGCGAGGCGAAAACCGCTATCGAGACGGCCGACGCGAGCTCGATCACGGTGCGCGGCAAGGATTTGTGCAACGAGGTGATGGGCCATGCCTCGATCGCCGAATTCTTCTTTTTCCATCTCACCGGTCGCGAGCCGAGTGCCGATCAGGCCTTCTTCATGGATGTGCTGGTGGTCGCGCTGGCCGAACACGGGCTGACGCCGAGCGTCCAGGCTGCGCGCATGACCCTGGCGGCGGCCCCCGAAGCGCTGCAGGGCGCGGTGGCCGCGGGACTGCTCGGGTGTCGGATCGGTCATCCTCGGCAGTGCGGATGTGTGCGGGGACATGCTCGACGATGCCGCAAACGCGCATCGAAGGAGGCGAGTCACGCAGAGGCCGCGGCACTGGCGATCGCGCAGGGAATATCAAGGACGGCCGGAAAATTCATCCCCGGTTTCGGGCACCCCATTCACCACCCCGTCGATCCGCGGGCCGTCCGAATCCTCGAGCTGGCCGATGAACGCGGGGTCTCGGGACGCCATGTCCATGCGTTGCGCGCGTTTCCCGACGCCGTTGCCGAAGTCTGGGGCAAGCCGCTGCCGATGAACCTGCAGGGACCCATGGCGGCCGTCTTGCTCGATCTGGACTATCCCGAAGGCGGCGATCCGCGGCATTCCCGATCCTGGCCCGCACCGATGGGACTGATCGGTCACCTGAATGAAGAGACCGAACGCCCGATCGGATTCCTGCTGGCCCATCACGGTGAAGAAGCCATTAGCTATGACGGGGACTAGACTAGATGTCGGCTGCCGAGCTCTTTGATCCCGAGGCCGAAACCCGGGAATTCGCGGACCAGAAACAGAAAGACGAGCCGGTTTACCGCAGGCAGATTGAGTATCTGTTCGCGCGTTCCGAATTCTATCGCGAGAAGTTTCGCACGGCTGGTTTCAAGACCCCGGAATCGGTCGGTGGACTGGATGATCTGCGCCACCTGCCGTTCACGGTCAAAGATGAATTGCGCGCCAGCCAGGCCGACCATCTCCCGCTGGGCAACCAGCTGGCAGCACCGCTCGAAGATGTGGTGCGGATCTATTCAACCAGCGGCACATCCGGTGCGCCGCTCTATATTCCGGTCACCCTGGGCGACCTCAAGCGATGGATTCACACGTCCAACCGCAGTTATTTCGCCGCCGGAATTCGGCCTCACCACCGGGTCGTCACCACCTACAATTCCGGGCCGTTTGCGGCGGGGGCGGTGCATGAATCCATGATCGCGCTGGGTGTATGCATGGTACCGGTGGGCAGCGGCAATACCGACCGGCTGCTGACCGCCCTGGAACGCTTCCAGGTCCAGGCGATGCCCGGGACGCCGTCGTATTTTCTGTATATCGCCGAGGCCGCGCGGGCCCGCGGCATCGATCCGGCGGCCTGCGGGCTGGAGACGCTTGTGGCCGGTGGTGAGCCGGGGGGCGGTGAGCCCGAAGTCCGTGCTCAGATCGAGGAGGCGTTTAACGCGAAAGTACATGAGGTCCTGGGGCTCGGCGAGCTGTCGATTTCCATGTTCGGGGAGGGGCCGGAACAGGACGGCATGAACTTCCTCGCCCGGGACTATATCCATATGGAGCTGATCGACCCGGACACCGAGGAACCACTGCCGTTCGAGGACGGGGTCCGGGGCGAGCCGGTCTACACCCATCTTCAACAGGAAGCTGCGCCGCTGCTGCGCTATCGTTCCCGCGACCATGTGACCGTGCGCATGGGCCCCGTCGCCAGTGGGCGCACCGGACCGCGCATTCGCTGTATCGGCCGGACCGACGACATGCTCATCGTGCGGGGGGTCAACGTCTTTCCCAGTGCGATCCGGGAGGTGGTGAACCTGTTTCGCCCGGACGTGAGCGGAATCATGCTGGTGCGCCCGACCCAGGCAGGCGTGCAGCAATCACCGCCACTGCCGGTTCATGTCGAGGCGGCCGAGGGGGCCGAGCCCGGACCCGGGTTGGCGGAAGCGATCGAGAAGGAGATCCGCTCGAAGCTGGTGGTCACGACCAAGGTCGAGATCGTGACGTTCGGGAGTCTGCCGCGGACCGACTACAAGACGAAGCTCGTGGACTATTCGGACGCCGCCGACTAAGCCTCAGAACAGGAAGTCGGTCGCCGACAGGTCTGCCATGGCGACGCCCACCAGCGTGATCTCGTCGTTGTTCCCGTAATCGATGGTGGCGTTCCCGCCGACGTCACTGGTGCTTGCGAGAAGATCCCCGAAGTTGGCGAACCCGAGTGCTGAGACGTCGAGCGTGTCTTCGCCGGACGTGAAATCCTCGACCCAGTCGTCGCCGCCGTTGACGGAGAACAGGAACAGGTCGTCGCCGTCGCCGCCCCAGAGATGGTCTTCCGCGTTGTCGCCGTCACCGCCGTTGAGCGTGTCTGCACCGTCGTCGCCGAAGAGAAAGTCCTGATGCGCGCCGCCGTTGAGTGTGTCGTCGCCATCACCGCCCTGAAGAACGTCGATGCCATTCCCGCCGGAAAGGTCGTCACTGCCGTCGTCGCCTGACAGCCCGTCATTGCCGTCTTCCCCGCGAAGCGCATCGTCGTCCTCGCCGCCGTGGAGCTTGTCATTGCCGTCGCCGCCCTCGAGAAGGTCGTTGCCGGTCCATCCGAACAGCCGATCGTCGCCATCCTCGCCGTAGAGGGAATCGTCGCCGGCGTTGCCGAAGAGCCAGTCGTTGCCGTTGCCGCCGTTGAGCTGGTCGTCGCCGTCACCGCCATGCAGTTCATCCTCACCGTCGCTGCCCAGCAGTCGGTCATCCCCGTCGAGACCCCACAGCGTGTCGTTGCCGTTGCCCCCGTGCAGCCTGTCGTCGCCCTGGCCGCCATGGAGCCAGTCGTCTCCGTTCTCGCCATGGAGTTCGTCGTCACCAAGGCCGCCGAGGAGTGTGTCGTTGCCGGCGTCGCCGGCCTGGTCTCCGTACAGCCAGTCATCCCCGGGACCGCCATCGAGCCAGTCATCGCCGTCGTTGCCGTACAGCCGGTCGTCACCGCGACCGCCGAACAGGTGATCGTCTCCGTCTTCGCCGTAGAGTCGGTCGTTCCCGTTGCCGCCCCGCACATAGTCCTTGCCGCCGCCGGCGCGAATCTCGTCATCGCCGTCATAGCCGAAGATGATCTCGTTCTCATACGTGCCGTCGATCAGGTCGCCGTCGGCGGTGCCGTAGACAAAACCGTAATCGAACGTGTTTCGGTTGTCGTTCTTGTCATGGTCGGACATCGTGCTCTCCGTTGGATGCGTCGTTGTCCAACAGATACGTATGCCCGCCGTGATCCGAAGTGATGCCGGTCACATGGTCTCGAAAAAATTGCGGCGGACCCGAAGATCCGCCGCTGAAAATGGCACTGTCAGCCTGAAGTTACCCGAGATCGGGGTTCAGGGTGTATTCCCCCGCCACCTGGCCGCTCGCAAGAATATGACCCTCCATCGCGGCCAGCGCGTCGGCACCGTTGAACACACCGCTCATGCCGAGTGTCTCGACATCCAGCGCGTACACGGTGAACACATACTCATGCATGATTTCGTCGTTCCATGGCGGGGCCGGCCCGTCATAGCCGCCATAGTCGCCCGCCATGTCCGGGTTGCCGGCCATGAACATGCCGAAGTCATTGGCGCCGCGAACGCCGTTGGAGGCAGGTCCGGTCGGCTTGCCTTTCGGCACGACAGAGTCGGATTCCGCGCCCTTCGGCAGGCTGGTCGTCGTCGCCGGTATGTCGACAAGAACCCAATGCATGAAGTCCATCCGCGCCAGGTCTGCCGGGATTGTCTTGCCTTCCTGGTTGGCATCGTCGAACACGGTCGGCACGCTGCGATCGTGCATGATGACGGCATAGGATTTGGTGCCGTCGGGGCCGCTGCTCCAGTTGATGGCCGGGCTGATGTTCGCCCCGAACGTGAACGGCTCATCGTCTGTGCGAATGCCGAAGGCGAACTCCTCGGGAATGCGCTGACCGTCGGCGATGCCGTCGATGCTGAGGTTGAGGCTCGTCATGATTCCTCCCCATGATCCTGATCCTGCAAGGTCGGGAAGCTTAACACGAGGCAATGGTCTGAAAAGGCCGGCGTGGGCGCACCGGGCGTCTAAAAATTTGCCGACAGGCTGATCGCACCGAACCGGTCTGCCTGACGCTGGCCATCGAACTCCCGGGTCCGGAATATCTGGGTCACGGCAAGACGCACGCCTTCGTAGATGAAGGCAATCCCGACCTGGGCATCCCCGACCAACAGGCGCTTGTCGACACTGTGGCTGCTGGCGAAAGTATTCCCGTCGAGGAAGATGTCATGGGCGACGCCGCGACCCTGGACGCCGGCGAACGCATACCAGGCGAGACCGGAGCGTTTTTCTACCGCCGCGAGACCGCTGAGCGACGGGCGAATAAGGGGCGGGCCATAGTCGACGTCCAGATTCTGGCCGATCCGCAGGATTGCACCAGCGCTGGCGAAGGTCATCACATTACCGACGCTGCCGCCGATATGGGGAATCGCCCCCGCCTCCAGACCGAATAATTTCCATGGGGCGGGACGCCAGCGGCGTTCGCCGATCAGCATGATGCCCGGTTCGTTATCCAGTTGGTGGCCCCAGCCGTTCGATCGACCCACATTGATCAGATCATGTACGCCGTTCTGCACCTGACGGCCCAGGGCCCAGGGTCCGACGATGCCGAGGTTGAGCTCGACCGTGTCGAGGGTATCGGTGGCGGATACCGGTTGGCGATTTGTCTCGGCATGCACCGAGATGGCGCCGTACAACCAGCCGGCGTAGGGACGGTCGTCGGTGACGAGGGCCGAGGTGGCGGTGTTCTCCGGTGTAAAGATACTCTGGCCGAAAGCGGCACCAACCCGGCCCTGCCGAAGGTTCGCGAAGGGGTAAAGCGTCTCGAGCACGTCCTTGACCCATCGGGGGTCATTATCGCGCGCACCGGAGACCCAGGAGAGGCGAAAGCCGTTTGTGTAGTGCCGGTCGGTGTTGGCGATCCGGTCGTTTTCCCACTGGACGCTATAGGTGTCAGGGTTGGCGGCAACGTCATCGGCGACGACGGTGGCGACCCCGGTGAGGCAGGCCAGCAATATCGCTGCGCGACGCATCAGTCTTGCAGGCGCGTGACGGCGAACGGATTGAACCGTGTCTTGCGGTCGTAGTGATCGATGCCTTCCGACCGTTTCAACCAGCCGATCACCGCATAGGTGAGGGGCGTGGCCAGGACCTCGTAAGCGATCTTGGCGAGGGCCTGCAGCACGATCGTACCCACCAGCACTTTCATGGGCAGGACGCCCCAGAACGCGACGAAGACGAAGACGACGGAATCGAGCCCCTGGCCCACCACGGTCGATCCGATGGTGCGCAGCCACAGCATGCGACCCGCGGTGATCACCTTCAGGCGGGCCAGTATGTAGGAGTTGGCAAACTCGCCGACCAGGTAGGCCAGGAACGACGCGGTGAGGATTCGCGGGGTCGCACCGAGGATCGTATCGTAGGCGGCCTGACCTTCCCAGAAACCCGCGGCCGGCAGGATTCCAACCAGGGCAAAAGTCAGGACCGCGAACAGATTGGCGCCGAACCCGACCCAAACAACCAACCGGGCCTTGGCGAAGCCGTAAACTTCAGTCAGAACATCGCCGATGATGTAGCTGATCGGGAAAATCACGATGGCGCCTGTGAGAACATACCCATTTACGTCGATCAGCTTGACGGCCGTGATGTTCGAAACCATCAAACAGGTCACGAACAGGACGGTGATAATGAGGAAACGCGTGGTTAATCCGGGCATCGAAGTGTCGCAGGTTTCGGGCTGGTACGTTTGGGTCAGGCTAATGGTAGCATGGTCCACGCGCTGTCAATCCGCTGCATCGCAATCAAGGCTTCGCGCATGAAGACATCCGACTTCGATTTCGAGCTTCCGCCCGAGCGGATCGCACAACGGCCCGCAGAGCCGCGCGATTCGGCTCGCCTGCTCGACCTGCGCGATGGCATCGCGGATCGGGCCGTGGCGGACCTCCCGCAATTGCTCGCGCCGGGCAGTCTGCTCGTGGTCAACGACACGCGTGTGATCCCGGCACAACTCGAGGGACGCCGCGGTGAAGGCAGAATCTCCGTCACCCTGCACAAGCAGATATCGGAGACCGAATGGCTCGCATTTGCGCGCCCCGCAAAACGGCTGCGGCCGGGTGACAGGATCGAGTTTGCAGAAGGTTTCGCCGCCGAGATGGTCGAGCGGCGCGAGGGGGGTGAGGTGTATCTGCGCTTCGACATGGCTGCCGCTGCCTTTCACGATGCGTTGATGCGCCATGGCCGGACCCCGCTGCCGCCCTACATCAAGCGTGGCGACGGCCCGGACGGACGCGATACACACGACTATCAGACGATGTTTGCGGCGCGAGAGGGCGCCGTGGCGGCCCCAACAGCCGGTCTGCATTTCACACCCCAGCTAATGGCAGCACTGGACAATGCGGGCATGGAGCTTGCGACAGTGACGCTGCATGTGGGGGCCGGTACGTTCCTGCCTGTGACGGTTGAGGATGTCAGCGAACACAAGATGCATGCCGAATATGGCGAGGTTGATGAGGAAACGGCCGAGCGGATCAACGCAGCACGGGCTGCCGGGCGGCCGGTCGTATCGATCGGGACGACGGCGCTGCGGGTGCTGGAATCGGCGGTCGATGCGGCGGGTCACGTCGCGGCGTTTCGCGGCGACACGCGGCTGTTTTGCGTGCCCGGGTACGAGTTTCGCGCCGTCGACCAGCTGTTCACCAATTTCCATCTTCCGCGCTCCACCCTGTTCATGCTGGTCTGCGCCTTTGCCGGGACCGGGCATATGCGGGCGGCCTACCGCCACGCGATCGCGGCGGAGTACCGGTTCTTCTCCTATGGCGACGCCACACTTCTCAAGCGCGCCTGATATGTGGGGGCGGATGGTGATTTGTGGGATGATCGAGCCGCGGACAGGCGTGAAGGGCCGAAGCGAATGGGCGACGACATAGTTCAAGCTGCGTCCCCTGCTGCGGTGCGCGACCGCATCCAGGAGAAGGCGCATGCGCTGGGATTCAGCGCGGTCGGGTTCGCCCCGGTGCACCTGGCACCTGAAATCCGCGATCATCTCGCACAGTTCATCGAGGAGGGCCGGCACGGCGACATGGACTGGATGCCGGCGAAGGCAGACCGTCGAAGCGAACCGGCGGCACTCTGGCCGCAAGCGCGTTCCGTGATCGCGCTCGCGATGGCCTACACGCCCGACGATTCGGCGTTCGACAGCCTGGACCAGGACGGTGTGGGACATCTTTCGGTCTATGCCCGCGGGCGCGACTATCACGACGTGGTCAAGAAGCGCCTCAAGGCGCTGGGGCGCTGGATTTGTGATGAGTTCCCGGGCGACGTGAAGGTGTTCGTCGACACGGCACCGGTGATGGAGAAGCCGGTGGCCCAGATCGCCGGTCTCGGCTGGCAGGGCAAACACACCAATCTGGTGTCGCGCGAACACGGCTCATGGTTGTTCCTGGGCGAAGTGTTCACGACGCTCGAGCTGCCAGATGATCGCGGTATGAACGATCATTGCGGCGGTTGCCGGCGCTGTCTCGATGCCTGTCCGACCGACGCGTTTCCCGCGCCCTATCAGATCGATGCGCGGCGGTGCATCTCCTACCTCACCATCGAGCATAAAGGGCCGATCGATCGGGAACTGCGGCCCTTGATCGGCAACAGGATATACGGCTGTGACGATTGTCTGGCGGCCTGCCCGTGGAATAAGTTCGCAGCGACCGCGCCGGTGACCGAATTGCGGGCGCGCCCGGAATTTGCCAAGCCGCGACTGGCCGATCTGGCAGGCCTGGATGACGGCGCGTTTCGCAGTCTTTTCTCGAAGACGGCGATCAAGCGCGTGGGGCGCGACCGGTTCTTGCGCAACGTGCTTATTGCGATGGGCAATGTCGGGACCGAAGAAGACGCCGTCGTCGCCCGCGAGCGGCTCGACGATGCGTCTGCGCTCGTGCGCGGGGCGGCGGTTTGGGCGCTGTCCCGGTTGATGCCGGGCGACGCCTTTGCCGAGCTGCGGCGCCAACACATGCCCGGGGAGAGGGACAGCGATGTTCTGTCGGAATGGGCCGCAAGCGGGACGGACGACGGACGGTTGCGCTAGTCTGCGTCGCTGGACGTTCCAACGAAGGAAAACATCATGGCTGAACCGTTAACCGACGTCGTGCACGAGTTTGTGGCGCTTCATGACGACGAAGTCGACTGGCAGGACGGAGAGGGTGCGAACGAAATTCTGGCGTTGCCGCCCGGCGTGCAGGTCAAGATCTTCAACTATGACGCGGCGATGGGCCGGGTCGATATGAAGGTCAAGTTCCCGCCGGGCTATGTGGAACCTGAACATAGCCATAAAAGTTGGCACTCGATCGTGGTGCTTGCCGGGCGAATGTGCGTGGCGGGGAAGGACCTGCGACCGGGCGACTATGTATTTGGCGGCAACATGCCCCACGGGCCCTATGAGTACCCCGATGGTTGCGAAGTTTTCATCGTCTTCATGGGAGAGGGAACCCAGCATGAATGGGACGAGGAGAAACATCTCGCCCATGAAAACAGCTGGGAAGCCGAGACCGACGACGGCAAGGCCGGCGTCGCCCGGCAGGCGGCGGCACGCGCCGGCGGCAAGGTTAGCGCGGACTGAGCCATGCCGACATATTTCTTCTATTGCCGCGACAAACCCGACAGCCGCGATATCCGCAAGGCGGTTGTCGAGGAGCATTGGGCGTTCATGGACGGGTATGCGGACCAGATGGTGGCACGCGGTCCGAGTCTGGCCGACGATGGCGAGACGCCGACCGGCAGCATGCATATGGTTGAGTTGCCGGACGCGGAAGCGGCACGGGTGTTCGCCTATGAGGAGCCGTATGCGAAGGCCGGCGTGTTCGACGACATCATCGTTCGACGATGGCGTAACGCACTCGGGCGCACGATGTGGGATTTCGAGGGCGATCCGGACAACAATCAGCGTTTCCTGCTGATCGGTCACGGGCGACCGGATACGACCGAAGAGCGAGACAGCCTGCTCGAGGCCCATCGCGAATACTTCATCGATGGCGGGTATCTGCCGCGATTTATCGAGCGGGGGCCGCTGTACAACGACGACGAAAGCGAATGGGTCGGAAGTGCCATGCTGATCGAATTGCCCGATCGCGGCGCTGTCGAGGAAATGCTCGAGAACGAGCCTTACTGCAAGGCGGGTCTCTACACGAGCATCGACATTCATCGCTGGCGGTTCGGCGGGCGACACTAGTTCCGAGGCCTGCGTCGGCGACGGGTTGTCGACGAACCGTTGCGCCGGGCGCGCGGGCGGCTTACATAGACGCCCGACTGCCACCAACCTGTTGAGAGTGCGCCCGTGAACACCCCGCAGTATGTCTATGTCATGAAGGGCCTGACCAAGGCCTTTCCTGGCGGCCGCAAGGTCGTCGAAGATGTCTGGTTGAGCTTCTTGCCCGGCGCAAAGATTGGCGTCCTGGGACTGAACGGCTCCGGCAAATCCACCCTGCTCAAGATCATGGCCGGCCTTGATAGCGAGTATCAGGGTGAAGCCTGGGCTGCCGATGGCTTGAAGGTGGGTTTTCTGCCCCAGGAACCCGATCTCGATCCCGACAAGGATGTGATGGGCAATGTCATGGAAGGCGTTGCCGAGACCAAGGCGCTGCTCGACCGTTTCAACGAAGTGAGCATGCGCTTTGGCGAGGATCTCACCCCCGAGGAGATGGATGCGCTGATCGCGGAGCAGGCCGAGTTGCAGAACGAAATCGACGCCAGCGATGCATGGGAGCTGGATCGCCAGATCGAGATCGCTATGGACGCACTTCGGTGCCCGCCCGGCGAGGCCGACGTCTCGAAACTTTCGGGCGGTGAGCGGCGCCGGGTGGCACTTTGCCGTCTGCTGTTGTCCCGGCCCGACATGCTTCTGCTCGATGAGCCGACGAACCATCTCGATGCGGAATCCGTTGCCTGGCTTGAGCGCTTTCTCGAGGATTATTCAGGCACCGTGGTGGCAGTGACCCATGATCGTTACTTCCTCGACAATGTCGCCGGCTGGATTCTCGAACTGGATCGCGGCAAGGGGCTTCCCTTCGAAGGCAACTACAGCGCTTGGCTTGAGGCGAAAGAGAAACGTCTGGCCCAGGAAGAGCGCGAGGAAACTTCCCGCCAGCGCACGATCAAGCAGGAGCTTGAGTGGGTGCGCCAAAGCCCACGAGCCCGCCAGGCCAAGAGCAAGGCACGCGTCGATGCCTATGAAAAGTTGGTTGCCGCGAGTCAAGACAAGGCGCCTGAACGCCAGCAGATCACGATCCCGCCGGGCCCGCGTCTCGGCGACCTGGTGATCGAGGCGGAGGGCATTCGCAAGGGTTTCGGAAATCACCTGTTGATCGACGATCTGAGCTTCAAGATGCCGCCGGGCGCGATCGTCGGTGTGATCGGGCCGAATGGCGCGGGTAAAACCACCTTCTGCCGCATGGTGACGTCGCAGGATACGCCCGATTCAGGAGATTTTCGGATCGGCGATACCGTGGTGATGGGATATGTGGACCAGAGCCGCGACGCCCTGTCAGATGAAAAGACTGTCTGGGAGGAGATTTCCGACGGTATTGATGTGATCGAGCTCGGCAAACGCAATGTGCAGAGCCGCGCCTATGTTGCCGGGTTTAATTTCAAGGGATCGGATCAGCAGAAACCTGTCGGCCAATTGTCCGGCGGCGAGCGCAACCGGGTGCATCTTGCGAAGGTTCTGAAGTCCGGTTCCAACTTCCTGATGCTGGATGAGCCGACCAATGATCTGGACGTCGATACGTTGCGTGCGCTCGAGGAGGCGTTGCTGGAGTTCCCCGGTTGCGCGATCGTGGTGAGCCATGACCGTTGGTTCCTCGACCGGATCGCGACCCATATTCTCGCGTTCGAGGGAGACAGCGAGGTGGTGTGGTTCGAAGGTAACTACGATGCCTATACAGAGGACCTGAAGCGCCGGAAGGGAGCCGATGCCGATCAGCCTCACCGGATCAAGTACAAGCCTCTCCAGCGCTGAGTTCGCTAATCGTTATCTGGATGTCGGGCCGAGGTCTGGCGGACTAGCTGTCTCGCATCTTGCGCAACTGCTCCAGCAGTGACGACAATTTTCGACCGTTGTTGCGAATGAAAGAGTTGAACTCGTCACGTTGCGTCTGCGCCATGCTGAAGCCCGCAACATTCACATCGGTAATCTTGATTACGTCACCCAGGCTCGCGACCCGCCATTCGATCAGAACGGGTGACGTCGGGCTGGTGAAAAACTCGCTGGACACCAGCGCCACCTTTTCCGGGCCGTTACTCGGAACATTCGTGGCGCCACGGACTTCGAATGCCTGACCGGAATACTGTGAAAACCGGTCCGCCCATGTGGTGACGATCACGTCTTCGAAGAGCACGAGATATTCCTCACGCTCCTGCTTGGACGCGCCCCGCCAGTAACGGCCCAGCGCGAAGCGCGCAACGCCGTCGACGGCGAATCCTTCGCGGAACAGATTTCTGAACTGCACGCGCCGTTCGTCGGTGGTGATATCGGAATCGGTCAGCGTCGTGATCGCGCGATCGGACAGCGTCTTGATGAATTTGACGGACGTGTCCAGATGATCGTCAGCCTGCACCGACGGGGCGGTGAAGAACAATGCGAGGACAACAACGAACGCCGTTGTGAAGCGCACGGTCATGGGCCCCGGCCTTACTTTCCTGACGCGGTTTCTTTGGCGTCCGATTTCTCTTCCAGGTCCAACCCAAGCGTCGGAGCGGGCTGAACTGGAACCGATCCACCATTCCGAACCTGAGCCTCGCGCTGCTGGCGATACAAGCTGCGTACGGCCGCATAATAGTCGAGCGAGTTTCGCTGCAGATCCCGGACCTGGTCCACGTTGTTGGAGCGCACGACAACAGCGTTGCCGGCAGCACGACCGATGGCCACCGGAGTGTCCGTTACCCATCCCACCGGATCGAAGAAGAAGTCGCCGATCGCGCCGAAGGTTCCGCGGACCGAAGACGGTCCGAGCAAGGGCAGCATGACGTAGGGGCCAGGCTCGAAGCCCCAGACGGCAAGTGTCTGGCCTGCATCTTCGTATACGGGCTCCTGGTCCGGCATCGTGTTGCCGAGGAGAAATGTCGGGAGTGCGGTGAAGAAACGCGTCGCCGCGAGATTTGCCCGATCCATATCGCCCTGCAGGAGCGAATACAGGAAGCTCATCGGCATGAAGAGATTGGTGATGAAGTTCTCGACCGGCGGTTTCAGCTCATCAGGAAACAGATCGCGGTAGGTGACAGCCGTAGGCTGCAGAACCAATTGGTCGACTGCGACATTGGCCGAGAAGATCAGACGGTTCGCCGGTTCGAAGGGATCATTCGCTTCTTCGTAAGCGGCCATCGCCTCCTTGTCGCCGGTCGGCGGAATCGCACATGCCGTCAGCGCGCCCATCAGCAGCGCCGCAAACAAGAACCGAGAAGGTCGTAGGTCAGTAAGTGTTTTCAACATTATCTCTATTCTACATCTCAAGTTCGGCTCCCTTACCCAGGAAACAAAGCCGAATGCGTGACCTGCACACAAAACAACCGCCTCACCATGCCCTGATGCCCTTGAGGGAACCTTAACGTGCCGCCCCCGCGACAAGTCTCGGTCAGGTCGTGTGATGAATTTGCTACCACAGCCCTTGGTACAGCGCCACACGGCAAGCAGGAGATCAGAACAGTACTCGAAAAATGTTGCAAAAAGATACAGTTTTCAAAGACGAATCGAGCACAGCCACGAGAAATTTGTGGCAAACATAAAGATATAAATATATGTTTATGTCAATGGGCGTGCGAATCGACGACGTTCGTCCCGATTCGTCTCAGTTCCAACGACAACCAAATCCCGACAGATACTGGAAAGAGCCCGGCACACTCATGGACCAAGTCCTGGCAATACTGCGTGCGGCCGGAGAGCCAAACCGCCTTCGGATTCTGGCCCTGTGTGCCCAGGGCGATCTGACCGTCAGTGAACTGACCCGAATTCTCCGGCAAAGCCAGCCCAGCATTTCCCGGCACCTCAAGGTCTTGTGTGACGCCGGGCTGCTGGAGCGCCTGCAGGAGGGCAGTTGGGCATTCTTTCATCTCGCGGCAGGCACGCCGACAGCGGATATTCTGCGTTCTCTTATTGAGGAAATCGACGATACGGACGGGATTATTGCGCGCGACAGGGTGCGCCTTGGCGAAATCAAGGATGCCCGGGCCCGGCTTGCCGAAGCCTACTTCCGAGAAGCCGCCGGTTCCTGGGACCAAATCCGGGCGCTGCATGTCGATGAGGGGGTGGTCGAGGGCGCGATCCAGGATCTTCTGGCGGGTGAAGTCCATGACAACCTGCTGGACGTCGGGACCGGGACAGGTCGCATGCTCCAACTGCTCGGGGGACGTGTGCGTGAGGCGGTGGGGGTCGATCAGTCACACGATATGCTCGCCGTCGCGCGGACCAACCTTGCCGAGGCGCAATATCGCAATTGCAACGTGCGTCAGGCAGACATGTATCAGCTGCCGTTCGAAGACCAGTCATTCGATCTCGTCATTCTGCATATGGTGTTGCATTTCGCCGACGAACCCGGTGATACGATCCGAGAAGCCGCGCGCGTCCTCAAGTCGGGCGGTACTTTCGTGGTGGTGGATTTCGCGCCCCATGCCATGGAGGAGCTTCGGGACAACCACGCGCATCGCCGCCTGGGCTTTCGGACCGAGGAAGTCGAGCATTGGGCGGCGGAGCAGGGGTTGCAAACGACCGACATACGCACCCTGCCGGGCAACTCGCTCAACGTCACACTATGGAAAACCCGACGGCCGGCAGACGTGCAGGCTATCGACACACGCCCTCGGGCCAGCGCCTAGGAACACTCATGGGAACTCAGTCAGACAATATCGAACAGGCCGGTGAAGACCGACAGCTATCCGTCAGCTTCGAGTTCTTTCCGCCGAAAACACCGGAGATGGAAGCCTCGTTGTGGGACACCATCTGTGACCTCGCGCCGATCGGCCCGTCCTTCGTCTCGGTGACGTATGGCGCCGGCGGTTCGACGCGAGAACGAACCCATGCGACGGTTTCGCGGATCGTCAACGAAGCGGGGCTCACGGCAGCGGCGCATCTCACCTGCGTCGCCGCCACGCGGGACGAGATCGAGAGTGTGGCACGAGATTACTGGGCCGCGGGCGTTCGCCATATCGTTGCTCTGCGTGGCGACCCGCCGGAAGGCGAGACAACCTATACTCCCCATCCCGACGGCTATGCCTACGCCGCCGACCTGGTGGCGGGACTGCAGTCGGTCGCGCCGTTCGAAATATCGGTGGCGGCGTATCCTGAGACCCATCCCGAGGCGCCCAGCCCGGCATTCGATATCGAAAACCTGAAGCGCAAGGCCGATGCGGGCGCCACCCGGGCGATCACGCAGTTTTTCTTCGAGAACGGCGCGTTTCTGCGGTTCCGGGACGAGGTTGCCACGGCCGGGATCGATATCCCCGTGGTGCCGGGAATCATGCCGGTCGGCAATTTCAAGAGCATGACCCGGTTTGCCGCCATGTGTGGCGCCAGTGTGCCGGCATGGCTGGCCAAGGCATTCGAGGGCCTCGATGACGACCCGGCGGGTCGGGTCGAGGTCGGGGAACGCCTCGCGAGTGAGCAATGCCTCGAACTTCGGTCTCACGGGATCGACAACTTCCATTTCTACACATTGAACCGCGCGGACATGACCCATGCGATCTGTCGCAATCTGGGCGTGGCCGAAGACGGTTCGGAGATAAAGCCGACATGATTCAGATGCGAAGCAAGAAGGCACTCGTCGACGAACTGACGGAACGCATCGTCGTTCTGGATGGGGCGATGGGAACCGAGATTCAGGCCTTGAACCTGGTTTCGGCCGACTATCACGGCAAGCATTTTGAAGGTCTGGGGAACGACCTGACGGGCAACAACGATATCCTCAACCTGACCGCCCCCGACGCCATCCGCGATGTTCATCTGAGTTATCTGGCGGCAGGTGCCGACATCGTGGCCACCAATACATTCAACGCCACCACGATTTCCCAGGCCGATTACGCGATGGAAGAATATGTGGTTGAGATCAATTCCGAAGGCGCGCGGCTGGCCCATGAGGCGTGCGACCAGGTGATGGACAGCGAACCCGGGCGTACTTGCTGGGTTGCCGGTGCCATTGGACCGACGAACAAGACGACCTCCATATCACCCGACGTGAACGACCCCGGTTTCCGCGCGATCGATTTCGACACGCTGAAGGAGTCCTACAAGCAAGCGGCACGCGCACTGCTCGTCGGCGGCGTAGACCTGTTTCTCATCGAGACCATCTTCGACACGCTGAATGCCAAGGCCTGCATCTTCGGGCTCGAGGAGTTGTTCGAGGAAACCGAGGAACGTCGGCCCATACTCATTTCGGGCACCATCACCGACCTGTCCGGCCGGACCCTGACCGGCCAGACACCCGAGGCGTTCTGGAATTCGGTCCGCCATGCCCAGCCGCTGACGATTGGTTTGAATTGTTCAATGGGCGCCGAGGGCATGCGGCCCTACCTCGTCGAGCTGTCCCGGATCGCGGATACCTATATCTGTGCCTATCCCAATGCCGGCCTTCCGAATGAATTCGGTGAGTATGACGAGCAGGCCGAGGAAACGGCCGGTTTCTTGGGCGAGTGGGCCCAAGAGGGCCTGTTGAATATCGTCGGAGGCTGTTGCGGCACGACGCCGGCGCATATCGCGGCCATCCGTAAGGCCGTCGACGGGGTGGCACCACGCGCCGTGCCGGAGCGTCCGACGGCGATGCGCCTTTCCGGGCTCGAGCCGTTCACGCTGGCCACGGGAGCATCGGCATGAATGCGAGCGGCAGCCAATTCGTCAATGTCGGCGAACGGACAAATGTCACCGGGTCGGCGCGTTTTCGCGAACTGATCACGACCGGCGACTACGATACGGCGCTCGAGGTCGCGCGCCAGCAGGTCGAGAACGGTGCCCAGATCATCGACGTGAATATGGATGAGGGCATGCTCGATTCCGAGGCGGCGATGGTCCGGTTCCTCAACCTGATCGCCGCCGAACCCGATATCTCGCGTGTGCCGGTGATGATCGATTCCTCGAAATGGTCGGTCATCGAGGCCGGGCTCAAATGCGTGCAGGGCAAGGCGATCGTGAATTCGATCAGCCTCAAGGAAGGCGAGGCGCCGTTCCTCGAACAGGCCCGCAAGATACGCCGCTACGGCGCCGCGACGGTCGTCATGGCGTTCGACGAAGAGGGCCAGGCCGATACCGCTGACCGCAAGTTCGAGATCTGCGCGCGCTCCTACAAGCTGTTGACAGAGGAGGTCGGGCTGCCGGCCGAGGACATCATCTTCGACCCCAACATCTTCGCCGTGGCGACCGGGATCGAGGAGCATAACGAATACGCCATCGCCTTCATCGAGGCGACGAAACGCATCCGCGCCGAACTGCCCCATGCCCATGTGTCGGGCGGGGTGTCGAACCTTTCCTTCTCGTTTCGCGGCAACAACGCGGTGCGCGAGGCCATGCACGCCGCATTCCTGTATCACGCGATCCGCGCGGGCATGGATATGGGCATCGTCAATGCCGGCCAGATCATGGTCTATGACGACATTCCCGCCGACCTGCTGGAACGCATCGAGGATGTGCTCTTCAACCGTCGCGAGGACGCGACGGACCGGTTGCTTGAGGTGGCCGATGAGCATCGCGACAGCGGCGCGGCGGCGGCGGAAAAGAATCTCGAATGGCGCGAGGGTTCCGTCACCGAGCGGCTGGAGTACGCGTTGGTTCACGGCATCGCCGATTTCGTGGTCGAAGACACCGAGGAAGCCCGACAAGCCGCCGAGCGGCCCCTGCACGTGATCGAGGGCCCGCTGATGGACGGCATGAACGTCGTCGGCGACCTGTTCGGGGCGGGCAAGATGTTTCTGCCGCAGGTCGTGAAGAGCGCGCGGGTGATGAAACAGGCGGTCGCACACCTCACGCCGTTCATGGAGGCGGAGCGCGAAGCCGCCGGCGGACCGGCAGAAGCGAATGGCAAGATCCTGCTCGCGACGGTCAAGGGCGATGTCCATGACATCGGCAAGAACATCGTCGGCGTTGTCCTTCAGTGCAACAGCTACGACGTTGTTGATCTGGGCGTGATGGTGCCGGCGGAGCAAATCCTGGCCGCCGCGCGGGAAGAGAATGTCGACATCATCGGCGTGTCCGGCTTGATCACGCCGAGCCTCGACGAGATGGTCAGCCTCGCGCGGGAAATGAAGCGTCAGGATTTCGATCTGCCGCTGCTGATCGGTGGTGCCACCACCAGCCGCCTGCACACCGCGGTGAAGATCGACCCCGGCTATGACCATCCGGTTGTCCACGTGAACGACGCGTCCAAGGCGGTGGGCGTGATGAGCAATCTGCTGTCGAAGACGGCGCGCGATGGCTTTGTCGAAGAGATTAAAACGGAGTATGCGAGCGCGCGTGAAAAACATGCGGGCAGCGGTCGGGAATCCAAGCGCCAGACCATCGAGGGTGCGCGCGCCAACCGGGCCCCTATCGAGTGGTCGGATTATCAGGCGCCAGTCCCGTCCTTTCTCGGTACCCGCGTGTTCGAGAGCTTCGATCTGGCGGAATTGCGCGACTGCATCGACTGGACACCCTTTTTCCGAACCTGGGAGTTGTCGGGCAAGTTCCCGGATATTCTGCAGGACGACATTGTCGGGGAGGCGGCGCGCGATCTGTATGACGATGCACAGGAAATGCTCGACCGGATGGTGACCGAGCAATGGTTGCACCCGCGCGCGGTGGTCGGGTTCTGGGCTGCCGGTTCTCGGGGTGACGACATCACGCTCTTCCGCGATGGCGGGCGTAAGGACGAACTCGCGGAGATACACACCCTGCGCCAGCAGATGATGCGCGGCAACAACGCGCGGCCTAACTTCGCGCTTTCCGATTTCGTGGCGCCGGCCGATGCAGGCGTCGATGACTATTTCGGAGGATTTGTCGTGACGGCGGGGGCGGAGATCGACCAGATCGCGTCGCGCTTCGAAAAGGACAATGACGACTATAATTCGATCCTCGCCAAGGCGCTGGCGGACCGGCTGGCCGAGGCTTTTGCGGAGCGCATGCATCAACTGGTGCGGACCGAGTTGTGGGGGTATGCGCCCGATGAAGATCTGTCGAACGAGGATCTGATCTCGGAAGAGTATCAGGGTATCCGTCCTGCGCCGGGATATCCGGCCTGCCCGGACCATACGGAAAAGGGCACCCTGTTCGAGATTCTGGATGCGGAGGCCGCGACGGGTGTGTCGCTGACAGAAAGCTTCGCCATGTGGCCACCATCATCGGTCGCCGGTTTCTATGTGTCCCATCCCGAGGCCCGCTACTTCGGGGTCGGGCGGATCGAGCGGGACCAGGTGGAGGATTACGCGCGGCGCAAGGGCATGGACGTCGAGACCGCGGAGCGCTGGCTGGCGCCGAACCTCAACTACAATCCGGACGATCACGCGGACCGCGACGCAGCGGCCTGACGAAGACTATTCGTCGACGACCTTCCGTCGCGTCTCCGTTTCGGCGACCACCCGGCCGCGCCGGATCACGTAACGCCGGTCCGGCTTCTCCACGATGGCTTCCAGCGGCGACTGCGCATCCAGTACGACAAGGTCGCCGGCGCAGCCCGGTTCCATGCCGTAGTCCGTCAAACCCAGAACTTTTGCGCCACCCTGCGTCGTCATGTTGAAGACGGCTTCGATTTCGTCGGGCTGGCTCATATGGGCGGCGTGGGCCAGCAGGAAGGCCAGTTCCAGCGGGTCGTCGCGGCCGAACGGGTAGAACATGTCGCGCAGATTATCCTGCCCGAATGCCACATTGACCCCGCGGTCCAGAAGTTTCTTCACCCGCGTGATCCCCCGCCGCTTGGGGTGGGAATCCTCGCGCCCCTGGAGCATCAGGTTGGTGGCCGGGTTGGTCGCCATATGAATGCCCGCCTCGGCTACCATGTCCATGACCCGGTTTGCATGGGCATCGGGGTAGGCGGCCAGCGCACAGGTATGACCTGCCACGACGCGGCCTTGCCAGCCATGGGCGACGGTGGCCTCGCAGAGCATCTCCAGTGTGCGCGCCTCCGGGTCGTCCGTCTCGTCGATATGCATGTCGACCGTGCAGTCATGTTCGCGGGCGATGTCGAAGGCGATCTCGATATGCGCGCGGCTCTCCTGCGGGCCCGGCTCGTTGAAAGGCATGCCGCCGATCTGGTCGGCTCCGCGATCCATGGCCTCGCGCAGCAGCGCTTCGCAACCCGGATCGCCGACGATGCCTTTCTGAGGAAAGGCGACGATCTGCAGCTCCAGCAGGTCTGCGAATTGCGCTCGCACGTCCAGCAGTGCGTTGAATGCGGTAAGGCCGCAGCCGGTATCGATGTCGATATGGGTGCGCATGCGGGTCACGCCGTTGGTGACCGCGGACCGGATGATCTGCCCGGCGCGCTCGATGATGTCCGCGGATGTGTAGCTGTCCTTGCGGGCCCCGAGGATCGCGATCGCCTCGTCGAGGGAGCCGCTGACATTCACCGGAATACTGTCGGCCAGCAGGACCTTGTCCAAATGGATATGGGGCTCGACGAAGCCCGGTACGCACAGGCGACCCTCGGCGTCGAGGATTCTCGCGGCGGCTGGGTCGACTGTGTCGTGCGCGACATAGACGCCGCCGGAGATCGCGAGGTCGACGGGGCCGTGCGGGCCCCGGATGTCGGCATTGCGGATAATCAGGTCTTTATGCATGTGGCGGGTGCTCCCGCCGACATCTTAGACCCGGATTAGCGCGGCGGGCGTGCTATTTCCCGATCATGGCGAGGAATTCCTGGCGGGTCGCGGGATCATCGCGGAATGCACCCAGCATGCGGCTCGTGACCATATCGACGCCGGTCTTGTTGACGCCGCGGGTGCTCATGCACTGGTGTGCCGCCTCGATCACCACCGCGACACCACGCGGTTCGAGCACCTCGTCGATGATATTGGCGATCTGGGCGGTCATCTTTTCCTGGATCTGCAGGCGCCGGGCATAGGCCTCGACGATGCGGGCGAGCTTGCTGATCCCCACCACACGGGTTCTCGGCAGATAGGCGACATGCGCCCGTCCGATGATCGGCGCCATGTGGTGTTCGCAATGGCTGACGAAGTCGATGTTGCGCAGCAGGACGATCTCGTCATAGCCGTCGGTCTCGGAGAATGTCCGCTCGAGAATCGCTACGGGGTCATCGAGGTAGCCGCCGAAGAACTCGTCATAGGAGCGGACGACGCGATCGGGTGTGTCGAGAAGGCCCTCGCGCGTCGGATCGTCGCCCGCATAGGCGAGGAGAGTCCGTACCGCGGAGAGCGCCGCATCACGTGATGGGCGTTCGGTGTTGGTGGATGTGCCGATGTCGGCGGCGGTATCGGGTTGGCGCTTCGGCGCGTTCATATGCTGGATCCCTGTCGCGTTCATTATAGGGATGTACGTACAGACAAGCCGGGCGGATCACGGCCAGGCGGATATTCTAAAGCCCCTGATCGATGACATGCTCGACCGGACGACCGCTGACCCGGATGATGCGCTCGAGAGGAAGATTGAGGGACGGGTCGTCGGTCGGGCTGTCGAGGCCCCGCTGGATGAAGGCGCCGAGGTTGCGGGCGTGCTCGAGGGCCCGCTTGCCGGCCGGCAGACGCTCGGCCTCGTAACGCGCCATGGCCTCGGGGATGGTGGCGCATTGGGCCAGGGCGTCGGCCAGCGCGAGCGCATCCTGGCCCGCCTTCAGCACGCCCACCCCCACATGGGGACGGGCGACAAACGCGGCGTCGCCGATCAGGGCTACATTGCCGAAGGCAAGGCGATCATTGTCGATGTCGTAGATCGGCTGGACCGTGGTCGAGTCCGCGCGCATGACCGCCTCGTGGAAGTTTGCCGGCATCTCGCGTCGCGCGTTCTCGCGCACGGTCTCCGCATGCACCGGGCGCATGAGATGGGGTGCGATGCCATATTCATGGGTCTTGCCGGATGCGTCGGTCAGGATGTCGGTGAGTTGTTGGTCGGATGCGGGGTGGTACCAGAGATAGGTATAGCGGCGTTCGCCGGGTTGCTGGGAGCCGTCCGCACCGTCGATCGGGTAACCGATCAGCTGACTGCCGGACATGAACAGGAAGGCATAGTGATGGAAAATGTCGGTGCGGAACGTCTCCGACAGCGTTAGCTCCTCGCTCACCCCGCGCCATGCAACATAGCCGGCATATTCCGGTTGCACCGCCGGCGCGACGATCTGGCGGACGGCGGAACGGAAGCCGTCGGCGGCGATCACGACGTCTGCCGTGAAGCAGCGACCCTCGGTGGTGCGCACCGTCGTGATCCCGCCGGACGTCTCCATGTCCGCAAAAACACTGCCCCCGTGATAGCTCGCCGTCGGGAACCGCTCGAACAGAGACAGGTAGACCTGGTTCCAGGCGCAGAGCTGCTGATCGAGGTCGTAGGTGGAGATGATCGCACCGGTGCGATCGAAGCCGGTGCGACCCGTCACATCGATCCCGCCGGACATGCCGCGTGGCACGTCGAGAAGGTCGAGCAGTTCTTCGAGCTCGGCGTGGCGCGCTATTCCCTGGCCTCGCGAGGCGAGGGTCTCGGGCGCGATTTCCAGAATATCGACGTCCCAGCCCCGGCGGATCAGAAAGTTGCCGGCGAACAGGCCGCCAACCGAACCGCCGACGATGACTGCGCGTTTGTTCCGCATACTGCCTGAATAAGGGAATTCAGCCGTGCGTGGAACCGTTCACTCCCCCAGATCGACGATAGCGACAACCGGCCCGCCGCCCTGGGGACCCTGGTGCATGGCATCCACCGAGACGAACACCGCGGGATCGCCGATGGCCGTCGCCGCGACGCCGCCGACCGCTGCCTTGGAATGGCGATGATGATGCACGTCGGAATCATCGAGCATGATCTGGCGGCGACCGCGCAAGCGTGCGCTCGGGTCGGCCTCGCATTTCATGAAGCAGTTGACGACCTTGCCGTCCAGGTCCTCCGACCGCGGCCTGTCGGGCAGGTCGAGCCCGGCGTCGCGGATTGCGTCGTAGATGCCGTCGATGTCGAGGGCATCCTTCATCACGCTGTGGCCGATCCGGTGGCGGCCGCCGGCGCCGGCCTTGTTGCCGAACAGCACGATTTGCGCCTGATCCAGTTCCACACCCGAAGAGCAGGAGGCGACAGCGGAATAGAGGTCCATATTCCGGCAGATGTCTTCTTGCGTGGGCATCTCGATCTCGCCCAGGGCGACGGCGATGCCCAGCCCCGTGGTGCCGTTGGAGACGCCCATGGAATCATGCACCTCGCAGGCGACGGTCTCGCCGCGCGCGTGGGCGTCCTGCACGCCCTCGACCGTCAGCAGCGGTGTCTTGGTCTGGACGTAATGCACATCCTTGGGATCGGTGATGCCCGCGTCGGCCATTGCTCCGCGCACGGCGTCGGCGACCTTTTCAACCATGGCCAGGCGCCCAATGTCCTCGGGGAAGAGTTCCGCACTCATGGCGGTGCCCATGACGATCCGATCCTTGTCCTCGGGGCCGGTGGTATCGTTTCGTGCGAAGGCCACGGCATGGGGCGTGATCACCCCGTCGCAGCCGCCCGACCAGACCATGGGGATTTCCTTGATATCGGCCTCGGACCGGCTGCCGTGTTTCATCAGGACGGCGCGGTAGGCCTGGTCCGAGAGAATACGGGTGAAGTCGTTGACCCCACCGTTGCCCTCGGTCTTGCCGATGACGGCGACGATCTCGTCGGCGGCGGCATCGCCCGACGCGATCCACTCGTCGAGCCCGGAGGCATCGGAGACGGACTTGATTTCGATCTTGCGGACGTCGATGGCCATTTTGCGTTTCCTTGGTTGCTTGGTTCTTCAGCCGATTCTTCGGCAGGATACTAGATCGCCGCCGGGGGCCAACCCACCGGACGGACTTGTTGTAACAGTTTCGCGACCGCCAGGATTGTCGGTTCACCCAATCGTGGTCCGATGATCTGGAGGCCTATGGGAAGGCCCGAGGCGCTCAAGCCTGCAGGTGCGGACCCGGCGGGAAAGCCCGTCAGGGTGATCAGGAAGGCCTGCGCGATCCAGTCGATGTAGTTCTCGAGCCGGACGCCGCCGATTTCCTCGGGATAGTTCTGTTCGACGGGAAACGGGAGGACCGGGGCCGTCGGCGTCAGCAGCGCATCAAATTGCGACAGGCAGTCGCGCACGGCTTGCCACATCCGCGTCCGGACCTGCTCTGCTGCTGCCGTAGCACCAACATCCTGGGCCAAGCCGTCGCGGATGTTGCCGGCGAGATTGGCGCCGAATCGATCGATATGTTCGAGGCGTGCGTGTTGCTGACCGACCATCCATTCGCCCCGCAACACCTTGAAGGCTTCGCGTCCTTCGGACAGGTCGAGTGATATCTCCTCGACGGTGGCACCCGCGTGGCGCAATTCCTCCATGGCTGTTTGGCAGGTCGCCGCGATTTCCGGGTCGATACCGATTCCCGCGATGTCTGTCGCATAGGCGATGCGCATCCCTGCGGGATTCTCGAGCGCGCGCAGCTCTGCCAGGCAACTGGGCCAGGGTGGCGCGATGGAAATGGGCGACATGGGGCTGAAACCGGCCATGCCGTCGATCATCAGCGCCGCGTCCTCGGCCGTTCGTGCAAGCGGGCCGTGGACCTGACCGGGATCGAAAGCCCGCTGACGTCGCGCTTTTGTTAGGAAACCGTGCGTGCTAAAAGCCCGCAGATTTTGTGTATCACCAAAAATAACACTCAGAAAACGTATTTATAACAGGTGCACTCGGTCCTGCGCGGCCAGCCCGCTGCCTACGTCCAGCATTCGGAGAACATGATGACAACGTCCAACAATCCAGAAACGCTCGCGCTTCATGCGGGCCACCGCGCTGACCCGACCACCGGTTCGGTCGCGGTCCCCATCCATCAGACGACGAGCTACCAGTTTCGCGACACCGAGCATGCGGGCAACCTGTTTGCTCTCAAGGAACTCGGAAACATCTACACGCGGATCATGAACCCGACGGTCGATGTCCTCGAACAGCGCCTGGCGGCGATCGAGGGCGGGGTCGCCGGTCTCGGGCTCTCCTCGGGCCAGTCCGCATCGATGTTCTCGATCATGAACATCGCGCGTGCCGGCGACAATTTTGTCTGCTCGACCGACATCTATGGCGGCACGTGGAATCTGTTCAAGAACACCATGCGCGACATGGGCGTGGAGGCGCGTTTCGTGGATCCCGCCGACCCCGAAGCGTTCCGCGCCGCGACGGACGACAAGACCCGCGCCTACTACGCAGAAACCCTGCCGAACCCGAAACTCGAAGTGTTTCCCATCGGCGAAGTTGCGGCGATCGGTCGTGAGCTCGGCGTGCCGCTGATCGTGGACAATACGGCGGCACCGCTGCTGTGTCGTCCGTTCGACCACGGTGCGGCGATCGTCATGTATTCCACCACGAAGTATATCGGCGGCCATGGTACGTCGATCGGCGGGATGCTGATCGATGGTGGCAACTTCGACTGGGAGGCGCATGCCGACCGGTTCCCGCTGCTCAACGAACCCGATCCCAGCTATCACGGTGCGGTCTGGACCGAGGCGGTGAAACCGCTGGGGCCGATTGCCTACATCATCAAGGCGCGCGTGACTCTGCTGCGTGATATCGGCGCCGCGATGTCGCCGCAGAACGCGTTCCAGTTCATCCAGGGTCTCGAGACCCTGGCGCTTCGCATGGAACGCCATTGCGAGAATGCCATCAAGGTGACCGATTACCTGCAGGCCCACGACAAGGTCGAGAAGGTGATTTTCCCCGGTCAGATGGAAGGTGAAGCACGCGCGCGCGCAGACAAGTATCTGAACGGTGGATATGGCGGGCTCGCCGGGATCGTTCTCAAGGGTGGCGACGAGGCCGGCCGCAAGTTCATCGATGCCCTCGAGATGCTCTATCACGTGGCCAACATCGGTGATGCGCGCTCTCTGGCCATTCATCCCGCCTCGACGACCCACAGCCAGCTTGACGCAGACGAGTTGCTGCAGTCCGGTGTCGTGCCGGGTTATGTGCGTCTGTCGATCGGTATCGAGCATGCCGATGACATCATCGCGGACATCGATCAGGCGCTGGCCAAAGCCTAGTATTTCCGTGCGGTATCAGAGTACAGGGCGGTCCCGACAATGGGGCCGCCCTATCGCATTTCTGGTCTGCGTTTTCCGCAAACGTCGTTAATCTTTTGACTTGGACTTCCGCGTTTTCGGTTCGAATTCGCAACAGTTTTTTAACTTTTGATGCCTACCTTTCCCGAAAGAAAATGACGACGTACCGGGAGAGGGTTCAGTGCCAAATACCGACCAGAATGATAATCCAGCCAAGCTGGCGAACACCGCCATTGTGCGCATGGCAAAGCTGGATATCCCACCCACACCCGAGAACTTCACTGTTTGGTACTGCTATCTGCGCGGCGACGACCCCGATGTCGTGCACATGATCGATCGTCTCCTGGAGGCCGGTGAAACTTTCACGGAAGAACGCTGCAACGCGCTCTATTTGCGATGCGCGGCGTTTAGCGCAAAGACGATAGAGGACGAACGAGAGACGAAGTT
>CBDHEC010000037.1:0-26513 GCA_965261975.1 Alphaproteobacteria bacterium
ACCAGCGCGGGGACGATGTCAGATCGCAGCCGCATCATCAGTACCTGGCATTCCGGATCACCGAACCGCACGTTGTACTCGAGCAGTTTTGGTTTGCCGCCGTCGAGCATCAGTCCGGCATAGAGCACACCGCGATAGGGATAGCCGTCGGCGGCCATGCCGCGCACGGTCGGCCCGATGATGGTCTCCATCACCTCGGCTTCGAGGGCCGGCGTTAGAGAGGGGGCGGGTGAATAGGCACCCATGCCGCCGGTGTTGGGCCCGGTATCCCCGTCGCCGACAGCCTTGTGGTCCTGCGCGCCCGCCAACGGCAACGCCGTCTCGCCGTCCACGAGCGCGAAGAAAGACAGCTCCTCGCCGGGCAGGAATTCCTCGATGACGAGCTCGGCGCCGGCGTCGCCGAACGCCTTGTCGCCCATCGCCTGATCCACCGCGTCGAGCGCCTCGTCGACCGATTGCGCGACCGTGACACCCTTGCCCGCGGCAAGTCCGTCCGCCTTGACCACGATCGGCGCGCCCTGTTCGCGGATATAGGCCTTGGCCGCGTCGGCATCCGTGAACCGCCCGTAGGCGGCGGTGGGGATGTCGTGCCGGGCGCACAGATCCTTCATGAAACCCTTGGATCCTTCGAGCATCGCGGCGTCGGCGCGCGGCCCGAAGGCCTTGATGCCCAAGGCGTCGAGACGGTCGACCAGCCCCAGAACCAGCGGGCCTTCCGGGCCGACCACAACCAGGTCAATTGCCTGTTCGGTAGCGAAGGTGACGAGCCCATCCACGTCATCGGCCGCGATCGCAACACATTCCGCGTCCTGCGCGATGCCGGCATTTCCGGGCGCGCAGTAAAGCGCATCGCACAGCGGAGAGGCGGCGATTGCCCAGCACAGCGCATGTTCGCGCCCGCCACCACCGACAACCAAAATACGCATTTGCGCGATCCTTCTTTGCGTCCTTCGTTTCGAGGCCGGCAGTTTGTATCATGGGGGCGATTCGATGAACCAGACGCCCCCCGATACCCACGACCTGCTGGATGCAGAACCCGGCGACAATCAGCCCCCTGTGCTGTCGGTCGGTGAACTGTCCGGTGCGGTCAAGCGCACGGTTGAGGACAGTTTCGGCTATGTGCGTGTGCGCGGCGAGATCTCCGGGTTCAAGCGTGCCGCCTCCGGGCATCTCTACATGACCCTGAAGGACGCCGACGCGACGATCGACGGCGTGTGCTGGCGTGGCTCCGCGGGACGTCTGGAGGTCCAGCCCGAGGACGGGCTGGAAGTGATCGCGACCGGGCGGGTGACCACCTATCCCGCGCGCTCCAAATACCAGCTGGTGATCGAACGGCTGGAAGTGGCCGGCGAGGGCGCGCTCCTCAAGATGATCGAGGAGCGGCGCAAGCGGCTCGCCGCCGAGGGCCTGTTCGAGGCCGAACGCAAGGCGGATATTCCCTACCTGCCCGAGGTGATCGGCGTTGTGACGTCGCCGACCGGGGCGGTCATCCGCGATATTCTGCACCGGCTGGCGGACCGATTCCCGCGCCATGTGCTGGTCTGGCCGGTGTTGGTGCAGGGCGAGAATGCTGCGGCCCAGGTCACCGCGGCCATCGAGGGGTTCAATGAACTAACACCTGGCGGGCCGGTGCCACGCCCGGACTTGCTGATCGTCGCGCGCGGTGGCGGGTCGCTCGAAGACCTGATGGCGTTCAACGAGGAGAATGTGGTCCGTGCGGCGGCCGGGAGCGATATTCCGCTCATTTCTGCGGTCGGGCATGAGACCGACACGACCCTGATCGATTTCGCATCCGACAAACGCGCACCCACGCCGACGGCCGCCGCGGAAATGGCGGTGCCCGTGCGTAGCGATCTGATCGCGCAGGTCGGCGAGGACGGAGCACGCCTGACCGGTGCTGTCACCCGGCTGTTGAGAAGTCGCCATCAGGAAGTCACGGCGTTGGGCCGCGGGCTGCCTGCGCCCAGGCGCATTCTCGAAGGCGCGATGCAACGGGTGGATGACTGGGCCGAACGGCTTCGTCCGGCCCTGTTGCGTGTGATGGGCTCGAAAGACGAGGCGGTGGCGGCGCAAGGCCGCCAGCTTGTTCAGCCGGGCCAGTATGTGGAAGCCAAGCGCCGCGACCTGGCGTCAATGGTGGCGCGCCTGTCGGCCGCGAAATCGGCCGGCGACGGCAGAATCGAGCGCGATCTGCGCGATACACACTCGCTCGGTGAAAGGCTGAGGCAGGCCGCAGACAGGCGGCTGGCAACTGCCGACGACCGCATCGCGGGTGTCGCGAAGCTCCTGGAGAGCTATTCCTACAAGGGGGTGCTCGATCGCGGGTTCGTGCTGGTGCGCGATGGCGCCGGGGCGCCGGTGTTGGCCGCGGATTCGCTCGCACCCGGCGACGGTATCTCACTCAGTTTTCGCGACGACGGGGTCGTCGGCGCCACGGTCGACAGCGTCGGCGGCACTGCACCGGTTGCCAAACCTCGCAAGCCGAAACAGCCCAAGCCGAAGAAGAAGGGCCCTGCCGACGATCCGCAAGGCTCGCTGCTGTGAAACTCTGGCTTGCGGCGCTGATCGGGTTGGTCGTGTCGCACGGTGGTTCCGCGGCGCTCGATCTGCCGGAGACCTTCACGCAAGGTGCGCTGGTAATCGGAAGTACAGAGCCCGGTGCGGTGGTGACGCTCGACGGAAAACCACTGCGTGTCGATCCGGCGACGGGCCGGTTCGTGTTCGGGGTCGACCGGGATCGCAAGGACGCATTCGCACTGGCTGTCATCTACCGCGACGGACGCCGGGAAATACGAAGCCTGCCGGTGCGGTCGCGCGACTACGATATCGAGCGGATCGATGGGTTGCCGCCCCGCAAGGTGTCGCCCAATACAACTGATCTGGAAAGAATTCGCCGCGAGGGGCGACTGATTTCTACCGCACGGGCGGGCGATAGCGAGAACCCTTTCTTCGAGGCCGGGTTTGCCTGGCCGGTGACCGGCCGGATCAGCGGCCGCTATGGCAACCAGCGCATTCTCAACGGAAAGCCGCGCCGGCCCCATCTGGGAATCGACATCGCCGCGCCGCGCGGAACGCCCGTTCTGGCGTCAGCGCCCGGCGTGGTGGTGCTGGCGCAATCCGATCTGTTCTACACCGGCGGCACGGTCGTGGTGGACCATGGGCACGGGCTGACGACGATCTACTCGCACCTCGAACGCGTCGATGTCGAAAACGGGCAACAGGTTGCAACGGGGTTGCAGGTCGGGACCGTGGGGTCCACCGGGCGCTCGACAGGCCCGCATCTCGACTGGCGTATCAACTGGTTCGATGTGCGCCTGGACCCCGAGCTTATCGCCGGCCCGATGCCGGTGACCCGCTAGCGCGTTGCTGCATTGATTTTCTTGGCAAGAAAATCTTCCAATGCAGCGGGGTCGTCCCAGACGAATTTCACCGGCAAGGCCGTTACCCTGTCTTTAAAACTGGAAGGTACCCGCACGGCATCTTTTTCCGTGGTGACCGGTGTCGCGTCGCGGGCGTCAGCTTCGGCGCAGATTTTCGCGATTTCGCCTTGTGAGTATGCGTGGTGATCTGCGAAGGCGTGTGACGCGACGACCTCGCAGCCAATCCTGTCGAGCGTGTCGAAGAACTTTTCCGGCCGACCGATTCCGGCGAATGCCACGACACGGCGTCCGGACCATTCCGCATTGTCGACGGCGGCCAGGATGCGCCCGGAGAGGATGGGCAACGAGGCCCGCGTTTTCTTTTTTGCAGTGCCGGTGAGATCATCGCCGACGATGACCATGGCATCGGCGCGCGCCAATCCCTGCACCAGCGGTTCGCGGAGCGGTCCGGCAGGTATGATCTGGCCGTTGCCGAAGCCAGTCTCGCCGTCGACCACGACGATTCCGACGTCCTTGGTCAGGGAGGGGTTTTGAAAGCCGTCATCCATCACGATCAGTTGTGCCCCGTCCTTGATCGCGGCGGCAGCGCCGGCTGCCCGGTCGCGGGCGACCCATGTCGGTGCGTTTCGTGCCAGCAACAAAGCCTCGTCGCCGACGTCGGCCGATGTGTGGAACTGGGGGGAGACGCGTACCGGACCGGCCAGGCGACCGCCATAACCACGTGTCAGGAATACCAGGCCGTCATGCTCCAGGGTTTCGGCGATACTCAAGGCCACCGGCGTCTTGCCGGCGCCGCCGGCAACCAGATTGCCGACACAAACAACAGTGGCATCGACGCGCGCGGGCTTGGCGCGGGATCTCCTGAACGCGCCGGCCAGCCGATAGGCATAACCGAGCGGGCTGAGCAGCTTGCCCAGCGGCGCGTTCGGTTGGGACCAGAATTCAGGCGCTTTCATCACGCGCTCGAAATGGCATTTGCGATCAACGGTTGCAAGCGGCGCATGACCAGGTCGATGACTTCCTGTTTGCGGCCTGCTGCACCTGCCGCCGCATCTGCCATCGCGTCTGCGCGCGCGGGCGACGCCAGCAACTCGCCGACGGCCTTTTGCAGCGCGTCACCGTCGGCGACTTCCAGGCTCGCCCCGGCGTCTTGTAGCTCGCTCGCGATCGAACGGAAGTTATCAATATGCGGACCATAGAGAACCGCGCTGCGCAATTGCGCGGCTTCCAGCATGTTCTGTCCACCGTGGGGAATCAGCGACCCGCCGATGAAGGCAATGGGCGCGACACGGTAGAGCTGTCCGAGGAGCCCGGTGCCATCAGCGAGGTAGATATTGGTCTCGGGCGTGATTGGCTCACCGCGCGACCAGCGCGCGACGGACAGGCCGGACTGGGTCAAAGTCTGCTCGACCTCGTCACCCCGCTGGGGATGGCGCGGCGCAAGCAAGGTCAGGAGACCGGGGTGCTTGCCTGCGAGGCCCCGATGCACCGCGCCGACAATGTCCTCTTCGCCGCGGTGGGTGCTGGCCGCGACCCATGCCGGGCGATCGCCGATGGCCTCCTGTAATTCGATGAGCGACGCGGCGGTTGCCGGCAAGGGGGCCGCCGCCAGTTTCAGATTGCCGGTCACCGAGACGTTATGTGCCCCCAGCGACTCCAACCGCGCGGCGATCTCCTGATCCTGCGCCAGAATCGTGCCGAAGCACGACAAGAGTTCGTGGGCGAGTTTGGGTGCTCGCGCCCAACTGGCGCGTGAGCTCTCCGACATGCGTGCGTTGACCAGCGCCAAAGGGATGCCCGCGCGTCGCGATTCGAGCAGCAGGTTGGGCCAGAGTTCAGACTCGACCCAAAGCGCGGCGTCGGGCCGCCAATATTCGAGGAATCGTCGTACCCATGCCGCCCGATCGACAGGCACGTATTGATGAATAGCGCGCGGCGGTAGCCGCTCGCCCATCATGCGGGCCGACGTCACGGTGCCGGTGGTCATCAGGAGATTGAGTTCGGGTGCGATCCGCAAAATTCGCTCGACGAGCACAAGGACGGACTGGGCCTCGCCGATACTCGCGGCATGAATCCATACGATAGGCCCGGGCGGGCGCTGAATCGAAGGGATGCCGCGGCGTTCATCGATACGCGGGGCCTCTTCCTTGCCGCGCATCAGGCGGCGCTGGAGCAGGAGTTCGACCAGCGGGAGCCCCGCGGTGGTGACACCGCGATACAGACTTGTGGCAAGCGTGGATGTGCCCTTGTCCTGGGGCCGGTCGCCCCCGGTCATCCGTGCGCGCGTTCGGCGTCCGGCGCGCCGCCGTTTTCGGGCGCGGGCGGGCTGTCGGATGGTCCGGCTTCACGGAATTGCAGGCGGCTCAGCCGCGCATACAGGCCGTCACGCGCCTGGAGTTCGGCATGGGTGCCGGTCTCGACAACTCGGCCGTCGTCCATCACCAGAATCTGGTCGGCGTTCATGACCGTCGCGAGGCGGTGGGCGATAACGAGCGTCGTGCGGTCGGCCGTCAATCGGTCGAGCGCGATCTGTACCTGTTGCTCGGATTCCGCATCCAGCGCGCTTGTTGCCTCGTCGAGCAGGAGGATGGGGGCGTTCTTGAGCATCGCGCGTGCGATGGCCACGCGTTGGCGTTCGCCGCCGGACAGGGATGATCCGCGATCCCCGACCAGAGTCTCGTATCCGTCGGGCAATGCCGAGACGAATTCGTGGGCCGCAGCATTGCGCGCCGCGGTGATGACCTCTTCGTCGGTGGCGTCGGGCCGGCCGAAGCGGATATTGGCGGCGACGGAATCGTTGAACAGGGTGATGTCCTGGCTGACGAGCGCGATATTGTCGCGCAGGCTGGACATGGTCAGGTTCCGCACATCCTGCCCGTCGATGGCGACGGTGCCGGAATCGATGTCATGGAAGCGGAGCAGCAGGTTCATGACCGTGGATTTGCCCGCGCCGCTGGGGCCAACCAACGCCACGGTCTGGCCGGCCGGGATGCTCAGATCCACCTCGCTGAGGGCGGGTTTGTCCGGTGTATACGCGAACGTCACCTTGTCGAAAGTGACGTTGCCGCCGCGCATGGCCAGTTCCTGTGCATCCGGGGCATCGAAGATACGGGCGGGGGTGTCGAGCAGATCGAAACTGCGCTGGACGGCCGCCAGCCCCTCTTGCAGGGCGGCGTTCAGGTTGCCCAGGCTGCGGATTGGCTGGTAGGCCAGAATCACGGCCGCCAGGAAGCCCACAAACTCGCCCAGCGTTCCGGTGCCGGACAGGATGCGCCATCCGCCATAGGCCAGAACGGCGGCGACGGACACGCCGCCCAGGGTTTCGAGGATCGGATAGGTCCGTGCCCGGCCCTTCACCGTTTTCATGACCAGATGATAAATCCGGTCGAAGAGTTCGTTCGCCCGGCCACGTTCGTAGTCTTCCATCCGATAGGACTTGATCAAGCGAATGCCCGAGAAGGCCTGCTCGAGGTTGGATGTCAGATCGCCCATCCCGGTCTGGGCATTGTTCGAGGCGCGGCGCAGGCGCCGCCCGATTCGGATGATCGGCCGTCCGGCCAGCGGAAAGGTGACGATGACGATAATCGCGAGCAGCCAGTCGAGATAGAACATCATGCCGATCAGCGCTGCGGCGGTGACGAAGTCGCGCGCCATGGCCGTCAGCGTTCGCGACAGGGCGTCGCGCATGAGGTTCACGTCGTTGGTAAAACGCGAAATGAGTTTGCCCGTCGATGTTTCGTGATGGGCTTGCAAGTCGGCATCCATCAGGTGCGAGAACATCGCCTTCTGGATCGCGTTGATGACTCGCAAGGCGACCGACTGGCTGAGGACGCTTTGACCATAGGAGGCCAGGCCCTTGGTGAAGGTCACCAGAATGATCGCGAGCGGCATCAGCCAGACAACATTCGCGTTCTTGGCTTCGAGCATATCGACAGACGTCTCGATCAGCTTGGGGTAGGCGGCAGATGCGCCCGCCACGACGATCATCAGCGCCACCGCCATGGCGACCCGGGCCTTGTAGGCGCTCATCCAGTCGCGCCACATCCGGCCAATCAGGTGGCCCGTGGTGTCGGTCCGGGGATTCTGTTCGGAATCCTGCATGTTGCGGTTACTGCCGCCTCCGTTGATCGCCTGTCGAATCGGGCCATATGCGCCGTCGTCGATGCAAGCCTAGCATGGCTCAATTCACCGTGCGTCGGCCAAGGCCAGACAAGCCTGTTGCGATTCCTGCTGCGGTGGTAAAGCTAGCCTGATTGCGAACGGTGCGATCAGCGAGGGATATATGTCGGCAGCCGAGAATCTTGGCGAACTTCTACACAGGAATTGCCCGAATTGCGAAACCGACAATTCGAGCCGGCCTGCGCTCGACTATTCGTGGCAGGATTGGAAGCTCCGAAAATGTGGCGCCTGCGGGTTCGTTTATCTTGAGAACCCGCCGGATTATGCGGATTTCAAGGTGGCGTTCGCCTGGGAGAAGAACCATGGCGACCGCAAGGTGCGGATGCGCAAGGAATATCCCCTGGCCTATGGCATTTCGCGCGCCTGGCGAAAATTCTATCGCTGGGCCGTCCGCAAGCCTGACAAACTGATCAAGCGTATCAACAAATGGGTGCCGCCGGGCCTGGTGATCGACGTCGGCTGCGGCAACGCGGACCGGCTGCTGAGCCTGCCCGAGCACTACCAGACCAGTGGCATCGAGATCTCCAAGGCGCTGGCCGAGGAGGCGCAGGCGCTCCTGGCGACCCGTGGCGGCACCATCACCAACCTGCCGGCCGTCGAGGGCCTGGCGAGTTACGAGGCCGGCACGGCGAGCGGTGTCCTCATGCGCTCCTTCCTCGAACATGAACACAAGCCGGTCGAGCTGTTGTCCCATGCCGCGCGCGTGCTCCAACCAGGGGGTGTGGCCATCATCAAGGTCCCGAACTTCTCGAGCATAAACCGGCGGGTCATGGGGTCGCGCTGGTGCGGTTTCCGGTTTCCTGGCCATGTGAATCATTTCACGCCGGCGAGCCTGCGCGCGATGGTCTCAGACGCCGGGTTCAACCCCGTCGGGTTCGGGTTCTTCGACAGGTTTCCGCTGAGTGACAATATGTGGATGGTGGTGCGCAAGGACGGCTGAGCCGCGCTGCGCCTTCGACGAGGAGAAGCTGACATGACGCGTATCAAGATTATCGACCGGGCCGACATGAACGCCGACCAGGCGAAGGTTCATGACGCGGCCAAGGAAAGCGGCGGTCCTGTCGGCGGGCCGTTCTATGCCTATATCCGCATCCCCGATCTTTTTCAGGTGGCACAGGACATGCGCGATACGCTCGGCGCAGGGCCGCTTACGGAGCGCGAACGGCTGATCGTGTTCATGGTCGTCGCGCGGCACTGGAACGCGCGGTATCCGTGGTTTGCCCAGTCGCGCAACGCGCTGGCGGTCGGTATCGAGCGCGAGATCGTCGACGCGATCAATAACCGCGAGACGCCCGTCCTGGCCGATGCTCGCGAGCGCACCTGTTACGAGGTCGCGCGCGAGTTGATGGAATCGAACAAGCTCAGCGACGGCGCCTACGCGGCTGCCGAAGACGTGATGGGCGAGACCGACCTGATCGGGCTGGTCGCGGCCTCAGGCCAGTTCGTCATGACCTGTTGCACGGCGAACGCCTTCGAGGTGGACCCGCCGGCCGACGAGCCCGCGCCGCTGCGCGTCTGAGGGCGTCTTCCGACGCGTCGACACCCACGCGTTGCCATTTGCGGGGTGCCGGGCGCCAAGGTCCTTCGGACTAGAAACTTCCCGGCGCGAAGAACTCGACGATGCCGATGATCGATGCGAGCAGCAGCACGATCCAGTTCATGGCGATGCCACTGGCCCGGTTGAAGCTCTCGGCGTTGCCCATCAGGCCGATGGCATGAAGGCTGCGCGCGATCAAAACGATCGCCCCGAGTACGCCGACGATGATCGGGTGCACGCCAACCATTTCGACCAGCCCCAGGATGATCACCGTCGCCGGGACCCATTCCGAATGGTTGGCATGGGCGCGGATGCGGCGAATGAGCTGGTCATCGCCATTGTCGCCCCAGGCTACGTTGATCTTGTTGCGATACAGGCTGACCCGAAGGCCGAGAACGAGCTTCATCAACACCAGCAAGGATGAGACGAACAGCGTGATAAACGGTGCTTCTGCAGCGAAAGATTCCATGATTACCCCCAAAATTCGGGACCGGCGGAACGCATGATCCCTGTTTCCAGATCGACTATCCCGATATGTGCTCGCCGATACTGCCGAGAAATCCCGGACATGATTTTGATGTATGTCTAACGGACGGGCGACGTATCGCCGTGCCGATTAAACTGGGTTTTGGCCACGCCAAGTCAATAAGCGCGTATCACGGGCCGCAATGATAAGGCGGTGACGCGTTGTGGAAGCGAGCGCCTATTCGCCGCCGCCGGCCACGGTCATGCCGTCGATGCGAACGGTGGGGCTGTTGGTTCCGTAGCGGAACTCGAGATCGTCCGCCCGGGACATCTCCGAAAACATCTGCGACAGGTTGCCCGCGATCGTCAGCTCGGTCACGGGGAAGCTGATTTCGCCATTCTCGATCCAGAATCCCGAAGCCCCGCGGCTGTAGTCGCCGGTCACACCATTCACGCCCATACCCATCAGTGAGGTGATGTAGAGCCCGCCATCGATGTCGGCCATGAGCTCGGCAGGGGACAGTTTACCTGGCGTCAGATAAAGGTTCGACGGTCCCGGTGAGGGTGAGCCCGATGTGCCGCGCCCGGCATGACCCGTGGTCTCGAGCCCGAGTTGCTTGGCGGAGGCGAGATCCAGCAGCCAGGTCTTCATCACACCGTTCTCGACGATGGCCTGTTTTGAGTTCGCGATACCTTCGGCATCGAAAGGCTTGGACCGCATGCCACGTTTGCGGTGCGGGTCGTCGATGATCTCGATATCGGTGGCAAAAACTTGCGCCCCGAGCCGGTCCTTGAGGAAGCTTGTCCCCCGCGCAATGGCCGGCCCTGTGATGGCCCCCGACAGATGTCCGAGCAGGCCGCCGGCGACACGCGGGTCGAAGACGACGGGCACCTGGGCGGTCGGCATGCGGCGTGCGCCAAGTCGCGCGACGGCCTTTTCACCCGCCCGCCGACCGACCGCGGCCGGGTCTTCAAGGTCGCCCATATGGACGGCGTGGGCGAAGTCATACTCGGATTCCATGCCTGCGCCTTCGCCGGCGATGATCGAGACGCCAACACCTGAATCGGTCCGGACATAGTCACCGGCAAAACCGTTGCTCGCCGCGAGACATATACCGGTACGGCTCCAGCTGGCCTGCGCGCCTTCCGAATTGGTTATGCCCTCGATCGCGCGCGCGGCGTCTTCGCATGCGCGGGCCATCTCCACGAGGGTCTCGCTGGCGGGCTCTTCCGGGTCGACCATGTCGAGATCGGGAATGTCCGTGGCCAGCTGGTCAGGATCGGCCAGACCGCACCAGGGGTCGTCGGGTACGGCCGCGGCCATGTCGAGGGCGCGTCCGACCAGTTCGGACAGGGCTTCTTTCGAGAAATCCGTCGAGGAGACGATCGCCTGCTTCTGGCCGCGAAACACACGCAAGCCCAGATCGAAGCTCTCCTGTCGTTCGAGCTGTTCGATCTCGCCCAGCCGCTGGGCGTGGGAAATAGAGGTCGAGCGAATGAGCACGGCATCCGCCGCATCGGCCCCGCGCTTTTCGGCTTCGCCGACCAGATCGGTCAGGCGGTTGCGGTCTTCCGCGGAGTTGGAATCGGAGTCGGACATGATCTTGCTCGCGCCGCCGCGCGCCTTGTACTCGGGTTACAGGGTACCGGTTGCGAAAAACTCGACGATCCCGATGATGGATGCAAGGCCGAGTGTGGCCCAGTTGATCACGATTCCGGTGGCCCGATTGAACGATTCGGCGTTGCCCATCAGTCCGACGGCGTGCAGGACGCGGGCAATGATCAGCATCGCGCCGAGAACGGCGATGATGATCGGGGAGACGCCCATCATCTCGATCAGTCCAACCAGGATCAGAGTTCCGGGCACCCATTCGGTGAAGTTCGCGTGGGCGCTAATACGGCGCGCCATGCCGTCGTCGCTGGCATCGCCCCACATGATCTTGTTCTGGAACCGGTACTTGGTAACGCTGATACCCAGGGCGAGCTTCATGAGCCCCAGCAACGCGGCAACCAGCATCGTGTTGACGGGGGCGACGGCCACAATCGCTTCCATGACTTTGTCCTTTTATGCGAACGGCTGCCAGGTACGGCAGCGCTATTTCCAGATCGGCTTGCCCGACCCGGGCAGTCCCAAATCGTCCCACATCGCCGAGACTTTATCGACCACTGCGTCATCCATGCGGATCTCGCGGCCCCATTCCCGGTCGGTCTCGGGCGGAATCTTGTTCGTCGCGTCGAGCCCGATCTTGCTGCCGAGGCTGGAGACGGGTGATGCGAAGTCGAGATAGTCGATGGGGGTGTTCTCGATCACGGTGATGTCCCGCGCGGGATCCATGCGGGTCGAGATCGCCCACATGACGTCCTTCCAATCGCGCGCGTCGATGTCGTCGTCCACGACGATCACCCATTTCGTGTACATGAACTGGCGCAGATAGGACCACACGCCCATCATCACCCGCTTGGCGTGACCCGGATAGGCCTTGCGCATGGAGACCACGGCGATCCGGTAGGAGCAGCCCTCGGGCGGCAGCCAGAAGTCGGTGATCTCCGGAAAGGCCTGGCGCAGCAGCGGCACGAATACATCGTTCAGCGCTTCACCCAGGACCGAGGGTTCGTCGGGCGGCCGACCGGTGAACGTCGAGAGGTAGATCGGATCGCGGCGCATGGTGATGGCGCTGACGTGGAAGACCGGGAACTGTTCGACGGAGTTGTAGTAGCCGGTGTGGTCGCCGTAAGGGCCCTCGTCACCATATTCGTCGAGGGAGACATGGCCCTCGATGACGATCTCGGCTGACGCGGGCACCTTCAGGGGGACGGTCTTGCAGTCCACCAGCTCCAGCCGTTTTCCGCGCAGCAGGCCGGCGAACTGATATTCCGAGAGATCGTGTCGGGGACCGGGGTCACCGCGGCGATGATCGTGCCCGGATCGGCGCCGATGACGGCGGCCGCTGGCAGCGGCTCGGGCCGTTCGGCCTTCCAGCGGGCGTGATGCTGGCGCCGCCGCCGCGATGCTTCAGCCAGCGCATGTAGGTGGATTTCGGGCCGGTCACCTGCATGCGGTAGATGCCGAGGTTGAACGCGTCCTCGCGTTTGCCGTCGGGATCGGGGCCCTGGGTGACCACCAGCGGCCAGGTGATCAGCGGCGCGGGCTCGCCCGGCCAGCAGGTCTGGATGGGCAGCTTGCCCAGATCGATGTCGTCACCGGTCCAGACGACTTCCTGGACCGGCCCCGAGGAGAGAGTCTTGGGGCGCATCGCCATCACCGTGCGCAGGAGCGGCAGCTTGTCCGAGCGCATCGCGCAGCCCGCCGGGCGGTTCGGGCTGGCGCAGAAAGGCGAGCGTCTCGCCGATTTCACGCAGCTGGTCGGGCTCGCGGTCCATGCCCCAGGCGACCCGCTCGACCGTGCCGAACAGGTTGGCAAGTACGGGTATCGGGCTGGGCGTGCCGTCATCGGCGATGACATTCTCGAACAGCACCGCCGGGCCGCCTTCGGCGAGAAGGCGGGTCTGGATCTCGGTCATCTCAAGGTTCGCGGCGACGGGATGGCTTACCCGGACGAGGCGGTCCTCGCGCTCCAGGCGATCGATGAATTCGCGTAGGCTGGCATATGGCATGGCGCTGGACTTAGACCGATCTCGTGCCCACTCGTCAAGAACCAGCTTTCATGGATGTTTGCTTGCGGGTCATCGCGCCGCGCAGGACAATATGCTCATGACGACTGATCCTTTCGACACCGAGCCGGCGCTGATACGCGCTGCCGGCTACCCCTATGACATCACGGCGCATTCCTTCACCTTCATCGATGGGGAGGCGGCGCCGTTCGATAAAGCACACACGGCAGGCCGGCGCCCCGTGATCGGCTACGGGTCGAACCAGTCGCCCCTGCGGCTGCGCCAGAAATACGGCACCGACCATGCGCCGATCCCCGTGCAGCGCGCCTGGCTTGATGATCACGATGTTGTCTACTCCGCGCATTTCTCGAGCTACGGGTCATTGCCGGCGGCGTTACGGCACATGCCCGGCACCCGCGTGGCGGTGGCCGTGAACTGGTTGAGCGATGCCGAGCTCGAGGTCATGCACCCGACCGAAATCGACAGCTACAACTTCGCCCGGCTCGAAGGGGTGACACTCAACCTGGACGGCGGTGAAGTCATCGAGGCCGCCTGGGCCTATCTCAGTTTTCGTGGCCATGTCGGCGACGGCACCCGGCCGATTGCGTTGTCGGAAATCGCGACCGAGGGGCGACAGTTGCCCAGCCTGTCCCAGCGTGAGGCTCTCGCGGCGATGCGCGACCGGATTGCACCCGGCGAGGACCTGGCGGCGTTTGTGCGCGCGCATATCGAAGATTCGGAGCTTCGCGATGCAAGGGTCCGGCACTTGCAGTCCGCAGCCATGCCTGTGGCCCACGCGCCGCACATCGTCGAAGAGGTCTGAATGCCTGTTCGCGTCGGCACAAAACCGGCGCGGAGACGCGATCAGGCGAGCAGCCGCCCCGCGATGGCCGCAGCGAAGATGATCAACCCGAAATCCCGGTTGGCACGGAACTTCGCCAGGCAGTCCTTGGCGTCGTCGAAATCGATTGTAAATGTCTGCCAGGCGAGGTGTGCAGCGCCCAAGGCCAACCCGGCCCAGAATGGCCATGCGAGAGATTCCATCCAGCCCGTGACCGCGAGCAGGGCGATGCTCACGACATAGAAGGCGGCGATCCACGGCCGCGAGTTTGCACCGAACAGGCGTGCGGTCGACTTGATGCCGACCAGCGCGTCGTCTTCCTTGTCCTGGTGGGCGTAGATCGTGTCGTAGCCGAGCGTCCAGAAGAACCCGGCGGCGTAGAGCACGAATGCGGCGGGGTCGAGGTCGCCGCGTACCACGGCCCAGCCCAGCAGCGCGCCCCAGTTGAAGGTCAGGCCCAGCCAGGCCTGGGGCCACCAGGTGATGCGCTTCATCAGCGGGTAGGGCACGACGAGGGCCAGGCTCAGCGCACCGATGGCAATGGCGAACAGATTGAACTGGACCAGAATCGCGAAGCTGATCGCGAGCAGCAGCACCAGGAATATCAGCGCTGCGCGCACGCTTATGGCGCCGCTCGCCAGGGGGCGGTCGGCGGTTCGCGCGACGCGCGCGTCGAAATCACGGTCGAAGAAATCGTTGATGACGCAGCCCGCGCCGCGCATCAGGACCGCGCCGAGCCCGAACAACGCGACCCAGAAAAGGTTGGGCCAGCTGCCCGATTCTGCCGGGATCGCCAGCGCCCACCAGCCCGGCAGCAGCAACAACCAGGTGCCGATCGGCCGGTCGAGACGCATCAGCCGCGCATAGGGCCGTGCGGCTGCGGGCACAAAACGATCGAGCCAGTTGCCGCGTGGGATGTCACTGGCGTTATGATGGGGGGCGTCTTGCATGACGCATTGTTAGCCCAGACGGGGCCTCGTCCCCAATCCCGGATTTACCCGATGCCCGATACCCCGGCAGATTTCACACGTATCCGCCTGTTTGTGGATGACGATCTGGCCGCCGCCGCCGGGTTCACACTGGGGCGCGACCAGAGCCACTATCTGCAAAACGTGATGCGCCGGGCCGTCGGTGATCGTGTTGCCGTGTTTAACGGCAGGGACGGCGAGGTCTGGGCGGAGATCGTCGAAACGCGCCGGGGTGCGGTCAGTTTGATCCTCGGCGAGCGAATTCGTGACCAGGCCCCGGAACCCGACCTCTGGCTGGTCTTTGCGCCGATCAAGCGCACGGCCGTCAATTTCGTGGTGACCAAGGCGACCGAGCTGGGGGTCTCGCGGATCGTGCCGGTGATCACCGCCCGGACAAACTCCGCACGGATCAACACGCGTCGCTTGCACGCCAACGCCATCGAGGCGGCGGAGCAATCCGAACGCCTCAGCGTGCCGACGGTCGACGAGCCGGTGAGATTGCCCGCACTCCTGGAAGAGTGGCCGGCCGAACGGCAGATGCTGGTTGGCGATGAAACCGGTGCCGGTCGACCGATCTCGGATGTCGCGGCGGAACTGATGGAAAATCCCGGACCCGTGGCAGTTATGACGGGACCGGAGGGCGGCTTTGCGCCCGACGAGCTTGACCAATTGCGTGATCTACCCTTTGTTACACCCGTCGGGTTGGGGCCGCGCGTGCTGCGCGCCGACACGGCCGCGTTGGCGGCCCTTGCCGTTGTACAAGCCGTTGCCGGGGACTGGCGTTCCGGGCGCATGGGTTAACCGGTACTAGTCAGGAAATTTCAGCATGGCAGCACCATCCTCAGGTGGCGGTCCGGTCATCGAATCCAAGGATCAGCTCATCGCATGGTTCGCCGAAGGCGAGAAGCCGCGCGAGGCCTGGCGGATCGGTACCGAGCATGAGAAGTTTGCCTTCCGGCAGTCGGACCATGCGCCACTGTCTTACGACAGCACGCCGGGCATCCGCGATTTGCTGGAGGGGTTGCGGCGCTTCGGCTGGGAGCCTGTCTATGAGGGCGATAACGTCATCGCGCTGACCGGTGAGAGCGGCGCCAACATATCGCTGGAGCCGGGCGGACAGTTTGAGCTCTCGGGCGCCCCGCTCGAGACGCTGCACCAGACTTGCGATGAGGTGCATGAACATCTCAAACAGCTCCGCGAGGTCAACCGCGAGCTCGGTGTCGCCATGCTTGGCATCGGCTTTCATCCGTTTCTCAAGCGCGAGGACGCGCCGTGGATGCCCAAGGGCCGCTACAAGGTGATGCGCGAATACATGCCCAAGGTCGGTACCATGGGGCTCGACATGATGCTGCGCACATGCACCGTTCAGGTGAATCTGGATTTCGACAGCGAGGCCGATATGGCGCGCAAGATGCGTGTCAGCATGGCGCTGCAGCCGATCGCCACGGCGATGTTCGCGAATTCACCGTTCCGGGAAGGCAAGCGCACCGACTATCTGAGCCTGCGCAGCCATGTCTGGACAGATACGGATAACGACCGCTCGGGCATCCTGCCTTTCGTGTTCGACGATGATTTCGGCTACGAGCATTATGTCGATTATGTGCTCGATACGCCGATGTATTTCGTCTACCGCGACGGGGCCTATATCGATGCGTCGGGGCAGTCCTTTCGCGACTTCATGGCCGGCAACCTTGCAGCCCTGCCGGGCGAGCGGGCGACCATGGGCGACTGGACCGATCATACGACCACCCTGTTTCCCGAAGTTCGACTGAAGCAGTTCCTCGAAATGCGCGGTGCGGACGGTGGTCCGTGGCGGCGTGTTTGCGCGCTCCCGGCCTTCTGGGTCGGTCTGCTGTATGACGATGCCGCGCTCAATGCGGCCTCGGACATGATCGCCGACTGGACGGCCGAAGAGGTGGTGGACCTGCGCAATAATGTGCCCGCGCACGGGCTCGCGACGCCGTTCCGAAACCGATCGATGCTTGAGCTCGCCCGTGAGGCGCTGGAGATCTCCCGCATGGGGTTGCGCAATCGCGCGCAGCTGGATTTCTGGGGCCAGGACGAGACCCATTTCCTGGCGACCCTGGAACAGATCGTCGACAGCGGCCTGACCCCGGCGGAGAACAAGCTCGCCGCATTCGAGGGACGCTGGGATCATGACGTGAACCGGGCGTTCGAGGAATACGCCTGGTAGTGAACCGGAAGGCCGCCCCCTAGTTTCGGCGGAACGGGCTCCACAGCGCGAGTGACAGAACCACCGCGAGCAGGCCGAACAGCGCGAACACGAAGAATGTGTCCTGGAAGGCCAGGGCGGTCGCCTGCGCGGCCACCATGCGTCCCAGATACAGGGTCGCGAGCGATCCCTCGATCATGTCAGGTAGGCCGGTGACCGAGAGCATGTCGCGGACGCTGGCCAACAGGCCCTGGGTGGCCGAGTTCGCTTCGGTCTGGGTCGAGGCCAGGATTTCGCTGTACACCGATGTCCGCCGTTCGATGAAGATCGCCAACAGGTTGATCCCGAACGCGCCGCCCATCTGGCGGGTGAAATTGAGCATCCCGTTGGCGGTGCCCATGCTTTCCGGCGGTGCCGCCTGCAGACCGACCGCGGTGACTGGCGGGAACAGCATGCCCTGGCCGATCCGTCCCAGCCCGACGATGGCGGCGAAGGTGATGAACGCGGTGTTGGGGTCGGAGAATCCCATCAGCCAGAGCGAGATCGTGAACAACAGGAACCCGAAGGCCAGCGGAATATAGGGTGGTACGAGATCCGATGTTCGACCGGCAAGCGGCAATACCAGTCCCATGATCAGGCCGCCGGGCACCAGCACAAGACCGGCCCTTAAGGGGCTGTAGTTTTGAACCAGCTGCACAAATACCGGTTGCAGGTAGAAGGATCCAAAAAGCGTTGCGCCGAACAGGAAGGAGACCATGTTGGCGATGGCGAAGCGCGGCCGGGCAAGCAGCCTGACATCGAATATCGGATCGTCGGCGATCAGTTCCCATACGACGAAGACGATGGCCGCGCAGAGGCCGAGACCCAGGGCGGCCATGACAAAGTTCGAGTTCCAGCCTTTCAGCTGACCGTTCGACAGACCGGTCAAAGTGGCTGTCAGAAATGTTGCGACCAGCAGGAACCCGAGCCAGTCGAGATGGGTGCGCGGGGCATTGCGGTCGCGGGTCGGAAAGACGACGGAGGCAAGCATCATCGAGCAGAAGGCGACGGGCAACGCGACATAGAAAGTGAAACGCCAGTCGAACAGGTCGATCGCGACGCCGCCAAACCAGGGGCCGAGCCCCGGACCGAGGACGAAGCTGATGCCGAACAGACCGGCGACCATGGCGCGGCGGTTCGCGGGAAACACGGCAAACATCGCCATCATGGTCAGCGGCAGGATGATGCCGGCGGCGAGACCCTGCGCGGCGCGCGCGAGGACCACGACCAGATAGGTCTGGGCGGTGCCGCCGGCGACCGATGCGGCAAAGAACAAGAGCATCATCGCCACGAATACATGGCGCGCGCCAAAGGTGCGGGTCAGCCAGTCGCTGGGCAACATGCCTGCGGTCATGGCGGCGAAGAAGGCGGTCGCCATCCATTGCGCCTGGTCCTGGCCGACACCGAACGCGCCCATGATGTCGGGGACGGCGACGTTGGTGATGGTGCCGGACAGGGCGAGGGCCAGGGAAGAGGACAGGCTTGTGGCGACGACCAGCCAGCGCTGGGCGAAGCCGACATCCGGCGACGTCACGCCACCGGAAGCTGCGGGCATGACGGCGTCGGTCACCGTCCGGGGATTTCGATGTTCACCACGGCCATCATGCCCGGGCGCAACACGCCTTGCGTCTCTTCGATGGCGATGCGCACGGGCAGGCGTTGGGTCACCTTGGTGAAGTTGCCGCTCGGGTTCGGGTTCGGCAGCAGCGCGAACTCGCTGGTTGCCGCCTGACCGATGCGCGCGATGGTGCCGCTGAACTGCCGATCGGGGAAGGCGTCAATCTTGACCTCGACGGCCATGCCGGGTGCGAGATGGCGGATGTCCGTCTCCTTGATGTTCGCCTCGACCCAGACCAGATCGGGATTGTGCACGAGCATCAGACGTTGGCCGGGGCTCACGAATTCTCCGCGGTCGACGAAGGTTTCCGAGACCACGCCATCGATCGGGCTCTTGATGGTCCGGTCGGCCGCGTCGAGCGCCTGCTGGTCGCGCTGCGCCGCGATTTCGGCCTCCTCGTGCCGCAGCGCGTCCATGCGGCTCGCTAGCACGTTCATTTCGCCGCGCTCGGCTTCGGCCTCGCCGACATCGGCCAGGGCGGCGGCCAGGTCGGCTTGCGCCTTCTGGTGTCTTTCCTGCGCACGGCTCAACGCGGTGTGAACCTGGTCCAGCCGCTGGCGCGAGACGATCTGCTCGGCCAGCAATGTGCGGGTTCGTTCGAAATCGGTGCGTGCGAACTCAAACTGTTCGCGGCTGGCCTCCACGGCGACCCGCGCCGCGTCGGCCCGGGAACGTACCGCTTCCACCCGGCTGGTCGTGGTGCGGTCGATCAGGTCGATCTGGGATGTGATTTGCTGGCGCGCCGCCGCCAGCGCCGCGATGCGCGCGCCATACTCGGTCAGTTTGAGTTGGGATTCCCGGGAATCGATCTCGACCAGAAGTTCACCGCGGCGAACTTTATCGCCTTCGATGATCGGCAAATCGACGACCCAGCCCGACACGCGACTGGAAATCGCGATCGTATCTGCCTGGATGCGGGCGTCGGTTTCGCTGACATGGGCCCACTGCCAATAACCCCACCGGCCGGCACCGACAACGGCGGCGAGGACGATGGCGACGAAAACCAGGTAGCGGATGCGGGAGCCGACACGTCGCGGCGCCACCATCGCTGTTTCCGCGCCGGCGTCAGTCTCTGGTCGTTGCAGACGTCCTTCGTCGGGCATGCCATCTCCGAACAGATCGCCGGGCCTGGTCGGGCGGAACGATCAGATGAACTGTATGTCCGGGTTATTCTGTATTGGAGCGGAACACGAAACAACTACGCATGCAAAAAGCGCATGGCTGTTGTGTGGCGTTCGCCCGGTCCGGTGATCAGACCGCGGTGCCACCGACGGTGAGGGATTCCAGATACATCGTCGGCTGCCCGACACCGACCGGAACCGACTGTCCGTCCTTGCCGCAGGTCCCGACACCGTCGTCGAGGCGCGAATCGTTGCCGATCAGCTTCACGCGGGTCAGCGCGTCGGGGCCGTTGCCGATGAGGGTTGCGCCCTTGACCGGCGCGCCGAGCTTGCCGTCCTCGATCATGTAGGCCTCGGTGCAGCTGAACACGAATTTGCCGTTGGTGATGTCGACCTGGCCGCCGCCGAAGTTCACGGCATAGATTCCGGTCTTTGCGGCCTTGATGCATTCCTCGGGGTCTGCCTCGCCGTCGAGCATGTAGGTGTTGGTCATCCGCGGCATCGGGTTGTGGGCGAAGGATTGCCGCCGTCCATTACCGGTGGGTTCCATGCCCATCAACCGCGCGTTCATGCGGTCTTGCATGTAGTTCTTCAGGATGCCGTCCTCGATCAGCACATTGTAGGCGCTCGGCGTACCTTCATCATCGATGGTGATCGAACCGCGCCGGTCGGCAAGTGTGCCGTCATCGACCACGGTCACCCCGGGCGCGGCGACCCGTTCGCCGAGGAGGGACGAGAAGGCCGAGGTCTTCTTGCGGTTGAAGTCGCCCTCGAGGCCGTGACCGATCGCCTCGTGGAGCAACACACCCGGCCAGCCCGGGCCGAGGACGACGGGCATTTCGCCGGCGGGCGCGGGCACCGAATCCAGATTGACCAGCGCCTGCCTCAGGGCCTCGTCGACCTGTGACTGCCAGTTTTCCGGTGAAATCCATTGGTCGTATATGGCTCGGCCGCCGACACCCTGCGAGCCGGTTTCCTGGCGGTCGCCATCGCCGACCATGACGGAGACATTGAGGCGGACGAGGGGGCGGATGTCGGCGCGCCGATCGCCGCCGGCCCGCACGATCTGTACGGCTTGCCAGCTTCCCGACAGGGATGCGGTGACCTGGCGCACGCGCGGGTCGCTCCCACGTGCATAGGCGTCGATTTCGGACAGGAGGGCAACCTTGTCCTCGAAGGCCATCTCGCCCAGCGGGTTGGTATCGGTGTAGAGGTCGCGGTTGGTGCCGGCGGGGGAGTCTGCCACCGTGCCGCTGCGGCCCGTTCGCACGGCGCTCACCGTGTCGCCCGCGCGCGTGATGGCGGCTTCGCTCATTTCTGTTGAATGGGCATAACCGGTTGCCTCGCCGGAGACGGCGCGCAGGCCGAAGCCCTGGGAGGTATCGAAATTGGCGTTTCTTACGCGCCCGTCGTCGAAGGTGATGCTCTCGGATTGATTGTATTCGAGAAACAACTCGCCATCGTCCGCGCCTTCGAGTGCGTTATCGACCCGCGCGACCACCCGTTCGGGGTCCATGCCGGTTCGTGCGTAGAAGATATCGTCGGTGCGGGCAATGTCGGTCATGGGGCGATGTTCGCTCGAGCTTGGGATGAGAAATTCGTCCCAACAATATGGGACTTGGATCAAGATTGTCAGCCTTCGCCGCTCAACAATCGGTGGGGTCGAATTTTTTGTTTTACCGTCGCACCCGACCGGCGGGCCGTTTGGCGCCGAATTGTTTGTACAATCAGGGATTTGCGGCGCTGCGACAAGGTGTCTCAAGGCTGTAAATCGCGTGGCCTGTGACTTGTTGAGGGCGATGCGCTGGGCTATTTTTCGCCCCGTCCAATGGGCTATAGGGGGTTGTCCGCCGTGCGAGGTGATTCGCGGGGGCGGTCGACCAGATGGAAGCGAGCGAATGACGACAATCCAACATCATCTGAAACGTGCCGCCGGGTACACCGGTTTGGCTGGTCTTGCGAGCATGCTGTTCGCATTTGTGGCGACCCCGGCGGGCGCGCAGCAGCCGGAACCTTGGCAGCTCAACTTTCAGCCGGCTCATTCGCCGATCATGGAGCAAATGAACACGTTCCATGATTTCCTTCTGTGGATCATCTTCGTGATTTCCATCTTCGTGCTGGCGCTTCTGCTCTACACGATCGTGCGGTTCCGCGAGAAGGCGAACCCGAACCCCACCAAGACGACCCACAACACGCTCATCGAGATCCTCTGGACGGTCATTCCGGTCGTGATCCTGTTTGTGATCGGCTTTTTCTCCCTGCCACTTTTGTACGCGACGGACGACGTCACCGATGCCGATCTGACGATCAAGGCGATCGGGCGGCAATGGTATTGGAGCTATGAGTATCCCGATAATGGTGACTTCACGTTCGACGCTTTCATGGTGCCGGACGATGAGCTCAAGCCTGGCCAGCCCCGCCTGCTGGCGACCGATGAAAACCTGGTTCTGCCGGTCGGCAAGAAGATTCGCGTCCTTGTGACGTCTTCCGACGTGCTGCACGCCTTCGCGATGCCTGCACTGGGGTCGAAAATCGACGCGGTGCCGGGTCGCACGAATGAGACATGGTTCCTCATCGAGGAGCCGGGCATGTATTACGGCCAGTGTTCCGAGCTTTGCGGTGCCGGTCATGCGTTTATGCCGCTGGCTATCGAGGCGGTGTCCGAGGCCGAATTCAATGCCTGGGTGACCAAGGCACAGGCGCGCTTCGGCGGCGCCGACGGTGATTTGTCACCGCGACCGATTCAGATCACACGAAACGAAGCGGGCGAAGCGCCCGTGACCGCACAGTAGCGCGGCGAGGAGATTGTAAGATGGCTGACGCTCACGCAGACGAGCACGCGCACGAAGATCACAAGCCGCGCGGTTGGAGACGGTGGGTCTACTCGACCAACCATAAAGATATCGGGACGATGTATCTCGCCTTCTCGATCCTCGCCGGCATCGTCGGCGGTCTTTTCTCCATATTGATGCGGCTTGAGCTGCAGGATCCGGGTACACAGTATTTCCTCGCGGGCGACGGTTCGACCGATGGACATTTCTGGAACGTGGTCATCACGGCCCATGGCCTGATCATGGTGTTCTTCGTTGTCATGCCCGCGGTCATCGGCGGCTTCGGCAACTGGTTCATCCCGCTGTTGATCGGCGCGCCGGATATGGCGTTCCCGCGGATGAACAACATTTCATTCTGGCTGTTGCCGCCTGCGCTTATCCTGTTGGTCGGGAGTACGTTTGTCGGCGGTGGTGCCGGGACAGGCTGGACGGTCTATCCACCGCTCTCGTCGGCCGTGGGGCAACCAGGGCCCTCGGTGGATATGGCCATATTCGCGCTGCATCTGGCTGGCGCATCCTCGATCCTCGGGGCGATCAACTTCATCACCACGATTTTCAACATGCGTGCGCCGGGCATGACCCTGCACCGCATGCCGTTGTTCATCTGGGGTGAGCTGGTGACGGCGTTCCTGCTCGTCCTGGCGGTTCCCGTGCTGGCTGGTGCCATCACGATGCTGCTGACCGACCGGAACTTCGGCACGACCTTCTTCGATGCGGCCGGGGGCGGTGACCCGATCCTGTTCCAGCATCTGTTCTGGTTCTTCGGTCATCCCGAGGTCTACATCATGATCTTGCCGGGCTTCGGCATCATCAGCCAGATCGTCTCGACCTTCTCGAAAAAACCCGTATTTGGGTATCTCGGCATGGCCTACGCCATGGTCGGTATCGGATTCGTCGGGTTTATCGTGTGGGCCCACCACATGTTCACGGTCGGCCTCGATGTCGACACGCGGGTCTATTTCACCGTTGCGACGATGGTGATCGCGGTGCCCACGGGCATCAAGATATTCTCCTGGATCGCTACCATGTGGGGCGGGTCTGTCCGCATGGACACGCCGATGCTCTGGGCCGTCGGGTTCATCTTCCTGTTCACCGTCGGCGGTGTGACGGGCGTGGTGCTCGCCAATGCGGGCCTCGATATTGCGCTGCATGACACCTACTACGTGGTTGCCCATTTCCACTACGTGCTGAGCCTCGGTGCTGTCTTCACGATGTTCGCCGGCTTCTACTACTGGATCGGCAAGATGTCGGGCCGGCAGTACAACGAAACCCTCGGCAAGCTGCATTTCTGGATCACCTTCATCGGTGTGAACATCACCTTCTTCCCGCAGCATTTCCTGGGTCTGGCGGGCATGCCGCGACGCATCTCCGACTATCCCGACGCCTATGCCGGGTGGAACGAGATTTCGTCTATCGGCTCGTATATTTCCGCCGTCGGTGTGCTGTTGTTCATCTTCATCGTGTTCCAGACCCTGACCTCGGGTCGCCGGGTCGAGGCGAACTACTGGGGCGAGGGTGCAACGACACTGGAGTGGACGGTGCCGTCACCTGCGCCGCACCACACCCATGAGGAACTGCCGGAGATCAAGCCTGCGCCCGCCCACTAGGGGTTCGCAGGTTCGATTTTCGAACATGGAGTTGAGCATTGGCTGATGCCGCGTATCTGAATCGGGCAAACGAGACCGCGCTACCCGTGGCGTCGGCCTCGAGCGTCTCGGATTTCGGCGCGTTGCTGAAGCCGCGCGTGATGACGCTCGTGGTGTTCTCCGGCGCCGTCGGATTGTTCATTGCCCCTGGTACCCTGCATCTCTTGCTCGCGATTGTTGCGATCTTGTGTATCGCCGTTGGCTCGGGCGCGGCGGGTGCCATCAATATGTGGTACGAGCGAGATATCGATGCGCTGATGTCGCGCACCGCAAACCGGCCTCTGCCGGCCGGACGCATCGCACCGGGTGATGCGCTTGGGTTCGCGACCGTGTTGGCGGTGTTCTCGGTCGTCCTGATGGGCTTCACGACCAACTGGGCGGCCGCCGGACTGCTGGCGGTAGCGATCCTTTTCTATGTCTTCGTCTACACGGTCTGGCTCAAGCGGCGGACACCGCAGAATATTGTTATCGGCGGCGCGGCCGGCGCGTTTCCGCCGATGATCGGCTGGGCGGCTGTCACCGGTGATGTCAGCCTCGTCTCCTTGAGCCTGTTTGCCATCATATTCCTGTGGACGCCGCCTCATTTCTGGGCGCTCGCGCTTTACAGGAGTGGTGACTACGAACGCGCGGGCGTGCCGATGATGCCGGTGGTCGCGGGTCGACAGTCGACGAAGCGCCAGATGCTGGCCTACACCCTGGTGCTGGTGCCGGTGAGCCTGGCGCCGTTCGCCCTCGGTGCGGCGGGGCTTCTGTACGCAATTGGCGTCGGCGCTCTTGGTGTCGCCTTCATCGCCATTTCGTGGCGGGTGCTGTGCGAGCCGGATGCCGGTGAAGACAAGCGCGCACGCCAGATGTTCGGTTTCTCAATTCTTTATCTGTTTCTCGTATTCGCGCTTTTGCTGGCAGATTCACTCCTCGGACTGGCGGGGTAGGGCGGCCATGGCGAAACGGGAATACAGCGAACGGCATCGCGAACAGCGCGGAAAAAACTACGCGATGTTGGCTGTCATCGGCGGCCTGATCCTGATCTTCTATCTCGTGTTTCTTGCACGCGCGGGGTTGCTGGGATGAGCATGGCTGAGAAGAGATCCCTCCGCGGCCGGCGCAACCGGTATGTATTTGCCGGTGTATTTGCCGTGATTGTGGGCATGAACGGTTTCGCCTACGCGACCGTGCCGGCCTATCGCGCCTTCTGTCAGAAGTTCGGTTTTGCCGGCATCCCGCTCGTCGAGGCAAATGCGCCGCAGTCGGAAGAAATTCTTACGGACCGGCCCATTACCATCCGTTTCAACAGCGATATCGAGCCCGCGCTCGATTGGCGCTTCAAGCCCTTGCAGCGCACAGTCGATTTGCATGTCGGCGAGTCGGGCCTGGCGTTTTTTGAGGCGTCCAACCGGCATCATGATGACGTTACCGGGACCGCAACCTTCAATGTCACCCCGCTCAAGGCGGCGCCGTACTTCGTGAAGATCGAGTGTTTCTGTTTCACGGAGCAGACGCTTTCGGCGGGCGAAACAGTCCAGATGCCGGTCACCTTCTTCGTCGACCCCGCCATTGCGGAAGACCAGAACCTCGACGATGTGACCGAAATAACCCTGAGTTACACTTTCTTCCGCGACCGTGACGCCGATGCCGAACGCAAGGCGGCGGCGTTGCAGAAGACCGAAAACACACGAGTGAACTGATACCTGTCAAAAGTCCGGACCAGGAATATCCGGCGCAATAGTGAGACAAGCATATGAGTGATCACGCACACGACGAATCACACGGCAACCACCCCTACCACATGGTTGAACCGAGCCATTGGCCGATTGTCGGGTCGATTGCCGGACTGCTGATGGCCTTCGGCCTCGTGTTTGCCATGCATCCGGGGTCTCTGGGCGCCGGGCTGCAGCCGTTCCTCGAGACCCTGGGTTACTGGACTGTCGCCCCGGGTGGCATCCTCGCCATGATGACCATGATGGGCTGGTGGCGTGACGTCATCGACGAAGCGCATGTGCAGAAGATGCACACCAAGGTCGTGCAGCTCAGCCTGCGTTACGGCATGATGCTGTTCATCATCTCCGAGGTGATGTTCTTCGCGGCCTGGTTCTGGGCGTTCTT
>CBDHEC010000038.1:0-18090 GCA_965261975.1 Alphaproteobacteria bacterium
CTACTGGGCCGAACAGGTCGCGTTTTTCTCACGCACCCACAAAGTCATTTCATATGATCAACGCGGGACCGGCCGGAGCAGCCATGAGCCGGTTGCCGGGATCGAGCAACTGCGCGACGACCTTCTGGCTTTGCTCGACGCGCTGGAGCTTGAGCAGGTCGACTATCTCGGACATTCGACGGGCGGGAATATCGGTCAGATCATCGCGATCGAGAATCCCGAGCGGCTTCGGAAACTGGTGATCTACGCCAGCACCACCCATGGCGATGCCTACCGGTCCAAGGTGTGGCGGGTCCGGCGCTCAATTCTTGAAAACCAGGGGCCGGAACTCTACGGCGACATGACCAGCCTGATGCTCTATCCGCCGGATTGGATCGCGGAAAATTCCGAGATGCTCGAGGCGCAGCAGGCAGCGCAGGTCGCGATGTTGGCGCCGAGTGCGGTCATGACAAGCCGGATCGAGGCGGTCCAGGCATTTGATCGCCGCGAACAGCTTTCGCAAATCGGCGTCCCGACACTGGTGTTGTGCGCGCGCGATGATCAACAGACACCATCCTATTTTTCGGCGGCGTTGGCTGCTGCAATCCCCGGCGCGGAATACAGGCTGCTCGACTATGGCGGGCATGCTTGTTCCCGGACCGTCCCCGATGAGTTCAATAAAATCGTCGCGGATTATTTCGCGCGCTAATCCACCATTTGCGAGGAGACTGACATGGCTCACGAAGCGATAATTCCAGCCGGATCGGCGCCACCGCTTGCGCCGTATTCACCCGGTGTCAAAGTTGGGAACACCATATATGTATCCGGCATTCTCGCGATGGATGCGGAGGGTAACAGCGTCGGTGTGGGTGACATCAAGGCCCAGACCCGGCACGTCATCGAATCCGTTCGCAGCGTCGTTGAGGCGGGTGGCGGAACCCTCGCCGATGTTGCGTTCAACCAGATCTTTCTGGCGGATTTGGCCGACTATGCGGGCATGAACGAGGTCTATCGCGAATATTTCGGCGACAATCCGCCGGCGCGTTATTGCGTCAAGGCCGAGCTGGTGAAGCCTGAATTCCTGGTCGAGATTTCCTCGACGGCGCATCTCGGCTGACGCCTCGAACGCTTGGCTTTACCGGCCTTGCGGCCCCCCCCCGCGTGCGCACACGACTGGCGGCGACCAGCGCTCCCGACGACGATCAAGCACGCCGATGATTTCTGCAACGGCGCCAGGCTTTGGCCCAACAGTATGACCAGCGCGGCACCGATGGTCGCCACGGGCTCGATGTAGGAAAACAGCGTCGTCCTGACGGGTCCGATCATCTGTATGCCTGACGAAGTAACCGATCAGCGCCGCGGCGAAGAACAAGTTGTTGCTGACGAAGCCCCACCAGGCGGCCGTGGTGCTCGGCAGGAGGAATTCTCCGCGCACGAGTGTCACCAACAGGAAGATCACGGCGGTCGTTGTCGCGATGTACAAGGTGACCTGACGTGCGTCCCCGGTGCGGATCACCCGGCTGCTGACAACCGATACAATTGCCAGCCCGAGGGCGCCGACGGCCGCCAGTGCGATCCCGATAGGGTTAAGCGCATCCGCGCTGACGCCCAACGCCAGGGCAAGTCCGGCGAAAGCAACGATCGCCGACACGATGGTTGTCATACGCAACCGCTCCCAACCCATCATCACGACGAGGAACGAGGTGATCAGCGGGAACAAATAGAAAATCAGCACGGCCAGGGAGACCGGCAGGACTTCGATGGCGGCCAGCACGGACCAGGAATAGATCGCGGTGACGAAACCAAGCGCACATGCGACCAACCCTTCGCGTTTCGGCAGCCATATCGGCTTGCCGGTCGAGGAGAGGACGATGATCAGAATGATGGCTGGCAGAAAATAGCGTACGGTCGAGACCGAGAGATGGTTCGCGCCACCGGTGTAGGCGAGGCCCGCAAGCGTGTTGGAAAGTGCAAAGCAAGCGCCGACGCCCAACACGACAAATATTCCCAGAACCTCACGGCGCATCTGTTTTTCCTCGATGTTCGACGACAGCAGCATAGGGGTGTGGCCCATGGAATCGCAGTGCGAATTGTGCTTCCGTGGCCTGCGATATTCGAAGGCGGATGAAACGAAGAGGTTCCGATGACCGATGATCCACTGATCTACCTCAACGGCGACATTGTCGAGGCGGCCGATGCGCGCATCTCGCCATTCGATCGTGGGTTTCTCTGGGGCGATGGCATATATGAGGTAACCCCCTGTTTCGGCAACCAGATGTACAGGCTCGATGATCATATCGACCGCCTCTACCGCTCGCTTCGCTACGTGCGGATCGACCCGGGTATTACAGCGGCTGAAATGACGGCGGCGACCGAGAAGCTGCTCGCGGCCAATGAGGGGCGGCTGGGACCGAACGCGATGTACCGCGTGGGCCACTGGGTCACGCGCGGCGAGGATACGCCGTCCATGGGCGTGCTCGCGGCAGGCCCTGCCACGGTGATGATCTTCTTTCGGCCGGTCGATACTGCCGCGATCGCACGAAACTACGCCCAGGGGCTGAAATTTACAGTTTCATCCGTGCGGCGCAATCCGCCCGAATGCGTGGAGACCCGCGCAAAGGTAACGAGCAAGATGAACCAGATTCTTGCCGAACTGGATGCCGCGACCCGGGAGTCCCTCCCGCTGATGCTGGACCTGAACGGCAACATCGCGGAAACCTCGGTGGCGAATTTCTTCCTCGTGCGCGATGGCGTGGTCTGGACGGCGCCCGAACGCAACATCCTCGAGGGGGTAACTCGGAAGGTTCTATTCGAGCTGTGCGAACGTCTGGACATTCCGCTCGAGGAAAAACTCTTCACCATGTACGACGTGGCCCAGGCGGAAGAATGTTTCATCACCTCGAGCGCGATTTGTGCGACGCCGGTGGCTTCCGTCGACGGCTTTACCCCCAAATTCGACGTACCGGGACCCATCACGACCCGCCTGATAGATGCATTTGCGGGGGACACGGGTTACGATTTTCGGAAACTCGGGGCCGCAGCGGAGTAGCCGGACCATGTCGCAATTGAAGGCGTTTAACTTCCAGGCCTGGATCGACGAGCACCGCGATCTCCTGAAGCCACCGGTCGGAAATGCCGTGGTGTGGCAGGATACCGACTTCATTGTGATGGTGGTTGGTGGCCCGAACCGCAGGACGGACTTTCACGACGATCCGTATGAAGAATTCTTCTATCAGCTCGAGGGCAACATGTTCCTCAAGATCATGGAAGACGGCCGGCCACGCGATGTCCCCATCAATGAAGGCGACATTCTGCTGCTACCGCCGCATGTGCGTCACTCTCCGCAGCGGCCCGAGGAAGGGAGTGTCGGTCTGGTTGTCGAGCGGCGTCGACCGGACCACGAGCTTGATGGCTTCGAGTGGTTTTGCGGCGCGTGCCACGAACGGCTGTATCGCGTCGAGCTGCATGTGGGGAATATCGTGAAAGACCTGCCGCCGCTGTTCGAAGTATTCTACCAGTCGGAAGAATTACGCACCTGCGACGCCTGTGGCGCGGTTCATCCGGGGCGCGATGATACCGCGTAACCTGCTGTTTTCGAACGAGATTATACCATTTTTCGCTTTTTTCATGCGACTCCCCGCTGAAACGCCAGAATTCTCTTTCTTCGATATGCGATGAGTCTGTAGTTCTATCTATGGGTGTTGAACGGAGGTTCGTAAACACCGATAGGAGTAGAGCGGCATGGCTTTGTTGTACGAAAACAGCCCTCCGGAGACTTTGCGTCGACGTGCCATTCTGATCGTCGATGACGAGGAGCTCCAACGCAACCAGTTGGTCGAATGTTTGTCCGACCTCGATGTCGTCATATTCCAGGCGGGGAACGGGGTCGAGGCGTTGGATATCATCGATGACCAAATGCCCAGCCTCGTGATCATGGATATTCGGATGCCGGTCATGGACGGTGTGGCGACTGTGGACGAGCTTTCGAACCGTGTCAGCGATATGAAGATCATCCTGATGACGGGCGATCCGATGTCGCTGGAGGCGGCATACAAGCGGCGTCCCGATGTCTTTACGATTATCGAGAAACCGTTACCGCTGCGCGTGGTGCGCCGGTTCGTTATCGAAGCTCTTGGGCTTGGAGCGTAGTGCGTGCGGGGTCCGAATCACCTTCGGCTTGCTGGGTAATCGGCAACTCCACCGTGAATTCGCATCCACCGTCGATGTTCTGGGCGACGATTGAGCCACCCATGGCGTTGACGATCCCGTAGCTCACGGAAAGACCAAGGCCGGTCCCGACACCGACCTCCTTCGTCGTGAAGAAGGGGTCGAAGATGCGCTCCAGACTCGATTCGGAGATGCCGCCTCCGGTGTCACGCACCCGAATGCAAACAATGGCGTCATCGGTGACTTCCGTGAGCTCCACGCTGATCTTGCCGATTGATTCGTTACCGTTCTCTGTTGGTGACATTTCGCGGATGGAATCGCGTGCATTGGTGATCATGTTGATGATCACCTGTTCGAGCTGAGATTCACTGCCATACACGGCGTGATTTTCGTCGGGAAGTTGAACGTCAAACCCGACGCTTTCGAGTTCGAGTTGGCCGCGCATCAGCTCGCATGCATTGCGAACGGCGCGTGCCGGGTCGAACGCCTCGAAATCCGATGTGTCTTGGCGACTGAAAACACGCATGTGCAGGATGATCTTGCCCATGCGGCCGGCCTGGTCACTGATCAGTTCGAGGTTCTCGGTCGCATAGTCCAGGTCGGCTTTGCCGGCTTCCGCGCGGATGAGGACATTGTCTGCGGCCATGCGCATGATATTCAAAGGCTGGTTCAGTTCATGCGCTATTCCCGCCGCCATTTCCCCGACGGTTGCCAGTTTCGATGCCTGGGTTAGCTGTGACTGCAGTGACTTCTGTTCGGTGATGTCGCGAACCAGCGAAATATGCATCGTGCCGGTGGGGCCCTCAAACTGCGTCATCGCCACTTCAATGGGGATTTTCGACTGATCCTTGTGCACACCAATCATCTCCCGCGTCGAGAATTGGGGTCGGGGACCGACATCCGAATTGCCGGACGTTGATTGGTAGGTTATCGGAATAAGGTCGCGGAGATTCTTTTCAAGAATAGACTCATGATCGAAACCGAAGATGTCTTCGCTCGCACCATTCGCCATCACGATGTCGCCGATTGCGTTGGCGACAATAATGGCGTCGGCGGCATTCTCGAGGACCGTGTCGAGCATCTCCTCACGTTCCGCGAGGTCGGATGCGATATGCTCTCGCGAAATGGCAGCTGACAGGATGTTGGCCACGGTTTGCATGAACGTGAGTTCATCGGGTGTAAAATCCCGATGGCTCTGATGGTGAACGACAAGGATACCGCGGGGTTGGTTGTCGTCGCCGGCGATGACGACGCTGGCTGCGGAAACCGTGCCAATATCCTCCAAAATCGGGCTGCTAATGTCCGGTTCACCCGGCTCGCCGCGGCGAAAGGTGTTTTCTTTACCGCGATGAAAAACAACTGGTTCCAGTGCCGGGGCATCGAACAGGGGTTTCAGGTGCTGGATACGCGGTTCGATGTGCCACCCCACATACTTGCTGCCCGCATCATTCGCGCTGACGATATGGAACTCGGAGGAATTGCGGGCGCGTTGCGATATTAGACAGAAGTCGACATTTATGATCTGGGCGATAATGTTCGAGGTATCGTTTAGCAGGCCATCGAGATCAGGCGCACTAAGCGCTTGCTGGCCAATTTCCATGAGGGCCGTTTGTTGTTCGACCCGAGCCGCGAGAGCGAGTTCCGCGTCTTTTCGTTCCGTGATGTCTTCGACGACGACGATCAAATAGGGTTACTGCGAACCTGACTGTTCGGTTTTAGAAGCAGTTGTTGCAACTCATACGGGGCTTCCGTCTTTTCGGATGTAGCGCTTTTCGCGGGTGTAGGAACCACCCGTGCCGGCGATCAACTTCGGACGTGCGTCTAAGTCGTCCGGCAGATCATCCTGGTGTGTAATGTCCCGGAAGGAAAGCTCGCGCAGTTCGGGCTCTGTGTATCCCAGTATCTCGCAATACCGTGCGTTGATCCGGAGCCATTTTCCGTCGAACGAGAGATGAGCGATGCCGACTGCTGCCTGGTCGAAAGTGGCACGAAACCGCTCTTCGCGTTCACGTATTTCCTGGGCGGCGCGAACCTGACCGGTGATGTCATAGGAGATTCCGCCGACACCGGTCACTTCTTTGTTCGAATCGTAGATCGGGAACTTGGTCACCCTGATGACGATCTCTTCACCTTGCTTGCCCGGGACGTTGATATCTGCGGTCCGCGTCGTTTCGGTGCGAAGGACCTCGCGGTCAAACTCATCGATTTGCGGGGCCCATGCTGCGTTGTGTATTTCGCTGGGAGATTGACCGGTGATGGCTGCGTCCGGAATGCCGAAGGTTCGCCGGTATGTCTGGTTGATCTCCCGCAGATTCCCCAGCTTGTCCTTCACGGATTGGTTGAAGGGGCTGTTGTCCCAGAACGCCCTGAACCTCGCTTCGTTTTCCTGGAGTGCCAGTTGAGAACGCTTCAGTTCATCGATGTCTTCGACAATGGCAATATAATAGTCGGGCGCTCCGTCGGATGTTCGGGCCAGCGTCGCCGTGACTTTCACCCAAATGATGCGACCGTCTTTGCGCGCGTATCGTTTCTGTAATTCGTAGGAATCGATTTTGCCTGCGATCAGCTGTCGATTGAGCTCATCGTTGTAATCCATGTCATCCTTAAGCGTGATGTCGGCGATGTCGCGCACCATCAGCTCTTCGGCCGAGTATCCCGTGATCTCCTGCATTTTCTCGTTCGTACGAATCCACCGACCCGAGAGCGTCGAATGAGTCATGCCAACCGATGCTGTTTCGAATGTATGCAGGTAGGGGCCGAATTCGCGCTTGAGACGGCCAATTCGGCGTAATGCAACAGCCCCGCCGATCAGGACCAAAGCCGCCAGGACCAGCACGAACACAATGGCTGTGCTGTTTGCGTTAACCGGGCCAAACAAGTCGAGCGACATTCACGCTTCCCCAAAGGGCGACAAACTGAATCCTAGACCCCTTATGCCGTCGGTATCAACGCCACCATTGTGTGCGGTCGAACGAAAGTTGTTCGGCAATTCCGAGGCGTTTCAGCTCGATGCTGTAGGCGGTGGCTTATGCGCAGTGACCGGCGGCAGTTCACCGTCGAAACGTTCTACTTCTACAAGCGCGCTATGGGCGCTGGGCCCCTGGCCGAGCCGCGATGTTCCGACATCGCGTGTGAGCACATTCGGATTGCCGTGTTTGTCGAGGCTGTTGTCGACCCCGGGTTCCACGGGGTCATACCAGGCGCCGGTGGGAAGCTGAATCACCCCGGGGCGGACCTCTTCCGTGACCACGACCCCTGCCAGGGTCGCGCCGCGGGAATTGAAGATGCGGACGATGTCGCCGTCGTCGATGTTGCGCGCTGCCGCATCGTCTGGATGGACCCAGACCGGCTCGCGCTGCTTAATCTTGCTGTCCCGACTGATCCGCCCGTTATCCAGCTGCCCATGCAGTCGCGTTCGCGGCTGATTTGAGATCATGTGCAGCGGATAGGACTTTGCGGTCTCCGAACCGAGCCACTCTGTCGGTTCGCGCCAGACCGCATGACCGGGGCAATCGTCATACCCAAACCCATCGACGACGTCGGAGAATATCTGGATTTTCCCCGATGGTGACGCCAACGGTGCTGCCGCGGGGTTGGCACGAAATGCTTCCATCATGACGATTGGTTTTTCGGCCCGCGGTGTCTCCACATGTCCGGCCTGCCAGAAATCGTCAAACGAGGGGAGAGTCAGATCCTGTTCCGCGGCCTGTTGCCGGGCTCGGTCATAAAGGTGGCGCAGCCATTCGGCCTCGCTGCGGCCCTCTGTGAAGCTGGCTTCGGTGCCCGCACGGCGTGCCAGCGCAGTGAAAATATCGAAATCGTTGCGCGCATCACCTACGGGATCGATGGTTTGATCCATCGCCATGATGAAACGGTCCTTTGACGTGGCGCCGATATCGTTGCGTTCGAGCGTTGTCGTTGTCGGCAGAACGATGTCGGAGAACTTCGCCGTGGCGGTCCACCACGGCTCGTTGACAATTATGGTCTCGGGCTGGCGCCATGCGCGCAGAAGGCGGTTCAGGTCCTGGTGATGGTGGAAGGGGTTGCCGCCGCACCAATAGATGAGGCGGATATCGGGATAGGTGCGGGTCTCTCCGTCGAATTCATACGCGCTCCCGGGGTTCAGCAGCATGTCCGAAATGCGCGCGACGGGAATCCATTCCGCGCATGGATTGTCGCCGGTGGACAGCGAGGGTGTGGGAGCCGGTCGTCGCGGATTGCCCGTGTTGCCCATGCTGCCATACCCGAACCCGAAGCCGCGTCCGGGCAGGCCGATCCCGCCTAGCATCGCGGCGAGGGTCACGGTCATCCAAAAAGGCTGTTCGCCATACTCACCGCGTTGCAGGGACCAGTTGGTGTTGATGAAGGTTCGCTTCGCGGCCATGCGCCTGGCGAGTTGCCGGATGGTATCGGCGTCGATGTCACATATCGGTGCCGCCCAGTCGGCATCTTTGGCAATGCCATCGTCGGTCCCCAGTAAGTACGGACGGAATTTTTCGTATCCAACGCAATATCGGTCCAGGAATTGTTCGTCGGCCAGGCCCTCTGTCTCCAGGGTATGTGCCAGTGCGAGCATCAGGGCGACGTCGGTGTTCGGGCGCAGCGCCAGCCATGTGGCACCCAGATGCGCGGCGACATCGTTGCGGACCGGGGATATGTTGACGATTTCCACGCCGGCATCGACCGCAGCCTTGAGCGACGGCCCCGATATGTGCTCCGCGGGCCCTCCTGACAGCACTTGCATGTTTTTCAAAGGCACGCCGCCGAATGCGACCATCAACTCGGTGTTCGCGGCAATCGAATCCCAGCTCGTATAGTCGGTCATCGCTGCGCGTGCGGAGCCGAGAATATGGGGCAGGATCGCGTAGCCGGCCGCGATCGAATAGGTGTGTTTTTGACTGGTGTAACCGCCCACGGTGTTCAGATACCGTTGCAGTTGGGTCTTTGCATGATGGAAACGGCCGGCGCTGGACCAGCCGTAGGAACCGCCGAATATCGCGCTGTTGCCGTGGTCATGACGGACCCGGTCGACTTCCGCGGCAACCATGTCGAGCGCTTCGTCCCACGGGACCGCGACGAAGGGTTCGGCGCCACGCTGTTGCCGGTTACCGCCGGGCCCATGGTCGAGCCAGCCTTTCCGGATCATCGGACGCGCCACCCGGCTCTCGTCGTAAACCGCGTCGGGCATGGATTCTATGAGCGGGGACGGATCGGGATCCTTATCGAACGGGCGCACGCCGACGATCCGTCCTTCGTCGATTTCGGCCGTGAATGCTCCCCAATGGGAGGAATGCCTGCGCAGGTTATTGGTCATGCCTTAATCCTCAATTTGCCGCGAGATTGCCCATGGAATGGGGGGTCTGTCAAAGCGTGTTGGAGCGGTTACTATTACGCGGTAACCCAGATCAGGAGAGTGACATGGATGTACGTCTCGACGGACGGACAGCACTGATTACCGGTGCGAGCGAGGGGCTTGGCTTGGCGATGGCGAAAAGATTCGCGGAATCAGGCGCCAATGTAGCGATGATTTCACGGTCAGCCGACCGGCTGGATGCCGCGCGTCAGGAAGTCATGTCGACCGTGGGCGGGAACAAGGTGAAGGTCGAGGCCATCCCTTGCGATGTCACCGACACAGACCAGATTGCCAGCATGTGGCAGTCGGTCAGTGACGGATTTGGGGACGTCGATATTCTGATCAACAATGCGGGTCAGCATGCCATCGGTCCGTTCCTGGAGTGCGATGACGAACGATGGCAGGCCGACCTCGATCTCAAGCTGTTCGCGGCGATCCGCCTGGGGCGGCTTGCGATGCCGGGTATGGCGGAACGCAAATGGGGCCGGATCATCAACGTGCTGGCGGTCAGCGGAAAGGCGCCGGGCGCGGGAAGCGCACCGACGTCCGTGTCGCGTGCCGCCGGAATGGCCTTGACCAAGGTGATGGCGGGCGAGGGCGCGCCGGACAATATCCTGGTAAACGCTCTGCTCGTCGGGATGATCAAGTCGGGCCAGCATGAGCGCCGTCATCAGGTGCAGGCACCGGACAAAACATACGAGGAATATATGGCCGGGCGCGGCGCCGGGATTCCGCTGGGCCGGCGGGCGAGGCCGAGGAGTTTGCCAACATTGCCTGCTTCCTCGTCTCCGATGCAGGGTCTTATGTGACCGGCACTGCCATCAACGTGGATGGCGGGCGTTCACCCGTCGTCTAGGTCACGTTTGCGACTTTCATCCATCGTTTCTGCATGGGGTGATGACCATCGACGCGTGATCGGTTAGCTTCCGCGCGAATTTAATTCTGAGGGGGCTTCTGTGTCCGGTGATGTAACTGTGCGCGCTGCGGAATTGACGGCGCTGATTTCCGAAATGGTTCGCCTTGGCGGGAGCCACGAAGACGAGTGCCGAATTGTCTCCGAGCACCTCGTGGGCGCGAACCTGGCGGGCCATGACAGCCATGGCGTCGGCATATTTCAGGCCTATGTGGACAACCTGCAACGCGGCCTCCTGGTGCCGAACATTTCGGCGCGCCGGTACCTCGATGAAGGCGTGTTTCTGCAATATGACGGACAGAAGGGTTATGGCCAGAGCGTTGCGGCCGAAGTCACGGAGCATGCGATCACGCGTGCACGCGCGATCGGTATCTGCGTTGCGACCCTGAAAAACTCCCATCATATCGGGCGCGTCGGGACTTACGCGGAGATGGTTGCGGACGCTGGCTTTATTTCGATCCACTTCACCAATGTTACGGACCACCACACGATGGTCGCTCCGTTCCGTGGCGCGGAATCCCGGTTCGGCACCAACCCGATCACGATGGCGATGCCGACGACTAACCCGGAGGAGCCCATCATTCTGGATATGGCGACCAGCGTTGTGGCCATGGGCAAGATCAGGGTCGCACATGATTCAGGTGAAACCGTTCCCGAAGAATGGCTGATCGACGCCGATGGTCAGCCCAGCAGCGATCCGGGCGTCATGTTCAACGATCCATTGGGTGCTTTGCAGCCATTTGCCGAGCACAAGGGCTATGCCTTGTGTCTCATGGCCGAGCTGATGTCCGGGGCGCTGTCCGGTGGCGGGACGATCCAGCCCGGCAATGAACGGCTCGACGGGATCATCAACACGATGACCATGATCGTCATGGACCCCCATCGGCTCGGCGACGCGAATTTAATCGCGCAGGAAGTCGACGCGATGGTCGATTACACCAAAAGCGCGCGGCCGGCCGATCCCGAAAAACCGGTTCTGGTCCCGGGTGACCCGGAGCGTATTGCCCGCAAGGAGCGCGGTGCCAAAGGTATCTTCATACCCGAAGGGACGTGGGTATTGCTGCTCGAGGCGGGTGAGAAGCTCGGTCTCGACCGCTCCAAGGCGCTGGAGATCGCTGGTCTCGCCTAGCCGTCCCCGAGGATTTCGGTCAGGGGTATCGAGCGGCGTTCGTTCGACGATTTTGCCGCCGCGAGAACAACCGCCAGCGGCACCAGCCCATCCCGGCCGTCGATCTCGGGTTTTCGAGCCTCGGCAACGGCGTCGGCGAAATCCTCAAGCTCAACGAGCAAATGGTCGGCGGGCTCATATTCCAGCGGTGATGGCGCCGTCTCGCCGGTGCGCTGAATGCGCAGGCCGTCATTGTCCATGTCAAAGAAGGCATTGGCCTTCGTGCCGTGGACCGTGATCTCGAAACGGCGCGGCGAGATATAGTCCGCCGCGACATAGCCGACCGCGCCGGATTTGAACTGCATTAGCAGGGCGGTGACGTCCTCGATCTCGGGTTCGGTCTCGAGCCGGTTGAAGTAGGCCGTGACCTCACCGGCATCACCCAGCAGATAGAGCAGATTGTCGATCTGGTGGATCCCTATCTGCATCAGGCAGCCGCCCGGAATTTCGGCCGGGTCTGTCCGCCAGACACCGGGCTTGAGTTTCAGTCCATTGTCATTCGAGAACACCCCTTCGGCGAGGCTGACGCGGCCGAGTTCGCCGCTATCGATCAGGTGCTTCAGGTGACGTAGCGCGCCGTTCCGCCGGTACGAGTGTCCCACGGCAAGAACCACCCCCGCAGCCTCACACGCTGCGATCATGGCGCGGCCGTCGGCAATGGAGTTCGACACCGGCTTCTCGACGAAAACATGCTTGCCGGCCGCGGCTGCCGCTTCGGTGCCGGGCAGATGCGCCGAGTTGGGTGTCGTCAGGATGACCCCGTCGAGATCGTCGAGCGCGAGCATCGCCTCATAGGATGGGATTGCCTCGCAGCCGAACTCCTCGGCGAACTTCGCCACTTTGTCGGGCGAGCGGGAGTAGCCCGCGCGCAGTTCGAGCTTGTCGGATTTCGCAATGACCCCGGCCAGGACGTCCGACCACCAGCCGATGCCGACGATGCCGACCCGCATCAGATCTTGTCTTCCCATTTGGCAAGGAAGGGGCCAACGATCCCGGCCCACTGCTCGGGATGGCGACGGTACGAGTAGTGCCCGCCTTCCTCGACGAGGACGAGCTCCGATCCTTCGATGGCCTCATGCAGGTCTTCGGAAAAATAGAAGGGGACGGTCGCGTCGTCGCGCGTGCCGACGATCAGCGACGGGTTCTTGATCTGGGTGATCTCGCTCAGCCGATCATGGTTGAGAGTCATGTCGATGCGCGCGGCCAGAATCTCCGGCTCGGCGATCGTATCCAGCGAGCGTTGCTCCAGCTCCATGACCTTGTCGAGGTTGTGTCGGAACTGCATGCAGCCGTTGGTGAACAGCGAGCTGACCCGGACATAGGCTTCTTTGCCTTCGGCCAGGGCGATCTCGCGGCGGGCTGTCTGCACGCGGCGGATATACTCGTCCGCCTTGGTCCAAGTGTTCGAGAAAATGCAGCAGCGGAATCGGTCGGGATGGTCGATGGCGAGATTCTGAAGGATTGCCCCGCCGGTCGAGGTGCCGAGTACATGGGCCTTTTCGATATCGAGCGTGTCCATTAGCGCGATAACGTCATCGGCGATGTGCTGGGTCGAATAGCCATCGGGGCCGGGGAAATCGCTGTCGCCCGAGCCGCGATGGTCGAAGGAGATGCAGCGATAGCGGTCGGAGAATATTTCGCGCTGATAATCCCAGCTGTTCATCACGCCGACGAGACCGGGAATGAAGATGAACGGCGGTCCATCGCCTTTCTGGTCTACGTTGAGCGTGATTCGTCCGACATCGATTCTTTCGGCCATTCTCTAATTCCTTTTGTGTTTCCCTGGCGCGTGACCCGGTTCTGCGCGGGCACGCCAGTTGCGCGCGGAGTTTCTCACACACCACGTCTTGCCACACACGTGTTCAGAGCGAATGGCACTTGCGACAAATATTCACGATTGACCGGCTAGATGGCGCCGGCTTCGCGAAGCGCCTCGATTTCGTCCTTGGACTTGCCCAGCGCGGTCAGCACTTCGTCCGTGTGCTCACCCAGGGTGGGCGGCGCACGGCGGACGGCGGCGGCCGTGTCGGAGAACCGGAACGGTATACCCGGCAGGGTGATCATGCCTTCAGTCGAATGCTCCGCCCGGGTGACAAGTTCCCGCGCGATCGTGTGGTCCGCTGTCAGCGCCTGTTCCACCGTGTTGATCGGGGCACAGGAGACCTTGGCGGCCAGCAGTTTCTCGATCCACTTCTCGGTATCGTCGGTGCGAAAGAGGTCAGAGATCATGCCATCGCACGCGCCACGATTTTCGACCCGGTCGCGGTTGCGGGCGAATTTCTCGTCGTCGGCCCATTCGGGTTTGCCCACCGCCTCGCAGAAGGTCCGGAACTGGCCGTCATTGCCGACCGACAATGCGATCATGCCGTCGCGTGTCGGGTAGGCGTTATAAGGCACGATATTGGGATGGCCGTTTCCGTAACGTCCGGCAGGGTTGCCCGACGCCAGAAAATTCGCCGCCACATTGGCCAGCAGGGACACACCGGTATCGTAGAGCGAGACCTCGACATACTGACCCTTGCCGGTGCGATGGCGTGCCTGCAGCGCGGCCAGGATGGACGACAGGGCATACATGCCCGTGCCGATATCGACGATCGCCACACCGAGCTTCATGGGATCGCCATCAGCTTCACCGGTGATGCTCATCAGCCCGCTCTCGGCCTGGAGCAGGAAGTCGTAGCCGGGCAGGCCCGCGCGCGGGCCGGTCGAGCCATAACCGAGGATCGAGGCACGCACGATCTGGGGTGCGTTCGCCTCGAACCAGGCATCGTCGAACCCGAACCGGGCCAGCGTGCCGAGCTTGAAGTTGTCGATCACGACATCCGCGTCCGACAGCAGTTCAGCCAGGACCTCGCGCGCCGCGGGCTCTTTCAGGTTGAGCGTGATGCCGCGCTTGTTGCGGTTCACGCCAAGATAATAGGCGGATTCCTCACCCACAAAGGGCGGTCCCCAGGCGCGGGTATCGTCGCCGCGCCCGGGCTGCTCCACCTTGATCACGTCGGCCCCCATGTCGCCCAGCGACATGGCGCAGAAGGGCCCGGCGAGGACCCGGGTCAGATCGATGACCCGGATTCCGTCCAGTGCCCCTTGGTCTGCCGTCTCGGACATGTTGCCGCTCAGCCCTTCTTGAGCTGGTTGCGATCGTTGTTCAGGTCGTCGAGATACTGATCGACGATTTCCTTGTTGCGCATGCGGAACTGCATGAAGTCCGGCTTGCGCTTGTCGAGGAAGGCCTGCATGCCCTCGAGCGATTCCTCGCTGCCCCACACATGTGCCAGCAGCTCCATGCCGTGCTGCCACGACGCGTAAAGCTGATCGGACTCGTGGTTCAGCGACTTCTTGGTCATGCGTATCGTCTGGCCGCTATGACCCTTGATCGTCTCGCACCACTTGACCGTTTCCTCGAGCAGGTCGTCATGGGGCACCACTTTGTTGATCAGGCCGATATTTACCGCTTCATCGGCCGTGAAGGTGCGGGCCAGGAAGATCATCTCACGAGCCAGCCGCTCACCGATGATGCGCGGGATGTACTGGGTCGCGCCGACGGTCGGGCAGGCGGCAACCTTGGCGCCGGACTGTCCGAAGTGGGCGCGATCCGACGCGATCACCAGGTCGCACCACAAGGCCAGTTCATGTCCACCGCCCATGCACCAGCCATTGACCATGGCGATGACGGGGATGGGCAGACCGCGGATGGTCATTGCTGTACCGAGCATCCGGTCGTTCCAGTGATAGGCGTTGGTGAAGTTCAGCTTCATCATCGCGCCGAAGTCGCCGCCGGCAGAGAAGGACTTGTCGCCCGCACCCGTGACGACCGCGCATGCGATCGAGGCGTCGTTGCGGGTCGACTTAAAGGCATGGATCAGTTCATCCAGCGTCTGCTCGCGAAAGGCGTTGCGCGAATTGGGACGGTTGATCGTGACCCAGGCGACATTGTCTTTGACCTCGAAGAGGATGTCTTCGAAGTCGTCCGACGTGGGCAAATTGGACATGGTTGGCTCCCCTCAATATCCGTTTTCTGTTTCCCTAATCGGTCTGCACCGCACGCGCAACGAATGAAGCGTCCACAGATGCGGCACTGGCCGGTTTGTCCGGACATATATACAGTCGCGCGAATATCGACAATCACAACGGTCGCCTTTGCGAACAGGGTGGTTTGTCGAACGAAAACGACACTGCGAAACGGGACATTATGAACGACAAGGCACCTATTCAATCGGTATTGATCGTCGGCTATGGCGTGATGGGTAAAGGGGTTTCGGCGACCTTCGCGGCCGCGGGTTTCGATACCATGATCAAGAGCAGCCGTGCGGCCGAGCTCGACGATCTGCCGCCGGGCGTATCGGCGAGCGCTGATTTTCCCGCCGACGCGCCGGATCTGGTGATCGAGTTCGTGCCGGAGGATGTGGCGATCAAGCAGCAGGTCTTTGCCGGAATCGAGGCGGCCTGGCCGGACGATGACGTCATCATCGCCACCGGCACGTCGGGCATGTCGCTTGAAACGTTGGCCGAAACGCTGGCGAAACCGGAACTCTTTACCGGCATCCACTATTTCATGCCGGCGGACACGACCGCCGTCGCCGAGGTGATGGCCGGACCGGGAGCCCCGGCGCAGGTTGTGGACGCCGTCGCCGACGCCGTGCGCCGCACCGGCAAGGAGATCGTGACCCTCTACAAGCCGATTGTCGGGTTCCTGATCAACCGCCTGCAGCACATCATTCTCCACGAGGCCTACTATCTCGTCGAGGAAGGGGTGGCGACGCCGGCGGATATCGATATGGCGGCTCGCAAGATGCTGGCGCCGCGGATGTGCCTGAACGGCCTGATTGAACAGAAAGACACCTCGGGCCTAGAGATTCATGCGCTGGCGCAGAGTTCGATCGTGCCGGAGCTGCATTCGGTGGATACGCCCAACCCGCTGATTCAGGACATGGTCGCGCGCGGTGAAGTCGGCCTGTCGGCCGGCAAGGGGTTCTATGATTGGGATGGCTGCGATGTGGATCTCGTTCGAAAGCAGTCGTCAGAACGCTTGCGTAAGCTCTCAACATTCCTCGATGATGAGGTTTCGGAATACGCACCGGGGACGAAGCCGAAGGCACGTGAGCTGAAACGCGGTCGTTAGGCTTGCTGGGACCGGATAAAGAACGGAACGGAGAAAGAAGATGAAGATCACCAAAATCGAAGCCATCGCTGCGGATTTGCCGCTTGTTCGCCCGTTCAAGATGTCGGGTGTCGAAATTTCCGTTTCGGAGAATGTATTTGCCCGCATCGAAACCGATGACGGGCTGGTCGGTTGGGGAGAGGCTTCGTCCTCGCCCTCGATGACGGGCGAGACCGCCGAGAGCATGGTGGCGGCAGTTAATTTCCTGGCCCCGTTCATCGAAGGACGCGACCCCTCGGCATTTGCCGAGAACCTCGCGGAAATGGACTGGCGGATGTATGGCAATGCCAGCGCCAAGACCTTGATCGAAATGGCCTGTTACGACCTGGCCGGCAAGGCGCAGCAGAAGACCGTCGCGGAGCTGCTGGGCGGTGTTCGGCGCACCGAAGTGCCGGTTTTGTCCATGCTGGCGACGGGAAATATCGAGGTCGATGTGGCCGAGGCGGGCGAGCGTGCGGCTGCGGGCGTCAGCCACATGAAGATCAAGGTCGGCGGCAAGCCGGTCGAAGAGGACATCGAACGCACCCTGGCCATCCGCAAGGCCGTGAATGGTGGTGTTCAGCTTTCGGCAGACTGTAACCAGGGCTGGACCCGCGCAGAGGCCCTCGAATTTGCGGCCGGGGCGAGCGAGGCGCTGGATTTCCTGGAGCAGCCGGTCATGGGACATGACGTCGAGAGTATGGCGGCGATTGCTGCGGCCTCGGCGTGCCCGATCGGCGCCGATGAAGGTCTTCACAGCTTTGGCGACGTCCGCAAACACCACGAAATGGGCGCCGCACAGGGTGGCAGCATCAAGATGATCAAGCTGGGTGGGGTAACGCGTGCCCATGAGGCGACGAAGCTTTTTGACGAGTTGGGGATGCACGTCAATCTGGCCGGCAAGATTGCCGAATCCAGTGTCTCAAGCGCGGCAGTGCTCCATCTTGGGGCCGCGGCGCCGTCAATCGAGTGGGGCACCAGCTGCACCTGTCAGTTCCTGAAAGCCGACGTCGTGCGCAATCCCGTGCAGGTTATTGATGGGACCGCAGGTGTGCCGACCGGGGCCGGCCTCGGCATCGATGTCGATGAGGACGCGCTGTCCGAATTTACCCGCTAGGTCTTCGCCTTACTGGGGGTTCCAGTCCCGCGAGAGTTCCAGCGAATACACGAACCTGTCTTCCGGGTGGACGCTCACGGTCATCTCGAACACGCGCCCATCCTGGCTCTTGTAACGGCGATTGATCGTCATGGCGGCCGTGTTGGGTTCCACTTCCAGGCGTTCGGCAAGGTGCGGGTCGATGCGGCTGGCAAACATTTCGAGCTGCGCGTTCGCGATGACTTCGCTGTGGGCGCTTTCGATGATTTTGTGT
>CBDHEC010000039.1:0-16203 GCA_965261975.1 Alphaproteobacteria bacterium
CGGTGACGATGTTCTTCGTTCTGCTGATCCTGATTGCTTACCCGCAGCTCAGCCTCTACCTCCTTGAGTTGGGCGCCGTTTAGGCGCGTTCGCCGGGACGTCCGCCATCGCTGGTTTTCGGCCGGCGGATTGCCCATAATTACGGCAATCCAACCGGGGGAAGTGATGAAGATTTTCAAGGACCGTTTACCGTATTCCGCCATTGTCGATCGACCGGCATGGAAGCTGCCCGACGGCAAGCGCATGGCCGTCTGGATCATCGCCAATGTCGAGGATTGGGATATTGCCCGGCCCATGCCGCGCGTGGTCCTGCCGCCGCCCATGGGCGTGCCGCTGCTGCCGGATTTGCCGAACTGGGCGTGGCACGAATACGGCATGCGCGTTGGTTTCTGGCGCATCCGCGATGCGCTGCGCGACCGCGGTATCATCCCGACGATGGCCGTCAACGGCCGGGTCTGCGAGACCTATCCGCGCGTAGCCGAGGCCGCGCTCGAACTGGGTTGGGAGTTCATGGGCCATGGTTACGTCCAGGGCCCGATGCACAAGCATGACGACCAGCAAGAGCAGATCGACCGGGCCTGTGCCGCCATCGAGAAATTCTCCGGCAAGAAAGTGCGTGGCTGGGAAAGTCCCGGGATGACGGAGACCTTCAACACGATCGATTGCCTGAAGCGGGCCGGGATCGAGTATGTCGCCGACTGGGTCCTCGACGATCAGCCCGTCGAGATCGAGACCAGCGAGGGGCCGATGATGTCGGTGCCATACACGGTCGAGACGAACGACATTTCCATGATGGCGCTGCAGCAGCATTCGTCGGACGAGATGTTCAAGCGATCAAAGGATCAGTTCGACCGCCTGTACATGGAGAGCGAGGAATCGGCACGGGTGATGTCGATCAGTCTGCACATGTATCTCACCGGCGCGCCGCACCGGATCAAATATTTCGAGGAGATCCTCGATTACATCCAGGGGCATTCCGACGTGGCTATTGTGCCGGGCGAGACCATCATGGACTGGTACCGCGAAGCCCACGCCTAGGGCGTGGTCATGGCTTTGCTGCTGACACCGCCGGTTCAGGGCAACATCGAGTACTGGCGAGATTGTGTTCTCGAACAGGTACCTGATCTCGATGCGCGTACCTGGCCCGATGTGGGAGACCCCGCCGATATCGAGTATCTGCTGACGGGCTTTCTCGATCTGGCCGAACTGCCGCCGTTGCCGAACCTGCGGCTGGTGATGCCCATGTTCGCGGGTTTCGACCACCTTCTGGTGCACCCGGACATGCCCGACGTGCCAATCGTGCGGACGGGGCCGCCCGATGGCGACCCGGCGATGACCGAATATGCTGTACTCCACGTGCTGCGTCATCATCGGCAGATGCCGGATTATCTGGCCCAGCAGCGCCGCCGCGAGTGGAATGTCAGGCCGCAGAAGCTGCCGCGCGAACAACGGGTCGGCTTCATGGGGTTCGGGGTGTTGGCACAGCCGCCGGCGCGAGTGCTGTCCGGCCTCGGCTTCGACGTTGCCGCCTGGACCCGCTCCGAGCGCACCGATCCCCAGGTAGAGATGTTTCACGGTGCGGACGGGTTGGGGCCGTTCCTGGCCCGCACCGATATCCTGGTCTGTCTGTTGCCGCTGACGGTGGAGACCGCAGGCATCCTGGGTGCCGAGAGTTTCGCGCAGATGCCCGACGGCGCATCGATCATCAATCTGGGGCGTGGCGGGCATCTTGCCGAGGATGACCTGGTCGCCGCCCTGGACAGCGGAAAGCTGGCCGGGGCGACCCTCGATGCCACCAAACCCGAGCCCTTGCCCGAGGACAGCCCGCTCTGGTTACATGAGCGGGTCACAATCATGCCGCATACGGCGCGCAGGGTGAGGGCGGATGTCATCGCGCCCCAGGTGGCGGAGATTATCCGCCGGGACAAGGCGAATGAGCCGCAATTGTGGGCCGTGGACCGGTCGGCGGGATATTAGGAGAGACACTATATGGCTTTGACGGATGCACAGGTGGCGCAGGCTGCCGATATTCTGGCGGGCGCCTTCAACGCGCGCACCACGATTGACGGGCTGCCTGACGAATGTGGCCCGGCGAACGCCGCCGAAGCGGTGCAGGTCCAGGTCGCCCTGCTCGAGCGGCTGGGGCTGGACGCGGCAGGCTACAAGGCCGGTTTCACCAACCCGCCGATGCTCGAGAAGGCCGGGCCCGACGGGCCCATGGCCGGCGTCATGTTCCGCGACTTCACGGTTGCCAGCGGTGGCATCCTGCAACGCGCGGACGTGGGGACGGGCGCGCTGATCGAGGCTGAGGTATCCTTCCGCATGGGCGCAGATCTCCCGGCCCGCGACGGCGTATATAGCGACGACGAGGTGATCGCGGCCGTCGACAGCGCGATCATCGGGATCGAAGTCGCGGTTCCACGGATGAACGACCCGCTGGGACAGCCGATGGTGCATCTTGCCGCCGACAATGGTGCGGCCATGGGGTTCATCGTCGGGCCGGATATCCCGGACTGGCAGAACCGCGATCTCAAGACCCTCGACATCGAACTGTTCTTCGACGGGGAAGTGGTCTCCGAAGGCATGCCGCTGCCGGCACGTTGTGATGAAATCTGGTCGCTGGTCTGGATCGTCAACCATTTCTCCGCGCGTGGTGTCGGCATCAAGGCCGGTGACTACATGACGACGGGTGCCGCCGCGGCCCCGAAGCCGATTGGTAACACCACGGAAGTTGTTGCCCGTTTTGCCGGGATCGGCGACGTCGGTTTCTCGGTAGCAGGCTGAACCTGAACCGGGTCCTGACATTCGCGCTGGCGGTGCTCCTGACGGCTGGTTTTGTCGCGTCGGCACAGGGCGAAGACCTCGCCGCGCTCAAGAAACGCCTGTTGCCGGGCATCAAGGGCGAGGACAATCGGCAGATCGTGGATTCCAGTGACTATCCCTGGAGTGCCATCGGCCGGGTGAACACGCGGGTTGGCGGGTTTTGCACCGGCACCGTCATGGGCCCCAGCGATGTGCTTACGGCTGCGCATTGTCTGTGGAACAAGCGTACCAAACGGTGGCTGGTGCCCGAGGCCGTGAATTTTCTGGCAGGATATCGGCGCGGGGATTTCATCGCCCTCGGGAAGGTCGTGGATTACACGCTCGCAGACCCGTTGATCACGCCGGATGACGGCCCCCGGTTCAGGCCGAACGATTGGGCGATCCTGCGCCTGGCCGAACCGATCGACGGCATCACGGGTACGCTGACCCTTGGCCTGTCGGGGACACCGGTGAAACATTATCTCCAGGCCGGCTACAGCAAGGACAAACCCCATATCCTGACCCTCGACGCCGGGTGCCGGGTTGATGATGGCCATGACAATGGCGGCTTGCTGTTCCATGGTTGCGATGCGGTGAGCGGTGATTCCGGGTCGCCGATACTGGGCTTTGCGGATGACGCACTGGTCGTGCTCGGGGTTCACGTGGCGACGGCGCCGAGGGGCGATAAGGATAGCCTGGGGATTGCCATTCCGATCGATTCCGTCGCGGAGGGCGTGAATCCGACCCAGTAGGACTTGTAAGGTGCGACCGCGCGCCTATGTGAAACGAATTGCGATTTTGAGGATAAGCCGTTCATGGCCGAAGCTGACCAACCGAAGACCAACCCCGTCCTCGACGGGTTAATCAACCGAAATTCGACGCCGCCGCGCCTGTTCGACGGCGGAGAGCCGCCGCGCGCGGATATCGACCGGATGCTCGAGGCGGCAATGAGTGCGCCCGATCACGGGTTCGTCCGGCCCTGGCGCTTCCACATCATCGAGGGTGACGCGCGCACCAAGCTGGGTGAACTCTTTGCTGACGCATTGCTGGAGCGCGAGCCTTTCGCGCCGACGGCCGCCATCGAGAAAGAGAAGGGGCGCCCGCTGCGCGCGCCGACGATCGTGGCTGTTTGTGCCAAGGTCGACCCCACACGTGCGCCCAAGGTGCCGGTCGTCGAGCAGATCGTCGCGACGGCAGCGGCGATGGAGCATTTGGTCATCGCGGCCCAATCGATGGGTTATGGCGCGATCGTCTTGACGGGCCGCAACGCGCACGACCCGATGGTACGCAAGGCGTTCGATCTGTCGGGTGAGGATGAACTGCTCGGGTTTGTCTATATCGGCTGCATCAGCGAGCCGACCCCGCCCAAGGATCGCCCCGACGCGGCGGAGTTCACCAGCGTCTGGGGCTAGAAAAGATCGCGAGGGTCTTTCAGGTCGAGGTTGGGGGATTGGCGCAACTGTTCGATCGCGTCGACTGCCGCATCGACATCGTGTAACCCCCAAAGCCCGTAGTCGATTTCTTCTGTCGCAGCGCTGGCGAGCATGTAGAGCATGCCTGTCTCTTGCCTCCACATAACATGAGTTCGGTCGACCGCTGGTTTGGGAAACCTGATGTAGCCGGTCCCGGCTGCGTTCGTTACGACGTCCATGCCATCGATGGAGTATCCCCGGTGGCGGACAACCATGCTGATCGTGCCACGTCTCCCGCCCTTGACGATCATGATGTTCCGGTCGGTTACCACGTAGCGGACACGTCTGGCGCGTCGGCTGTATCGAAATGGCGTTTCGAGCATCCAGAGTGACAGCAAACCGACCGGCAGGAGAATCACCCATACGGCCGTTTCGATTTGCGCGAGACCTTCGCTTGCCACGCTTATGAACGTGCCCCCCACAATGGCGAGCAAGATCAGTCCATAGACAGCTTTCCGGATTCCTTGCCTGCCCATGCGCGCGGGATCAGGTCTACCCGACCAGAGGATTGTTTCGTCTGGCCGAAGTGGGACCTGTTCCTCGACAAACTTCGACCGGGCCACATCGACTTCGAAGTCCCGGCGAACCGGACCAAGCACTGGACCTTTGGACATGGGCCCACCGGTTGTCTCTAGAAGGTTTCGTTCCAGTGCACCATCGGCAGTCCCGCCACCGGTGAGGTGAAGTAGGGGATGTTGGTCGCGCGCAACGAGCCCACATAGACCGTCTTCAGGTCCGGGCCGCCGAAAGTCACGGACGCGCACCATTTGGCGATGTCGCCGCCGCATTCGAGCAGCAGCTCGGCAGTGACTTCACTTTTCTGAAAGGCGGTGTCGAGCTTGGCGACTTCCGCGGGATTTGAGTCATCGAAGATGATGTGCAGATCGCCGTCGGGCTTGATGGCGAAGATGCCGTCATTCATGACATGGGTGCCCCAGAGATTGCCGAAGGCATCGAAGGCGATACCGTCGATCAGGCGGCCATGGTCGCTCGGGCCGTAGATCTCCTTCGGGCCGAGGCTACCGTCATCGGCGATCCTGTACCGCGCGATGTTGCGGCCGCAGGTCTGCACCACGTAGAGCCATTCCTCATTCTCATCGAGCTTGCATTCGTTCGAGAAGTGCACGTCGTCGGCCACGATCCGGACACCGACGCCTTCTTCATAGAGCAGGATGCGTCCATCGATGATGTCGGGGCTGATCGCCTTGGGCCAGTCATGGAGCATCGTCGAGACGGTGATCCAGACTCGGTTCTTGCTGTCGCGGGCAACAAAATTGACCTTGCCGATGGCTTCGCCGTCGACCGTATCGAACATCACTTCGGTCTCGCCGGTGCGGGTCATCCGCTCCAGGCAATCGGTGCCGAAGTTCGAAATCAGGATGTCGCCATTGTCGGCAAAGGCCAAACCGTTCGGCAGGGTGCCGTCGACGAACTTTGAGGCTTCGTCGTCGGTCGATCCGAACGCCTCGGCATCATGGGACTGTGTGATGATGTCCTGGCTGCCGTCGGGTCGGATGCGCACAACGCCGCCACGTGCATCGGCCGACCACAGGTCGCCGTTCTTCTCGGCCAGGATACATTCCGGGCGCTGCAGACCTTCACCGATGAACTTGAAGTCATCCTTGGTAAGGGTGAAACCGTCGATGGGGTTGTTCGCCATTTTCTCTCTCCTCCCGGACCTCCGGGGTATGTGACCGGATGTGCCGCGCGGAATGAAATCCACGCGGCACTTTGGTTTTTATGATCCGGTATTGGTGTGTTCCGGGCCGAGCCTAGAACTTCACCATGTCGCCACCCTTGAGATCGAGGATCTCGCGGGCTTCATCCGGCGTCGCAACTTCCAGGGACAGGTCCTCGACGATCCGGCGGATCTTCTCAACCTGCTGGGCGTTGGATTCGGCCAGTTCACCCTTGCCGATGTAGAGGGAGTCCTCGAGACCAACACGCACGCTGCCGCCGAGCATGGCGGACTGGGTGACGAAGTTCATCTGGTGACGGCCCGCACCGAGCACGGAGAAGACATAGTCGTCGCCGAAGAGCTTGTCGGCTGTCTCCTTCATATGCATCAGATGCGCCAGGTCGGCGCCGATGCCGCCCATGATGCCGAAGATGAACTGCAGGAAGATCGGCCCCTTCAGGCGGCCCTGATTGTACCAGTAGGCCGTGTTGTAGAGATGGCTGACGTCGTAGCACTCATGCTCGAACTTCACCCCGCGCTTATCGTGCAGCTCGGTGATAATGTACTCCATCTGCTTGAAGGTGTTGGTGAAGATGAAATCGTCGGTCATCTCCAGGTAGGGCTTTTCCCAGTCGTACTTCCATTTGTCGTAGCGACCGGCCAGCCCGAAGATGCCGAAGTTCATGGAGCCCATGTTGAAGGACGTGACCTCGGGCTCGGCGCGCACGGCCGCCGCGATACGCTCGTCGACGGTCATGCCGAGTCCGCCGCCCGTCGTGATGTTCACGACCGCGTCGGTGTTCTGCTTGATGCGCGGCAGGAACTCCATGAACACGTCCGGGTCGGGTGTCGGCTTGCCGTTCTCCGGGTCGCGGGCGTGGAGATGGATGATCGACGCACCGGCCTCGGCCGCCTCGATCGATGCCTGCGCGACTTCGTCGGGTGTGATCGGCAGATGGTCCGACATGGTCGGTGTGTGGATCGCGCCCGTGATCGCGCAAGAAATGATGACTTTGCTTTGTTTCGCCATGGTTTTCCCCCTGAGGTCGAAGATTATTTTGTTTTCGTTGGTCCGATACTGACCGGTTCTGGCCGCCAGGACCATTCGTGATATTGGCCGCGAGCCTACAATCGCGGTCCGGCCAAGTCCAGATTAGAGGGTGACTATCCCAGCTCGAAGCTCGTGAGACCGAACACGCCGGGAAATCGCATCTGTGGCGCCAGGCCCCGATACATGCGCACGGTCTCGAATACCCGTTCCAGGCCCAGTTTCTCACACATTTCGAGAGCATCATCGTTGGCGAAGGGGGGATCCAGATAGACTTGCTCAGCGTCGGTGTCCGACACGAGTTTGGCGATTATCCGCTCGGCCATTGCCGCATCATCGGCAAAAAGTGGACCGATCTTGTGGCCTTCGCGGCAGGGACGGATCACGCCATAGCCGCGGATGTCGCCGTTCGTGACCGCCGCAACGCCGCGGTGGCCGGGGGTCGATAGCCAGGCCCCCAGATAGTTCTCCCGCGTTGACGGGAAATACTCGGTGTCGAAGCTGTTGATTGCCGCGACGTGCTCGGGGCCGATCGTTACCAGGTCGTCCCCGCTGCTATCTGCCTGCGAGAGATCAGGAATGCCGCCAAACCTGAAGCTGCGATGGGTACGGAAGAACCCGGCTTTCCGGTAGGTCATCTCCTCATCGACGACGGCATCCAGTCCGATCACCACATGGCGACCGAGCCGGTCGATGACATGGCGCCAAAGCGCCAGACCAATGCCCTGGCCGCGGTGATCGGGGTGGACGATATAGAATCCGATAAACGCAAAGCCCCGATCGTGGCGGACCTGGGACATGCAGGCGACCATCTCGCCGTTTTCCCGCGCGGTCCAGAATCCTTCCGGGTCCGTGGCCCAGAAGGCCTCGGCGTCGTTCAGGCCGGGGTTCCAGCCTTCTCGTGCGGCCCACTCGATCATGACGTCGAGGTCTTTGCGGGTCGCAGGGACGAACTCAATTTCGTTCTTAATGGTCACTTGGTCAATTTCCTAGCGGGGTTAAGCGTGTTGCAGGCGGGTGGTTATTTTCCCCAGCGCAGCGCGATGGGGTCGAGGTCGGATGCGAGATCGAGCAGCGCGGTCCGGACTACGGGAGGGAGCGGCGCGATCGGGTGGCGGCAGAAATCGGACTGGATCACGCCACCTTCCTTCATCACGGCCTTCGCCGCACGGAAGCCGCACAGGCGGTTCTCGTGGTTGATCAGCGGAAGGATACGCTCGTATATCGCCTTGGCCGTGTCCCGGTCTCCGGTGAGATGCGCAGCGATGGCCGGGCGGACGAGGTCGGGGATCATTGCCGATGTCATGCAGCCGGCGGCGCCCGCGTCGAGATCTGCGAGCAGCGTGATGCCTTCTTCTCCATCGAAGGGGCCCTCTATGGCATCACCGCCCGCGGCGATAAGCGCGCGCAGCTTGTTGGCGGCCTGGGCACATTCGATCTTGAAGCATTTGACCGCATCGATTTCGCGGGCCATGCGGACCAGCAGGTCGACCGGGAGGTCGGTTCCCGAAAGCGGGGCGTCCTGCACCATGATGGGCAGTCCGGCCTCGCCGGCGGCGGCGAACTGATCGACGATCTGGTCGGGTGTGCCGCGCAGCAGTGCGCCGTGATAGGGCGGCATCAGCATGATCATTGCCGCGCCGAGATCCGCGGCCTGTCGCGCGCGCGCCACCACGATGTTGGTGGCGAAGTGACTGGCGGTGACGATTACCGGGACCCGGCCTGCCACATGTTCCAGCGAAAGACGGGTGAGTTGATCGCGTTCATCGTCGGACAGCAGGAACTGTTCGGAGAAGTTGGCAAGGATGCAGATCCCGTCGACACCCTGATCGATCATGCAATCGAGGACCCGCTTCATACCGTCGGGGTCGATCGCACCGGTTTCGGTGAACGGTGTCGGCGCCACGGGCCAGACGCCGCTATAGCTGTGCGTGATGCTCATGGATGCTTGATACCAAGCTCGCGCGCATATGCCCATGGTTGACAGTGTCTTGGGCCGGGACGTTCAATGCGATCTTCTTCAAGGGGCGGGAGCCAGGCCATGCGTGAGACGCTATTCACCAATGTTTCCGTGATCGACGGGACCGGCGACGAACCCTTCGACGGATCGGTTCTGGTCAAGGGCAACCGGGTCGTATCCGTGACGCGCGGCGGCACGACTGAAAGTGGCGATGCGGTTGTCGTCGATGGCGGCGGGGCGACCCTGATGCCGGGACTGATTGATTCCCACGCTCATCTGAGCTTTCTCGATGCAGCCACATTGGGCGATATCAACAACCTCTCGGCCGAACGGCACATACTCGAAACCGCGAAAAACGCGCGAAAAATGCTCGATCATGGTTTCACCAGCATGTTCAGCGGTAGTTCCGCACGGGACAATCTCGAAGTGGCTCTGCGTGACGCAATCAACGCCGGTGATATCCCGGGACCACGGCTCAAGGCGGCGACCCGCCAGATGACGGTCACCGGCGGATTCGGCGATATCGGTCAGGACGACGCCTATTCGCTGGTTCTCGATGGGCCCGAAGCGTTTCGCGCAGCCTGCCGGGCTGCGGCAAGGGCCGGGGTGGACACGTTCAAGATCGTGCCGTCGGCCCCGGGTTCCGGGCCGGACCCATTGGCGGAAGATACGGCGATGTCCGACGACGAGGTGGCCGCCGTTTGCGCGGTTGCGCGGCAACGCAACCGCATGGTTGCAGCCCATGCGCGTTCGGCCGAGGCCGTGAAGATGTGCGTGCGCAACGGCGTTCAGGTGATTTATCACGCGACTCTCGCCGACGAAGAGGCCAAGGACCTGCTCGAAGCCGAGCGCGAGCGGGTATTTGTGGCGCCGGCCATGGGCCTGCCCTATGGCCGCCTGCACGAAGGTGTGAAATACGGCGTCAGCACGGATGATTTCACCCGCGCGCGGGCTGAAAGGGAAATCGAGACGGTGAGCGTCACGATGGCCGATCTGCGCAAGCGAGGCATCCGGGTGCTGCCGGGCGGGGATTATGGTTTCAAATGGAACCCACACGGCCGAAACGCCCGTGATCTGCAGATGTTCGTCGAACTGTTCGACTTCACGCCGCTGGAAGCCATTCAGGCCGCGACACAGGCCGGTGGCGAGCTGATGGGCGAACCGGGCCGGCTGGGTCTGATCGCGGAAGGTGCCTTAGCCGATCTGCTACTGGTGGACGGTGACCCGTCGCGCGACATAGCATTGTTGCAGGAACCGGCAAGTTTCCTGGCGATCATGAAGGACGGGGTCTTTCACAAGGCACCGCAGCATCAGCAGGCAGGACAGCAAGTCGCTGCCGAATAACAAGCGCGTAGGCCGGGCTGCGGGCGAGGGGGAAGAGGCAATGAAACTGGTGACATTCACGGCCGGCGGCGGCGACCCGCGGGTCGGCGCATTGACCGATGACGAGACACAGGTCGTCGATCTCGCGGCAACCGATAATCAGCCCTGTTTCCAGACAATGCTGGCGCTGATCGAGGCCGGTGATCCGGCGGTGGCCCGTGCGCGTGAAATTGTCGCCGCATCGGGCGATGATTCGGGGGGTGGTGCAGTGTTCCCGCTAGCGGATGTCGACCTCTTAACCCCGGTTCCACAGCCGCCGCAGATTCGTGATTTCTTGTGTTTTGAGAGACACTTATTGAATTCTTTTGACATGTTGCGGAAGAAAAAGGCACAGGCCGAGCCGGACCCGGAGGAAGCCCTCAAGCGCTTCGAGGCCGAGGGTGCATTTGCCATCCCGCAAATCTGGTACGACCAGCCGCTTTTCTACAAGCCGAGCCGCCTTGGCGTGATCGGGACCGGCACGGACGTGATCTGGCCGTTTTTCTCGGAAATGCTGGACTACGAGATGGAGTTTGGCTGCTGGCTGGGCAAGGGTGGCAAGGACATCGACGCCAAGGACGCCACGGACATGATCTTCGGCTACTCGATCTTCAATGATATCTCCGCGCGTGACACCCAGGCCTATGAGATGCCGGCGGGTTTTGGGCCGGGCAAGGGCAAGGATTTCGACACGGGCAACATCATCGGTCCCTGCATCGTCACCGCCGACGCATTCGATCCCTACAACGCCGAGATGATCGTCCGGATTAACGGTGAGGAGCGCTCACGGGGCAATTCGGGCGAGATGTATCACAAGTTCGAAGACTGCATCGCCCACACGTCGCGGGCCGAAACGGTGTTCCCGGGCGAGTTTTTTGCGTCCGGCACGGTCGGCTGGGGTTGCGGGCTCGAGCATGACAAATATCTCTCGGACGGGGATGTCATCGAGCTCGAGGTCACCGGCATCGGCATCCTTAAGAACCGCGTCGTCAAAAAATAGACGATCGGCGCCTTCGGTCCGCCGCAAAACAGTATCCCGAATTGATGTAACGCAAAGGTGCCTTGTCAGATCGCCTCGACAATTTTCGAGATGGCCGGTGAGCGTCTTGCCGTTGTCCAACAACAAACACCCGGGGGAAACGATGGACGAAATTTTCATTCAGAACGAAGAACAGCGAGCGATCCTCGATTCCGTGCGCCGTTTCGTCGAGGAGGAAGTGACGCCGCGCGCTGCAGAACTCGATGCGCAGAAGGACCCGGAGGACAGTTTCTCGTGGGAGATTGTCGAGGCGGCCGACGCGTTCGGCCTGCGCACCATGAGCCTGTCGGAAGAGTATGGCGGCATGGACACCGACATGCTGACAACCGCGATGGTGATCGAGGAGTTGGCGCGTGGTGACCTCGGTATCTCGGTCGTCTTCGCCCAGACGCTCAAGATCGGCAAGCATATGGAACGGGTGCTCAACGAGGAGCAGCGCGCGCGCACCCTGATCCCGTTTCGCGACGACCCCCGCGCAATCCTCAGTATTTGCGGAACCGAACCCGAGAACGGCTCGAACGGCATCGTCGGCTACCCTGCGCCCTACACAACGCGCGCGGTGAAGACCGAGGGGGGCTGGATCGCGAACGGGATGAAGCATTTCATCTCGAACTCGAACCGTTCTCGCTTCTTCCTGGTACACATGCAGACAGACCCGGAAAAATCGATGCTCGACGGGGCCACCGTCTTTCTGCTCGAGCGCGGCCATCCGGGTTTCACGGTCGGGCGTGTGCACGACAAGATGGGCGAACGGCTCGCGAACAACTCGGAACTGCTGTTCACCGATTGTTTTATCCCCGACGAGAATGTTGTCGGCGAGGTCAATGAGGGACATATCGTCCGCCGCACATTCGGCCCGTCGAGCAACATCTTCGCCGCCTGCAGTATCCTCGGCGTCGCGGTCGCGCTCTACGAGAAGTCGCTCGACTGGGCGCAGACGCGCATCCAGGGCGGCAAGCGGTTGATTGAACATGATGGAATCCGGGCACAGATCGCGGAGATGAAGATGCTCATCGACGCTTCGCGATCCTATACCCACCGCGCCGCGCACCTTGCCGATCATCCCGACGAGGGCTGGGATCCGTCGCTGGGCTCGCTGCCCAAGGTCATGGCGTCCCAGGCGGCCTGGCAGATCGCGACCTGGACGCTCGAGATTCACGGTGGCCACGGATACATGAAGGAAGCCGGCGTGGAGAAGCTGGTACGCGACGCCGCTGCATTTCTGCATTCCGACGGGGTCAACCGCGCCTTGCTACTACGTGCGGCGAACTTCATCGACACATAGCCTACCAGGGCGCCAGGGACCTTCAGGAACAGCGAAGCCTTGCGCTAAGCTCGTTCGAACATGGCGGACCAACAGCGGGAGTGACGGAGAATGGCGAAGTGGCAATACACAAAGGGTCTCCACGAGGTCGGCAACGGGCTCTACGCCTACCTGCTACCCGATGGTGGATGGGGCTGGTCGAACGCGGGCCTGGTCGTCGATGGCGAGGAGACGGTGCTGATCGATACGCTGTTCGATCTGCCGCTGACCCGCGACATGCTTGCCACGATGCGCGATGCGGTGCCGGCGGCCAAGGATATCGGCCGGCTGATCAACACCCATGCCAACGCCGACCATGTCTGGGGCAACCAGCTGGTCGCGGACGCCGAGATCATCGCCTCGACGGGGTGCGCCGAGGAGTTCGATCACTTTCCACCGTCGCGGCTCGAGGAAATGATGGCGAATGCCAAGAATCTCGGGGTTCTGGGTGAGTTCCTTGAGCATTGCTTCGCGCCGTTTGATTTCTCGGGCATCGAACTCACACCGCCGACAACGACTTTCGACGACCGGATGAGCCTGAAATGCGGAGACCGGGAGATCGAGCTCTACAATGTCGGCCCGGCCCATACGCGCGGCGATGTCCTGACCCATCTACCCGGGGATCGACTGATCTTCACCGGCGACATCATCTTCAACGGCGGCCATCCGGTGATCTGGGACGGCCCGATTTCCAACTGGCAGAAGGCCTGCGACATCATCCTTTCACTCGACGCAGACGTGGTGGTGCCGGGCCATGGGCCGGTGACCGACAAGGCCCATGTGCGAGTTTTCAAGGGTTATCTCGACTATATCGAGGCCGAGGCGCGCAAATGTTTCGACGCGGGCCTGTCGGAGTGGGACGCGGCGTGTGAAATCTCGCTGGCGGACTACGAAACCTGGGGCGATGCGGAGCGTTTCATCGGCAATGTCTATGCGCTCTACCGCGAATTTCGCGACGACGGTGCCGAGCCGGAAGTGATGCCGGTATTCGAGGAAATGGCGCGTTTCCACAAGGAGGTCATCCTGCCTCGTCTCGCGGCTGGTTAATGGCACGCGAATGTGAGCGAAGGATTTGGCTCAACCAACTGAAACATAACAATAATCACATTAACCAAATCGCATATTCTTCGTTGTAACCTTTGCCGTTGAAGCACTACCATCGGGTGGTGTTTTCACGCGGGATTACCGTGGGCCGGCGTGCCCGCGGCGGGGACGTGATCACTTTGCGTCTTGAAACGGGTTTTGCAGAGGCGAAATGGCACGACGGCGCGGCACACGCGGAGACGACCATCTGATTGGCACGAGTGGCCGTGACTACATCGATGGCCGCGACGGCGATGACACGATCATTGGCGGCGGCGGTAACGACAAGCTGAAGGGTAGTCGCGGCGACGATTCAATCGATGGTGGTGCGGGCGACGACTGGATCGACGGCGGCCCAGGCGACGATACAATCAATGGCGGTTCCGGCGATGACCGGATTTGGGCCGGATCGGGCGATGACACGGTCCAGGGCAGCGCCCAGAACGACGAATTCACCGGCGGCGGTGGCGACGATCTTTTCCAGTTCGTCGACGGCGACGGTGCGGACACGATCAATGACTTCACGGCGGGTGCCGGCACCGATGACCGGCTGGACGTTACCGATTTCGGTTTTACCGATCTTGCAGACCTCTTGTCGTCTGCGATCGACATCGGCCCGCATGTCGCCATCAATCTGGATACCGACGACAGCGTGCTGCTGATCGGCGTGCAGAAGGCCGACCTGCATGAGGACGACTTCCTTTTCTAGGGATACCTACGCATCCAGCTCCTGATAGTGCCGGAAGATGCCGTGTTCGTTGAACGGGATGCGCCGGCCCGAGGCCGCATAGGCCACAATATTGGGCCGGGCCGCGATTTTTCCATGCAGCGCGACGATGCCGGGATAGTCCGGTTCCAGCCGGGCCGAGGTCCTGGGAAAGGCGAAGCGCATGCCTTCGATTAACTGGAACAATGAGAAGTCCACGTGGGTGAGCCCGCCCGCCACCAGGTATCCGCCATTCGCGACGATGGCCCGCTCGAGATATCCATAGAATTTGGGAACCCGGGTGTCGCGGAAGCTCGGAGCGCGGCGCAGGGCCTCTTCGCGTTGGTCCTCGTAATAGAACTCCTTGGCCAACGGGTGGTGTACGTCATGGGCCTCGACCAGGAAATCGGCCAACAGCATGGACAGGCGCAGCGCTTCGCGCCGTGCGGCTTCGTCGGCGGGTGCCAGCCCGTGTTTCGCGCCGAGATAATCCATGATCAGCGGGGTCTGGGACACGATGGTGTCGCCGTCCTTCAGGATCGGCGGCGCGAAGTGACCGGTCTCCGCGACGAGCGCGAGCAACGCATCTCGTCCGCCACTTTCGGGTTCGCGGATCACATCGACATAGTCTGCCCCGACATCCTCCAGCAACAGGCGCACGAATTCGCCGCGCCCCTGGATCGTCGGCCAGTAGTAGAGTTCATATGCCATCGTTGCTCTCCGTAACCCCGGTGTCTTGTCCGGCTCTGCCGCCTGCGCCATTCTAGGGCGCAGGAGGGGCTGTTTTCCATGAATCTCAACCAATTACTGGTGCGCGCCGCGCGCTCGTTTCCCGATCGCGTGGCGATTTCTCACGGTGCAGCGGATTACTGCGATTACGGCACTCTCGCGCGCCGTGCCGCGGGGCTGGCGGGCGCAATGCGCGAGGAGCTCGGACTCAAGACAGACGACCGGGTCGGCCTGTTCATGACCAACACCCCGGAATATCTCGAGGCCTTCCACGGTGCGCTTCATGCGGGGCTGACGGCGTTGCCGATCAACAACAAGCTGCACGAGAAGGAACTGGCTTACATCCTCGACGATGCGGGGGCGGGCGTGGTGTTCACGACCCCCGACCTTGCAGAGAAGGCCACGAAAGGCCTGGAGATCGCCGGCAGCAAGGCGCGCGTCGTTGTCGTCGGGGAGAAGGAGTATGCGGGCTATCTGGCGAGCGATCCCATGGAAATGGTCGATCGCGGCGACGATGACCTCGCCTGGCTATTCTACACCTCCGGGACGACCGGTAACCCGAAAGGCGCGATGCTGTCCCACCGCAATCTGTGGGAGATGCTGCTGACATATTTCGTGGATGTGGACCGGGTGCCGGTTGACGGCGCCGCGCTGCATCCCGCACCCATGTCCCACGGCTCGGGCTTCTACGGTATTCCCCATCTGGCCGTCGGCGCGCGGCAGGTCGTGCCCGAATCCGGTGGCTTCGAGCCGGACGAGATTTTCGAACTATTTCAACAACATGAAGAAGTTACCTTGTTCGCAGCGCCAACCATGGTGAAGCGCCTCGTGGGGCATGACAGTGGCGAGGTCGGTAACCTCCGCACGGTCACTTATGGCGGCGGCCCGATGTATGTCGCCGACCTGAAACAGGCGCTCGACCGGTTCGGTTCGAAGTTCGTCCAGATCTACGGGCAGGGCGAGAGCCCCATGTGCATCACCGTGCTGCCGCGCGAGGATCATGTGGACACGGACCATCCGC
>CBDHEC010000040.1:0-55694 GCA_965261975.1 Alphaproteobacteria bacterium
AAACGTAAGCCAGTACGCTGTTAATGCCGGGTCACCCACCGAGGGCACCCCGTTCAAGGCCGCGCTGGCCTACAAGGCTGCGGACTTCCGTGGCGCCGTGGATGATGCCCTCGCCTCGGCGGGAGGGTCCGGCACAGTGCCGACGCCGACCCGAGTTGAGTTTGGGGCCCGTGGCGGGACACAGCGCCTGGTGGGCCACCTCAGGGCGTTCTCCTACTACCCCACCCGCCTTCCCGATGCACAGATACAGGCGTTGACGGCATGAGGTGGTTGGCCCTGACGACATTCCTCGTTCTGGCGGCGTGTGAGTCTGCGCCGGTATCCGGCCCAATGGTCCCCGGTGGTGAGGTTCGCGCCCCCCACGGTCATCTGACCTTGTGTCGAAACAATCCGGAGCATGTGTCATGTCTCGACAGATAGCCGACGCCGTGTTCGCACAGGTCAAGTCGGGGTTCATCTGGACCTCGGATAAAGACCAGTACGAGGTATCGGACGATTGGCGGACGCACACTGACGCTGTGCGGGCCGGCGAGGTCTGGCGTGATGACTGTGACGGGTTCGCCGCGACCGCAATGGAACTGGCCGCGGAGCAGGGCGCACGGGCCGCGCTGGTGTTCTGTTACACCGAGGCGAACGAGGCCCATCTGGTCTGCGCCGTTCTGGACGACGAGGACGCTTGGATCATCGACAACCGCCAACGCTCCGTTAAGTCATGGAGTGACATCCCCTACCGCTGGCGAACGATGTGTGAGACCGGCAAGTGGCGCACCATCAAAGGAGTATCATGATGACCATGTTTCACCTACGAGCCTCTTCCGAGAAGGCTATGTACGACGAGGTCGCTCAAGTATTGGACGGTGTCGTCGTACAGGACGAGAACGGTGAGGATGCGCTGCGTCTCTACACCCACCGTTGGGCGTTGGATTGGGACATCCCGATCGTACTAACACCAGCAGTGTTAGACACCGAAGGTGCCGTTAGCGTTCCCGCGGTGATGTCCACGGACTTCCACGCGAACCTCCTGATCATCGACCCGGACGCTCTCCTCGACTTCCCCTTCGGCATCGAGAGTGTGAACCCTGTGAACCCCCAGCGAGGCTTTGCGTGACTGACCGCAACATGACCTCCACGCGGTTACACGACGCCCTCCTAGAGGCACTCGTCGATCGCGTGGAGAACGGTGAAACCGTATTACCCAAGGGTGGCGACGAGCCTGTCACAGTAGACGCGCCTGCAGCCACCCTGAGTGCGGCCATCAACTTCCTGAAGACGTTTCCCCCAGGGGACGACGACGCGAAGGGCCCTCTCGGCGACAAGCTGAAACAGTACGCAGACGACATGCCCTTCAAGGACTAACACATGCTCCAACCCCTGATGATCGACGGAAGGCCACACTGGGAAACTCGTTTCGACGAGGCCCTGTGGCCAGCCTTCGAGGACTTCCGTAACTTCCTCACGATCACATGGAAGCACTTGGGTCTCCCGGCTCCCACTCCTGCTCAGTATGAAGCGGCTCATCGCCTCCAGTATGGCGTGGACACCGCTGAGTTCGACGACATGTTCGAGAGCGGGACGTGGGAGACCACTCGGGAACTTAAGGAACACCTAATGTACAACGGGGATGTCCGAGAGGACATCATCCGTGCCTTCCGTGCATTAGGAAAGTCTTATATTACGAGTGCGTTCACGCTCTGGAAACTGATGCGTAACCCTCGTGACGAGAAGGTGCTGGTCATCTCAGCGTCCGGCTCCAAGGCCAAGGAGTTCGTCGATCAGACGAAGGGTCTCATGGAGTCCATGGAGATCGCTCAGTGGCTCCTCGACGGACCCCGCGAAAACGGAGCGCGTCGGCGTGACAAGACTGACGAGTTCGATGTGGCCGGGGCGTCTCTCACGCAGTCACACTCCGTGTCGGCGCGGGGTATCGATGGTCAGATCACCGGCTCTCGAGCCACGACCATCATCCCTGATGACATTGAGATCATGCGTAACTCCAAGACGGAGGACGCGCGTGCAAACATCCTGAGGACCATCCGGTCTGACTTGGGTCCTATCCGCCGTACCGAGCACGGCATGGGCGACATCATCTTTCTGGGTACGCCTCAGACTGAGGAGAGTTGCTACAACGTGCTGGTCGAGGAGATGGGCTATTCGTGCTGGTGTGTTCCGGTGCGATACCCTGCCGCGGACAAGCTGGACAACTACATCCTCACCTATGAGGAGACCGGCGAGAAGCGCAACATCCTTGCGCCGTACCTTCGCCGACTTGCCGACAACGGAACGTTGACCCACGGTCAACCTACCGACACACGCTTCGGCATCGATGAGTTGATCAAGCAGGAGTCGCAGGGACGGGCTGAGTTCGCCCTGCAGTACATGCTCGATACGTCACTCAGTGACGCAGAGCGTTACCCGTTACGTCAGCATGACCTGCTCGTGTTCTCCCTGAACCATCACAAGGCACCCCTTACGATCCAGTGGGGACGGGACAGTGACGACAAGAACGTCGTCAGTGACATCTCGAACCTAGGGTTCTCAGGTGACTACTTCCTCCGCCCACTCTTCGTTGACGATGAGTGGCGTCCCTACGACGGCGTCATGCTGTACGTTGATCCTGCCGGTAGAGGTAAGGATGAGACGGCGTGGTGCGTCATGGCGACACTGGGGGGCACCATGTACGTCCTCCATATAGGAGGGAACAAGGGTGACCCCGCTGAGGCCATGGAGCAGATTGCCAAGGATGCGAAGCGCTTCAAGGTCAACGTGGTCGAGGTCGAGCCGAACTTCGGGCAAGGCATGTGGACCACGGCGTTCCACCCGATCCTCAAGGAACACTGGGTGGAGCAGAAGGCCGCGGTGGTGACGCCGGGTGAACAGAAGACCGTGCGTCAGTCCAAGGACGACATGCTGTGCTTCATCCAGGAGTCAGAGTGGGCCAAGGGTCAGAAGGAAGTGCGTATCATCGACACGCTCGAGCCTGTCATGACAACGCACCGCCTCGTGGTCGATGAGTCCGTCCTGCGGGCCGACATCGATCGCGCCAAGAAGACCGATGGCGCCGAGAACATCCTCTCCTACTCCTTCCTCTACCAGCTAACACACGTCACACACGAACGTGGTGCCCTCAAGCACGACGACAGGTTGGACGCTGTGGCTGGCGCTGTGGCTCACTATCAGGCCGCGGCGGCACTGGATGCCTCCGATGAGCGCACCCAACGCCTCGACAACGAGTTCGATGAGTTGGTCGATCAGTGGTACGAGGATTGGGAAGAGGGATTTGTCGTGGGACGCACCGGGGACATGGGGCAACGCAGTATGCGTTCCAAAGCCCGCGTACTCGGTGAAGAGCAACACGAGGTCATTCAGTGGTCCTCGTAGCAGACTTGTGTCACCTAGGGTATAACCTACTGTATGTTGCGTTGTACCCTAGGAGGCCCTCAGGGAGTCACTGAGAGGCGTTGGGTCCTAAGTGGACTCCTCGTACCTCTGTGAGGCTTAGAGCCGCTCCTGAGGGCTCCTGAGGCGTCCTGCGTGCACTCTGCGTAGATGGATGGGGTGTCCCAGCGTTAGACGGGTAGTGCGAGGAGTTGGCGCTGATCACCCAGCGTCAGACGGTAAGTGCGAGGAGTTGGCGCAGGGTGTCGGCGCGATGCGCTTCACTTTCAAATATCGTCTCGATTCATAGACAGATAAATCCCCGCGCGCAAAAACGTGACTTCCCCCTGGCCCCCCCTCGCGCGATCGAAAGGGGGTGGGGGCGATTGCTGGCGGCGCGTGCCCATGGGCGGCGCGGCGGCACGCTGGCGGCACACTGGGACACGCTGGGCACGCTAGGCCGCGCATGGCGTGGCGTGTGTAGGGCAGGCGTGCGGACTAGGCAAGCGCTGGCCATGGTGCAGGCGTGTGGCGTGGGGCGGCATAGGGGGGCGGAAGGGCGCGGCGTGGCGTGCGGATTGAAAGCGGCGCAGACACGTGAGCCGGTGTGCCACTGTTTTTTTTTGCCTACAACGAAATTATCAGTTGATATTCCTCTAGACCATCTTTATATACTGGGGAGCGGCGCAATCGTGCGCACGCATTCCGGGCCCAGCCCGGCGCACAAAGGGGCGCGAACATGACGACACAGAACCGCCATAAGGCCGCACGCATAGCCGCACGGCGCGAACGTTTCGCCACCCGTGCCGCACAAGCGGCGCACCCGCAACTTCGCGATAGCGTCGAACGCATAGCGGATTATTTCGCGCTGCACGGCACAACGCCTAAGCGCGCAACCATCGAGCCCCGGCGCAATCGTGCGTCGGCGGTTCGTATCATCTCAACGGAAGGCTAGAACCATGAATATTCACACTTACAAAGTCGCCAAAAATCGCGGTAACGACCGCGTGTGGATCGAGGGTAACCGCCTGTTAGACGCGGGCATCGAGCGTGGCGCAGAGTATCAGCAACGCGTACTCCCGGACCATATCGTTCTGGACTTTGCGCCAACGCCGGACGGCGGGCGGATCAAGCGCGTCGCAGGGTCCGACAAGCGCCCGATTATCGACATTAATAGCGCAGTGATCACGCGGTTCATGGCGGGCGCGGAGCACTACACCGCGTCGTTCGATAACACCGGCAACGCGCCAGTGATCACGATCCAGCGCGCGTAACGCCGCGCCACAATCCGCGCCATTGGGCCGCGTCCGGAAAACTGGGCGCGGCCTTTTGCGTGCCCGCTACTGGGCAAACGGAAGGAACGTAAAGTTATGAGCAAGCCAACAGGATATTGCATTTATCGCGGCCCCAGCCTGCTAGACGGCGCGCCGATCATGGTGATCGCGACGACAAAATCGAGCAATGCGAAGACCGCCAACATGGTTCAGACGTGGATAATCCGTGAAGATATAGACCCGCTGGCCGCGTCGCGTACCGGCGCGGACTTTGCTATCTGCGGCACGTGCCCGCACCGCGGCACGCCGCACAACGGGGACAAGGGCCAAGCTAAGGGCCGTTCGTGTTATGTGGCGCTAATGCACGCGCCCCTGAACGTATTCAAAACGTTCCATCGCGGACGCTATCCGGACGCGTTCGGGCATGCGGCTATTGCCGACATTGGGCGCGGGCGCATGGTGCGCATTGGGTCCTATGGCGACGGCGCTGCGGTCCCACAATATGTATGGGACAGTCTTATCAGCGAGGCCACCGGGCACACGGCGTACTCACATCAGGCGGAAACGCCGGGTGCGGCATTCGAGCCCCAAATGTACATGCGATCCGCTGACACTCTCGCAATGGCCCAAAACGCATGGGACAAAGGTCAGCGCACTTTCCGGGTGATTGGCGACGTTGACGAAGTTTCCCTGGGTAACGAGATACTGTGCCCGGCGAGCGAAGAGGCTGGACGGCGCACAACGTGTGACACGTGCGGATTGTGCGCGGGTGCAGGCAAGGCCGCGAAGTCGATTGCGATTGTGGCACATGGTGCAGGCGCGCGGAATTTCGTGCCTGCGTAGTACAACAGAATAATCAGTTACAGGCGCACTAGGTCACAAGGCTTAGTGCGCCTTTGGCGTGCCTGCTGCTGGGCAAACATTCCCGGAAGGAACGAACCTATGATGATTGTTCATTACGACACCAAAAAAGAATTGAAAGCCGCTGTCGGGCTCGCACTCCGCTACAGCGAGACATCGATGTGCGGGCCCGAGTATCAACCCGACGGCGTGCTGACTGTCGCGCACCGCCCGCATATCACTGGGCGCGGGCGCGAGTTTTTCGCTCGGGTCACAATGGTAAACGGGTTGATTGCCCGCGTTCAATAGCCAACGCTGAACCAATGTGCCGCGCCGGGTCACAACCTTGCGCGGCCTTTGGCGTGTCTACAATCTACAACGGAAGGTACAGACAAATGTTCTATCGGAAAGAATATCAGGCGGGTCACTCGCCGCGCGATGCGGCACTATTGGATCGATCGATCGAGAACGTGAAGCGGGAAACCCTCGCGATGCTTAAGGCAGGCGTGTGCGGCCTTGATCAGGCGACGCGGGAATTGCGTCAGGCCGGTTGCTTCGAGGCTGAGATCAGCGAACTCCTGGGCCGCGGTGCAACCGTGAACGTGGTGGCCTGACATGTTCACATTCGAGATTGTCAACGAGCCGTCCGGCATAGACGAGCCGGACAACTGGCAAGTGCACATGTGGGACGATACGCCGCCAGTGCGGCATCTGTGCACGGTGATCAACGCAGCGGGTCATGAACAAGCTACACGGCTGGCGTATGCGCTCGTCTTCGCAGTGTTTCGCCATGGTGACGACGAGCACGCCACTGTGGAGGGCCCTATCTACGGCTCCACAGCCTAGCGTGAACAGCAAGTGACTTAAGGCCTCGCCGGGGAAACTTGGTGGGGCCTTCGGCGTAGGAATACACAGCAACGGAAGGTGAAAACGATGTACCGAGTTTATGTAGATGGTGACGGACAAACCGTAGGTGACTTACTGATCGCGTTCGAGATCGCGGCGAGTGCGCATAAGGCGCGGGTGGTTGACTCGGATGAATACACCATCCGGGCCGATTGGATGTTCACGGATGGGCGACTGTTTGTGGCGCGTGTGAACGTGGGTGGAAAACTCCAGACCGTGCGTCGCAATCATGGCTAGTCGATGGGCCTATGGCGGCGCGTCACGCAAGGCCAACAGACGCAACGCGGCGATGCACAAGTATGGCTCCCGCATCCGGGTGGAGAACGACGCCGCTAAGGCACTCTCCGACCCGCAACAGCGCCCTAAGTCCATCCCGTCCGGGAAGGTCTACAAGCGCACCAACAAACACAAGCAGGAGAACGAGACATGAGCACCATGACAGGCGACATCCGACACTTCACGTGCCCCAAATGTGGCTCTAAGGACGTTCGCGCGACAGTCTTCGCGGGGTATCGCCAGAACGAAGACGGCAGTTGGGATATTCCCTGGATCGAAGAGACCGACGACGAGGGTCTGGTGATTTGTCAACTCTGCGAACACGAAGGCACCTACGACGACTTCGACACCGAGGCGTTGCTCAAGGCCGAGGAAGCGGTGCAGGAGCACCATGAGTACACCGTGCGTGACACCATCACATTTGAGCGTGTGGCTGTGGTGCAGGCGCAGAATGAGGACGAGGCGCTTGACAAGGCTGACGCTGCAATCAGCGCCGGGGAATACACTGAGACGCAGGTGGACAACACACCGTGGGACGTCACGGGCGGTGACGACGATGCCTGAGCCCGTCACACGTTACGTGTTCCTGTACGACGAGCCTGTCAGCCTGCACCAGATCGGCGCAGGGTTGCGGAAGGTCACAGCCATCGTTGGGCGCAAGTGGGTCCGGGTGAAGTCAGCGGAAGGTGACACGCACCGGAACTTCATCCGCATTCGCCGTCACCAGTGGGAGCAGATTGTAGCTGACACTGCGAAGCGGGGCTTACCCTTTTCGCTTACACCCTGAGTACAACGAAATAATCAGTTGACTATCGTCGCGACCATCTCCATATAGAGGGTCCGGCGCTAGTCGCCGCCGCGCTTCGGGCGCGGGAACCTAAGGCCTCGCTGTGTCCACCCTTCCGGGACGCGGCGGGGCCTTAGTGCGTATTGAAACAGCAACGGAAGAGACACACACATGGATATTGAAGCGAAGACCGAGACGAAGACCATCGGGTACACTATCAACCTGTCCGAAGACGACCTGCAGCATCTCAGCAAAGTCCTGGGGTACTACGTCCATGCCGTAGCGGGCACGTCGGAAGGCACATCGGATCGGAAGGTGTGGGCGACGTGCGCGCGCCGCGCCGTGGACCAGATGCTGGATGTGGAACCTGAGCCTGAAGAAGGCGGTGTCTGGATTGAGTGGACGCCTGAGCAGGCGAAGCTTGCCTTCGATGATGCCGTCGAAGGCTCGCTGTGGGATGGTCCGCAGGGCCTCCCGGCAGGCACTGAGGTAGAAGTCATGTTCCGCGGCGGGCACACCGCGTCGGACAGTGCCCCGGCTGGCTGGTACTGGGGACACGACGGTGACGAGAGCGACATCGTCGCGTGGCGCATCGTGAGCGCCTGATGCACCCTGACGACTTCATATCGCTACTCTGCGGGGTCCTCATGTTTGCTATCATAGGGGTAGCAGTGATCGAGGCACTTTCCGACAACGCGGTGTTCATCCCCTAGCCTTACGCTGACACCGCGCTGGCGCACAACCACACACCGCGCTGGCACCTCCAAGTCCAACACAACGTCTACCACGTCTGGCCCTGCTGATACCCTCAGCGGGGCCTTTCGCGTGCAAACTGCACTTTTATGTACACATACGCCGGAAGGGGGACACTTAGTGTACGTAGTGTGCACCTAATGTGCACCTAATGTGCACCTAATGTGCACCTAACGTTTTCACTTAGTGTACGACTATTCCTACACTTATAGTACAACATTACGTTAAGCTTTAAGTCTACGTAATGTCACACTAGTGTAAGCAGGACTAGAGATTGTCCTGTACAGGTATGTGTCATGAGTGGTATGTCGCGGGGGAATGTATTTTAGCGATACGTAATGTAATGGCAGAGGAGCCCCTAAGAGATGTACGCACAACAAACCCAAACTGCGAAAGCGCAGCGTCTCCGTAAAGAAGCAGGTGCGTGGCTTCAGGAGCAACGTAAGTCCGTAGGCCTGACACAGGCCGACATGGCGAAAGCCCTGGGACTTGAGTGGCCAACGGAAGTATCTGCGTTCGAGCGTGGGGCGTCACGTGTGCCCCCGCATCTCTATGCGAAGTATGCGAAGGCTTTGAAGATGCCTTTGAAGACCTTCGCGAAGCGGGCCGTCCAGTATTACGACCCGTATGTGTACGAAGCCCTGTTCGGGAAGTAGGAACGCTTTCTAACAAAAAAAGGCGAAACATGACTGTGATACCTTTTCCGAGACCTCAGCAACATGAAGTCGGCGGCTGGACCTCTAGTGAGTACGCCACGCTTCAGGAAGCGCTTATGTTTATCAACAGGTTCCACCCACAGATCGAATTGGTTGTGGGGGTAGCTGAGGACGGAACACCGTGGGCCGTGCTGAACAACAGCGCAGGCGGTCTGACTTTCTTCCATATCAACCGGACGCCTGATGGGGTCTACAACTTTGGCGCTGTAGGGCGTGAAGTTACAATATGGCGGCAGCAGGATGATCTCCGGAGCATTCTCGCTGAACGTCAGTACATCGCTGCACAGGAGACAGCCTGATGCGTATCTACAAGCGTCCCAACAGTCCCTACTGGTGGTACGACTTCACGGTAGCTGAGGCGCGCCACCGCGCGTCAACGCTACGCGACGTCAAGTCTGACGCGCGGAAGGTGGCTGAGGAAGCCTTCCGGCGCGCGCTGGACGCAAGCCAGCTAGGGGTGCGTGAGGTAGCGACCCTCGAGCATGTGATCGACCGTTACCTTGATGATCCTCACGTGACCGGGCAGGCCGACTATCGCAACGTGGCGTCACGCTGCAACAAGCTGATCGCACGTGGGGACACGTTCCGCGGGCGGTTCGGGCTGGAGGGTGACGCGCCGTTCGAGCATGCCGTGACAACACGTACTGTGGCCGCATTGCGTGCGGCGCGTTTGCGGGAGGGCAACTCGGAGGCTACAGCCAACCGGGAGATCGTCTTGCTGCAGACCATCTACAACAGATGCAACAGAGTGTGGGACATCACCGTGGCACCCGACGTACGCTTCGAGCGCGGGAAGGAACAGCGGAAGCTGCGCTTCCTGACACTCGAAGAGGAAGAGGCGTTCTTCGACCAGATCAACCCGTTCCTCGACCGGATTGGCCTCGCGCCGTACGGCAAGCGGGCTCCGCTTATCCAGCGACAGCTACAGGACCAGTACGATCTGAGTGTGTTCCTGTTGGACACCGGGTGTCGCTACAGTGAGATCACCTCACTCACGTGGGACTGCATCGAGGCTGACGGCACGATCAACCTGTACCGGACGAAGACCGGGAACGAGAGCAGGCTTACGCCGACGCAGCGTCTCGCCCCGGTGATCGATCGGCGCAGACGTGCGACCAACTCCCCGTACATCTTCCCTGGTTCGGGGAGGCGCACGGAGACGCGGGGGCACGCTACGAAGGGCATCATGCGCGCGTTCGAGCGCGCGGGGATCAACACGCCTGCCAAGGTGGACCGGTTCGGGAAGGCGACGACCCACACGTTCCGGCACACCTTCGCGAGCCGCCTTGTGATGGCGGGTGTGTCCCTGTTCAAGGTGCAGGCGTTGCTTGGACACTCTTCGCCCGAGATGACGATGCGGTATGCGCACCTTGCGCCTGACAATGTGAGCGAAGAGGCTGCGGGGGTGTTGGACGCGCTACGCGCCTGATCTTTCCAGTACACTCTTGCCAGAACACCGAGTTACAGCGACCCACGACGCCTCTGAGGCATGACGGGAGAGCGCTGGGAGCCGCCTAGGGGAAACCTTGGGCGGCTCTTCTTGTTGCTACAACCGGAGGAACGACATGACTGACCCAACGAAAAGGGCGCGGGAGATTGCGCGGAAACATCATCGTGGGCGCGGACCCATCAAACAGATGGACATGATCGAAGACATCCTCGAAACACTGGAAGCGGCGACAGAGGGGTCGCGGGAGTTGGATGCGAAGGTCCATGCGCTGGCTCTTGGCGACGATTGGACCGCACGAACCAAATACGATGACGGCTCTGGAGAATGGTTTTGCTATTCGAAATCTCTATTCAACGACAAAGCAGGGACGGTGCCCAAGGCCATCACCCCACCCGCCTACACATCCAAGCCCTATGACCTAACAGCAGCGGCAACACTGGTCCCCGAGGGGAATTACTGGCACGTCGCCAATCAAGGGCAGGTTGGCGCGAAGCATCTGGCATTCGCTGGCGTCTATGGTCCCCCAATGGTCGGGAGCGAATGCGACACGCACGCCCCCGAACCCGCCCTTGCTCTGACAATAGCTGCGGTACGGGCGTCACATCATATCTCGGAGACCCCCAATGAATGAGGAAGCACTGCGCGAGGCGGTCAAGCATGTTCGATACTCTGACGGCTCCCCCGCTATTGACGAAATCGATGCCGCGTTACTCATCACCGCCTACCTCACCCGAGCGACCACAGGTCCGGGAGAATTTGCGGGCGAAGGAGAATACGACAACCAGTTTGAAGCCTTTGACGACGGCTACGCGCAGGGCTGCCAGAAACACGCACCGGCCCTCACCCGAGCGTCAGACGGGAGCCACCTGCACCCCTGGTATGGACCATGTGACGAACTGGCATTGGGGAGACAGTGCGCGGAATGCCTGAAGGTCAGAGCGTCAGAGGGGGATGAGTTGGTGGAGCGGTTGCGGCAACGGGCGATTGAAACGCCAGATGAGTTTGCGCACCATGCGTCACTTGACCAGCACGCCGCCGACGCCCTCACAGCCCATAGAGCGGAGATTGCTCCACTGAAAGAGGAGTTAAGGCACCGCAGGGATATTGAAGCGAACTATCAAGACAGTGTGGAGTTACTGGATGCCCAGAAAAACACCGCCCTTGCCCGCGTTGAGGAACTAGAGGGGGCGCTGGAAACTGCCGAAAGCGCCATCAAATCACTGCCGTCTGACGCACTGGGGATTGGCGGTGTCGATGTTTCCGATCCCGGCGCGACACGCTGGTTTATCCGCGACGAGGTTCTAGCCGCGATCAAGCGTGCCCTTTCCAAGAACACAAGCCCGGAGACAACATGACGACACTCCCGACACACCAAGTCATCGATGGTCACAGCGTTCCCTGGCGCACCTGTCCGATCTGTAAGGGGACAGGCGCTGCCGCTAAGGGCTTTGAGTGCTGCGGCGCGTTCGACATTGGGGGCGCGTGTTGCCAACAGATGGTCGAGAGCCTCGAGGCGTGCCCCGCATGTGACGGGGAGTCCATCATCCCGATGCGTTCCTGCTAACCCGCACACCCGCGGCACATAAAGAACTTCTCTCAGGTTCACCTAAATGCCAAAACCCTTAGTGAGACTTGGCTGGGGGAGCAGGACTCGAACCTGCACTGGCGGAGTCAGAGTCCGCTGTCCTACCATTAGACGATCCCCCAATGGCCAACTGGGCGCGGTCTTTAGCATACCTGTGCCAGCGTGTGTAGATGAACAGCATGGCAGCTAAAAATTATCGACTGATTGACGAAACGGGTCGTGCTTACGAAAGCCCGTCGCCGGGAGCCTTGGGGGGGCATCGGCGGACGCGGATATACGGGCGGCTCGATTGCCCGAACGCCCTGCGCTGGCTGGCAAAGGGCCATTACGCGCCACAAAGGGTGTTCTTCCGGGATGAAGCAACCGCGCAGGGGGCGGGATACCGGGCTTGCGCGATCTGCCTGCCCGACGCCTACCGCACGTGGAAGCGGGGACAGTCCGGGAAGGCTTCCTGATCGCGCGCAGCCCGTGTAGTTTCTGGGGCTTGGGATCGAACCTGCCTCGCCCCTGGAGAGCCCCGTGGCATCGAGACGCGCCAGAAACGCAAAGAATGAAACCCGGCAACGTCGCGACGGACGCTGGCAACATGTCTATGCGGCACTCGATCTGGGGACGAACAATTGTCGGCTTCTTGTGGCCAAGCCCAACCGGGACGGCTTTCGCGTCGTCGATGCGTTTTCTCGGATCGTGCGGTTGGGCGAGGGGCTGGGAAATTCGAGCACACTTTCCGAACAAGCCATGGATCGCACTATCGAGGCGTTGCATGTGTGCCAGTCGAAGGTCGAACGCAACGGTGTGACCCGGTTGCGTGCGGTCGCGACCGAGGCGTGCCGCAGGGCGGATAATGGCGTCGCCTTTATCGAACGGGCGCGGGCTGAAACCAACATTGAGCTGGAAGTTATCGCGCCGGACGAGGAGGCGGAACTGGCGCTGATCGGCTGTTCACCGCTCTACGATGCGCCCCAGGACGAAAATGCCTATGCGCTGTTGTTCGATATTGGCGGCGGCAGCACACAGATCACATGGCTCAAGCTCCATCATGCGAACGCGGTGCCCGGTCAGGTGGATACCGAAATCATCGACTGCATTTCGGTGCCCTGCGGCGTGGTGACGCTCAGCGAGCGGTTTGGCTGCGGTGAGGGTGCGGATGGCCGGGCGTCGCCGGAACTCTACGGTCAGATTTGTGAGCATGTCCGCGAGCTGTTGGTCGCGTTCGATGCGCAGCACGAAATCTCCAGGCTCGTGGCGGGCGGTGCGGTCCAGATGGTCGGCACCTCGGGCACCGTGACGACCCTCACCGGGGTGCATCTGGACTTACCCCGTTATAACCGGGACCGCGTCGACGGCCGGCAGCTCGATTTTGCCGAGCTGGGCAGCGCGCGCGATCTCCTTCTCGGCCTGGATCGCCAGGACCGTGCGGCACACCCCTGTATCGGGCCCGAGCGTGCCGACCTTGTCGTGTCGGGGTGCGCGGTGCTGGATGCAATTTGCGGGCTTTGGCCCGTCGGCCGGCTGCGTGTTGCCGACCGTGGACTGCGCGAAGGCATCCTCCACGGATTGATGCGATCGGCAGACCGTGAAGCAGCTCAGGCCGGGGCCTGATTGAGAGATGGCGCGGGGCCGCAAGTCATCGGGTGACGGCGGTTCGCGCATGCGCTTTGAACGGGTGCGTTCGGCGCGTGGCCGGCGGTTGTCCTCGACACTCTGGCTGCAGCGTCAGTTGAACGATCCCTATGTGCAGGCGGCCAAACGCGATGGTTACCGTTCGCGCGCCGCCTACAAGCTGTTGCAGATCGACGAACGGTTCGAGCTTCTGAAGCCGGGCAAACGGGTGGTCGATCTGGGCGCTGCACCGGGCGGCTGGACCCAGATCGCGGTCGACCGAGTGGAATCCGACGACAGTGCGAAGTCCGTCGTCGCTATCGATATCCTCGAAATGGAACCCCTGGCCGGCGCCGAGATCCTCGTCGGCGATATCGAGGACGAAGCGGCGGTCGCGCGGTTGCGAACAGCGATCGGCGAACGGGTGGATTTGGTCCTGTCCGATATGGCGACCGCGACGACCGGGCACGCGTCGACTGACCATTTGCGCACCTTGGCGCTGGCTGAAGCGGCGTTCTTGTTTGCCTGCGAAGTACTGCGCCCCGGGGGTGGTTTCGTGACCAAGGTCTTCCAGGGGGCCGACGAGCCGGCCCTGTTCGAGGCCATGACGACGAAGTTCGACTCCGTTCGCCGGTTCAAGCCGAAGGCGAGCCGGAGCGACTCGGTCGAGATGTTCCTCGTCGGGACCGGGTTCAAGGACGCCGAATAACCGGGTTTTTGCCGTCCGACAGACGAACGCTTGTCGATGCGTGCCGCTTGTGTATATAAGCCGCGTCAACTCTCGATTCGGCTAAGGTTGGGTTGGCATGGAAATCCGCGACGCTCTTACGTTTGATGATGTTCTGCTCGAACCAGCGGAATCACGGATTCTGCCCTCCGACGCAAACACCTCCACACAATTGACCAAGAATATCCGGCTGGGTATTCCGTTGCTGTCAGCAGCGATGGATACCGTCACCGAGGCGGAAATGGCGATTGCACTGGCACAGGCTGGCGGCCTGGGCGTGATTCACAAGAATCTGGAACTGGAAGAGCAGGCCAACGAAGTCCGCAAGGTCAAGCGCTTCGAATCCGGCATGGTGGTCAATCCGATCACCATCCACCCCGATCAGTCGTTGGCCGATGCGCTGGCCATCATGGACCGGGAATCGATTTCCGGTATTCCCGTGGTGTCACGCGACGGTGGCCAGCTGGTGGGTATTGTCACGAACCGTGATGTGCGGTTTGCCAGCGATCCGTCCCAGCCGATTGCTGAGCTGATGACCGAGGAACTGGTCACGGTCGGCGAAGGCGTCGAAATGGAGGCGGCCAAGCAGCTGCTGCACCAGCACCGTATCGAGAAACTTCTGGTGGTCGATACCGACGGCCATTGCGTCGGCCTGATCACGGTCAAGGATATCGAAAAGGCGCGCGCCTATCCCGATGCCTGCAAGGACGAGCAAGGGCGCCTGCGCGTCGCTGCCGCCACGGGTACGGGTGATGCCGGCTATGAACGCGCCGAGGCGCTCCTCGATGCCGGGGTCGATATCGTCGTTGTGGATACTGCCCACGGCCATTCGCGTGGTGTGATCGACCAGATCACCCGGATCAAGCGCCTGAGCAACCAGGCCCAGATCATTGGCGGCAACATCGCGACCTCGGAAGCCGCCGCTGCGTTGATCGACGCGGGTGCCGACGCTCTCAAGGTCGGGATCGGGCCGGGCTCGATCTGCACAACACGTGTGGTGGCCGGCGTCGGTGTGCCTCAGCTGACCGCGATCGAGCAGGTGGCGGGTGTTGCCCACAAGACCGGCGTGCCTGTGATTGCCGATGGCGGCATCAAGTATTCCGGTGATCTGGCCAAGGCCGTCGCGGCGGGGGCGGACTGCGCGATGATCGGGTCGCTGCTGGCGGGCACCGACGAAGCCCCCGGCGAAGTTTTTCTGTATGAGGGCCGTTCCTATAAATCCTATCGCGGGATGGGTTCACTGGGCGCGATGGCGCGCGGCTCGGCCGATCGTTACTTCCAGGCCGAAGTTTCCGAGACCCACAAGCTGGTCCCCGAGGGTATCGAGGGCCAGGTCGCCTACAAGGGCCCGGCGCTCAATGTCGTGCATCAGCTGGTCGGCGGCCTGCGGGCTTCCATGGGCTACACCGGCAACGGCTCGGTCGAGGAGATGCAGAAGAATTGCCGCTTCCTGCGCCTGACCAATGCGGGTCTGCGGGAAAGCCATGTGCATGACGTGACGATCACCCGCGAGGCGCCGAACTACCGGCAGAATGCCTAACCCGGTCGCCAGCCGGATCGGTTTTCGGCGGAAAATCTCATGAAACCCGCTGCGCGCACTGCCGCCACCATCGAAATCCTGACCGAGATTGCCCGCGGTGACGCGCCCGCCGACGCCGTGCTGGCCGATTGGTTTCGTGGTCATCGATTCGCTGGATCGGGCGACCGGCGCGCTATCCGGGAAGGTGTCTACTCGGATTTCCGCACAGGCGCGCTTCGCCGCTGGATGGTGCAATCCGCCGCCGGCGATCCGGAGAATCCGCGTTTACGGGTCATCTCCGACTTGGCCCAGAGCGCGCCCGGTGAGGTCGACATGCATTTCGACGGTACCGGCTATGGTCCGGCGCCATTGAGCGATGACGAAACGACGCTGGTTGCCGCGATCGGCAATCTGGACGCGGCATCCGTACCGCCCCATGTGGCGGCCAATTGCCCAGAGGCCCTCTATCCGTTGTTCCTCGACCAGTGGGGTGATGTCGCGGCGGACGAGTTGGCGGCGCTGAATCGGACCGCGCCTGTGGATTTGCGGGTGAATACCCTGCGTGCCACGCGCGAAGAGGCGCGCGCGCGTCTCGCAGCCGATGGATACGCGGCGGACCCGACACCGTTCAGCCCGACGGGTCTACGCAGTGCGACCCGCGGGAATTTTCAGCAACTCGGCGCCTATCGCGAAGGTATGGTCGAGCCTCAGGACGAATCCAGCCAGCTGGTCACAGCTCTGGTGGACGCGGCGCCGGGCCTGCGGATTGTTGACTATTGCGCCGGTGCGGGCGGCAAGGCGCTGGCGCTGGCGGCGGGAGCTGGGAACGAGGCTGAAATCGTGGCCTGCGATGTATCGCATTCAAGGCTTGCGCACACGGCTCCCCGCGCGGAACGGCTGGGTGTCGAGGGTTTGCGAAGTCTCGCCGTTCCGGCCGACGCAGCACCCGCTGAGTTAGTGAACTGGGCGGACCGGGTGTTGATCGATGCCCCCTGTTCGGGGACGGGCACCTGGCGGCGCAGCCCGGATATGCGATGGCGGACAAACCGGGACACGATCGACGCCTATGCGCGCACTCAAGACAGTCTGCTCGAGACCGCCGCCACTATGCTGCGTGACGGTGGGCGCATCATCTATGCGGTCTGTTCCGTGCTTGAGCGCGAGGGCCGCGCGCGTGTCGATGAATTTCTGGCTCGTCATACGGACTTCCAGCGTCTTCCCATAGCCGACGTCCTGGCGCCTGCGTTGGTCGCGAAACTGGGATGCGAGGGGGACCTGGTTTTGACCCCCAATCGGCACGACACGGACGGTATGTATGCCGCGGTACTGACGCGTCTGCCCTGATTGTTTTTGCGCGCGCGCCGGCCTGTGGATGAAGCCGATCAGCGCTAGTGCGGGGCGAATTCGAATCGGCTAAATATCCCTATGGCTACATCGCTTCCCGTTTCCGAAAAAATCCTCATCGTCGACTTTGGTTCGCAGGTCACCCAGCTGATCGCGCGGCGCGTTCGTGAATCCGGGGTCTACAGCGAAATTCATCCCTGTTTCCGGATCGACAAGGCATTCGTCGAGGGTTTCGCGCCCGATGCGATCATTCTGTCGGGCGGCCCCGCCAGCGTGATGGCGGACGAGGCCCCGATGGTCGACCCGATCGTCTTCGAGCGCGGCGTGCCGGTGCTCGGCATCTGCTACGGCCAGCAGCTCATGTGTCATGCGCTTGGGGGCGTGGTCGAAGATTCCGATCACCAGGAATTCGGCCGTGCGCTCCTCGAAGTAACCGACCATTGCGGCCTGTTTCACCGGGTCTGGCTGCCGGGCACCGTGCCCGAGGTCTGGATGTCTCATGGTGACCGGGTGACCGGGCTCCCTGAGGGTTTTCGGCCTGTTGCGACGAGCCCCGGTGCGCCGTTCGCGGCCATCGCGGACGATGACCGAAAATTCTACGGGGTCCAGTTTCATCCCGAGGTCGTGCACACCAAGGACGGCGCGCGGCTGCTGTCGAATTTCGTCCACCATGTGGCCGGCTGCCGCGGCGACTGGACCATGGCCGCGTTCCGCGCTGCCGAGATCAAGAAAATACACGAACAGGTCGGCGACGGAACCGTGATTTGCGGGCTTTCCGGCGGCGTCGACAGCTCCGTTGCCGCGGTGCTGATCCACGAGGCGATCGGCGATCAGCTGAACTGCATCTTCGTCGATCACGGATTGTTGCGGGCCGGCGAGGTGGAAGAGGTGGAGCAGGTGTTCCGCGACCGGTTCAATATTTCGCTGGTCGTGCGCGATGCAAAGGACATGTTCCTCGACAAGCTTCAGGGGGTCTCGGACCCGGAGACGAAGCGCAAGATCATTGGCGGCACCTTCATCGATGTGTTCGAGGAAGAGGCGGCAAAGGTCGGCGGGGCGGACTTCCTCGCCCAGGGAACGCTCTATCCAGACGTCATCGAATCCGTCAGCCCGTTTGGCGGGCCGAGCGCGACCATCAAGTCCCACCATAATGTGGGTGGCCTGCCCGAGCGCATGAACATGGAGCTGGTCGAGCCGCTGCGCGAACTGTTCAAAGACGAGGTACGCGATCTCGGCCGCGAACTGGGGATGCCCCATGAAATCGTGGGGCGCCACCCGTTCCCGGGGCCGGGGTTGGCGATCCGGATGCCGGGCGACTTCGACCGCGAGAAGCTCGAAATTCTGCGCCAGGCGGATGCGATCTACCTCGACGAGATCCGCAAGGCGGGGCTCTATGATTCGATCTGGCAGGCCTTCGCCGTGCTGCTGCCCGTGCGGACCGTCGGCGTGATGGGCGATGCACGGACCTACGACCATGTCTGCGCCCTGCGGGCCGTGACCTCGACCGACGGCATGACGGCCGACAGCTATCCCTTCGAGCACGCCTTCGTGGCGGGCGTGGCGACGCGCATCATCAACGAGGTGCGCGGGATCAACCGTGTGGTCTACGATGTAACATCGAAGCCGCCCGGTACGATCGAATGGGAATAGCCCGCGAAGCACGATGACCGAGACGAACGCACTAGGCTTGCCGGTCGGCCCTGTCGTCGCCGACTGGACGCCACCGCGGCGCCCGCCGCATGAGCCCCTGTTGGGGCAATACTGCCGGCTGGAGCCGCTGGATATCGCAGCCCATGGTGCCGATCTGCATGACCATTTCATCGAAGACACGGACGGTCGTGATTGGTCTTATCTGCCCTACGGGCCGTTTGAGAACCTCGATGCCTTCGAAGCGTGGATGACCGAGGCCTGCTTCGACGCGGACCCGTTCTTCTATGCCATTATCGATGCCGCAACGGGACGTGCGGCGGGCATGGTAAGTTACATGCGGATCAACCCGCCGCATGGCTCGATCGAGGTCGGACATGTGCATTATTCGCCCGCGATACAGCGTGGCCGGGTGACGAGCGAGGCCATGTATCTGATGATGCGATGGGCCTTCGAGGCGGGTTATCGACGCTATGAGTGGAAATGCCACAGTTTCAATCGCCCGTCGCGGATTGCGGCCCAGCGGCTGGGGTTTTCCTACGAGGGTGTGTTCCGTGACCATATGATCCACCGGGGTCGCTCTCGCGATACGGCCTGGTATGCCTGCGTCCTGGCAGAATGGCCGGACCTGAAGGTTGCTTACGAAACTTGGCTGGACCCGGATAATTTCCAGGCGGACGGCACCCAGAAACGGCGTCTGTCGGCGCTTACAAAGCCCGTCCTGGTGGCTATTGATCCGGAGATCGAGTGATGACCGAAGACCGTTCGAAGGCGGATACCGAAGAGCCCGATTACAAGGTCACGGCCGGTCGGCCGGACACAACCACGCGCGCGGGAAGGCTCAAGATGCTCTACCCGACGATCGGGGATTTGCGCGCAAAGGCACGCAAGCGGGTGCCGCGTTTTGCCTTCGACTATGTCGACGGTGCCGCGGGGGCGGATGAGCCGAACCGAAAGGGCAATGCCGCGGCGCTGGACGGCATTGAGATATTGCCGCGATACGGGGTCGAGAATTATCGCGCCGACACCTCGGTCGAGCTGTTCGGCAAGCGCTATGCGGGGCCGTTCGCCATCGCGCCCATGGGGCTGCCGGGTCTTGTGCTGCCGGGCGGCGAGAAGGTCTTTGCCCGCGCCGCTGCCGCGAACGAGATACCGTTCACGCTTGGCAGTTCGGCGCTGGCCACTGTCGAAGAGGTGGCCGAACTGGCGGAGGGCTTTGCGTGGTTCCAGATCTATCGGATGCCGCGTGATGACCTCGCAATCAATATGGACTGGATCGCCCGGGCGACAGCCGCACAGGTCGCTGCTCTGGTGGTCACCATTGACGTGCCCGCGCGCACCAAGCGACCGCGCGAACTGCGCAACCGGCTGGTGCTGCCCTATCGGATCGGTCCGCGCACGATCGCCGATGTGGTGACCCGTCCGGCCTGGTTGCGTGCCTATTTCCGCAACGGCCAGAACCTGTTTGCCAACATGCAGAAATATGTCGGCGACAATCCGACACCCGCGGAGGCGGCAGAGTTTGCGCGCGGGGAGGGTGGGGGCTCCTTCACCTGGGACGAGATCGCACGGTTCCGCGACGCCTGGAAAGGGCCGCTGATTATCAAGGGCATCCTGCACCCGGGCGACGCGGAGAAGTCGGTCGCGCTCGGGGCGGATGGCATCGTCGTCTCAAATCACGGCGGTCGCCAGCTCGAGGCTGCACCGGCCTCGGTGGATATGCTGCCGGGCATCGTTGCGGCAGCCGGTGGACGGACGGAGATTCTGTTCGACGGGGGTTTGCGCAGCGGGGTGGACCTCATGCGAACCACCGCGCTGGGCGCACGGTTCAACCTGATCGGCCGCGCTTTCATGTACGGGCTGGCGGCGCTGGGTGATGAGGGCCCGGACTTCGTTGCCGATTTCTTTATCGAGGAACTGCGCGAGGCGCTGCGCCAGGCCGGCGCGCATGATCTTGCAGCCGCCCGCGACCTGGACCTCCGGCACCCGACGGCCTGGGACTTCTAGTCCGCGCTGCGAATGAACGCTTCAGCGTGACGCTCAACGGCGTCGATCTGGGTCTGTTTTTCACTGTCTGGCAGAAATGACGCCGCGAAGGAGTTCTTCGCCAGGGTCACGATATCGCCCGGCGACAGGCCGAGGGCGTCGGTCACGGCCCGGTAGTTGTCGTTGATGTAGCCGCCGAAATAGGACGGGTCGTCGGAATTGACCGTGACCAGCAGGCCGGCATCCATTGCCCGCTTGACCGGATGATCCGCCATCCGGTCGATGCCCTTGAGGCGCAGGTTCGACAGGGGGCACATGGTCAGCGGTATCTGCTCGCGCACGAGGCGGGCGACGAGCGCCGGGTCGTCGAGCGCGTGGTTGCCATGATCCACGCGCGACACCTGCAGAGTATCGAGGGCGTCGACAACATAGTCGGCGGGGCCTTCTTCGCCGGCATGGGCGACGGCGAGGAAGCCCTCCTGGCGCGCCTCGGCGTAGACCCGTGCAAAATTTGCGGGCGGATTTCCCGCCTCGCCGGAATCTAGCCCCACGGCGTGAATATGCTCCTTATGGCGGCAGGCCGATTGGAGCGCGTCGAAAGCCTGCTCCTCGGGCAGATGGCGCAGGAAGCACATGATCAGCTTCGAGCTGATGCCGAGTTCGGCCCGGCCCTGCTCAAGCGCCGAGACGATGCCCCCGAGCACGGTCTCGAAGGCGATGCCCCGGTCTGTGTGCCCCTGGGGGTCGAAGAATATCTCCACATTGGGTGACGCCTTGTGCGGCGACTTTCTCCAGATAGGCCCAGGTCAGGTCGTGAAAATCCCGCGTCTCGATGAGCACGGACATGCCGGCATAGTAGAGATCGAGGAAGTCCTGAAGCCCGTCGAACTCATAGGCCGCGCGGATTTCCTCGACATTCTCGTAGGGCAGGGTGACGTTGTTGCGCTTTGCCAGCGCGAGCATCATCTCGGGCTCGAGCGTGCCTTCGATATGCAGGTGCAACTCTGCCTTCGGCAACTTGTCGATCAAGGTGTCGGTCAACGGAAGTATCCAGCATCTGGTTCCAAGGGGATCTCGCTGGCCACAGTATCACGCCGGGCATGCCGTTGGTGCGCCGTGTCGTCGCGGGCATGCACGAGGTCACAAGGCCGTGAAAGATGTTTATCGCGTGTTCGGCCTTCCCTAATCTAGTGGGCAAACCAAATTGCATTATTCTTCGTATCCAATAACAGCCGCTGTTTCGGCTGATCGCGCCAAGGCCAAACAATTGGAAGACCGAGATGACTACTGATGCATTCACACGCAGGACAGTCCTCGCCGCCGGCATGGCCGCGATGGTGACCGGGGCATCCGGGTTGCTCGTACCCGCGCGCGCCCAGGGGCTCGCGCCCGACCAGGACCATGCGTGGTGGCGCCAACAACTATCAGCCCGGGGCGCCGATCGTGGAACGGATCGGCGGTGGGGGGTTCTGGATGTCCGGTACCGTGCGCCGGGCAGGCGATGGCGCACCGATCCCCGGCCAGCGCATCCAGATCTGGGCGCATACGACCGAAGGGCGTGAGCGCGATCCGCACAGCCATGGCGCGACGCTGACGGATGCGGATGGCGTGTTCCGCCTGGAGATGCCGCAGATCGTGCCGACATTCGGACAGCCCCATGGTCATCTCGCCTATGATGGCGGTGACTTCGAAACCGTATTCCTGCGCCCGGTCATGCGAAGCGCCGAGCAGACCAGTCTCCGCGCGGACTTTGTGCTCAAACCTGCCTGATACCGATGAATGAACCGCGAAAGTGCCGGATCCCCGGGTCATTGATCTGGGCGGCGCTTGTGATCGTCGTCGCGGTGCCGATTGCTGCGGCAGCCCTTCAGCCCCCAGCTCGCCTGGCGCGATCCTGTTTATATCGTGGCGGGGTGTGCCGGCGTTGTAGCGATGGCCCTCCTGCTTCTGCAGGCCTCTGCTGGCGGGCGGCTACCTTCCCGACCTTTCGACTGCCCTGCGCCGCCACATTCATCGATGGGTCGGCGCGGCTCTCGTTACCGCCGTAGCTATCCCACGTCGTCGGCCTTTGGATTACCAGCCCGCCGGACGCCCTGGATGCGCTCCTGTTCCGGGCGCCGACATTCTTTTCCGCCTGGGGCGTGATTGCCATGTGGACCCTGTTCGGCGCGGCGCTGCTTGCGATACTGCTGCGGCGGCTCCGCCTGCGATGGTGGGTCTGGCGCCTGGGACACACCTCGCTGGCATTGATCACCGTGATCGGCAGCGTTGTGCATGCCCTGCTCATTCAGGGGACCATGGAGACGACCACGAAAGTCATACTTTGCACGGTCGTCGTTCTGGCGACGGTGAAGGTTTTGGTGGATCTGCGGGTGTGGACGACCGACACCCGCCGGAAACGGCAGGTCTGACACACTGCGGCGGGTCACTACGGACACCCTTAACGTCCAGGCGCAATTGGCGTATGAGTTTGTGCATCATGCCAGAGATGGAAAAATCTTCCGTCGCGCCACTGTCCGTGGCGCCGATGATGGACTGGACGGATCGCCATGAGCGGTTCTTCCTGCGCCAGATCAGCGCCCATGCACGGCTGTACACGGAAATGGTCACCACCGGGGCGATTCTGCACGGGCCGCGCGACAGGGCTGCTCGCCTTCGACCCGGCCGAGCATCCGGTGGCCCTGCAGCTGGGGGGCGCCGATCCGGCTGCACTGGCGGAATGCGCGCGTATCGGGGCGGATCTCGGCTACGACGAAATCAATCTCAACGTCGGCTGCCCGTCCGACCGGGTGCAGTCCGGGCGGTTCGGCGCCTGCCTGATGGCGGAGCCCGACCTGGTGGCCGACAGCGTGGCGGCGATGCGCGGGGCGGTCGAGGTTCCGGTGACGGTCAAGCACCGGATCGCGCTCGACGATCAGCCCGATTGGGACACACTCATCGATTTCGTGGACCGGGTGGCCGCGGCCGGGTGCGAGCGTTTCATCGTGCATGCCCGCAAGGCTTGGCTCGAGGGCCTGAGCCCGCGTGAGAACCGCGAGGTGCCGCCGCTGCACTATGATCTGGTGTATCGCTTGAAGGCGGAGCGACCGGATTTACACGTGACGATCAATGGCGGGATCGAAGATCTGGATGCGGCCGCCGAACATCTGTGTCATGTGGACGGCGTGATGCTGGGCCGTGCGGCCTATCAGAACCCCTACGTGCTGGCGGAAGCGGACCGGCGGTTTTTCGGTGCAGCGACCGACGCGAAGAGCCGCCATGATGTCATCGAGGCCTATTGCCCCTATATCGAACGCGAAATCGCTGCGGGTCGCCATCTCGTGGGCATGACGCGGCATATCCTGGGTTTGTTCAACGGGCTGCGCGGGGCGCGGGCCTGGCGGCGCTATCTCTCCGAGAATGCGCCCGGCTTTGGCGGCTCGCCGGCCGAGGCCGCCGCACTTGTCCGCGAGGCCGCGAGCTTCGTTGAGGATGATCGCCGCGTCGCCGCCTAGACGTATCCGCCGACCAGCCAGGATTCAGTGCCGCCCAGCCCCGACTTGAAGCGTTCGACGCCGGGCGCCTCGGCGCTGATGCCGCCCAGATCGAAAGCCTCGAAACCATCTCGTTTCAGAAGCTCGATGGCGCGCCAGAGCAATGTATGCGTGGCGCGGAGGTCGCGGCCGGCCTCTCCGGTCCAGCCGACCAGATATGTGGCCGCCTTGCCTTGTTGGGCGAGCAGGATCCCGGCGACGGGTGCGCCGGCATGTTCGCCGACCAGCAAGCGTAGACCCGCGGTTGCGTTGCCGTGGCGGTGCAGCGCGTCGATCAGGCCGCCCGAGGGGCCGCGATAGCCGCCCAGTTCCATATGTTCCGTGTGTTGCGCCATCAGCCAGCCGAGGCGGGTGGCGTCCCGATCGTCGATGATCGTGAGCTCGTTCCGTTCCCCCTGGACGAGCGCGTTGCGCCAATTCTGTTTCTGCTCGCCGCGCAGCTCCTCGAGCGGTTTCGTCAGGTCGAGCCAGATGGTCCGGTAGCCTTCCGCAACCCGCTTGAAGCCGGCCGTCAGCATCTGCACGCGATGCTCGGGCGTGTCCTCGAGCTCGGGATGAAATGTGACCGGCCGACCGCGGCGCAGACGGAACCGCTTGCGCAGCAGCTCGAAGGCGAGTTTCTGCATCTGCCCGGGGATCTCGTCATATACCCAGAGCGGACCGCGGTAGATCGTCTGGCTGCCGGGCGTGCGCAGGATCGGCTTGCCGTGGGCAACCACCAGTCCGATGGGCTGGTTGTTGAAGCGGATCAGGCCGAAATCGGCCTTGGCGCCCTGCACCTCGTGCAGCGCCAGGGCATAGGTCGAGGTCTGGGTAAGGCTGGGCCGTTTGCACGCGGCGAGCATCGTGTCCCACTGGTCGCGCCCGTGGCGGTTCCAGACGATCCGGAACGGGTTGAGGTCCGGGGCGCTCGACATGCCGGGTCAGCTCGTACTCGCAGGGGCATCACCAAGCGCAAGCCGGAGATCACCGCCATGGTTTTCGAGCAATGCCTGTGCGTCGGCCAGGGACATCCCCCGGGCGATCAGCACGGCGGGTTTGACGGCGTTTTCGCTCGCCGCCAGTGCCGCACGTGCGGCGTCTTCCTCGACGCCGGACGCCTCCATGACGATCCGTGCGGCCCTGTCGCGTAGCTTGTCGCTCGACGCAATCACGTCGACCATCATGCCCCGATAGACCCTGCCGAGGCGGATCATGATCAGGGTGGAGAGAAGATTGAGCGTGATCTTCTGGGCGGTGCCGGCGGTCATGCGGGTCGAGCCCCCGATTGGCTCGGGGCCGGTTTCGAGCAGGATCGGATGCGCGGCGGCCTCCAACAGGGGCGAGCCGGCATTGTTGGCGATGCCGATGGTCACCGCGCCGGCCTCGCGTGCCGCTGTGCACGCCGCCAGTGCATAAGGGGTGACACCGCTGGCCGACAGCGTCACGCACACATCCGCGGGGCCAACATCGATGGCGCCCGCATCCCGGCGCGCCTGGTCGGAATCGTCTTCCGCACCCTCGGCGGTCTGGGTGAGGGCGCCCGGGCCGCCGGCGATCAGATAGGCCAGCCGCGCATGGGGCCAGCCGAAGGTCGGTACAAGCTCGACACCATCCTGGACCCCGAGGCGGATCGATGTTCCCGCACCGCCATAGATGAGGCGGCCAGCCGGGTTCTCGCGTAACCGTGTGGCCGCCGCGCGCGCGGCGGTCGTCAGTGCGCGGACGGAGTCGCGTACCGCGGACAGCCCGTTTGACTGGGCATCGAGGATGGCAGCGGCGATGTCTTCGTCGCTACGGGTTTCCAGGTCGCGAAATGCTTCTGCGAATTCTTCGGTTTTACGCATGTGCCACTTTGCCTGAGATCACGAATCCTCCATAGCATATGTAATCGCGCCGCCCATTTCCCAAACATGAGGCCGCGGGAGCTCGTGTAGGATGGCGCTATGAAAGGGTATGGCTGCGTCTGGCGATGAACGAACGTTTATATTGTTGCGTTGACGGCGGTGCCAGCAACACGCGGGTCGCCCTGTATGACGAGTCGGGTCACAGGCTTGGCCTGACCGTGACGGGGCCGACAAGCCTGACCGTGCGCGGTACGCAAGCGTGGGATGAAATCCTGGGCGCGCTGGAAAACCTGTCGCGCGCCGTCGCGCTGGATGGCGAGTATTTGTCCCATACCCATTTCGGCATCGGTCTTGCCGGGGCGAACAACAACGCCCAACGACAGAAGTTCATGGATGCCGGGCCCCCGGCGGGCGGGCTGCGGGTCTCGACGGATGCCTATATCGCAGCACTCGGCGCCCATGGCGGGGCACCCGGGGCGGTGATCATCATCGGCACCGGGAGCGTGGGTTACCGCATCGAGGCGGCAGGCCGGTGCCGGCTTGTCGGCGGATGGGGCTTTCCCATCGGTGACGAGGGTAGCGGCGCCTGGATCGGTCGGCGCGCGGTCGTACAGGTCGCGCAGATCGTCGACACGCGGTTCCGAAAACGGGTCACCGATATGCATCATGCGGTGATGGCGCAGACCGGTCAGTCACGCGACGCGCTTCTGGACTGGCTGTTGGCCGCACCACCGGCACAGTTCGCGGAGCTCGCACCCCTGGTCGTTGAACATGCAGGCTGGGGAGACACGGCAGCACTCGAGATCGTCAGTGAAGCGGGACGTGAGATCGATGCGCTGGCAGAGGCGCTGGATTCCGGCCGCAAGATTCCGCTGGCGCTGGTGGGCGGGTTGGCCGAACCTCTGGACGCGTTCCTGCCCGACCGCCTGCGAAACTGGGTGCGGGCGCCGAAGGAAGATCCCGTGAGCGGCGCGTTGATGCTGGCCCAGGGGCGCGCGCCGGACGAAACAATCATGTGGCAAAACCGATGAGTGAATTACAACGAGCCGGACATATCCTGACACCCGAGGGGTGGGTCGACGGTCGGATCGACTTTGACAGCCATATCGTGAACATCGAAGCGGGTGATGTGCCGGCGGATGCGCCATATGTCATTCCGGGTTTCGTCGACCTGCACGTGCCCGGCGGCGGCGGGGCCGACGTGATGCAGGGCGAGGGTGCGGTGCGAACCGCAGCGCAGTTGCACGCCCGGCACGGGACCACGTCGTTCCTGCCGGCGACCATCACGGCCCCCGAAGACGAGCTGATCGCCGCGCTGGCGGGCATCGGCAAGGTGCAGACGGAACGCCAGCCTGGCGAAGCACGGGTTCTCGGCGCACATATGGAAGGCCCCTACATCAACGAGGATAGGCTTGGCGCCCAGCCACCCTTTGCCCGCGACCCCGACCCGGCATTCATCGAGGCCATCACGGGTGAAAGCGTTGTGAAGCTCGTGACCCTGGCACCCGAAATAGCCGGCGGTCTCGAGATCATTGATCAACTGGTGGCGGCGGGTCTGGTCGTCCAAATCGGTCATTCCGACGCCGATTATGAGATGGCGTGCGCGGCTTTGGCGGCGGGCGCGCGCGGTTTCACCCATCTGTTCAACGCGATGTCGCCGTTGCATCATCGTGCCCCGGGTGTCGCCGGGGCGGCGCTGGCACATGGGGAGTATGCCGCGCTCATCCCTGATGGTTTTCATGTCGCGCCAGGGGCGATCAAGGCTGCGCTACGGGCCATCCCCAAGCTTTTTGCCGTGAGCGATGCAACCGCCGCCGCCGGGATGCCCGACGGCGAATATCCGCTCGGCAGCCACACCGTGACCAAGCGCGATGGTGGTGTGTTTCTGGAAGACGGCACGCTTGCCGGCAGCGCCCTGACGATGGACCAGGCATTGCTGAATTTGCTGGAATTGGGGTTGCCGCTGGACGAAGCCAGCCGACGCACCTCGACCTATCCCGCCGACTTTATCGGCCGCGTGGACCGCGGGCGCATTCAATCGGACGCCTGGGCCGATCTTGTGCTGCTGGACGGGGCGCATCGACTGGTCGAGGTCGTTGTCGAAGGTGAGACGGTCGGCTGAGTACGGGTCGCTAATCCTATCGCCAGTCTCGCAATATGGCCTCGGCGGATATCCCGGCCTCGAGCTGGGTTCGTAGATCGGAACGTCCGAACAGCACGTCGATCGCCATGTCGGATTTCGACCCCGCTGCGGGCAGCCAGGCAAAATCTTCGTAGTTTTGCATTAGCCAGGAAAGCAGATACACGCCGAGTGCAAGCGGCTCGTGACGCGGTGCGCGCCGGGGCCAGAGGCCGATGCCGGGGACCGGCCGACCCGCGCTGGGCGGCCGGGTGAAGAATATCTCGCCGGGCGCAGCACCAAAGCCTGTTGGCCATTCGTTCACGGCACGCGCAAGCCCGTCGGCATCCAGTCCCGGTGCGGCGAGCGCGCGAAAGGAGACGGACGTGCCCCGCCCTTCGCTGACATTGGTGGCCTCAAGCAGTACCAGTCCGGCATAGGCCGCCACTGCATCGGGGTGCGACAAGGCCGGCGAAGGCGGTATCCAGCCCAGCGGCGGTTGCAGGGAAACGTCCGCCGGATAGACGGCGAACGGCGCCTGGGTGATTACCGGTGCGATGGCGAGTGCGATGAGTTCACCGATCGTTCGGCCATGGACAAACGGGACGTCAAAATAGGCGAGCAGTGATTTTCGTTCCGGTTCGGGCCGGGGGCCTTCTGTTCTCGGACCAAGCGGGTTGACGCGATCACAGACGATGACTTCGATGTGGCGCTCGAGTGCGGCCGTGGCAAACCGGGCGGCCGTGGCCGCATAGGTGTAGCAACGCACTCCCACGTCACGCAGATCGATGATCAACGCATCGAGCCCCTCCAAGACCGCGTCCGCATTGTTTTCAGCGCCCTCATAGAGGCTATGGACGGGAAGTCCGGTCAGCGGGTCCTCGCTGTTGCTTACGGCTTCGCCGGCACCTGCCGACAGTTGCATGCCATGCTCAGGCGTAAACAGGCGCAGGCTGCTGGCCCCATGGGTGTCGAGGCTCTGCTTTATCGCCTGGGTCGCGGGGACCTGATCCACTGTGGTGCAGGCATGATTGGTGAGCAGGCCGACCTGCCGGGCGGCCAGGCGTCGGACCATCGTCTCGTCGGATAGCAATCTGTCGAGACCGGACAACGCGCGTTTTCGATTGTCTGCGTGTGTGTCCGTGCTGTTCATCTGGACAGCCTAACGGCGTGGTGAGCAGGGGACAACGCACCCCGCCATCGCGTCAGGCCAGCCGGTTGAAGATTATGCCGCCGTGGATGACGGTCTCATCTTGCGAAGCCTTCTCTGCGGGGAACCTCCGGATCACCTCACCCGTCTCCGGGTCGAGTATTTCAAGAAAGACTTCCGCTTCGACCAGGTCATAGGTCAGGCGCGCCTGGAACTTCCGTTGGATGGGCTCTGGCAGCTTAATCGGTTCCGGTATGCCCGGTTTCTCGACCAGCTCGGCGTTTCGCGTTGTTGCCTCACCACGGCCTGGCGGGATCACCATGGCGCGTGGATCGCCCAGGCCCGAAATGTGTTCGCTCGCGCTCATTTGCCGTTCCACGGAACCATCTGACGTCCTCTCCCAGGCCGCGGCAAAATTTTTGCCCTGGCCTCATCGCGTCACTGGTTTGGTCCGGTTGGCGGCAATTCGCAAACAGGATCGCATCGAGTTTTAGAATGCTGATTTTTGGCTGTTATCGAGAAGAATATGCGCAGGAATTCGCGAAAATTCTCTCGATACGGGCTAGCCGACGGTTCGCAGCCGGGGCTTGCTCTTGATCGCGTCGAGAACCGTGTCCAGGTTTTCGCTCTGTTTCAGGCGTTGCGGCCCGCGCGACACGGCATAGAGCGGCGGTCGGCCGCTCCTGCCCGGGGACTTCTCGATCGAATAAAGTGGATGCTCGGCGGTGTGCCGGAAGACCGAGAAAACAGCGCGGTCGCGGGTGAAATCCATCGCGTAGTCCCGCCACTCACCGGCCGCGACACGCCGACTGTATTCATTCAGAAGAATTCGAAGTTCGTTTCGGTTGAACGTAACCTGGCCTGCCTTGCGATTGGTTTTATGCAGGGTCTGATGGGTACTCATGAGTGGAACGCTCGCCCGTGTTCGTTGAGTGGCTGATGGGTCAAGTTTTCCTGATTTTCAGAGACCTGTCCAGCGATCGCGGTTCAGGGCGCGCGGCGGGTCTCAGTTTCAAACCGATTCGCGACCTCGTAGCAGGTCGTACGTGCGATCGATTGATAGCAAACGAGGTTCGGTTGTTCGCCGGATTCCTCGCTTCGTCGGGGCTGACACCAGGCCTGGCCGCGCAACGAGTGACGGAATGTACATTCGTCACCGGTCGCGTAGGACATGACATGATCCGACACGGTTTTCCCCGAATCGATCATCGACACAACGCTCGCGCCGCCGAGCGCGAGCGACGCCGGGTCTGCGCACCCCGCCAGGGCGAGAGGTGCAGCGATTGCCAGTATGGTTTGAACGCCCGGTCGCATGGTCGGTTTTTCCCGTGTTGGGGTGTGATTGTGTCAGCGACGGGTTAAAAAATGGTATGACGCCATACCGACTTCGATCAAAACGCCGTTAAACGGTTGCTTTCGGTACGTTGTGCGGCGATATAGCGACGTGAGACAATCTCGCGAAGTTCTTGAAAAGGAATTGTTTTCGTGTCTGATCAACAGCTCTTCCGCGAAGTTGACGAGGAAGTCCGCCAGGACCGCTATGAGCAGCTCTGGAAGACCTATGGCATCTATGTGGTAATTGCCGTGGTGCTGATCGTCGGTGGGACGATCGCCTTCGTCCTCTGGCGCGATGCCCAAGTGAGTGCACGCGACGCCGACAGCACGCGGTTCCTGGACGCGGTGGTGCAGGAGAGTGAGCAGGCGGATATGGCGCTGCAGGAACTTCGTGCTCTGGCGCAGGATGGCACGCCCGCTTACAGGTTCCTGGCACAGTTGCGCGAAGCGCGGCTGTTGGCGACACAGGGTGACAAGGCTCAAGCCCTCGCGATCTTCGATTCTGTCGCCGCGGATTCTGACTTGCGCGGCACCTACCGTGACCTCGCGCGCCTCCTGGCCGTTGCCAACGGGCTGGATGTCTTGTCGCAAAGCGAGGTCGAGGAACGTATTGGACCGCTGAATACCGCGGACAATCCCTTCCGGGTGACCGCCCGCGAATTTCTCGCTGTTGCGGCGATTCAGGCCGGCGAACGCGAGCGGGCCGCGGAATTGTTGCGCGCGAACCAGACCGATCCGTCGGCACCGGTCGCTTCGCGCGCGCGTGCCACTGAACTGCTCACGGCAATCGGGCTTTGATGATGTTTGCGAACATGTGCCGGTCCACGCGAAGATCTTGGCTTCTGCCGGTGATGCTGGTCACGCTGGCAGCGTGCGATACATTCGATTTCCTGGGTGCCAGTGACGACGCTCCCTTGCCCGGTGAGCGTATCGCGGTATTGCAGGCGCAGGACCGAATCTCGGCATCGCCGCGTGTCGCCGATTTGTCCATCCGCCTGCCGCGCCCCCAGATCAATGAGGACTGGCCCCAGCAGGGCGGGTTCGCGAACCATGCCATGCACCATCTTTCCCTGGCGGGCGCACCCCAGGAAACTTGGTCGCGTAGCGTGGGCTCCGGCGGTGATGATGATGCCCCGATCCTGTCGGGCCCTGTCGTTGCCAATGGCTTGGTTTATGCGATGGATTCCGACGCGGTTGTGACCGCGCGACGCGCCGATAACGGGGAGACGGTCTGGTCTGCCGACATCGAGCCGGAAGACGAGGACGATGGTAACTGGGGCGGCGGTGTTGCCTATGACCTGGGCCGGGTTTACGCAGGGACCGGCTTTGCTCAGGTCGTGGCGCTCGACGCCGCGACGGGCCGTGAGTTGTGGCGCACAGCCGTGTCGGGTCCGATGCGCTCTGCCCCGACGGCTTTCGGCGGGAAGGTCTATGCCATCACGAAGGACAACCAGCTGTTTGCTATCGATGCCGAGCAGGGGGAAGTTGACTGGACCCACACCGGTATCGAAGAAGGTGCGGGCCTGATCGGGTCTTCGAGCGCCGCAGTCGATGGCGATATCGTTATCGTTCCCTATTCGTCGGGCGAGATTTTCGCGCTCCGCGCCGAGAATGGTCGCCAGCTCTGGAGCGACAACCTGGCGGCAATCCGGCGTGTTGACGCAGTTTCCGCACTGGCCGATATCCGTGGGCGTCCGGTCGTCGACCGGGGGCGTGTCTATGCCATCAGTCATTCCGGCCGCATGGTTGCGATTGACCTGGCCAGCGGACGGCGTGTCTGGGAGGCGGAAGTCGGCGGCGTGAACCAGCCGTGGATCGCAGGAAACTTCCTTTATGTGGTCAGCACCGAAGGCGATGTTGTGGCCATGGTTGCCGAGAACGGCCTCGTTCGGTGGGTCACGCCCTTGGGCCGCTTCGAGGACCCGGAAGACCGTGACGGCTTGATCAACTGGTCCGGTCCGGTGCTCGCCAGCGACCGCCTGATTGTGACCGGCAGCCACGGTGTCGCCGTTGCGTTATCGCCCTATACCGGCGAAATCATCGGCGAGATCGAAATGCCCGGCGATGTCTCGTTACCGCCGATCCTGGCAAACGAGACCCTTTACTTCCAGACCGACGGCGCGCGCCTGATCGCGTACCGATAGGGCGCGCGGATACCTGTCATGCAACCGACCGTTGTCATTGTCGGGCGTCCCAACGTCGGAAAATCGACCCTGTTCAACCGATTGGTCGGACGGCGCGAGGCGCTGGTCGACGACAGGCCCGGGGTCACGCGAGATCGTCGCGAAGGGCAGGGCTCCATGGGAGACCTGGAGTTCCGGATTGTCGATACGGCGGGGCTGGAAGAAGCTTTCGATGATAGCCTCCCGGCGCGAATGCGACGCCAAACGGAACAGGCGTTGGACGAGGCCGACGTGGTTTTCATGGTTTTCGACGCGCGCGCGGGAATCACGCCGCTCGATGAACAATTTGCCAGCTGGCTGCGCAGCCGTGCTGCAAATGTCTTCCTGGTTGCGAACAAGTGCGAGGGCCGTGCCGGTGAAAGCGGTGTTCTCGAATCCTATGCGTTGGGGCTGGGTGACCCGATCGCGATCTCGGCCGAACATGGGGAGGGTATTCATCTCCTTTTCGACCCGATCGCGGCGGCGGCTCCTTCAGATGACGACGCGACTTGGGAAGACACCGGCGCAGACCCGGATGGCGATACATCCGTCCTTCGGCTGGCGATCGTGGGCCGGCCGAATGTCGGCAAGTCGACCCTGATCAACACCATACTTGGACAGGACCGGCTTCTGACGGGGCCCGAAGCCGGGATTACCCGCGATGCGATCTCGGTGGAGTGGATGTTCGAAGATCAGCGCATAGCACTGGTCGACACCGCGGGTATGCGTCGCAAGGCGCGGATCGATGAGAAACTCGAGAAACTCTCGGTCGGGAACTCGCTTCATGCCATCCAGTACGCACATGTGGTGGCGCTCGTGCTCGACGCCGAGCAGATGCTCGAGCGTCAGGACCTGGCGATTGCCCGGCACGTCATCGAGGAAGGCCGCGCCTTCGTGATCGTCGTCAACAAATGGGACCTGATCACCGACCACAAGGCCGCGCTTGGCCTATTGCATGACCGAATGCAGGTGTCGCTGCCCCAGGGTGCGGGCACGCCGATTGTGACCCTTTCTGCCACAACCGGTCGCGGTCTCGAGAAGCTGATGCCGGCGGTGCTGGGGGCCTATAAGGATTGGAACCTGCGCGTTACGACCTCGGAGTTGAATGCGTGGTTGAATGACTCGATCGAGCGCCATCCGCCGCCGCTGGCCGCGAACAAGCGCCCGATCCGCCTGCGCTACGCGACCCAGGCGAAGGCGCGGCCCCCGACGGTTGTGTTGTTCGGCAATCGGCCCGAAGATCTGCCGACCAGCTACATTCGCTACCTGGAGAACAGTTTTCGCACGCGTTTCAACCTGGAGGGCACGCCGATCCGGGTGCACACCCGCAAAGGCGAAAACCCGTATCACGACAAGAATTAGGTCTTAGCTGAGGTGTGGCGCGCTCAGGCGAGGTCGATCAACTCGTCATGCCGGGTGCAGCTCGGTGACGCCAGTTCCACGAAGGTGCCGGTGATATCCTCGGGTGTCTTGAGGGTCTCCGGGTCTTCGCCGGGGAAGACGACCGCGCGCATGCCGGTCCGCGTGGCGCCGGGGTTGAGCAGATTGACCCGCACATCCGTGTCCGCGAGTTCCGATGCCCAGACATGGACAAGCGTCTCCAGGGCCGCCTTGGTCACCGCATAGGCCCCCCAAAAGGCGCGGGGATTGGATGCCGCACCGCTGGTGACCATGATCGCGCGCCCGGCATCCGAACGGCGTAGCAACGGGTCCAGCGTGCGAATCAGGCGCCAGTTTGCATGCACGTTGACGTCGAACACCTCGTGCCAGGCCTTGGCGTCATAGTGGGTGAGGGGTGTCATCTCGCCGAGCACGCCGGCGTTGCCGACCAGGATATCCAGCTTGTCGAAACGTTCCAGGAGCGCCGGCCCCAGGGTGTCGATCGCCTCGAATTCCGTAAGGTCGCACGGCACGAGCGTGGCTTGGCCCCCCGCGCCCTGGATCGCGTCGTCGATTTCTTCCAGGCCACCCACCGTGCGTGCGAGCAGAATCACGTGCGCACCCTCGGCGGCAAACCGCTTGGCGACCGCCGCGCCGACCCCGCGCGACGCACCCGTAATGAGAGCCACACGGCCTGCGAGTGCGCCTGTGATTGGGTTCGTTTCTGACATTCCTGTTACCTAGGCCAGTTCGGCGAGGAGCGACATCTGTGATGTGTTGTCGGTGTCGTTCATATCGGTAAGTGTGATCGGATACTCGCCGCTGAAGCAGGCGTCGCAATATTGCGGCGATTCGGCGTCGCGGCCTGCCTCACCCATGGCGCGGTAGAGCCCGTCCATGGACACGTAGGCGAGACTGTCGGCACCGATGAGCTTGCGAATTTCCTCGACGTCGTTGTTTGCGGCCAGGAGTTCGGACTCCTGTGGCGTGTCGATGCCATAGAAACAGGGACTTCTCGTGGGCGGGCTCGAAATCCGGACATGCACTTCGGCCGCACCGGCGTTGCGAACCATCTCGACAATCTTCTGGGAGGTGGTGCCCCGGACGATGCTGTCGTCGACGAGAATAACGCGCTGGCCATCGAGTTGGCCGCGGTTGGCGTTGTGTTTCAACCGGACACCGAGATGGCGGATTTCGTCTGTCGGCTCGATGAAAGTGCGCCCGACATAATGGTTGCGGATCAGGCCGAGTTCGAAGGGGATGCCAGCTTCCGCCGCATACCCAATTGCCGCCGGCACACCGCTGTCTGGGACGGGGATGACCAGGTCGGCTTCGACGGGAGTTTCCCGTGCGATCTCGGCGCCGATCGCCTTGCGGGCTTCATAGACGTTCTTGCCGTCGACATTGGAATCCGGCCGCGCGAAGTAGATGTATTCGAAGATGCAGAAGCGTTTGCGCATCGGCGGGGTCGGCTTGTGTGAGTGGAGGCCGTCATCGTCGACGATGATGATCTCTCCCGGCTCGACGTCGCGCACAAAATCCGCGCCGATGATGTCGAGCGCGCAGGTTTCGGAGGCCAGGACCCAGGCGTCGCCAACTTTCCCCAGCACCAGCGGGCGGACGCCGAGCGGGTCACGCGCGCCGATCAGTTTGCGGCGCGATAATGCGACGAGCGAATAGGCGCCGTCGATGGCACGCAACGCCTCTATGACCCGGTCGAGAAGGCGTGCCTCCTGGCTGGTGGCGATCAGATGCTGGATCACCTCCGTATCCATCGTCGACTGGAAGAGGGAGCCCGCCTGGACGAGCTCGCGGCGCAATTGGCGCGCGTTGGTCAGGTTTCCGTTATGCGCCAGCGCCAGCCCGCCGAAGCTATAATCCGCGTAGAGCGGCTGCACGTTGCGCAACACCGTCTCGCCGGCGGTGGAGTAGCGGTTGTGTCCGATCGCGGAGTCGCCGGGCATCCGGTCGATGACCTCCCGGTCACTGAAGATATCGCCGACAAGGCCCATCGAACGGTGCGGGTGAAAGCGCTTGCCGTCATAGGAGACGATGCCCGCGGCTTCTTGTCCGCGGTGTTGCAGGGCATGCAGGCCGAGCGCGGTAAAAGCGGCTGCATCCTCGGTGCCGAAGACGCCGAATACGCCACATTCTTCGTGGAACTTGTCCGGGTCGCTGCCGGCCTGGAACGGGTGGGTTGTAAACATATCGGTCACTGGTTCCGCCGGATCAGATCTTCGAGGCCATCGCGCTCTCGCTCGTTATACCCTTCTTGCGGCTGTGGCGCAGAGGTTTCGGGGGGGCGCGTGAGCCGGTCGAGGGCCTCGCGCGCGGCATCGATGTCGTTGGCCCGCTGCTGGGCGCGTTCCAGCGCATTGCCCGTATCGCCAATGATCTTCGCCGGCAGCAATTCCTTGACCAGAAGCGCGCCGCGCTCGACCACCGGGAGGGTGCGAGCGGTCTCCACCCAAGGGGGCGGATCGTCGCCGAAGACGTCGCTGAGGAAAAGGAACGCGACGGAAATCACAATTCCCGCGGTGGCGAGTCCGGCCAGCAGGCCAAGCGAGCGATCCAGTGCGTTGAGCCGGCCGGCACGGACCCACCCGCTGAGCATGTGGCTCAATAGATGAAGCACAATCAGCGCGACAATGAACAATGCCGCGCCGGCAACCAGACCGGCCAACCATTCCGGGATGATATACTGGTTGGCAATGGGGGAGACATACTCAAGCCCGAATATCGTGATCAGGCCGGCACCGATCCAGGACGCGACGAACAGGCCGCCGCGCACGAATCCGGTGACCAGCCCGAAGAGAGCGCCCAGGAAGATGGTCGCAAGCACGGCAATATCGAAGATGCTGAAGCCGCCGAATTCCATGGCCTAGACCGTCGCCAGATTGCCGCGTTGCGGCGTGGTGTCGAAGCGGTCGAAGAGGTCGCGCAGTTTAGCGATCTCGCCGACATTGAGACTGGTCTGGGCCTTCTTGCCGCCTTGCTTGCGCCCGCTGCCCAGAGGCGGTGTCCAGGCGTGTTCGAACCCCAGTTTCTCTGCCTCGCGCATGCGGGCGTCGGCCTGTCCGACCCCGCGCACTTCGCCGCCGAGCCCGATTTCGCCAAAGACCACCGTGCGCGGCGGCAGGGGTTGTTCCAGATGGGCCGACACGAGCGCGGCCGCCACGGCCAGGTCGGCGGCCGGTTCACCCACTCGCAGGCCGCCAGCGACATTCAGATAGACGTCGTGAGAGCCCAGATTCATCCCGCAACGGGTTTGCAGGACCGCGATAATCATCGCCAGGCGGCTTGAATCCCAGCCAACCACGGCGCGGCGCGGTGTGCCCAGCGGGGTTGGTGCCACGAGGGCCTGAATTTCGACCAGCAGCGGACGGGTGCCCTCGATACCGGCAAATACGGCGGATCCGCTGGTGGTATCGCTATGTCCGGCGATGAACAGCTCCGACGGGTTCTCGACTTCCGTCAGCCCAGCATCGGTCATTTCGAAGACGCCGATCTCGTCCGTGGCGCCGAAGCGGTTCTTGACCGCCCGCAACAGGCGATACTGGTTGGCACGCTCGCCTTCGAAATACAGCACGGCATCGACCATATGCTCGAGCACCCGGGGGCCGGCGATCGCCCCTTCCTTGGTGACATGCCCGACCAGGATCATGGTCACGCCGCGCCGCTTGGCGACGCGGATCAGTTCTTGTGCGCAAGTGCGCACCTGCGCCACGGTGCCGGGCGCAGAATCGAGGTTATCCGCATACATGGTCTGGATGGAATCGATGATCGCAACGTCGGCACCACCGACGGTGTCGAGTGCTGCAAGGATATCGCGAACATTGGTGGCGGATGCCAGGTCGACCGGCGCATCTGCCAGTCCCAAGCGCGCCGCGCGTAGGCGAATTTGATCGACGGCTTCCTCGCCCGAGATATAGGCGACCGAGACGCCGGACTTGGCAAGCATCGCGGCCGCCTGCAGCAGGAGCGTTGATTTACCGATTCCCGGGTCACCGCCGACCAGAAGAGCGGAACCGGGAACCATGCCGCCACCGCAAACCCGGTCGAGTTCTGCCATGCCGGTCATGCGCCGTGTGCGCTCGTCGGGTGCGCCATCCAAAGAGGTGAACGCGACGGCCTTGCCGCCGGCTTTCGAGACCCCCTTGGGGACGTTGGTTTCCCCGGATTCCTCGACGATCGAGTTCCATTCGCCACAGCTGTCGCACTTGCCGCTCCACTTGCGGTGTACCGCGCCGCAGGATTGGCAGACGAAGTTGCTCGTGGCGCGCGCCATCGCCTAGACCGCAACCTGAAGCTGGATGGGCCCGATGGAGCGTCCGTTGATGAACTGGTCGACCATGTCATTTCCAGAGCGATCGATCTCGGAGACCGGACCGTGCCACACGATACGACCTTCGTAGATCATGGCGACATTGTCGGCGATTCGCCGTGCGCTCGCCATGTCATGTGTAATCGTCAATGCCGTCGCGCCCAGCTCGCGGACCGTTTTCACAATCAGGCTGTCGATGACGCTGCCCATGATCGGGTCGAGGCCGGTCGTCGGTTCGTCGAAGAACAGTATTTCAGGCCGTGTCGCGATGGCCCGCGCCAGGCCGGCGCGTTTCTGCATGCCGCCCGAAAGTTCGGCGGGCGACCGGTCGGCAATATCGGTGTCGAGACCGACCATGTTCATCGCTTCCAGCGCCGCCTCGCGCGCATCCCGGCGCCGGACACCCTGACCCTGGATTAACCCGAAGGCGACGTTCTCCCAGACGGGCAGGCTGTCGAACAGGGCCGCACCCTGGAACAGCATGCCGAATTTCCGGGTGACCCGCTCGCGTTCGCGCGGTGCCAGGCCGAGTGTTTCCTCGCCGTCAATCAGGATGGAACCCGAATCCGGTTCCAGCAGGCCGATGATCGATTTGATAAGTACCGATTTACCCGTCCCCGATCCGCCGATCACGGCAAGCGAGCTGCCCGTGGGCAAATCCAGATCGACGCCGCGCAGGACCTCGTTCGTGCCGAATGCCTTGTGCAGGTCGCGGACCGCAATTTTCGACGCATCGCCGGGGGCCGTCATGAGGCAAAGAACATGGCGGTGATGATGAAGTTGAACAGCAGGAGAAGGATCGAGGCCGAGACCACCGCATTGGTCGTCGCCTGCCCCACACCCTGCGCACCCCCCTTGGAGTGGTAGCCGTGATACGTCCCCATCAGGGCAACGAGGAACCCGAAGACGGCGGCCTTCACCAGGCCCGAGAGAAAGCCCGTGCCGTCGAGACTGTCCCAGGTGCTCTTCAGATAGGTGGTCGGGTTGAACCCGAAATCGTAGATCGAGACCAGAAACCCGCCGAGAACACCGATTACGTCCGCGACCAGGACGAGCAGGGGAAGCATGGCGATGGCGGCGATCAGGCGCGGCGCGACGAGATATTTGTAGGGATTGGTCGACAGGGTGGTCAGGGCGTCTATTTGCTCGGTGACGCGCATGGTCCCGATTTCCGCTGCCATGGCCGCGCCGATGCGGCCGGCGACCATCAGGCCGGCGAGAACCGGACCCAGTTCGCGCGTGATACCCCAGACAACCACGTTGGCGATCGTGGCTTCGCCGGCAAAACCGAAGCCGCTGAAACTCTGCAGCGCGAGGACGGCACCGGTGAAAATCGCGGTCAGGCCGACGACGGGAAGCGAGTAGTAGCCAATCTCGATCATCTGCTGGACGATCAACCGCGGATAGAAGGGCGGGCGCACGCAGTGATACAGGCCGATCCCCGCGAAGGCGGCGATCTGACCGATCGTGGCGAATGTTGAAATCGTGCCGCGGCCGATGGATGCCAGGAAACGCATGATCAGGTTGCTCCACCACGATATTCAACGTGTAAACGCGGCCCCAGCCTGGTGAGAACTTCGTAGGCGATGGTCCCGGCGGCGTCCGCAAGGTCGTCCGCGGTGATATTCGGCCCCAGCAATTCGACCATTTGCCCCGGACGGCAAAGCGTCGCGGGGATATCAGTGACATCGATGGTGATCAGATCCATGGAAATCCGTCCCGCGAGAGGGGCGGGTTGCCCGTCGATATAGGCGCACATGCGTTTGCCCTCCGTATGACCGGCCGTGTTTCCGGCGGCGCGGGGGTATCCGTCGGCATAGCCTGCCGCGAGGGTCGCAATCCGACGGGTTCCGACGACCTGATGGGCGGCACCGTATCCAACGGTCATGGGGGTGTCAACGTCACGCACTTGCAGAATTTTTGTATAAATATCAACAACATGTGACATAGGATTGGGGTCATTGATGTTCGGCCGAATCCCGTAGAGGGATGCGCCGGGCCGGACCAAATCGAAATGATACTCGGGGCCGAGAAAGGCGCCGGGCGAATTCGCCAGGCTGGACCGGAACGGGCCGATGATCGGTTTGAGGGTTTCGCAAATGGCCGCGAAGCGGTCGCGTTGGGCTGGGTTCATCGGGTGGTCCGGCGTGTCGGCGCAGGCGAGATGGCTCAGGACCGTCGAAATCCGGATTCCGTCCAAAGGAGAAGGGTCTGCAACGAGGGCCGCGAACTCCTGGGGGTCCAGCCCCAATCGGTTCATGCCGGTGTCAATATGCAGCCACGCATCCGCAATATCCGCCCCGGCCGCGTCGCAGGCCGCAGACCATGCATCGATCTGGGGCAGGCTGTTGAGTGTCGGGGTCAGGCGACCATCGATGAAGGTCGCGATACTTCCGGGCTCCGGCCCGTTGAGGACAATGATATCGGCCGTCGCGTTTGTTTTGCGCAGATTTGCGCCCTCGGCAGGCGTGGCGACGAAGAAGGTGTCGCAGCCGGCTTTTGCCAGCGTGCGGGTGACGGGGCCGATACCCAGTCCATAGGCATTCGCCTTCACTGCGGCGCCGACATCGGCGCCCGGGCAGGTGGCCTGAATCAGGCGGTAATTTTCGGTGAGTGCGTCCAGGTCCACGATGACGGTCGCACCGGCGTCCGCCGGGATGACGATTTCGTGCGCCACCAAGGCTCTAGTACCGGTCCTCGGGCAGATAGTCGTCCGGCGACAGATCCGCAAACTGCGTGTAATCGCCGTTGAACTGCAGAACCACCGTCCCGATGGGACCATGGCGCTGTTTGGCGACAATCACCTCCGCCTTGCCCCGGCATTTCTCCATCAGTTCCATGTAACGCTGCTCGCGTTCCAGGTAGGTTTCCTGTTTCTCGCTATCGCGCGGGGTCGGTTTCTCGCGCTCGCGGTAATATTCCTCGCGATAGATGAAGGTGACCACATCGGCGTCCTGCTCGATCGATCCCGACTCACGCAGATCCGATAATTGTGGGCGCTTGTCCTCGCGCTGCTCGACGGCGCGGGAGAGCTGGCTCAACGCGATCACGGGTACGTTCAGTTCCTTCGCCAGCGCCTTCAGGCCGCGGGTGATCTGGGACACCTCCTGGACCCGGTTGTCGCCGCGGCTGTTGGCCGGCGGATTGATGAGCTGCAGATAGTCGATGATGATCAGGCTGAGCCCGTGCTGGCGCTTGAGGCGCCGCGCGCGGGTCCGGATCTGTGACATGGTCAGCGCCGGCGTGTCGTCGATGAACAGTTTCAGACCATGTAGTGCCTGGGAAACGGCAAAGACCCGGTTGTACTCTTCCTCGCGCACGTCGCCCCGGCGGATCGAGTCCGAGCGCACATGTGCCTGTTCCGAGATGATGCGCGTGGCGAGCTGTTCGGCCGACATTTCGAGAGAGAAGAAGGCGACGCTCTCGGTTTCTTCGATTTCCGTGCCGTCGGGCCCGTCCTTGCGCTGTTTCGTCGAAGCGGCGTGGTAGGCGACATTTGTCGCCAGCGCGGTTTTCCCCATGGACGGGCGGGCGGCGACGATCACCAGATCGGATTCATGCAACCCGCCGAGCAGCTTGTCGAGGTCGGTGAAGCCTGTCGGCACGCCGACCAGCTGGCCGTCGCGCTTGTAGGCCGCCGCCGCCATGTCGATGGCGCCGGTGACCGCGCTCTTGAAGTCCCGGAAGCCGGTCTCGGTGGAGCCTTCTTCTGCGAGCTGGAAAAGCATTTCCTCGGCGCGTTCGATCTGCTGCGGCGCCGGGGTTTCGAGCTCGTATTCATAGGCACCATTGACGACCTGGCCGCCGATATCGATCAGCTCGCGCCGCAGGAAGCAGTCATAGATCTCGCGGCCGAGATCCAGTGCGTTCTGGATGGTGATGACCGAGTTCGCCAGTTCCGCGATATAGGCCTGGCCGCCAATCGCCTGCAAATCGGCGTCGTCCTTGAAATAATTCTTCAAGGTGACCGGGTCGGCGATCTGGCCGTGCTCGATCAGGTGGGCGCAGGCGCCGTAGACGCTGGCATGGGCAGGATCGGCGAAATGCTCGGGGAACAGGAACTCCTGGACCCGTTCAAACGCGCGGTTGTTGACCAGAATCGCGCCCAAAAGCGCCATCTCCGCCTCGAAATTGTGCGGCGGAGAGCGGAATCCAATACCGCCTTCGTCCCCGTGCAGGGGCGTGATGTTGGCGGCTTCATCGGCCATCGGGTCTGTCATGTCGCTCGTGGTCATGGCGCTGCACCCTAATGATGCTGGCGTTTCCGCACTGGACTCATCGTCGGTGAGTTCGGTGGAACACGAGGATAAGCTGATTCGGGACGGCTGTATTTCCGCTTGCGACATCCGCAATTCTGAGGAACCGCTCCAGCCAGGTGGCTGTTCGGGTGATCCATGCGGACTATATTGGTCCCGACACAATCAATGGGGAACGAAGATGCGTGCAGCTTGGTATGCCGAATTCGGCGCGGCGAAGGACATATTTCAGACCGGCGAACAGGAAACACCGAGCGCGGGCGATGGCGAGGTGCTCGTGCGGGTGCATGCCTCGGGCATCAACCCGCTGGACGTCAAGCGCCGCGCCGGGGAGCGGGGGCCGATGATCGGGGATCAGATGATCCCGCATTTCGACGGCGCCGGCGTCATCGAGGCGGTGGGAGCGGGTGTCGACCCGGCCCGGGTCGGCGAGCGGGTCTGGCTGTACGAGGGGCACTGGAAGCGCGGCAACGGCACGGCGGCCGAATACATCAACCTGCCGGCATCGCGCGCGAATATCCTGCCGGAAAGCCAGAGTTTCGCCGAGGGCGCCTGCCTTGGAATCCCCGCAATGACCGCCCATCCGCTGGTCTATACGGACGGGCCTGTGGAGGGCCAGACGATCCTGGTGACCGGCGCGGCCGGCGCGGTGGGGAACTACGCCGTCCAGATGGCGCGTAACGGCGGTGCGACTGTGATCGGAACGGTGAGCTCGGACGAGAAGGCGGCCCGCGCCCAGGAAGACGGAGCGACCCACACGATCAACTACAAGACCGAGGATGTCGCCGAACGCGTTATGGCGCTCACCGATGGCAAGGGTGTCGACCGGGTGGTCGAGGTCGAGCTGGGCGGCAATATCGAGACCACGATGAAGATCATCAAGACAGGTGGCACGATTGCGGCTTATGCATCCATGGCCCAGCCGGTCGTACCATTCTCCTTCTACGGCTTTCTGATGAAGTCGCCGACGGTGCGGATCATCGGCTGCTTTACCATGCCCGAAGCATTCAAAATGCAGAGTGTGGCGGATATCTCGCGCTGGATGTCGGAGGGTAAATTGGTCAGCCGTGTCGCTGGCGAATTCCCGCTCGAGGAGATCGCGGCGGCGCATGAAATGGTCGAAGAGGGCCGCCAGGTCGGCGGCGTGGTCGTAACGATCGCCTAGGCTGGAATTCAGGCGTTCTTGACGGCCTGGATCGTTGTCTCAAGGGCCTGCAGGAAATTCGACCTGTCCTGCTTGGCGAAGGCGCGGGGGCCGCGGGTGGTCTCCCCGGCGGACCTTAAGTCCGTCATCAGATCCCGTGTGGCCAGCGCCATGCCGATCGAGGCCTTGTCGAGGGCCTTGCCGTTGGGGCGCAGCGCGCGGGCGTCTTTCTTGATGCAGCGATCGGCCAGCGGGATGTCCTGGGTGATGACGATATCGCCGGTACCGATCCGTTCGGCGATCCAGTCATCCGCCACATCCGCGCCGTCGGCCACGACCGTCTGGGTGACGAGCGGATGCCCATGGAACCCGAACATGCCGCTGTTGGAGACCAGGTGGACGCGTAGCTGGTGGCGTTCGGCGACCCGAACGATCTCATCCTTCACCGGGCAGGCGTCGGCATCGACGTAGATTTCGAGCATGGGCGAGAGGGGCGCGGGCAGCTATTCCGCCGCCTCGGTGTCCTTGTACTTGTCGCTACTTTGGGCCCGGTCCCAGTCGGTGATGTAGTCCCGAGTGAGGGGCACCGCGTCCTGCTTCTTCGCGATCTGGATCTGGAAGACCATCTGGCCCATGCGCCGGAAGGCGATCTCGCAGCCGATCAGATAGAACTCCCACATCCGGCAAAAACGCTCGTCATAGAGTTCCAGCGCCTTTTCGCGTTCTTCCATGAAGCGGTCGTACCAGTGGTGCAGGGTATCGGCGTAGTGCAGGCGCAGAATCTCGATGTCCGTGACCCACAGGCCGGCTTTCTCGATCGCCGCGAGGGTTTCGGACAGGGCGGGCGTGTAGCCGCCTGGGAAAATATACTTGCGCAGCCACGGGTTGGTGGTGCCCGGCGGCTCCATCCGGCCGATCGAATGAAGCAGGAAGACACCGTCGTCGGAGAGCAACTGCTTGGCCTTGCGGAAATACTCGGCGAAATGTCCGGCACCGACATGCTCGAACATGCCGACCGAGACGATCCGGTCATAGGTTTCCGGTTCGTCACGATAATCCTGAAGCTTGAAGCGGACCTGGTCGGCGAGGCCGGCATCGGCGGCGCGTTGCTGGCTGACCTTGTGCTGCTCCTTGGACAGGGTCACGCCCGTGACATCGGCCCCCGTGGCCTGGGCCAGATAAAGTGCCATGCCGCCCCAGCCCGACCCGATGTCGAGGACCTTCATGCCCGGTTTGTCGAGCAGCAGCTTGGCGGCGATGTGGCGTTTCTTGTCGTGCTGGGCGCGCTCGAGGTCGTTATGTGACCCGTCGAAGTAGGCGCAGGAATACTGCCGGTCGGAATCCAGAAACAGGTCGTAGAGATCGTCCGACAGGTCGTAATGATGGGCGACGTTCTTCTGTGCCTTACCAACCGGATTGTATTGCTGGATGCGGCGAAAAAGGCGGCTCAGGGTCGCCGTGAAATCGGAAAACCAGTGGTCTTCGAAGGTCTCGATGTTGCGGCCGATGATGTCGATCAGGTCGTAGAGCGTGCCCTCTTCGATCGTCAGCGTGCCGTCCATATAGGCTTCGCCGGCCGCGAGGCGCGGGTTCATCAGCAGCCGTCGCTCGGTCGCACGATCCTGCAGGCGAATGGTCACGCGGGGAGCCGCACCGTTGCCGAAACGGTGTGTCTTTCCCCCCGCATCAATCAGGCCGAAATCGCCTTCTTTGATAATCCCGTCGAGAAACCGTGCCAGAAGCATCGTATCCCCCGTTTTACAAAAAATTTACGACGCAGCGAAAATCTAGCAAAACAGGAAGCGAGGGGCAAAACACGGATTTGAGCTTAGGACGTGACCTCTTCGCTCTCGCTGTCCGCATCCGATTCCGCGGCATTTTCATCGTCGGAGGAACCCTCGCTCTCCGAGGCTTCGCCCGCGACGCGCTCGGCGACCTCTTCCTCAACCATTCCTTCGATGGCCTCGGCTTCGGCTGCCTTGTCGTCGGCGACAGCAAGGGCTTCATCGGCCAATGCCACGGCATTCTCGGCCGCCTCGGCGTCTTCCGCGATCTGGGTGATGGACTGGCCATGCTCCCGCTGGGTTGCGGCTTCGTCCTCGGTGCGGGCGATGTTGACCGTCAGTTCAACGGAAACTTCCGGGTGCAGGGAAATACGGATCGGGTGAAGACCCAGCTCCTTGATGGCCCGGTCGAGCAGGACCTGGCCACGCCCGACCGTGACACCGTTTTCCGTGACCACATCGGAGATGTCGCGTGCACTGACGGAGCCGTAGAGCTGGCCGCTGTCGCCGGCCTGGCGGATCAACGTCACATCGAGGACCTCGATCTTTTCGGCCACCGCCTCGGCTTCCTGGCGCCGCTTGAGGTTATCGGCCTCGAGCTGGGTGCGCTGGGCTTCGAACTGCTGCCGATTTCCATCGGTGGCGCGCAGCGCCTTTTTCTGCGGCAGCAGAAAATTTCGGGCATAGCCGGACTTCACGGTGACGATGTCACCCATCTGGCCGAGTTTTTCGATACGTTCGAGAAGAATTACATCCATGTCATACCTCCTGGCCGGATCGCACCAGTCCGGTGCGCCGGCGAAGACCAAGTATCTGGTCCGCCACACCGATCAGCGCAACAGGCACGCTCAACGGCGGGAAGACGATTAGAAAGCCGTAAAATACGGCAAGGATTACGATGCTGATTGGCGTGCGGCGTGCGATCGCATGGAACGTGCCGACACCGACGAGGAACATCGGAACAAAAATGGCAATCGCCGCGTTCTGACCGAGATAGGCGTAGTTGCCGTCTCCCAGCCAAGCGATCAACAATGCGACTATGAAAGCAACCGGCACCCAAAGCGGGGTCCGGAGGTCTTCCATATGCGGCGTCGGCCGCCCCAGTGCGCCGCGATTGTGGAGCAGGGCGATCGCACCCGCGGTGGAAACCGCGAGCAACAACATCCACACTGCCAAAACCGCGCCCGGGAAAACCGGTGCCAGCGTGCTGACCATGGATCGGATCCGGAACAGGCCGAACTCGGGGAAAATCCCCGTGAGCGCCGGTTCCAGAAATGTCCGGGTCAAAACCACCAGGTCCGTGTCGCCCTTGATCACCATCAGACCGAAGACGATCATCACAGCAATCGCCACCGCGAGAAGCCAGGCCATGACCGTCAGCGGCGGCTGCCACTCGATGTAGCCCAGTGACGAGGTGCGCGAACGCCCCAGCATATGCACGGCGAACACGATCGGTGCCGCAAACAATATCGCGAACAGGAATGACGGCTCCGGTCCCAGCGCGAGCGCCAGGACAATCCCCGTGATGACCACAAGCCCGGTGAGGCCTGCGCCCGCTGCCGCGATCACACCAATGCCCAGCCCCGCAGCCATCAACGGGATGCCTGTCAGGGTCAGGGGCGCAGCCGCGCCGATGCCGAACGCGAACGGAACCGCAAACAGCAGCGCCGCCAGCGCACAGGCGCTGAGCGTTAAGGCATAGGGACGGACAGTGTTGATCATTGCCATGTTCCGAACGGATGCCCGATTGGCATCCGGTCTTTCAGTCGTCAGTCGACGACGTAAGGCATCAACGCCAGGAACCGAGCGCGCTTGATGGCACGCGACAGTTCACGCTGCTTCTTTGCCGAGACGGCGGTAATCCGGCTCGGCACGATCTTGCCGCGTTCGGAAATGTACCGGGACAGCAACTTGGTGTCCTTGTAGTCGATCCGCGGTGCGTTCGCACCCGAGAACGGGCATGTCTTGCGACGACGGAAGAAGGGGCGTCGGCCTCCGCCGCCGCCACCACCGCCGGTACGGGGTCCCATAGCCATTATTCTTTCTCCCCTTCGCTCTCAGCAGCCGGCGCTTCTTCGGCCGGCGCTTCGGTTGCAGGTGCATCGGTTTCCGGTACGTCAGCCGCAGGTGCGGCCTCGGCCGTCGCTGCCTCTTCGGCCGGCTTGCTGTCGTCATCCTCTTCGTCGTCGCGTCGCGAGCCGCGTTCCTTGCGGCCCTGCATCATGATCGACGGGGCTTCTTCATGCTCTTCCACCCGCAGGGTGAGATAACGAAGAACGTCGTCATGGATGCGCTGCTGACGCTCCAGCTCGAGAACGACGTCCGACGGGACATCGAGATTCATCATGACGTAATGGCCTTTGCGGTTCTTCTTGATCCGGTAGGCGAGGTTGCGAAGGCCCCATGATTCGGAGGCCACGACCTTGCCGCCACCGGATTCAACGACCCCGGTAAAGGTTTCGACCAATTGATCGACTTGCGTGCCGGAAATATCCTGACGCGCAATAAAGACGTGTTCGTAGAGTGGCATATTCTGCGACTCCCCTTGGCTGTTAACTGGCCACCGACGATCGCCCCTTTCGGGCCGCGTCCGCATGGTCATAGCCGGCCCGCAATGGCTGAACCGGCAAGGAGTTGACGCCGGATGTCTCCCGGCGCCGCTTGAGGCGCGGGAATACACCACAAGCACCGGGCCGGCGCAAGGAATACATCCACCTATCGTGCGGCCTTATGAACGGCCCGCGCCTTGCGGCTCAGCGGTGGCGGCGATATGAAGGTTGAGCATCACAGAATAAGGAAAGTTACAAACATGAACCGCGCATTCGTCTTTCCCGGACAGGGAAGCCAGGAAGTGGGTATGGGGCAGGGCCTGGCGGAGGCTTTTCCTGCCGCGCGGCTCGTTTTTGAGGAAGTCGATGACGCGCTTGAAACGAGGCTTAGCCGGATCATTTTCGAAGGCCCGCAAGACGAACTTACCCTGACCCAGAATGCACAGCCGGCGCTCATGGCCGTGAGCATGGCCGTTGTGCGTGTTCTCGAGGAAGAAGGCGGGATCAAGGTCTCGGAGGCGGCGTCATACGTTGCCGGGCACAGCCTGGGCGAGTATTCCGCGCTGGCGGCGTCCGGTGCGTTGAGCATCGCTGACACGGCGCGGTTGTTGCAGACCCGCGGTGAGGCCATGCAGGCCGCGGTGCCCGTTGGTGTCGGCGCCATGGCGGCGATCCTCGGGCCGAGCCTCGAAGACGTCGAGGCGATCGCTTCCGAAGCGGCCGAAGACCAGGTTTGTGACGTGGCCAACGACAACTCGGAAGGACAGGTTGTTGTCAGCGGCAATACCGAGGCTGTTGAGCGCGCCGTGGAGATTGCCAAGGAACGCGGTGCCCGTCGCGCCATTCTGTTGCCGGTAAGTGCGCCGTTCCATTGCGCGTTGCTGGACCCGGCCGCGGATGTGATGACCTATGCGCTGGCCAGTGCGGAAATTTCCGTGCCGAGCCCGGCGGTGATCGCGAATGTCACGGCGGCCCCGGTCACCGACCCCGATGAAATTCGCAACCTCCTTATCGAGCAGGTAACCAGCCGCGTGCGCTGGCGCGAGGGTGTGCTGGCGATGCGCGATCTCGGGGTCGAGGAACTGTGCGAGCTCGGTGCCGGCAAGGTCTTGTCGGGCCTGACCCGGCGGATCGACCGGGACATGTCGAGCCGTGCGATTGGAACACCGGAAGATATCGAAGCCTTTATCGGCGCGCTTTAAGGGGGCGACATGTTTGACCTGAATGACAAGACGGCACTCGTCACCGGCGCGACCGGCGGCATCGGCGACGCGATCGCCCGGACCCTGCATGCGCGCGGCGCGAATGTGGTGATTAGCGGCACCCGTGCCGAACGGCTGGAGGCCCTGGCGGCCGACCTGGGAGCGAACTGTCACATCGCGGCAGCGGATCTGTCGGACCCGGACGCACCGGATGCCTTGATCGCGGCGGCCACCGAGGTGGCTGGCGGGGTCGACATCCTGATCAACAATGCGGGTTTGACCCGTGACAACCTTGCCATGCGCATGAAGGACGAGGAGTGGCAGCAGGTCCTTGATGTCAATCTTTCGGCCGCGTTTCGTTTAAGTCGCGCGGTCTTGCGCTCAATGATGAAGGCTCGTTGGGGGCGGATCGTGACAATCACATCCGTGGTCGGCGCGACCGGTAATCCGGGTCAGGTAAATTATGCCGCGTCCAAAGCGGGACTGACCGGCATGACGAAAGCGTTGGCACAGGAAGTCGCCAGCCGGGGCATCACGGTCAATTGCATCGCGCCGGGCTTTATCGAAACGCCGATGACCGATGTCCTGTCCGATGATCAGAAATCGACATTGCTTGAGCGTATTCCAGCCGGGCGCCTTGGTTCGCCCGAAGATATTGCCGCCGGCGCTGCGTATTTGGCGAGCGACGAGGCGGGTTATCTCACCGGGCAGACGCTGCATGTCAACGGCGGCATGGCGATGCTCTGACCACAAGAATGGGGGCTGTGGATCAGCGTGCGCTTGACGTTACGGGCGAACGCCGGTAAACGCCGCCACAGTGTTGCGTCGGCATTGTCGCCTATGGCGAGACGTGCGGCGCTGTGATAGGGATGAACGGTTGATTTCGGGGGCACTCGGACGCCGAATCGTCTTAAATCAACCCCGTACCAAGGGTGTCGTAACCGGCACCAAGAAACCAAGGAAGCAAGGGCAGGCAGACATGAGCGATATCGCTGAGCGCGTGCAGAAAATTGTTGTCGAACACCTGGGTGTCGACGAGGGCAAAGTTTCCGAGGGCGCGAGCTTCATCGACGACCTCGGCGCCGACAGTCTCGACACCGTCGAGCTTGTGATGGCGTTCGAAGAAGAATTCGGATGTGAAATCCCCGACGATGCCGCTGAGAAAATTCTCACGGTTGGGGACGCAGTCAAGTTCCTCGAATCCGCCTCCGGCTGAACCGAACGAACGGACCCTGCGCATGCCGCGCAGGCTGTTCTTTTGTGAATTTCCACTGACCGTGCAACAGCACATCGGAATCCCATGAGACGTGTCGTCGTAACTGGAATGGGTTTGGTCACGCCGTTAGGTGTAGGCCTCGACCACAATTGGCGCCGTCTCACAAACGGCGAATCCGGTGCTGTGGGAATCGAGAAGTTCGACGTCTCGGATTTGCCGGCCAAGATCGCTGCGCAGGTGCCGAGAGGCGACGGCTCGAACGGAACGTTCAACGCCGATGACTATGTTTCGGCCAAGGAACAGCGCCGGATCGATGAATTCATCGTCTACGGCGTTTCAGCCGCCGTAGAGGCGGTTGAGGATTCGGGCTGGAAACCCGACGATGTCGAGGATCAGGAGCGCACAGGCGTTATGATCGGGTCGGGCATCGGCGGTTTGCAGACGATCTATGAGGGTTCCACCCTTCTGAATGCCCAAAGTCCACGCAAGGTGGGGCCATTCTTCATCCCCTCGGCGCTGATCAATCTCGCTTCGGGCCAGGTGTCGATCCGTTACGGATTCAAAGGGCCGAACCATGCCGTCGTCACGGCCTGTTCGACCGGTGCCCATGCGATCGGGGACGCGGCGCGTCTGATCATGTGGGACGATGCGGATGTCATGGTGGCGGGCGGTGCCGAGGCGGCGATATGTCGTATCGGGATCGCCGGATTTGCGGCATGTCGTGCGCTTTCTACCGGCTACAACGACACACCCGAGGCGGCCTCCCGGCCCTACGACAAGGGGCGCGACGGGTTTGTGATGGGCGAAGGGGCCGGTGTGGTCGTGCTCGAGGAATACGAGCATGCCAAGGCACGCGGCGCGAAGATATATGCCGAGATCATCGGATACGGCATGTCCGGCGATGCGCATCACATCACTGCACCTGCTGAAGACGGCAATGGCGGCTTTCGGTCTATGCAGGCCGCGATCAAGCGGGCCAAGCTCAATCCCGACGACATCGATTATGTGAACGCCCATGGTACCTCGACCCCGCTGGGTGACGAGATTGAACTGGGGGCGGTGAAGCGCCTGTTTGGCGATCACGCTTATGAATTGGCCATGTCTTCGACCAAGTCGGCGATTGGCCATCTGCTCGGTGCGGCCGGTGCCGTCGAGGCGATCTACTCGATCATGGCGATCAACAACAACGCCGTGCCCCCGACGATCAATCTCGATGACCCCTCGGATGCATGCGATATCGATCTGGTGCCGCATGTAGCCAAGGAAAAACCGGTGCGAAACGTGTTGAGCAACTCCTTCGGGTTTGGCGGTACCAACGCGAGCCTGGTTTTCACCGAAGTCTGATACCGGCGACACCGATCCCTGCGAATCTCGCCAGCGCGTTTATCATGCCGGCGCGATGAGCGACGAAACTCCACCCGAAACGCCCGCCGATGGGCAAAACGCCGAACAGCCTGGCGCCGGACCCGCGCGTCGATCGCGCCGTGGTCTCGGGTGGCTGGTCTCGATCATTCTCTTCGTGCTGATTGCCGGTGCCACGTTGGCCGGCGGTGGCACGGTGATGCTGCACCGGGCCTATAGCGATCCCGGACCGCTGACGGACGATACATCTGTCGTCATACCGCGCGGCGCATCGGGGCAAGCCATTGCCTCGACCCTTGTGAGTGCCGGTGTCGCGGCCGATACGCGCCTTTTTGCAATCGCCGTGCGATTTCTGGCGCCAGAACGGCCGTTGCGCGCGGGGGAGTATGCGTTTTCGGCCGGGGTCAGTCTTCGCGATGTGGTGGCGAAGCTGCAGGCGGGTGATACGGTGGTCCGGCGTGTGACGATTGCCGAAGGTCTGACGACCGGCGAAATCCTGGCAATAATCGAGAGTACGGGCGGGCTTTCGGGGCCGACGCCCGCACCATCGGCGCTCGGCGAGGGGGCGATGCTCCCGGAGACATATCATTTCAGTCTGGACGACACGCGCGCGGCACTGATCGCCCGCATGCGTGCGGCCAGGGATGCGGGCCTCGCGCGCCTCTGGGCGGCACGCAAGGACGGACTTCCCCTGGCTTCGCCCGCGGAGGCGCTTATTCTCGCCTCGATCGTGGAACGCGAAACAGCCGTTCCGGACGAACGCGCGCGGGTCGCGGGCGTATTTATCAATCGACTCAACAGGGGCATGCGCCTGCAGTCCGACCCGACGGTCGCGTATGGCCTGACCAAAGATGGGGCCCCGCTCGATCGGCCGCTACGACGCGCTGATCTGGCCGTGGATCATCCCTATAACACCTATGTCCACCGCGGCCTGCCGCCGGGGCCGATCGCCAATCCCGGGCTCGCGAGCATCGAGGCGGTTCTCAATCCGGCCGAAACGAAAGATCTCTATTTTGTCGCCGACGGAACAGGTGGGCACGCCTTTGCGCGCACCTTGGCCGAGCATAACCGTAATGTGGCACGCTGGCGGCGGATACAGCGCGAGCAACGGGCGCGATAACAGCGGCTAGCCGGGGCGTGTCACGGCAGCTCAGATGTTCTGATCGGGTTGCGCCATGACCTGTTTCAGGACCCGCCAATAGCCGCCGACATCGGTGAAGCCGCCGTCGACGGCGATATCGTGGCCGGTGATGTAGCTCGAATCATCGCAAACCAAGAACAGCACCACTTTGGCGATTTCCTCCGAGCTGGCTCCCCGTTCCATCGGTGTCTGCTTGGACAGCGCGTCCACGAAGTCGACGGATTTTTCCACCAACGGCGTATGCACGAGTCCGGGATGGACGGCATTCACACGAATGCCCCAATCCACCAGTTCCATTGCCGCACTCTTCGTGATGCCGCGGATTCCCCATTTGCTGGCGCTGTAAGCGGTCGCGAAATGCCCTGTCAGGCCGGCGATGGAGCCGGTGTTCACGATGGCACCGCCGCCGCTGTCGCGGATCAGGGGAGCCGCGGTACGAATGCCGAGAAACGGTCCCGTGAGATTGATCGACAAAAGGCGGTTCCAATCATCCAGATCGGTGTTGGTCACCGAACCGCCCCGCAGGGGAATGCCCGCATTGTTGACCAGAATATTCAGTGCGCCGAGGTCCTTCGCGACGCCGTCGATCACAGAGACCCATTCGTCTTCGCTGGCCACGTCGAGGTGCTTGTAATGCGCCTCGCCGCCGTTGTCTCGGATGGCCTGGGCCTGGGCTTCGCCGGCATCGTCGGCGATATCGGTCAGGATGACCGTCGCACCGGCCTGCGCAAACAGGCTGGCTTCCGCGGCACCTTGTCCGCTGCTCGCGCCGGTTACCAGCGCCGTCTTTCCGGCCAGTTTCTGATCCATAAGTTTATTCCCCGTTCAGATGAGTGAGAGCATACGAACGCCCAGATAAAGTGGCAGCGGAAATGCGATGCGTGATTTCCCCGCGGCCAGTCCACGCATGATCCGCTGTGCGGCTTTCTCGGCCTCCATCAGCATCGGCATGTGAAAATTATTTGCGTCTGTCATCGGAGACCGCACAAAACCCGGGCAAATCACACTGATGCCCACCGCGCTCCTGCGATGTGCACGCTGCAAACCTTCGCCATAATAGCGAACGGCGGCCTTGCTGGCGCAATAGGCTGGGGCTTCACCGAAGGCGCGGAAGCTGGCGAGGCTCGAAACAATGGCGATTTGCCCCGCGTTACGCGCCAGCATGCGCGCCAGGACCGGTTCAACGGAATTGACCACCCCGTCGACATTGGTGGCGAAGATTTCCGCGTCGCTGGCATCGGGTGCGTTGCCCAGCTTGATCGTACCGCCCGAGATGCCCGCATTCGCGATGACCAGATCGAGTGCGCGTTCCGAATCGGCCGCCGCCAGCCATGTGGCCATGCCGTCCCGGTCCGTGACGTCTAGCTTGTATGTTTCGCACGTAGCGCCGTTGGCCCGGCAGGATTCGGCGATCGCGTTGAGGCGTGCGTCGTCGCGCCCACCGAGTGATAGCCGCCGTTTCGGGCCGGCGTAGGCGATGGCCAGGGCCGCGCCGATCCCGCTGGAGGCGCCGGTAATCAGAATATGACCGGGGTTATCGAATGGAGGCACCGGAGGTTCCGCGGTTGCGCGCCGGGTTGTTGGTGATCCGGCGCCAAGCTATAAGGCAAAGCATGATAGCAGCACTTCGTCCTGCCGCGTGGAGCGGCTTTAACGTGGCTTTCTCTGCGCCATGACCCTCCAAAGCATGACCGGTTTTGCCCGCACAGCAGGGCAGGACGAACTCTTTGCATGGACCTGGGAAGGCCGCAGTGTGAACGCGCGCGGGCTGGATGTTCGTTGTCGCGTTCCGAACGGCTATGAAGCTGTCGAGCGGGCGATCCGCGCGTTGGCGGCGAAAAAGTTCCAGCGCGGCAATATCACCGTCGGGGTGTCTCTCGAACGGATCGATCAGGTAAGCACGCAGTATCAGATTAATCGCGATCTCCTCGATCAGGTTCAGGCGCTGCGCGCGGAACTGGGCGACGCGATCGCGGATACGCCGCCGACAGTTGAGGGGCTGCTTTCGATTCGAGGGATGCTCGAGCCGGTCGACACGTCGGAAGACGAGGATGAACGCGCGGCGCGCGAGACGGCGATGATCGCGTCGGGCGAGGAGATGCTATCGGCCTTGGAGAGCGCGCGGGCCGGCGAGGGGCAGCGCCTTGACGACATCATGTCGGGCCATCTGGACATCCTTGAGAGCCTGACGCGGGAGGCGGCTGACGCCGCGGCGACCCAACCCGAAGCGATCCGCGAACGGCTCGCGGCACTCGTCGAGGAACTGTTGGGAGCCGAACCAAAGTTACCCGAAGAGCGATTGGCGCAAGAGGTGGCCGTGTTGGTGGGTAAGGCCGACATACGTGAAGAGCTCGACCGGCTCACCGTGCATGTCGCGGCCGTGCGGGAACTGCTGGACGAGGGCGTGGCCGTCGGGCGCCGGCT
>CBDHEC010000041.1:0-24947 GCA_965261975.1 Alphaproteobacteria bacterium
GTACGCACATGATATAAACACCGGCTCCAATGTCTGATCCATTTCACATCGAAGAGCCGCAGAATTCTGGTGTTTCTGCCGTGGCGGAAGCGGCACCAGCGCCCTACCTCACGCAGCTCAACAATCCTCAACGCGAGGCTGTCGAGGCGCTCGAGGGGCCGGTGCTGGTCCTCGCGGGCGCGGGAACGGGTAAAACACGTGTCCTGACGACACGCCTGGCACATCTGCTGCGCCGCGGCCATGCCCGGCCGCATGAGGTGCTTTCCGTCACTTTTACCAACAGGGCTGCCCGCGAAATGCGTGAACGGGTTGCGGGCCTGGTCGGCGGCCCTGCGGAGGCTATCTGGCTCGGGACCTTCCATGCGCTCGGCGCGCGGATCGTCCGCCGCCACGCTGAATTGGTCGGCCTGCAGAGCAATTTCACGATCCTCGATGCCGATGATCAGGTGCGCCTCCTCAAGCAGCTTCTGGCAGCGGAGAATATCGACGACAAGCGCTGGCCGGCCCGGGTCCTGATGGGCGTGATCCAGCGCTGGAAGGACAGGGCGCTGACACCGGAAAAGGTCTCGGCCTCCGACGCCGGAGATCTGGCGGGCGGACGGCTGGTCGATCTCTACCGCGATTATCAGGATCGTCTCAAAACCCTCAATGCCGCCGATTTCGGCGATCTGCTGCTGCACAATCTGACAATTTTTGCCGAGCATCCCGAAGTGCTGGCCGAGTATCAGGACCGGTTCCAGTACATCCTGGTGGACGAGTATCAGGACACGAACGTGGCGCAGTATCTGTGGCTTCGTTTGCTGGCCCAGAAGCATCGGAATATCGCGTGTGTCGGCGACGATGATCAGTCGATCTATGCCTGGCGCGGAGCGGAGGTCGGCAACATCCTTCGTTTCGAAGAGGATTTCCCTGGCGCGAAGATCATCCGGCTGGAACAGAATTATCGCTCCACCGGGCCTATTCTCGGTGCGGCGTCCGGGCTGATTTCCCGCAACGAGGGACGGCTGGGCAAGACGCTGTGGACCGAGGCCGACGGGGGCGAGAAGGTGCGTGTGCGCGGCGTCTGGGATGGCGAGGAAGAGGCCCGTACGGTCTCCGACCGCATCGAGAGCATTCAGCACAAGGGCCGCGACGGTCAGCCGGTGGCGTTGAACGAGATCGCGATACTCGTACGCGCCGGTTTCCAGACCCGCGAGTTCGAAGAGCGCTTTCTGACGCTGGGGTTGCCTTACCGGGTGGTCGGCGGCCCGCGTTTCTATGAGCGCCAGGAACTGCGCGACGCGCTGGCATATTTACGGGTGATCCATCAGCCTGAGGACGATCTGGCGTTCGAGCGGATCGTCAACCGCCCCAAGCGTGGCATCGGCGACGCGACGGTGCAGGCGCTGCATGTGGCAGCACGCGCGACAGGGAAAAGCCTTTATCGTGCGGCGGGCGAGTTGGTCACGACGGACGAGTTGCGCCCGAATATTCGCAGCGCATTGGGAAACCTGGTTACCGATTTCGAGCGCTGGCGTGCGCTGTCGGGCGACGGCCGCGAGGGGCTGCCCCATTCGGAACTGGCCGAAATGGTGCTCGACGAGAGCGGCTACACCGAAATGCTGATGAACGACAAGGCGCCCGAGGCACCCGGTCGACTGGAGAACCTCAAGGAACTCGTGGTCGCGATGGAAGAGTTCGAGAACCTCACGGGCTTCCTCGAACATGTCTCGCTGGTGATGGAAAACACCGAAGCCGCCGGCAGCGATCTGGTCAACATCATGACCCTTCATTCGGCCAAGGGGCTGGAGTTCGACACGGTCTTCCTGCCGGGGTGGGAAGAGGGGCTGTTTCCCCATCAGCGCAACATGGATGAGAACGGGCTGGCTGGTCTGGAGGAGGAGCGCCGACTGGCCTATGTGGGGCTGACCCGCGCCAAGCGGGATGCCACGATTTTGTTTGCCGCCAACCGCCGGGTTCACGGGCAATGGCAGTCGGCCATCCCGTCGCGCTTCGTCGACGAATTGCCGCCGGAGTTTGTCGATGTCGACAGCGAGCCCGGGGTCTATAGCGGCAACCGCGATATGGGCGGATTCGGCCAAAGCCGCGCACTCGGCTATGGCAGCGGACCGTCGCGCGCGCCCAAGCGCGACATGGAGGCCAGCCTGATCCATGCCGAGCCCCAGGGGTTCGGTATCGGCGAACGGGTGTTTCATCAGAAGTTTGGCTATGGGCGGATTACCGCCATCGACGCCAACAAGCTCGCCATTGCCTTTGAGAAAGCGGGGGACAAGAAGGTGCTCGACAGCTTCGTTGTGCCCGCCGACGCGGTCTAGTGGCGGACAACGGCGCCTGGCAGGTCGAACTCCTGGTGCCCTCGGTGGCGCACGACGCGTTCTCCGACACGCTCGAGCCCTTTGTCGATGTCATTAGCCTGTTTCCCATAGAGGGCCACGACGAGACCCGGATTACCGGTTACGGCGCCTCGGCCCCCGATGCCGAAGGCCTGGCGGCGGCGCTCATGCAGACCGCGGAACATATGGGAACCGCGGTGCCCGCCGCGGAAGTGGTCATGCTTCCGGATGTGGACTGGGTGGCCGAGAATCAGGCGAGTTTCGCGCCGGCCCGCGCCGGGCGGTTTTATATTCATGATTCCGACCATCTGGACCCGCCGCCCGCCGGGGCCGTGCCGATCCGTGTCGATGCCGCGACGGCCTTCGGGACCGGGCATCACGGCACAACGCGCGGCTGCCTGGAGGCGCTCGACCGGATGATCGCTGCCGGACTGACGTCCGCACCGGTCCTCGATCTGGGATGCGGCACGGGAATACTCGGGATTGCCGCTGCCAAGGCCATGCGGGTGCGGGTGATCGCATCGGACGTTGATCCGATCGCGGTCGGCAAGGCGCATGAGAATGTCCGTGTTAACGGTGTCTCGGCATTTGTGCGGACCTATGAGAGCCGCGGTCTCGACGCCGTGGCGGTGCGCCGGCATGGTCCCTTTGGTCTGGTCCTGGCCAATATCCTCGCCCGCCCCCTGGAGCGGCTCGCCCCGCTGATCGCGGCGCATCGCGCGCCCGGCGCGCCGGTTATCCTTTCCGGTTTGTTGCGCACCCAGGAAGCGCAGGTCATCGCTGCTTACCGGCGCGCCGGGCTCCGCCTGCGCGCGCGCATCCACCACGACGAATGGTCGACGCTGATCTGTCGCTAGGCGGCCTTCGTGTTCGCCGTGGTTCGCCGATCTTCGCGGATCATATCTGCGGCCTTCTCGGCGATCATGATCACCGGTGAGTTCGTGTTTCCGCTCGTGATGGTCGGCATCACCGAGGCGTCGACAACGCGCAGTCCCTGGATGCCGTGGACGCGAAGACGATCATCGACGACCGCGCCGGGATCATCGCCCATCTTGGCGGTACCGACCGGGTGGAAGATCGTGGTGGCGATGTCGCCGGCTGCCTTGGCCAGATCGCCGTCGCTCGTGATCTCGGGGCCGGGCTTGAACTCTTCGGGTGCGAATTGGGCCATGGCCGGCTGGGCGATGATGTCGCGCGTTAGGCGGATCGCGTCGACCGCGACCCTGCGGTCGGCCTCGGTCGAAAGATAGTTGGGCCTGATCGACGGCTTGTCGCCGGCCTCGCCGCTTTTGATATGCACCGAGCCGCGGCTTTCGGGCCGCAGGTTGCAGACGCTGGCGGTGAAGGCCGGGAAGGGGTGCAGGGGTTCGCCGAATTTATCCAGGGTCAGGGGCTGCACGTGATACTGCAGGTTGGGGAATTCGAGCGACGGATCGGACTTGGCGAATGCTCCCAGTTGCGACGGCGACATCGACATGGGACCGGACCGATTGAGCAGGTATTCGAGCGCGATTCCCATCTTGCCGAGCAGCCGGTTCGACCGCTCGTTCAGGGTCTCGACCCCCGAGACCTTGTAGGCGCAACGGACCTGCAGATGGTCCTGCAGATTTTCGCCCACCCCTGGTAGTGCGTGGAGCGTCTCGATTCCGTGGTCCGCGAGAATCTCGGGATTGCCGATGCCGGAAAGTTCGAGGATCTGTGGGCTGCCAATGGACCCGGCGGACAGGATCAGCTCGCCATTGACCTTCACCTCCGCGGGCGCGCCCTTGCGGCGCAACGCCAGGCCGGTGACGCGGCGGCCGTCGAACGTGATCCGGTCGACCTCCGCATGGGTGAGAACCGTTAGGTTCGCCCGGTTCTTCGCCGGCTTCAGGAAGGCGCGCGACGTGCTCACGCGGGTGCCGGTGCGCTGATTGACGTGAAAATAGCCACAGCCGTAATTATCGCCGCGGTTGAAGTCGCTGGTCCGCGGGATTCCGGCCTGCTCGGCGGCGTCCTGAAAGGCGTCGAGCACGTCCCAGGACAGGCGCTGGTTCTCGACCCGCCATTCGCCGTCGGTGCCGTGGAGGTCGTCGGCGGGCAGGGCCGCCTGGTCTTCGGATTTCAGGAAATAGGGCAGAACATCGTCCCAGCCCCAGCCGGTGTTGCCGAGCTGACGCCATTGGTCATAGTCGCGCGACTGGCCACGCATGTAGATCATACCGTTGATCGATGAACAGCCACCCAGCACCCGGCCACGCGGATAGGCCAGCGCCCGCCCGTTCAGGCCTTCCTCGGCCTCGGTGCTGAACATCCAGTCGGTGCGCGGATTGTTCATGCAATACAGGTAGCCGACCGGAATCTTGATCCAGAAGTAGTTGTCCTTGCCGCCCGCCTCGAGCAGCAGCACGGACACGTCCGGGTCTGCGGACAGCCGGTTGGCAAGCACGCAGCCCGCCGAACCGGCGCCCACGATCACATAGTCAAAGGAGCCGAGGTCCTGCATCTGTCTCGCCTGTCTCAGTCGAGTTCGATGAGCAGGCCGTTGTCGTCGACCGCAACGCCGGTTTCACGCGCGGCCTCGATCACCGAGGGATGCCAATGCACCTTCCCGGTGTCCGGGCCGCCGACAATGAAATGGAGCGTGGCCGGCTTGTCGGACACATTCTTGAAGCCGCGGTAGATCCCGATGGGAACGGAGACGGTATCGCCGGCCTCGAGGAACACCTCGCGCTCTTCCTCGCCGTCGCGCCAGTAGATCGACCATTTGCCGTCGAGCGGCATGAACACCTCTTCGGTCTCGTGCCAGTGCAGAGCCGCACCGCAACCCGGGTCGCATTTGGCAAACCCGTGGGCAAAGCCATGGGCATTGCCGAGTTTCGGCGCCAGATCCGGGTCGGATTCGTTCTCGGTCACGCCGAGACCGCACAGGTTGATCATCTCGCGCTCATGGCCGGGAATGCGCTGGTCCATGAAGCACAGGTCGCTGCCCTTGATTTCATTGAAGCGGGCCGTGCACGCCTCCATGTCGGCGATGCTGATGCTGGGGCCTGGCGGCGGATCAACGCGTGTCATGATGTCTCGTCCCTTTGATTTCATTCAGGTCTTGTTTTTCATCGCGAGGATAGCGTGGCAACGCGGAATTGTCATACGCAGAGGCGTCGCGTAGCTTCGCGACCATGACTAAGTCCTCCCCGAGCGAACGCCTGTCGGCCCTGCGCAGCAATATCGCGGAACGGGGCCTCGACGGGTTCGTGGTCCCGCATGCCGATGCCCATCAGAACGAATTCCTGCCGCCGAACGCCGAACGGCTCGGCTGGCTCACCGGGTTTACGGGGTCGGCGGGGACCGCTGTGGTTTTGGCCGATCGCGCGGCGATCTTTGTCGACGGGCGCTACACCCTCCAGGTGCGCGACCAGGTCGACGGAGATTTGTATGAGTTTCACCATCTGGTCGAGGCGCCGGTCACGGAGTGGCTGATGGATGCCCTGTCTGCCGGCAAGCGACTGGGTATTGATCCGTGGCTGCATACCCAGGCCGGGGTGCAGAAATTACGCCGCTCCCTGGATACGGTCGGTGCCGATCTCGTGTTCGTTGAGAACAACCCGGTGGATGCCGTGTGGGCCGACCAGCCGCCGCCACCGTCCGCGCCGGCGGTACCCCATGAGGCACGCTTCGCCGGTCGCAGCAGTGCCGAGAAACGCGCATCGCTGGGTGACGCGTTGGCGCGCGAGGGTCTTGATGCCGCTGTGCTGACCCAGCCGGACTCCATTGCCTGGTTGCTGAACATACGCGGCAGCGATGTCGACCACACGCCGTTGGCTTTGAGCTTTGCGATTCTGTTTGCCGACGGAAGCGTCGACTGGTTTCTGGCCGCGGAGAAGCGCTCCGAGGTGCTGACGACCCATCTGGGTGGAGGGGTCAATACGCACGATCCCGATGCGTTTGCCGGGGCGTTAGATGGTTTGGAAGGCCGCCGGGTGCTGGCCGCGCCCGACAGTGCCGCGGCATGGGTGTTCGATAGGCTGGAGCAGGCCGGTGCGGTGGTGCTGCGGGGCAGCGATCCTGTTTCCCTGTCCAAGGCCATCAAGAATGAGATCGAACTCGCCGGCACGCGTGCAGCCCATCTGCGCGACGGGGCGGCGCTGTCGCGGTTCCTGTGCTGGCTGTCCGAGGCGGCCCCCGCCGGTGGCGTCGACGAGATATCGGCGGCAGCGAAATTGGCCGAGTTCCGTGAGCCAGGTGAGTATTTCCGCGATCTGAGCTTCGGGACCATTTCCGGGTCCGGGCCGAATGGCGCAATTGTGCATTATCGCGTGACGCCGGAGACCAACCGGGCGCTGGCCGCCGGCGAACTCTATCTGGTGGATTCCGGCGCTCAGTATCTCGACGGGACGACCGACGTGACGAGAACCGTTGCGATAGGTGTGCCTTCGGATGAGATGCGTGATCGTTTTACCCGGGTGCTCAAGGGGCATATCGCGATTGCGACGGCGCGTTTCCCGGTCGGGACGAGCGGCGCGCAGCTCGACAGCCTCGCACGACACGCCCTGTGGCAGGCCGGTCTCGACTTCGATCATGGTACCGGCCATGGCGTGGGGAGCTATCTGGGTGTTCATGAGGGCCCGCAACGTATCTCGAAGACCGGGTCGTCGGTCCCCCTGCAACCGGGGATGATCGTGTCGAATGAGCCGGGCTACTACAAAGAAGGTGCCTTTGGAATTCGCATTGAAAACCTGGTGGCGGTGGCGCAGCCGGGCGACGCTCCCGGCGGAGAACGCCCGATGCTTGGTTTTGAAACGCTGACCCTGGCACCGATTGATCGTACCCTGATCGATCCGGGCCTGCTGAACGCCGACGAGCGCAGCTGGATGGACGCTTACCATGGGCGCGTTGCAGCGGAGATCGGGCCTTTACTGGATGGTACTGCTCGCGACTGGCTCCTGGCGGTCACGGCCCCGTTAGATTCGAATTGAGGGTGCTCGGATTCGCGCTAAGCTGTTGCTTGAACGAATTTCGCCACTAGAGCGACAGCATTGAGGGGGAACTCATGGCCGAACGGAAAGTCATCGTCACGATTGCGCCGACTGGCGGGATGGCGAGCAAGGAACAGAATCCCAACATTCCAACCCAGCCGCAGGAAATCGCGGACGATGTCTATCGTTGCTACGAGGCCGGCGCGTCCGTCGTAGCGGTACATGCGCGTCGGCCCGACGACCAGGCGACCTGCAATCCGGCGATCTATCGGGATATCAACGAACGCATCCGCGACAAGTGCGACATCATCCTCAACAACTCCACCGGCGGCGGCATCAATGGCGACATGATCAAGGAATCCACAGACGGGTTCCTCGAACTGTCATGGGAAGAGCGGCTCAAGGGCATGGAGGCCGGTGCGGAGATGTGCACCCTCGACCCCACGACCATCGTGGCGAACTTCGAGGGCCGCGAGATCATCATGAATACCTCGCCGGAGCGCTGTCGTGAACTCGCGACCAAGATGCAGGCGAAGGGCATCAAGCCCGAATGGGAAGTTTTCAGCCCGACGCATCTGTTGCAGGACGTCATGACGCTTCTGAAGGACGGGCTGGACACGCAGCCATACTTCATCAACTTCGTGCTGGGTGCGGACCGTGGTTTCCAGGGCGCGATGCCCTATTCGCCGAAAATCCTGCAGGCGATGGTCGATCTGATTCCCGAGGGGGCGAATTTCAATGTCAGCGCGATCGGTCCGTCGCAGTTGAATGCGGCCCTGCTGTCGCTGCTGCTTGGCGGCCATGTGCGGGTCGGCCTGGAGGACAATTTGTACTATGAGCGCGGCGTGCTGGCGAACAACGTCCAGCTCGTCGAGCGGATTGTCCGGATCATCCGCGAACTGGGGATGGAGCCGGCGACCCCGGAAGAAGCGCGTGAGATCATGGGCCTGAAATCGCTGGCCGCGTAGCTGCCGTCATCGTTGGGAGTGAATAGGCATGCGGATTGCCATCTGCGGCGGCGGACCTGCGGGTTTGTATTTCGCCACGCTTTGGAAGAAGCGACATCCGGAATCCGAGGTGCGGGTTTACGAACAGAACCCTGCCGATGCGACATGGGGTTTCGGCGTGGTCTTTTCGGACCGGGCGCTGGAGTTCCTGCGCGGGGACGATCCCGAGACCCACGATCTGATCACGCCGGAGATGCAAACCTGGCAGAACATGACCCTGGTTCACAAAGGTGAGACGGTCACCATCGATGGAGTCGGGTTCTCGTCGATTGGACGCCTGAAACTGCTTCAACTGCTGCAGGAGCGGGCGCTTGCCGTCGGGGCCGAGCTTGAGTTCGAGCGGACAATCAATTCGGTGGACGAACTCGAATGGGCCGATCTGATTATTGCATCCGACGGTCTGAACTCGGTGGTGCGACGAAGCTTCGAGGGAGACTTCGAGACATCCCTGTCTTACCTGCCCAACAAGTTCGCCTGGTACGGCGTCGAGAAACCCTTCGATTCACTGACCCAGACCTTCGTCGAGACGCCCCACGGGCCGTTCAATGCGCATCATTACCGCTACACGCCGACGATGAGCACGTTCATCGTCGAATGCGCCCGGGAAACCTGGCTGGATGCCGGATTCGCGACCATGAGCGATGAGGATTCGCGTGCGTTGTGTTCCGAAATTTTCGCCGAGGCTTTGTCGGGCAAGCCGCTGATCGCGAACAAGTCGAGTTGGCGAAATTTCCCGCTGCTCTGGAACGACCGTTGGTCCCATCTCAATATGGTGCTCGTCGGCGACGCCCTGCACACGGCGCATTTCTCGATCGGTTCTGGCACGCGCCTGGCGTTGGAGGATGTGATTTCGCTGGTTGAGGCGCTGGAAGCCGAACCCGGGGACATTCGTGGCGCCCTCACGCGATACGAAAGCGAACGCAGGCCCATCGTCGAGAAAATCGTCGACGCCGCGACAAAGAGCGCGCGCTGGTACGAGGACTTTGCGGCGCATATGAAGCTGACGCCGCGGGAGTTCGGCTACAGTTACATGACCCGGTCAGGCCGGGTCGATGATGATCGCCTGCGTCAGTTGGCGCCGGAATTCATGGCGCATTACGAGGCTACCGAAGCCTAATCGGAAATCATCTCGATCCAGCCATCCTCATCGACGGTCTGGATGCCCAGTTCGGCGGCCTTCTTCGCTTTCGAGCCCGCGCCGGGGCCGGCGACCACCAGATCTGTCTTGCTTGAGACGGAGCCGGAAACCTTTGCGCCCATCGCCTCGGCCCGTGACTTGGCTTCCGAGCGGGTCATCTTCTCCAGCGTGCCCGTGAACACGATCGTTTTGCCGGCGAGTTCGGAATCGCTTTCGGGCTGCTCGAACGGCTGTATATCAAGTAGCGTGTCGAGGTCGTCGAGGATCTGGCGGTTATGCTCCTCATGCACGAAGGCGAGGAGGTCGTTGGCGACGGATTCGCCGATCCCGTCGATGTTCAGAAGTTCGGCATAGGCGTCGGAATCGCGGTCCTGGGCTGCGGCCATGGCCGCACGCCAGTCCGGCAGGCTGCCGTAAGTGCGTGCAAGCAGGCGCCCGGTCGCCTGGCCTACCTGGCGTATGCCGAGCGCGTAGATAAAACGGTCCAGGGAGACGCTGCGCCGTTCGTCGATGGCCTGAAGCAGATTGTCCACGGATTGCTCGCCCCAGCCTTCGCGTTCGAGAAGTGCGTCCTTGTGAGTTTCGAGGCGGAATATGTCCGCGGGGTTCGCAAGCAGGTCGTCGGCATGCAGTGCTGTCACGTTCTTTGCACCCAGCCCCTCTATGTCGAATGCGTTGCGCGAGACAAAGTGCTTGAGCCGCTCGACGGCCTGGGCCGGACAGATCAGGCCGCCGGTGCAGCGGCGGACGGCCTCGTCCTCGTCGCGTACGGCTTCCGAATCGCAGACCGGGCAGCGGTCGGGAAACACGAACGCCTTTGCGTCTTTCGGGCGTTTTTCCGCGATGGCACTCACGACCTGGGGAATAACGTCGCCGGCGCGCTGGATCACTACCGTATCGCCGACCCGGACATCCTTGCGATTGATTTCGTCTTCGTTGTGCAAGGTAGCGTTCGAGACCACGACGCCGCCGACGGTCACCGGCTCGAGGCGCGCAACCGGGGTGAGGGCTCCGGTGCGGCCGACCTGGATGTCGATGTCCTGCAGGATGGTCGTGGCCTGTTCGGCCGGGAACTTGTGGGCGATGGCCCAGCGCGGTGCCCGGCTTACAAAGCCCAGCCGTTGCTGGAAGTCCAGGCGGTTCACCTTGTAGACGATGCCGTCGATGTCATAGTCGAGCGTCGGGCGTTGTGTGGAGATGGCCGCGTAGTTCTCCAGGATTTCATCCAGGCTGCTGCAGATGCATGACAGCGGGTTAATCTGGAAGCCCCAGTCCGAAACCCGATCGAGGAAACCCATCTGGGTCTCGGCAACCTCGGCGCTCATGTCACCCCAGGCGTAGGCAAACATGCGCAAGGGTCGCTTGGCTGTTACGCCGGTGTCCAGTTGGCGCAAGCTGCCGGCGGCGGCGTTGCGCGGGTTGGCGAAGATCTTGGCACCTTCGGCTTCCTGAGTTTCGTTGAGGGCCCGAAAAGCGGAACGTGGGAGATACACTTCGCCGCGAATTTCGAAGACGTCAGGTGCATCACCGTTGAGCGTATCCGGGATGTCTCCAATGGTGCGCAAATTCGCGGTGATGTCTTCGCCTTCGTTGCCGTCACCACGGGTCGCACCGCGCACGAATTTTCCGTTCTCATATCGGAGTGATACCGATAATCCGTCGATCTTTGGTTCGGCGACGATGTCCAGCGGATCATCGTTGTTGAGGCTCAGGAATCGACGGATGCGGGTGAGGAACTCCGCGACATCTTCATCTCCGAACGCGTTGCCGAGGGATAACATCGGCACAATGTGAGCCACTTTCGCGAAACCTTGGGCGGGTGCGGCGCCCACGGCCTGGCTCGGGCTGTCGGCGGTGGCGAGGTCCGGATGGGCGGCTTCGAGTTCGAGCAGGCGCCGGAACAACGCGTCATACACCGCGTCGGACACCACCGGCGCGTCCTGCTGGTGATACGACACGTTGTGCGCGCGAATTTCCTCGGCCAGGCGCGCATGTTCCGCACCGGCGTCTGCCGGCGACAGGGTTTCAGGATCGGGTGGCGTTGTGTCTGTCATTTCGCTCAATTTAGGGCCGTTGGACGATTCAGGCACGTCTGCGGGTTTGCGGCCAGTAGCTAGGGCAGGGCCGTTCCGCGACGCTGCACGGGTAGCCCGCCCGCCATCATACCGAATACGACAAGGGCCACGCCGCCCGCGGCGATGCCACTCAGCGGCTCACCCAGTATGTACCAAGCGATCAGTGCAACGGCGGCGGGCACAATGGCGACTGCTGTGGCGGTCGGCGTGGCGCCCAGCGCCGCCACGGCGCGTGGATAGCCCAGTGTGGAGCCCATGAACACGATCAGGCCCTGGAACACCCATTGGGCTGCGATCTCTTCCCAGGGCGCCTCCAGCAGGCCGGAGGGGAGGAACAGGAGATGAATTGGCGTGTAGATCGCGAATGTAAACGTGGCGACGATCGCCGCGCTGCGCAGGGGTGTGACGTTCCATTTGCGCGCGAGGATGCCGAAAAGCGACCAGGAAGCGGCGCCGACAAAGAAAAGCAGGTCCCCGAGCCACTCATTCGCTGCGCCGCTTTCTGACGCATCGAGCACCAGGAACATCGCGCCCGCGAAAATCATCGTCACCGAGATCACTCGCCAGGCACCCATCCGTTCGCCAATAAGCCAAAAGGCGAGGGGCGCGGTGAACAGCGGCAGGGTCCCGGCCAGGATCGTGGCACCGTGGGCGGCCGGCGCGAACATGTAGCCGCCGAAGGCGAAAACGGAAAATCCTGGCCCCGCAGTAAGGGCCAGGAGGAATGCCTGCCAGAAGCTGATGCCGCCCAGGCCGTATTTCAGTAGCCACGGAAAGAAAATGGTGCCGGCGACACAGACCCGCAGCGTCGTCAGATCGAACGGCGTGAGGGTGAATTGAACCGAAAGTCGGCCGGACAGTTGGAACGCGGACCAGATAACGATGATCGCGCTCACCCAGAGGATTCCGATCATGCGTTCACGATGTTGCGGCTTCATCCGAACGAATTGCTCAGGCGGTCACTTCGGAGGGCGCGCTTTTGCGATCCATTAGTTTCTCGGCGGCGGCGCGCGCCTCGTCGGTGATGTCGGCGCCGGCGAGCATCCGGGCAATTTCCTCGCGTCGTTCCTCGGCATCGAGCCGTGCAACATCCGTCGTGACCGTTTTGGCGGAAGGTTTACCACCTGTCCGTTTCTCGACCCGCAGATGCTCACCGGCCGCCGCCGCCACTTGCGGGCTATGCGTAACGACCAGAATCTGTTGTTCCTGGCCTGCCTCGGCCAACTCGGCCAGACGTTCGCCCACCGCGGCTGCGGTCGCGCCGCCGATGCCCGTATCCACTTCGTCGAATACGATGGTGCGCGCACCCGATGTGCCTGCGAGCACGACCTTGAGGGCCAGCATGAAGCGGCTCAGTTCGCCGCCGGACGCAATTCGGCCCAGCGGACCCGGGGTTGCGCCGGGGTTGGTCGAGACATTGAAGGCAACGGCATCGATGCCATGCTCGGCCCAGTCGGCCTCGTCCAATGGTGTGACGCTCGTGGTCAGGGTCGCATTGTCGAGTTTCAGGGGCGGGAATTCCTTGGCGATCCGGGTGTCCAGCTTTAGGGCTGCTTTCTGGCGGGTCTGGGACAGACTTTCAGCACCCTCGCAATAATCGCGCCGTGCTGCCTCGACGTTCTTTGCCAGCGTGTCGAGATGATCGTCGCGCCCATCGATGGCCGCGAGCTGCGAGGCAAGACTTTCACGCAACCCGGGAAGTTCGTCGGCGGGGACCTGGTGGCGGCGCGCGGCCGCCAAGATGGCAAACAACCGTTCCTCGACCGCCTCGACCTCTCCGGTGTCCGTGTCCAGGGCATGGGCGACGGAGTAGAGTTCCTGTATCGCCTCGGCGAGTTCAGCGCTGCTTTTGTCGATTGCCGCGATAACCGGGCCAAGCCGTCCGCCGGCGATGTCGTCGTCGCGTTCCAGGCGGCCTGCGGCGCGCTGGAGCATCGTCTCGGCGCCGCTTTCGCCCGTCAGCGCATCCGATGCCTCGTTCAGGGTCTCGACCAGGCGCCCTGCGTTCTGCAGCAATTGTCGGCGCGAAGACAAATCGGCTTCCTCCCCGACCTGGGCTTCCAACTGGTCGAGTTCCTCGAGTGCCGCACGCAGTTCGTCTGCTTTGTCTGCCGAGGCAGAGAGCGCCTGTTGCGCCTCTTGATGCCGGGTAACCGCGTCGCGCCACGTATGGAACCGCGCGGCGACCTGCTTGCGCGCCTTCTCGGTGCCGGCGAACGCGTCCAGCGCACGGCGCTGATTCACAGGCTCCGCGAGGGAGAATCGCTCGAATTGGCCATGAATCTCGACCAGAGAATCACCGATTTGGCGTAACAGCCCGATACTGATCGGTTGGTCATTCAGGAAGGCGCGGCTCCGCCCTTCAGCGCTGACCGTTCGCCGGAGAATCAACTCTTCGCCGGGATCTATCTCAATGCCGTGCGTCTCCAGCAGGTCTTCAATACCTGCCGCGCTGCTCTCGTCGAATATTGCAGTGACGGAGGCCTGGTCTGCGCCCTGGCGCACAAGGCCGGCGTCGGAACGTGCGCCGAGAGTCAGGCCAAACGCGTCCAGAAGGATGGATTTGCCGGCTCCCGTCTCGCCGGTCAGAGCGCTCAGTCCCGAGCCGAACGTGAGTTCAACCCGATCGATCAGGACGACGTCCCGGATCGACAGCTGGCGTAACATGCGGGGCTAGAACGGCCAGAGACGGCCGAAGAACCCGTCACTCTCGACCGGGTCGGGCACACCGTCACCATCCAGGTCGCGGACAAGCTCACCTTCGACGAGCTCGTAACTGTCGATGTACCACTCGCTGCCCGGGAAGTTGTGTCCGAGGACGGCCGCATTCGACTGCGCTTCAGGCTCGATACCCAGGGCCGTATAGGCTTCCGAGAGCCGGTGCAGAGCTTCGGGGACATGGGTGGTCGTCTGGTAGTCCTCGATCACGGTCCGATAGCGGTTGATCGCGGCGAGATAGTTGTCGCGTTCGTGATAGTAGCGCCCGATTTCCATTTCCTTGCCCGCCAGATGATCACGGGTCAGATCGATCTTCAGAATCGCGTCCTTGGCATAGCGGGAGTCGGGAAACCGGCGGACGATATCGTCCAGGGATTGCAGTGCGAGCTCGGTCGTGCGCTGGTCACGACCCACGTCGGTAATCTGCTCGTAGTAGCTAAGCGCCTTCAGATAATACGCGTAGGAGATATCGCGATTACCGGGATGGAGCTGAATAAACCGGTCGGCCGAAAGTATCGCATCGTCATACTGGCCGTCGGAATAGTAGCTGAATGCCGACATGAGCTGGGCCTTGGTCGCCCAGATCGAATAAGGGTGTTGGCGTTCGACTTCCAGGAAAGTGTCCGCCGCGTCGGCGAAGTTCTCATTTTCGGCCTGATCGACGGCCTCGTTGTACAACTCCTCGACCGGGCGTTCGATATAAACGGGACCGTCATCGGAGGAGCATGCTGCCAGAATCGATGCCGCCAGCAGGGCAGCCGCGATACCGCGATGTTTCATCCAGATATTTCTGTTCGGCATAATTTTCAAATCTCGCGAGTCTGGGCCGCCACAAACTGACGTTTCGCAGCGGATTCAAGCGTGATCATCGCTGGCTATTTATATCATGCCGGTTGCGGATTCACAGCAAAACGGGCCGACAAAGCCGACCCGTTCAATCCAGCCCGATAATTGAGACGTTCAGGCTATTGCGGCGAGGGGTTCCGGCTCGTCGACGGCTTCCGGCAATTCGGCGTAACGCCAGGCAGAGGGGTCGGCGAACAAGGCGCGGACGATCTCGTGGTTCATGGCATGGCCTGAACGATAACCCTGGAAATGGCCCGAGATCTGAGCACCTGCGAGATAAAGATCGCCGACACAGTCGAGGATCTTGTGGCGCACGAACTCGTCCTTGTAGCGCAGGCCTTCGTCGTTGAGGATTTCATCGCCGCTGACAACCACAGCATTGTCGAGGCTGCCGCCCAGGGCGAGGCCCATGCGCCGGAGCTGATCGACTTCCTCGGCGAAGCCAAACGTACGTGCGCGCGAGATTTCACCTTTAAAGGTGCCGTTCACCAGGCGCACGTTCATGTCCTGTTTGCCGATAGCATCGGAATCGAAGTCGATGCTAAAGCCAACCGAAAAACCGGAGCCGGGAGAGAGTGAGACTTCGCGGCCGTCGATTTCAACATCGACCCGCTTGAGAACTTCAATAAACCGTCGCGGGGCGTCCTGGGATACCACGCCGGCGCATTCGATCAGGAAGACGAAGGGGGCAGCACTGCCGTCCATGATCGGCAGCTCGGAACCGCTGACTTCCACATAGACATTATCGATGGCGCAGCCGGCGAGCGCGGCGAGCAAATGCTCTACCGTCGCGACGGTCACGCCGTCTTCATTTCCCAAGGTGGTGCAGAGCGTGACCTCGACGACGTTCTCGACAAGGGCCGGAATTTCGGCACCGTTTCCAATTTCATCCGTCCGGCGGAAAACGATTCCGGTATTTGTCGGGGCCGGCTTGAGGAGGATCGAAACCGTTTCGCCCGTGTGCAAGCCCGTACCGCTGCAGCCTATTTCACTTTTGAGCGTGTGCTGCAGGCCCAAATCTGTGTCCGGAGTAGAAGTCATCCGCTTTATATCTTTCATTTCGGTCGCGAGGTGTCCGCGAGAAACCAATTTCTGATACCGAGTGTAACAACTCATACTGGGCTGTCACAAATCACTCTTTGTTACAGAATGTTGCGGACGGAAGCCGCGGATTACTGGAGAAATCCGCGGCTTCGTCCATTCAGGCGATCAGTTGGCCTGCCGGCGCAAAAACGCCGGTATTTCGAGCATGTCTTCGTCCTCGCGAGCGGTTTCGCGGGGAGCTGCGGGCTCGATATTGGCCAGGGTTGGTTGGGTTGCCACTTCGGCCACCGGCTCCGGGGCCGGCGCAGGGGTCGCAACGGTCGCTGCAACCGGCTCCGCCACAGGGGCAGGTGCCGGTTCCGCGGCCGTTTCGGCTACCGGTTCGGCAACCGGTTCGCTGGGAGCTTCAGCGACCGTTTCGGCGACAGCTTCTTCGACCGTCTCGGCTTTCGGCTCGATTGCCGTTTCGGCGACCGGCTCCGCGACGGTCTGCGCGACCGGTGCGGTTTCACTGGCAGGTTCTACTGCGACCAGAGCCGGTTTCTCGACATCCTCGACCGCGGTCTCGGCAACCGCTGCCGGCGCGGTTGTAACCGCAGGCGTCGGAGCGGGTGCAGCCGGTTTGGCTGTCTCGACCGCCGCCGGTTTGGCAGCGACCGGCTCACGCCGTTCCTCGACCTTGGGCTTGGCGTCGGCCTGTTCCTCGGTCATGGCCCGGTTTACGGCTCCCGTCACCTTCTGGAACAGGCTTCGACCGCGACGGCGTTCAGCCTGGGCACCGGCGTTGGTGATCGCCGCTTCGGCAAACGCATCGGGGCGCTGGGCCTCGGCGCGTGGTGCCGGACGACGTTCTTCGACAACGGGCTTGGGCGGGATGAACGGCGACGCTGCGGACGGCGCCTCCGTGACCGTTGCGGCGGGTTGCGGCTGCGGTGCGGGGGCTGTAGCCACCGGCGTCGCAGGTGCTGCCGAGGCCGGGGTGTCCTCGGTGGATTTCGCAGCCGGTGGGGTCGCGTCGGTTGCCGGTGCGGCCTCGGGGGCGGCTTCGACCTGCTTGGCCTTTGACTGATCGGAATCATGCACCAAAGAGATCATCGGCGAACGTGGCAGGGATTCGGCGTTTGCATCGATACCCGTAGCGACGATGGAGACGCGCATCATGCCTTCGGATTTCTCGTCAAACGTCGAACCGAAGATGATGTTGGCATCCGTGTCCACTTCCTCGCGGATGCGGTTTGCCGCCTCATCGACCTCGAACAGGGTCATGTCGGGGCCGCCGGTGATATTGATCAGAACCCCGCGTGCACCGCGCATCGACACATCGTCGAGAAGCGGGTTGGCAATTGCGGCTTCGGCGGATTCGATCGCGCGGCTGTCGCCCGACGCTTCACCCGTACCCATCATCGCCTTGCCCATCTCGCTCATCACCGTACGAATGTCGGCGAAGTCGAGGTTGATCAGGCCCGGCATGATCATGAGGTCGGTTACACCACGTACGCCCGAGTGAAGGACGTTATCGGCCATGCAGAAGGCATCGGCGAAGGTGGTGTTCTCGTTACAGATCCGGAACAGGTTCTGGTTCGGAATCACGATCAGGGTATCGACGAAGTGTTGCAGTTCTTCGATGCCCTCATCGGCCAGGGTGGCCCGATGCCGGCCTTCGAACTGGAACGGCTTGGTGACAACGCCGACCGTCAGGATGCCCTGTTCGCGCGCGGCGCGTGCGATGACGGGTGCCGCACCGGTACCCGTACCACCACCCATACCCGCGGCGATGAAGGCCATGTGACTGCCCTGCAGGTGGTCGATGATCTCGTCGAGCGCCTCTTCTGCAGCGGCGCGACCAATGTCCGGTCGTGCGCCGGCGCCAAGACCGTTGGTGATGTTCGCGCCAAGCTGGATGCGTCGCTCGGATGCGTTCATCGCCAAGGATTGGGCGTCGGTGTTGGCGACGACGAATTCGACGCCTTCCAGGTTGGACGCGATCATGTTGTTGACCGCGTTCGAACCGGCACCACCAACGCCGACAACGACGATCCGTGGCTTGAGTTGGGAGTCAGGGGGGGGAGCAGTGAGATTGAGCGTCATTTTTGCCTCCAGTTTTACAGCAGTGAGCTCATGGGAAGATCGACCAGACATGGTCGGGACGGTGACCCACCGTCCCGGCGCATGCCGAAACCCTGGGTCGGGGGAGTGGGGGAGAGAATCCTAGAAATGTTCACGGAACCACTGACCAAACCGCCCGGTGAAGCGGCTTGATTCCCCCTGTCGTACCGGCGACGGCATCGTCAGCGACGACGAATTGTCGACCGCATGGGCGATAAGGCCCGCGCCGGTGGCGAATGCGGGGCCGGCGATTGCTTCCGCGAGACCGCGGACACGCAAGGGCCGACCCATGCGAACTTGCTTGTCGAGAATGCGCGCTGCGAGATCGCGCACGCCTTGCAGCTGGCTGGCCCCGCCCGTCAGGACGACGCGTCGGCCCGCTAGGGGCCCAAAGCCGCTGTCGTCGAGGCGCGCGCGCACCAGTTCGAAAGTTTCTTCGATGCGCGGCTGGATAATGCCGTTCAGCAGCGAGCGCGGCAGTTGCACCGCAGCGTTATGCTCCTCTTCGCCCACCTGGGGCACATCGAGCAGGTCATGCTCGTCGGATTCCGTGGCCAGCGCATTGCCGTAGAATGTTTTGAGGCGCTCGGCGTTGGCGAGCGCGGTGGACAGGCCGCGTGCGACGTCGGATGTCACATGATTGCCGCCGACAGGGATCGTGTCCGCGAACATCATCTGGCCGTCATAGAAGATTGCCAGACTGGTGGTCCCGCCGCCCATGTCGACAACGGTGACCCCGAGGTCGGCTTCGTCTTCCACGAGGGTGGAGAGACCGGCTGCATAGGGCGAGAGGACGAAGTCTTCGACACTCAGATGGCAACGCTCAACGGCCGCGCGGATCGTCCGCACCGCGTTGGTCGACGCGGAGACGAGATGCATGTTTACCGACAACTTCTGTCCGAACATGCCGCGGGGGTCATCTATGCCCTTCTGGCCGTCGATGGCGTAACCCACGGGGATGGAATGGATCAGCTCGCGTTCCTTGGCCTGGCCATTCCCGTTCGCGCCGTTGTTGGCCTGGCGGATGGTGTGGGTTTGCTGGAAGACACGGTGCAAGTCCATCTCGTCGATCTGCTGTCCGCCGATGTCCACATCGACGCCGAGTATTTCGGATCGCGGTGAGCCGGTGCTGAGATTGACCGTGACCGAGCTGATGGTTTCCTGTGCCATCTGTTCGGCCATGTGTACGGCCTTGCGGATGGCGTCCTCCGCGGCGTCGATGTCGATTATCGTGCCGTTTTTCAGACCGCGGCTGAGCTGGTGGCCGGCGCCGATGACGCGCGGCTGTGCGCTGGGTGCCGTGCTGTTTTCCGCAGAGTAGCGTCCGGCCCGCGCGATCAGGCAGCAGACTTTACTGGTGCCGATGTCCAGGACGGCGAATGTGCCGGTCCGAGGTTTGATCAGTTTCTTCGGCAAGCCGCCGGTCCCCCAATCCATGCTCATGTGTCTTTTCCCTCGGCTTTCGGCCGGGGCGCGCTGTCGCGACCGACACGGACAATCAAACGATCGGGGACCCGCAGATCGACGGCGACGACGTCGCGATCGAGCAGGGCATGCTCGCGCTGAAAGTCGTCAAGCCGGGTCAGTGCGGCGGAGATATTCGCTTCGGGCAGCCGCACATCGATCCCGTTGTTGAGACGAAGGTTCCAGCGCCTCTCCGAGACGCGCACGGCGGCTTCGATGGCCTTGGCGACGGCGGGATAGGTTTGCAGCAGATCGATCAGCTGCGCGGCATGCTCAGGTGCGCCGTCGCCCACGATCAGGGGCAGATGCGCAAACTGGTTCAGGTCGGAGCGTTGAATGGTCTCGCCGAAGCGGTCCACCAGCGCGGCGCGCCCGTCATGTTGCCAGATGGCGAGTGGCTGGCGCTCGATAATCCGGACAAACACCACATCCGGTAGTCGGCGCGCGATTTCCGCCGAGCGGACCCAACCCATGGATTCGACGCGCGCGCGGGCGGCGTCCATGTCCATGGCGAGGATCGGAGATCCGCGCTCAATATCCAGAGCGGCAAGTATTTCGGCCGAATCGGCGTTCTGACGACCGCTGAGGACGACATCGTCCACCCGCAGGCCGGCGTCGGCCGTCACATCGAGGACCGAAGCACGCAGCGTGTTCATCTGCGCGTCGACCCAACCGCTGGCCGACAATTGCCAGGCGACGCCGGTCAGGGCAGCGATGCCCCCGACATAGACGCCGGCTTTGATTATCCGGCGACGTCGGCGACTAACCGGAGGCCGTCTCGTGCTCTTGTTCTTCGAAGCGCCGATCTTAGGGATCAATCGCATTGCGCGGTCTCCACCATCCAACTCACAAGTTCAGGGAATGCGATGCCGCAAAAAGTTGCCTGTTCGGGCACCAGCGACAGGCGGGTCATGCCCGGCTGGGTATTGATCTCGAGGATCACCAGCGCGTCGCGGTCGTCGTCATATCGGAAATCGGCACGGGTAACGCCACGGCAATAAAGTGCCTTGTGCGCCCTGGCCGCCCAGGTCATCGCCTGGTCATACACGCCTTCGCTGACAGGGGCCGGCACGAGGTGCTCGGTGACGCCGTCGGTGTATTTTGCTTCATAGTCATAAAAGCCTTTGGTCGGCCGCAGCTCGGTCACGGCCAACGGACGCGGGTCTTCGCCCGCGGCACCCATGACGGCGACCGTCAATTCGCGGCCCGGGATGAATTCCTCAACCAGGTTTGCGTCGGTCTCAAGCGCTTCGGGGTCGGGCCCGTTCGCGCCATCCTCGATAATCTGAACGCCCACCGAGGAGCCTTCGCTGTTGGGTTTGATCACGTAGGGTCGCGGCATCACATCGCCCGCGAGGATCTCCTCGCGGCTGGCCAGCCTGCCCTTGGCGATCCCGAGGCCTTCGGTCGCGAAGACAGCGCGGGCAGCGGTCTTGTCCATGGCCAGTGCCGAAGACAGCACGCCGGAATGTGTGTAGGGCAGGTCGAGGAGGTTCAGCAGGCCCTGGATGTTGCCGTCCTCACCGAAGTTGCCGTGCAGCGCGTTGAAGACCGCGTCGGGGCGCGGATCGAGAGCCTCGAGCAACGCGCCGATGTCGGCGGTGACGTCGATTTCGTATGCGTCATATCCGGCCTCGCGCAAGGCGTCAGCGCATTGGCGTCCGGAATCCAGAGACACTTGGCGTTCGGCCGACGTGCCCCCCATCAGGACGCCCACGCGTTTTTGTGCGGGTGCGTTCATTGCTCGCCCCCCGCTGTCTCGCCGATGCGTTCCAGTTCCCAGGTCAGTTCGACACCGGTCGTTTCGCGGACCCGCCGGCGAACTTCCTCGCCGAGGCCCTCTATGTCGGCTGCCGTCGCACCGCCGGTGTTGACCAGGAAATTGCAGTGCTTTTCCGACACCTGGGCGCCGCCGAGCTTCAGCCCGCGGCATCCCGCGCGGTCAATGAGTTCCCAGGCTTTGTGGCCGTTCGGGTTCTTGAAGGTGCTGCCGCCGGTGCGGGTCCGGATCGGCTGAGTTTCCTCGCGGGATTCCTGGACCAGGTCCATCGCCCGGCTGATCTCGTCCTTGTTGCCCCACACGCCGTCCATGACACAGCCGACGAAGATCCAGTCGCACGGTATGGCGGAACCACGATAGCGCGGCCCCCAATCCTCGGGAGTCAGCACACGGATATCGCCATCGGGCGTGAGCACCGTGGCCTCTTGCACCACATCCTTGAACTCGCGGCCATAGGCGCCCGCGTTCATGCGCAGGCCGCCGCCGATCGTGCCGGGGATGCCGGCCATGAACTCGAAGCCCGCGATGCCGGCGTCGCGCGTGGCCTTGGCCACGTTGTAGTCCAGCGCCATCGCACCGGCCTGAACCGACACGCCATCGGTACGGATGGTCGAGAAGGGGCGTCCCAGGCGAATCACCACGCCCGGCACACCGCCGTCGCGGATCAGCAGGTTCGAGCCCGCGCCCAGGATCGTCACCGGGACGTCATCGGGTTTGGCTGCCAGGAAATTGGCAAGGTCCGTGACATCGGCCGGCCGGAACAATATTTCGGCCGGGCCGCCGACGCGGAACCACGTATAGCGGGCAATGGCGCCGGCGGGCTCGTATCGCCCGCGCACGGCGGGAAGCCTGTCGAGCAGTGAGGGGGTGCGTGAAATGGCCGCCATGGTCATCCCTCCGTCCCCGTGTCACGCGACATCAGCTGGTTCAACTCGTCGGGAAGCGCCTGGGCCCAATTGGTGACCGTACCGGCACCGAGGAACACGACCATGTCTCCCGCGGTGCCGCTGGACGCGACCAGTTCGGCAAGGCGATCCGGATCGGGGAGTGGACGCACGTCGCGATGACCGCGGGCGCGAAGCCCGTCCACCAGTGCATCACGGTCCACTCCCGCGATCGGGGCCTCGCCGGCCGGGTATATGTCCGACACGAAGACAATGTCCGCGTCGTTGAAGCAGGTGCAGAATTCGTCAAACAGGCTCTCGACCCGCGAGTAACGATGCGGCTGGAAGATCGCCATGACCTGGCCCGGCGTGGCGTTGCGCGCGGCATCCAGAACGGCGGAGATTTCCACCGGATGATGACCATAGTCGTCGATCACCGAGATGCCGCCGGCCTCGCCGGTCTTGGTAAAGCGGCGCTTCACGCCTTCGAAGCGCGCAAATGCGGTTTGAATGACCGCATCGGGGATATCCATCTCCAGGGCGATGGTGACGGCCGCGAGAGCGTTCTGGGCGTTGTGGGCGCCGAACATGGGCAGGTGAATGCCTTCGATCGTGCGTGCCGCGCTGTTGTTTCGCTGGGCCACGTTCACGTCGAAGCGCATGCCGTTTGAATCTGTTTCGAGATTGATCCCGCGCACATCCGCCTGGCGCGAGAACCCGTAGGTCACGATCCGCCGGTCCTTCAGTTGCGGGATCAGGGCCTGAACCTCGGGATGGTCGATGCACATCGCCGCGAAACCGTAGAAGGGGATATTCGAGACGAATGTCGCGAAGGCCTCGCGCACCGCATCGAAGGTGCCGTAGAAATCGAGATGCTCGGGGTCGATGTTCGTGACCACCGCGATGGCGGCCGGGAGTTTGACGAATGTACCGTCGGACTCGTCGGCTTCGACAACCATCCACTCGCCCTCGCCCAATCGCGCGTTGGTGCCGTAGGCGTTGATGATGCCGCCGTTGATGACTGTCGGATCGCGGTCCGCGGAATCGAGCATGGCCGCGATGAGCGATGTCGTTGTTGTCTTGCCGTGCGTGCCGCCGACGGCGATGGACCATTTGAGGCGCATCAGCTCGGCCAGCATCTCGGCGCGGCGCACGACCGGGACGAGGCGCGCCCGGGCGGCGACGACTTCCGGATTGTCGTTTTTGACGGCGGTGGAGACGACGAGAACCGACGCGCGCTCGATGTTCTCCGCGCGCTGTCCGATATCGACATGAATGCCGAGATCGCGCAGGCGCAATACATTCGCGTTCTCGGACAGATCGCTGCCCTGCACCTGATAACCCAGCGCATGCAGCGTCTCGGCGATGCCACTCATGCCGATGCCGCCGATGCCGACGAAGTGAATGAGCCCGATATCAATGGGGAGAACCCTCATTCGGCCGCCTCCCGAATGTCAGTCGGGCTGCCATCCATGCCGTTGCCGTTGGCCGGGATGAGATGTTCCACCAGGTCTGCCAGCCGGTCGGCGGCGTCCGGGTGACCGAGCGCGCGTGCGGCCGCGGCGACCCGTGCCAGTGCGTCGGCTGATTCCAGAGCGGCCTCCAGCCATCCCGCCATTGCGGCCGGGGTGAATTCGTTCTGCGCCATGACCCAACCGGCCCCCGCCGCTTCGACTGCACGTGCGTTGGCCATCTGGTGGCCATCAATGGCGTGGGGGTAGGGCACATAAAGCGCCGGTCGCCCGGCGGTCGTGAGTTCGGACACGGTGGATGCGCCGGCGCGACCCACGACAAGATGGGCCGCGGCCAGGCGCGAGGGCATGTCGTCGAAGAAGGTTTCCAGCTCCACCGGCATGTTCAAAGCCGCATAGGTGGCCCGGACCTCGTCGATATCTTCGGCCCGGCACTGCTGCGCGAGACGGAACCGGGCTCGCTGAGGCGGGGTCAAGGATTTGAAGGCTGCGGGTGCAATCTTCGAGAAGACCTGCGCGCCCTGGCTGCCGCCCACGATCAGGAGATCGATCACGCCGCTCGGCGGGGTGTAGGGACGGGCGGCAAGGGCCGCGATTTCCGGGCGGACCGGGTTGCCAACGACCGTGGCCCGGGCATGGCCTGCGGATTTGAGACGCTGTGTCTGGGCGAAGCTCAACGCAAAGGCCTTGGCGCCGCGGGCCAGCCGCCTGTTGGCGCGGCCAAGCACGGCGTTCTGTTCGTGGATCACGGTTGGCAGCCCGGCCAGGCCGGCGGCGAGAATAGGTGGCACGCTGGGATAGCCGCCGAACCCGACGGCGATCGAGGGCTTGTACTCACGGATGAGGCGTCGGGATTCGAAGAACCCCTTCACGAGCGCCTTGACGCCGGCCGCCATGCCCTTCGGGCCGCCGCCCAGGCTGCGGGCCGAAATTGTGTGACGCATCACGGTTTTGGGCAGCCCGAGAACATCGGATGTCACAAGGCCGCCGCGCGGGTCAGTAACGAAAAGAATTGAATGCCCGCGTGCGGCAAGCGCGCTGGCGAGCGAGACCGCCGGGAACATGTGGCCGCCGGTGCCGCCGGCGGCGATCAGAATGGGATGCTGGCGTGTGCTCATTTAGACG